>NZ_RHIB01000002.1:0-600000 GCF_003710255.1 Alteribacter keqinensis | reverse complement strand
CAAAACAATTTTTTCAGTGCCGTTTACTTGAGTTGCATTGGCTCCACTAGGTTGCGCGCCTGTTACGAAAAACCCACTCGTAACAGGCTTTTTAATGATGCAATCGTTACGCTCATTGCTTAGAAGGCACTGGAAAAAGTTAAAGACCGAACTTTTTCCAGTGCCTTCTCGGGTGGGGCTGTTTTTGTCTTGGGAAGGGCAGGCAGGGGCTAAACGTAAAATATGGTGCTTAAGTGTAAAAAGAGTGTTCCTAAGTGTAAAAAACCAAAGACTAAACGTAAAATCCCCCAGCCCCCCTCCAAGTAAATGTAATAACCGCCCCGCCCCTAACAGGCGAAGCGGCTGCGGCTGCGCTATTTCATCAATTTCTCATTTCTCTTAACCATCCTCGCGAGGTTCTCCTCATAGACGTCCCACTGCTCCATGCCGAGGCTCAGGTTGCCGAGTTCATCTGAATACTCCTTCAACGTAAGAAGCATCGAATGAAGAAGCCCGTCTACGTTTAACCGCTCCCCTGTGAGTTCCTCAAGGGACGCCATCCGTTCCGGCACAATGCGGGGGTACGTATACTTCGACTCTTCTCCGCCCGCAGCAACCTCATAAAAGCGGCGGATGAGGTCGGCCCGTTCACTGCCGCTCCCTGTTACAGCGAGATAAATCTGAACAGCAACACCGCCGCGAAGCCTACGCTGGGAAATTCCGGCGAACTTCTGTCCGCCGACACTCAGGTCGTAACGTCCCGGACAGTAACTTTCCGCAATTTCTCCGTCCACAATCTCAAGCCCGCAGCCACGGAACCAGTACCGCACAAATTCGACCATTGCTTCATAGCCGCTGTCAATACTCAGGCGCTTCTCATCCTTAAAGATCAGGCTCACATTCAGCACGCCTTCATCAAGAACAACGGCAAGGCCGCCGGAATTTCGCACGATTACGTCAAAACCTTCTGTACGTAAAAAATCAATCCCTTTGTCAATATGGGGAAGCCGGCTGTCCTGAATACCGAGGACGATGGTCCGGTCGTGAACCCATGTCCGTGCAATGCCCCAGTCTGCTTCAGTGGACACGAGACGGCAGAGGGTGTCATCCATGGCAAACGAGTGCATCGGATTTTCGCTCAAACCTGTGACGGATTCATCCATTACGTACCAGCTGTTTCTATGTAAAATACTCATTGGGTTTTCTCCTTCAGATACATTAATCAAACGGTTAAATTATATCACAAAATGGACAAGGTTACCGTTGCATTCGCCTGTCTCTGCATAGTAAAATACACGATAGCGGCAAAACAGCCTTAACTAAAAATTGAAAATAAAGTGGTGGTTAAAGTGGCAAATGAATTTCGCATCTGTGACGATTGTCAGGCCACAAATATCCAGACACTCGTTCCAAAGTTAAAGGAACTGGATCCCGAAGCTGACATAAAAGTAGGGTGCCAGGCCTATTGCGGACCGGGGCGGAAAAAAGTCTTTACCTTCGTAAACGACAGGGCAGTTGCCGGTCTCAGCGAAGAGCAGCTGATTGATAAAGTTCAAAAACGAATGAAAAAATAAAAGGTACATCCGATGAGGAGGGGGTACCGGGGGAAAGCACCTCCGGGAGGCGCCCTCCTTTCTATTGCTCTGAACTCATACAATTCCTGTAAAAACCTCCACAAATATCGACAAAAAGTTCCTTTTTCCTATTGTTCTTTAGTATAATAAGAACATGGAATTGAACGGTACAGAAGACATATACAACACAGAATGACAGCTGCCCCAGGAGTGCGGAAGGCATCGAAAAAGTTCGGTCTATAACTTTTCCGGTGCCTTCTAAGCAATGAGCGTAACGGTTGCATTTTTTAAAATCCTGGTATGAGCGGGTTTCTCGTAACAGGCGCGCAACCGAATGGAGCCATTGCAACTCAAATAAAAGGCACTGAAAAAGTTGTTTTTACTTTTTCAGTGGTCTCAGAGCAGGAAAGGAGCCTTTCATGACCGGCCCATTTAAAAAATTAAGTGAAGAAAAGGTGTTTAAAGATCCGGTTCACCGCTATATTCATGTGCGGGACGAATTAATCTGGAAGCTGATCGGAACGAGAGAATTTCAGCGTCTGCGCCGGGTCAGACAGCTTGGAACGACATACGTAACGTTTCACGGTGCAGAACATACGCGTTTTAATCACTCACTTGGGGTATATGAAATTATGCGCCGTATGGTGGAAAATATAGAGGAAAAAGAAAACTGGGACCCGGAAGAGCGTCTTGTCTGTCTGAGTGCCGCCCTTCTTCATGACGTAGGACATGGTCCATTTTCCCACTCCTTCGAGAAAGTGTTCCACACCGATCATGAGCACTGGACCCGTGAGATCATTCTCGGGCAGACGGAAATCAATGCTGTATTAAGAACAATCAGCGATGCTTTTCCTCAAAAGGTTGCAGATGTGATCGGAAAAACATACGACAATAAACTCGTGATCAGCCTTATTTCCAGCCAGATTGATGCCGATCGTATGGATTACCTTCAGCGGGATGCCTTTTACACTGGTGTGAGTTACGGTCACTTTGACATGGAACGGATTTTACGTGTTATGAGACCGACACAAGATCAGGCTGTGTTTAAGTACAGCGGTATGCATGCGGTGGAGGATTATATTATGAGCCGCTACCAGATGTACTGGCAGGTCTATTTCCATCCGGTGACAAGAAGTGCTGAAGTGATTTTGAGTAAGATCCTGCATAGAGCCAAACACCTTTATGAAGAAGGCTACTCATTTAAAGACGAGCCCCGTCATTTCATCTCCCTTTTCTCAGGGAGCATTACGCTGGAAGACTACCTGAAGCTTGATGAAGCGGTTATTATGTATTATTTCCAGATGTGGCAGGAAGAAGACGATTCAATATTGAAGGACTTGTGCGACAGGTTTATGGATCGCCGTCTGTTTAAATACGTGGAATGCGATCCGAGCACCCAGATGAAAATCTGGCCGGAGCTTCTTCAGTTATTTAAAGAAGCAGGCATCGATCCGGCTTACTATCTCGTTATCGACTCATCTTCAGACCTTCCCTATGATTTTTACCGTGGGGGAGAAGATGAGGAACGGCTGCCGATCCACCTGCTTATGCCGGGAGGAGAGCTTCGTGAATTGTCCCGTAAATCAGATGTCGTAGAGGCCATTTCGGGTAAAAAGAGAACCGACCACAAGTTGTACTTTCCAAAAGACTTTCTCGATGACAACAGTACACATAAAGAGATAAAGAATAGAATTAAGACTTTACTTATGACTCAGGGGGGATAACCATGCTTAACGAGCATGCAAAACTGCTGTCACTTATTCAGCAGGCTGGCGAAATCGTCGGGCGTAAAAAACTTCAGAAAATCGTATACATCGTCAAGAAGCTCGACCTTCCTTTTTACGAAAAATACCATTTCAGAATGTACGGACCTTACTCCGAGGAGCTGTCTGTCCGTATGGAGGAAATGCGGGATCTCGGATTTATATCAGAGGTGAAAGAAGACAAAAGCAGCTATCACCAGTTTCGCTACTCTCTGACTGAAAAAGGAGAAGAGTTTCTGACAATCTCAGACTTTGAGTTTCCGGATCCTAAAGAAATGCTTGACGATCTAAACAGCAAAAGCTCCCGATTCCTGGAGCTTGTATCCACAATGTTTTATTTTGAAGATTTATCCAATGAGGAAATTAAGCAAAAGGTGTTTACAATCAAGGCGAAACAAAACTACACTGAAGAAGAAGTAGAAGAGGCCTTCAGTTATATCAAGGCTCTTCGCCAAACAAAAGTAAACTAACGGTTTGCTTTTTAGAGGAGAGTGTTATTTTTGTATATCGTCCACTCAGTTGTCACGATTCCGGAAGAAAAATCAGATGAAGTAATCGGACTTTATCAAAACCGCTCCAAGCTGGTTGATGAAGCAAAAGGATTTATCTCCTTCAAGCTTCTTCAGAACCGCCATAAACCAGGTGAGCTTACTGTACAAATGGAGTGGGAAACAGAGAAGGATTACACCGACTGGATCCGGAGTGATGATTTCAAACGGATACATGAACTGGAAAAGAAATATCCGGATAAAGAACTGGCTAATGTAAAAGCGCGGGTTCATCAATACAAGGTGGTGGCGACGTGATCTCCCAAGCAGAAGAAGAGCGTATCGCCATAAAGCTGACCGACCGTTTTTATGAAGAATACGGGGAAATGCTTAAGAAGTTTGGTGACCGTGGCAGGACGCATACAAAGAATGACATTCATCATCATTTTAACTATTTAAAAACAGCTCACGAACTTAACAATAAAACAACCTTTACAGACTATGCGATCTGGCTGAACACTGTTCTTACAAGCCGTGGCGTTCCTACTGAGCTGCTTGAGAAAAACTTTCAGTGGCTTATTGAAGAGTTTGAAAATCATGACGACCCGGAAGTGTTTTACATTGAAACACTTGAGCTTGCTTTACAAGAACTTCGTGAAGTTGAACAGCATCATAAATAACGCAAAGACGACCGCAGCGGGTCGTCTTTTTGTGCAGATCGGGTTATGGCATCACATCGCTGATCCGTTCACCGTTTACTCCGTAGTTGGCCGGGGACATTTCTTCAATAATCACGGCGACTTTCTCCCGGGGAGCCCCTGTTGTTTCTGAAACAGCATCAGTAACCTTTTTTACGAGTTCACGCTTTTGGTCGTCAGTACGGCCTTCAATCATTTTTACTGTAACGTATGGCAATGTTCATCCATCCTTCCTCATGATAGGTCGATCGTTTAATACACTAATAGACGTTCTTATTTCACTTTAAACCGAATGACGCCATTCGTCACGTTTTTTACCGCCAATGCCATGCAAGATTGAAATTGAATATGATAAACTAAACGAAACGCTGTTTTCGTAAACATTGTTGCTTCTATAAAAGTAATGAAGAAGCCGAAGTGTCCGAGACTCCTGTGGCATTGGAGGCTTGCCGGCACGGCCACGGAAAGCTAAGGCTTAAACAATTATCTCGGAAAAAAGATAGCAACAATTTATATGGAAACAACTAAACGAAATGACGTTCGAATGGAGGATGATTATGAAAAACTTGTTTGATGATAATAAAGGTAAAAAGCGCGGACAGGGCTTTAATATATTGAGTTCAGATTCTACTGATGGACACGGAGGCTACGGTTCCGGGGTCCTTAACCTGAACAACATGTCTCCGGTTTTCATCGATGTACAGGAAGGAGAAGCCTTTGTGGATATGGGGGCGCTCCACGCAAGAAGCTCGGTGGAGAAAGGGATTAAGTTTCTTCGTGAAAAAGACCAGGTACCAAACGGGAAGCCGTACTGGCTTGTCTGGGTAACCGTGGAAGACAAGGGGGACGGCCCTTTTTACCATGGGGTAACTGCATGTGAACTTACTGTGGACCGTGAAATCCGCCGGGGATATAAGAGCCTTCCCGAGCACGTAAACAACATGGACCGCTCACTTAAAGGCCGCGTCATCATTGATCATATGGATGAGAAATCAAAAAGCGTGCTTGCTGGTTTCCTAGAAGGGCATAACAAAGAGGTCTGGGACCGTTCACCGGATGCATTGAAAGAAGGGCTTAGAGCTGAATAAAAGCAACCGCAAATGTGAACGTCTTGTGAACAAATCTTAAAACGTCAGAAATGTCTCTTGCGATTTTCACACGAAGTTTGTAAACTTAGACTTACGTGTCTGACACACACAATATACTAAGACAAAAAGACAAGCGAAGGGAATGCCAACCCTTCGCTTGTCTTTTTTTGTACACAAATCAATGCTTAAGAAAGAGGGGGAGATGCAGACTTCATGCGCTTTGTATTCCACGGAAGGGTTATAAGCCTCTTCGTTCTTCTGCAGGAGTGCCGCATCAACTACGATGCGTTGTGAAAATCATGGGAGAGAGATAATTCAGCTGAAAAAGCCCATATGCACTTCTTGCAATAGTGTGAATAAGCATAGGTGTCTGTTCTCACAAAGATTGTTGCTTTTACTTAAAATAATAATGAAGCCGAAGTGCTCGAGACTCCTGTGGCAGTGACGAGCGTTGGCATCATGAATCTGCTTCGAGTTGCTTCGACGCAAACACTTCGAAGCATAAGCTTGTAGAGGAAGAAGCAGGAACCACTTCTACTGAAGACCACGCAGAGCTTTTGCTCGAGGAGGTTTGCCGGCACCGCCACGGAAAGCGAAGGGCACTTCGGCTTCATCTAGACTTACCATTGTGAAGAGAATTGACTAAAAGCAGCAATTTATACGAAAACAGTGATTAGTGAAAGAAGTGAATATTTTCCTTTCTGAAACCTCGTTAATCAAACCACTTAAAGAAACGGTCGATGAAGCTTGACGGTTCTTCATCGGGTTCTGCTGCTTTTTTACCCGGCTCCCGTCCTTCCTGGTGATCCGTGCAGTACTCTGTCGGCTCTGTTCCCTGAAGGAAATAGGAGGTTCGCTGGATTGGGCACGAATCTGTGGCAAGCTTCCCGTTCAATGGGTTGATGTCGACTCCGACAACATTCGGCGGCTGCTCAAATGGCAGGATCAGCTCATCCTCCAGCGCTTCACGCATGAACTGGGCCCAGATTCGTTTTGAATACAGTCCCCATTCATTGGATGATGGCAGGTTGCTAAGCTGTTTGTCATTTCCTATCCATACCCCTGTCAGCAGCTGCGGCGTATAGCCGATCATCCAGCTGTCATGGGTAGTGGATCCGCTTTTTCCTGCGATAGGACGGTTCAGAAGATGAATCAGGCTGCGCCCGGTTACCGCAGTACCGGAACGTGGATCATTCAGCCCCATTTCAAACATCCCATGCATCATATCGGTCATTAAAAATGCGTAAGCCGGATCGATGACTCTGGACGGTTCGTTCTCCGCCCGGTAAAGCTCATTTCCATTCCGGTCGACAACACGGGTCACAAGGGTCGGTTTTACTCCGTAACCTCCGTTGGCAAACGGGCTGTAAGCGTTAGTCATCTCAATGACACTCACATCGGCAGCTCCGAGCGCGAGTGAAGGAACCGGACTGACAGGACTTTCAATGCCAAATCGCTTGACGGTATTTACAAGCGTGTCGAACCCTAGAAGGAAGTGGGTTTTCATCGCATAGATATTGTCTGATACAGCGAGTGCCTGCATCATCGTCACGTTGTCTTCCGCGTAACGGTCGTTGAAGTTTTTAGGCGAATAGGTTTTTCGTCCATCGTCATATACGAAATCCGTTGCTTCAATTTTAAATTGCGTATTTGGTCTGAAGCCTTCCTCCAGCGCTGCATAATATAGAAGGGGCTTCATCGTGGATCCGGCCTGTCTTCTTGCCTGGGTTGCCCGGTTGAAGGAGCTTTCCTGATAATCCCGGCCCCCGACCATGGCCTTCACGTAACCGGTCCTTGGATCCATTGCTACAAAAGCGACCTGTAAATCATAGGGTCCTGCCATTTCCTTTTCGATCCAGTCCTCGGCGAGGCGCTGCTGTTCCTGGTCCAGGGTCGTGTGGATTTCAAGACCGGAAGAATGGATGGCAGCAGCGTCCATTTCCAGCTCTTCTTCCAAAAAGGTCTGTACAGCGTCTTGAAAATAAGGGGCTGTTCTTTTACCCTGAAAGTCACTGAACGCTTCCGGTTTAACAACTTCCCCGGAAGCCCGGGCGTACTCTGCCTGTGTAATGCTTTCAGTATCCAGCATGGCTTTTAGGACAATGGCTTGTCTCCCACTTGCCTGGGTGGGGTTGTTGTGCGGTGAGTAAAGCCCCGGTCCTTTTGGAATTCCTGCTAGCATGGCGGCTTCAGCGACGGAAAGTTCTGAAGCAGGCTTACCGAAATAAAAGTTGGCTGCGGCTTCGATGCCATAAGCACCGTGTCCGTAATAAATCGTATTTAAATAACCCTCAAGGATTTCTTCTTTCGTATAATGCATCTCAAGCCTCAAAGCGTACATCGCTTCGTTAAGCTTTCTCACCCACGTTTTATCATGAGTCAGATACAGGTTCCGGGCGTACTGCTGGGTGATTGTACTCGCGCCCTGGAGTTTTGAGCCGGCTGTCACGTTTGTCATCGCGGCTCTGGCGATTCTGAGCATATCAAACCCGTGATGATCATAAAACTTCCTGTCCTCAATCGCAACTGTGGCGAGAAGAATGTTGTCGCCCATCTCCTCAAGAGGGATCCAGTGCCGGTTCTGCCCTTCATGCTGCTCACCGATGACTTCACCGTCTGCGGAGTAAATCACCGTTGTTTCAGGAACTGAAAGGGATGGTGCCCCCAACTGATAAACGTAGCCAAGGAGAATGGCGGTAACGACCAGCTTACTGACCATAGAGAATAACCATAATCGAATAAGCTGGCGCAGGGGCCTGCTTTTTTTGCGCTGCTCTGTCCTTGTTCTGATTTCCATCCCTTTTCACCTCATTAGCGGTAAATATAAGAGTGCTTTCCACAGTTTTCCACAAAGGTGAGGGAGATATACATAGGGAGCAGGGGACTTTTGAGGAAAGGGAGTGTGGATTAAGGAAACAGGATTTACAGTAAGGAATCGAGCCTGTGTTTTAAGGAAAAAGCATGGATGAATAGGGGGTTATCTTTGGCTTACCGGAGTAAGGAATAATCGTTTGTATTAAATAAAACGTTGTTTTAAGGGGAAAAGATCGGCGGAGGGAGTTTTCAGGATAAAGTAAGATTGTTCAGGATATATGTTTTTTGTCAGGAAAAACAGCTGATAGTTCAGGTTATTTTTCATTAGTCAGGATAAAGAGCGGATTCTTCAGGAAAACCCCCAACCACCCGTCTCCGATATCCTCCACCCTCCGAAAAACTCCGCAAAAACTATTCCCATTTCAAAAAGGATCGGCTATACTTCAATAGATTAGAACATCATCCACCGCCCAAAGCCTGTCCGGTGCAAGTTTTACAGCGTGCCTGGTTACGTTAAAGATGTTTACAAAAAAGGCGCGGCGTGAAATCAATAAATAAGATCCACACATACTTAAAGAGGTGAAAGTTTTGTCTATTTGGTTTACAGAAAAGCAGACGAAAGATTTTGGTATAACAGCACGCATTAAAAAGACGTATCACAGTGAAAAAACAGACTTCCAGCAGCTCGACATGGTGGAAACCGCTGAGTTTGGCAACATGCTTCTTCTTGACGGCATGGTCATGACAACGGAAAAAGACGAGTTTGTCTACCATGAAATGGTGGCACACGTACCGCTATTTACCCACCCGGATCCGAAAAACGTCCTTGTTGTGGGCGGCGGTGACGGCGGCGTGATCCGTGAGATTCTGAAGCACCCGTCAGTGGAAAGAGCAACCCTTGTTGAAATCGACGGAAAGGTTATTGAGTACTCTAAAGAGTTCCTGCCGTCCATTGCCGGGAAACTGGAAGATCCCCGTGTAGAGGTAAAAGTAGACGATGGGTTTATGCACATTGCGAAAAGTGAAGCAGACTATGACGTGATCATGGTCGATTCCACCGAGCCTGTTGGCCCTGCTGTGAACCTGTTTACAAAGGGGTTTTATGAAGGAATCGCAAAAGCCCTTAAAGAAGACGGCGTGTTTGTAGCCCAGACGGACAACCCTTGGTTCCACCAGGACCTGATCCGTAACGCCTACCGTGACGTAAAAGAAACGTTCCCGATTACCCGTCTTTACACAGCGAACATTCCAACGTACCCAAGCGGACTCTGGACGTTTACGATCGGATCAAAGAAACACGATCCTCTTGAAGTGGCGGAAGACCGTTTTCATGAGCTTGATACAAAATACTACACAAAAGATATCCACCGTGCAGCGTTCGTGCTGCCGAAATTCGTGGAAGATCTCTTGAAATAAGGAGGCCTTTTCATGTTTTTTGACCAAGGCTACTCCGGTCGTGTATTCATTATGGGGGACCGTTCCTACGAAGAGAGCAATATCGTTATTTTTGGCATGCCGATGGACTATACTGTGAGCTTCCGTCCCGGTTCAAGGTTCGGGCCGAACCGTGTCCGTGAAGCATCCATCGGACTTGAAGAGTACAGTCCGTATATGGATCGTCATTTAGAAGACGTGAAGTATCATGATGCAGGGGACATGTTGCTGCCGTTCGGGAATGCAGCGAAAAGTCTCGATATGATTGAGCAATATGCCGAGCAGCTGATCACTGACGGAAAATTCCCTCTCGGAATTGGCGGAGAGCATCTTGTGACGTGGCCGATTATCCGTGCTATGCACAAAGAGTATGATGAGCTTGCTGTTATTCATATCGATGCCCACGCGGACCTTCGTGAGGAGTACGAAGGGGAGGAGCTCTCCCATTCAACTCCGATCAGAAAAACCTGTGAGCTGATCGGACCGGAGAACGTATACTCATTCGGGATCCGCTCGGGTATGCGTGAAGAGTTTCAGTATGCAAAAGAGAGCGGCATGCACATGAGCAAGTTTGAAGTGGCTGCACCTCTTAAAGAGGTTCTGCCAACCCTCAAAGGGCGCCCAGTCTATGTAACCATTGACATTGACGTGCTTGACCCGGCATTTGCACCGGGAACGGGAACGGCGGAAGCAGGAGGGATTTCCTCCAAGGAGCTTCTCGAAGCCATCCAGGCGATTGCCCACTCCGGCATCAACGTGGTCGGCTGTGACCTTGTTGAGGTGTCACCGCCTTATGATCCGTCCGACCAGACAGCGATTGCTGCAAGCAAATTCATCCGCGAAATGATTTTAGGCTGGCCAAAAAAATAATCACTCTCCAGCTGAAAATACCCGCATCAAAACATTGCAAAAGGCACGAAGAACTGTTCTTCGTGCCTTTCAGTGTGGTTACCAGGATGAAAAGTGACCGGCAAAAATGACAAATATCTGATACAAAAGAAAGAAAGCACAGGCAAGATACACGACCCATCGTTTTCTTTTTTGTCTATAGTTGTTGGTCATACTTACTAAAAACCACATTCCAAGATAAAAGAAAACGGCAGAACTAATAACCTCGATACCGTCTAATCCAATCTGATACATGGAAATGATAAATATAACGAAGAATATCCCGCCGAGACCAAGCACTTTTAATGTTTTTGTATTCATTTTATCCATTGTCTCGGTCCTTTTTTGTACATCACGGTCTGCTCTCAAGACGACTCACTCCTCCAAGTTACAGTTTCCATACTTCGTTAATTATTCTTTACGGTTAAAACCTCTCAAAGTTTCAAATTTTAACGGTAGTCAAGCTTAACTGTAATTAAACACTCTCAATGATTATGCCGGAATGTGTAATATCCTCTCTTGTATTTTCCAAATCCATTCCCTGCACAATATAGGGGCCATGAAAGAAAAAGTCATTTTAAAGAACGTAGTGGTGATTACCAGAACCCCGCACCTTGAATAATAGGGGTGAAATCAGCTATAATACTTAAGTTATAAGGTTTTTTTAAAGTGTTAATGATAGACATATAACGAAAGTTCGGTGACAGAAATGGAAGGACTTCTAGTCCATATTCATATGAAAACACAGATAAATGACCAGGGTCGTAAGGAAACGAACACGGTCAAAGCAACAGGTCGTCTCATGTCCAAAGGGCAGGTAACCTACCTTCGTTTTGAAGAACCTGCTGAAGAGGGCATTGATAAAACGATGCAGACCGTAAAGGTGCAGCAAGGGGAAATGTCGGTGATCCGAAAAGGAGCCGTCAATATGAACCAGCGCTTTGTAACCGGCGTCGAAACGGAAGGGACGTACCACAGCCCGTACGGCCCTATGCGTATGCTCACGGATACAAAAAACGTCCGTTTTTTGTGGGACGAGTCAGCAAGCAAAGGGGAAATACAGCTCAGCTACGCCCTCACACTCCAAGGGGAATTTGCAGGGGATTATGAGATGCGCGTGACATTAAAGGAGGACAAAGAAAGACAATGAGCCAAGTAGAGGAAATGAAACAGCTATTAAAAGATGAAATTAAGCAGTCGGTAATCAGCGCAGGCCTCGCTTCGGAAGAGGAGATTCCAGAGCCGGTCATTGAGCTGCCTAAGGACAAGGCCCACGGAGACTATGCAACAAACATGGCCATGCAGCTTGCACGGGTGGCTAAGAAAGCACCTCGGATGATCGCAGAGGAAATGGCTGCGAACTTTAATAAAGAGCGCGCCCATGTTAATAAGATCGACATTGCAGGACCGGGATTTATGAACTTTTTCATGGATAACAGCTATTTGAGCGATGTGGTCCGTACCGTACTTGAAAAAGGGGACGACTACGGCCGTACGAACTTTGGCGGGGACAAGTCCATCCAGGTGGAGTTTGTATCCGCAAACCCTACAGGAACCCTTCACTTAGGCCATGCCCGGGGAGCTGCCGTCGGTGATTCTCTTTGCAATATCCTGGATAAGGCTGGCTATGATGTTGCCCGTGAATATTACATCAACGATGCCGGCAATCAGATAGAAAACCTCGCTGTAAGTCTTGAAACACGTTACCTGGAGGAGCTTGGGGAACAAGCCGAAATGCCAGAAGACGGATACCGGGGACAGGATATTATCGGCTTTGCGAAAGAAATCGTGGAAGTGTACGGAGACCGTTTCCAAGATGTTCCCCGTGAAGAGCGTCTTGATTTCTTCCGCGAATACGGTCTGAAGCGCGAGCTGGATAAATTAAAAGAGGATCTGGCAAGTTTCCGGGTCAACTTTGACAACTGGTACTCTGAAACATCTCTTTACACAACAGGCAAAGTGGAAGCCATTCTTGAAGAGCTTCAGGAAAAAGGAGAGACGTATGAAAAAGACGGCGCCCTCTGGTTCGAATCTACAAAATACGGTGACGATAAAGACCGTGTTCTTGTAAAAGGTGACGGATCCTATACGTATCTGACACCGGATATTTCCTACCACAAAGACAAGTTTGCCCGTGGCTTTGAAGAACTGATCAACATCTGGGGTGCTGACCACCACGGCTACATCCCCCGAATGAAAGCAGCGGTTCAGGCTCTTGGCTACGACCGCGACCAGCTTGGTGTACAGATTATTCAAATGGTAAACCTGTTCCAGGACGGGGAACGAGTGAAAATGAGTAAGCGTACTGGAAAAGCCGTTACCATGCGCGACTTGATGGAAGAGGTAGGCACGGATGCCACACGCTACTTCTTCGCTATGAGAGCAGCAGACACCCACATGGATTTTGATATGGATCTGGCTGTTTCCAAGTCCAACGAAAACCCGGTTTACTACGTGCAGTATGCCCATGCACGCATTTGCAGTATGATCAGACAGGCAAAAGACGCTGGATTTGAGGCCGATCCGTCTGTTGACCTGACTTGCTTAAGCAGTGAAAAAGAACTCGATCTCCTGAAAAAAGTCGGCGAATTCCCTGAAGTCGTCAGTGACGCTGCAGACAAACGCGCACCGCACCGCGTAGCCAATTACGTATTCGACCTTGCCCAGGCACTGCACAGCTTCTACAACGCTGAAAAAGTAATCAACGAAGACGACGCAGACCTCACAAAAGCCCGCCTGGCGCTCATGGAGTCAGTCCGTATTACACTAGCCAATGCACTCTCCCTAATCGGCGTATCCGCACCCGAGAAAATGTAAGAGGAAAACGGGAAGGTCGAACTTAACCTTCCCGTTTTCCGAAGCGATGAGCGAAGCCGCTGCTGTGTTTTGAAGGCTGAGAGGCGCATTTCCTGTCAGCCGCGCAGCGAGCGGAGCCATTGCAAAAGAATGAAGGTCGAACTTAACCTTCCCGTTTTCCGAAGCGATGAGCGAAGCCGCTGCTGTGTTTTGAAGGCTGAGAGGCGGGTTACCTGTCAGCCGCGCAGCGAGCGAAGCCATTGCAAAAGAATGAAGGTCGAACTTAACCTTCCCGTTTTCCGAAGCGATGAGCGAAGCCGCTGCTGTGTTTTGAAGGCTGAGAGGCGGGTTACCTGTCAGCCGCGCAGCGAGCCCGGAAGATCTATAATGTAAGAGGCGCCGGAGGAGAATTCCCCGCTGGCAGCCTCTTTTATTTTCCTCAAGTATAGATGTACGGACCTCTTTCTGGTACGATAAAAGGTGTCTATAAGTAAAGCGCTTACGTACATACTAATAATAAGATAAAATTGTGTTGAAAAGGGTGAACCGCATGCAGGAGATATTCATGGCTTTAATTGCAGGCCTTGTAGTAGGGTTTGTTTTTGCACTTATCAAGCTTCCAATCCCGGCACCGCCGGCTATAGCAGGAATCGTAGGGATTTTCGGGATTTACCTCGGCTACAAGCTGTTCAGCTTCGTATCAGGTTACTTCGCATAGAAAACAGGGTGGACAAAGAGGCAGCTGCTTCTCTGTTCAGCCTGTTTTTATATATATGGAGTGATAAATGGCAGATATATCTTCAAAAATGATCGATATGTTCGCAGAGGGAGGACAGTCCATGTCGTGTGGACACTCGACAGACGAATATCCGTAAAAGAGCCAAGTCGATGAATAAAAGAACAAACTCGATGAACAACTCGACGAAGGTGATGAACAACTGCTTAAACCGGCAAAACGCCCCCCCCCCCCCTCGAGAAGATCATTGTTTATTTTTTGAACAGTTAGTTGCAGCGAATGCGTGACACTCCAGCAGGACCAGGAGGCTCACCGGCACCCCTCGGAAAGGAAGAGCAATTGAGCGGAAATCAACACCAGAGTTCAACAGAGTAAATTTATAAATATATTAATAATACACTCTGAAATGAGACACCATAAGAGTGATTATTAACGAGGGTGGTGGATTGGATGCCGTGGACATGTGATCGGGATCAGGCGGGTATTTACTATGAAATAAAGGGGCGTGGTCCGTCCATTTTATTTATTCATCCACCCAGCATGGGGCATGTGACATTCCGCAATCAGACTGAAGCACTCGTGGATTCTCATACCATTATGGTTATTGATATAAGAGGGAACGGACGAAGCGGACTTGATGACACGCCTTTGTCCATGGAGCTTCTGGCAGATGATATAAGAAGGGTTCTCGACCACGCCGGTATCCGCCGGACATTTATCTGCGGCTATTCAAATGGAGGGTCCATCGTTCAGGAATTCTGTATCCGCTATCCCGAGAGAACAAGAGGAATGATTCTCCTCGGAGGTTTTTCCGAAGTAAACAGCTTCCTGCTGCGAAATGAATTCCGTTCAGGCATAGTGGCAGCACGGCTGAAAAAGATGCGGACCATATCAGAAGTTCTTGCAGCTGCTCACGAAAAAGGCGGGAAAAGAAAAGAACTGGCGGAATATGTACGCCGCACATCACCTTCCTTACTGGCAGATCTTTACGAACTGGGGCTCCACTATAAGTCAACAGACAGGCTGCATCACATCACCTGTCCGGTCCTTCTCGTCTATGGTCAGTGGGACTACTACGTACATCATTACCGGTTAATTTTCCAGAAGAAGCTTAAGGTCCCTTGCGATGTTATTTTTATCGGGAAAGCGACCCACCAGCTGCCTACAAAGCATTCAAAAGTACTGAACCGCGTTATCCATGAGTTTATTGTTAAATCGATTAAGAATGAACGGAAAAAGCGTGTACAACAATAAAGAAAGCATGACAAAAGCGCCCGGGGCATCATTGTTTCCTGAGCGCTTTTTACATACTTCATCTTTTGGTCCCCACACGACAACTATTTTTTATACTCAATAGATGCACCTGACGTTCGTTTTACGCCGCGCACTTTCGATATGTCTTCCATAAAGGCGAGAAGAGCCTTGTCTTTCTGCTTGGCTTCAATCATGACGTCGAAGTCCGTATCAAACTGGCGCATCGTTTCAAGAAACGGTCTCACAAACGAGGTATCAAGTCCTTCGGCGTGGGAACGGGACCGCTCGCCGTCCTTAGGAGAAGAAAGATGAACTTTGGGTCTGAGCCCGGTTGATTCCCACGTCTCCAAAACTTTAGGCAACGTTTCCTCCAAAGGCTCTGCCCCCGGATAAACAACATGGTGATGGTAGTCAAAGACAAGAGGGAGGCTTTCCTTTTTGCAGATAAGAAGCACATCGTTTGTGTGATAGGATTTATCGTCATTTTCAATCATAAGCCTGTTTTTCAAGTGGGACGGAATGTCGTTTATGTTTTTTGTGAAACGCCTGACTGCCGTTTTTTTATCCCCGTATGTACCTCCTACATGGAGAACGAACCGGCACTCCTGAAGACCCATAGCCTCAGCCATCTTATGGTGGTAGGTGAGATCCTCAACAGCCCTATCAGTGACGTCCTGTTTTTCAGACGTGAAGAGGGTAAACTGATTTGGGTGAAAACTTGTCCGGATGCCATGATTCCTCACGAGTTCACCAATCTCTGCCCATTTTTTCTTGAATGGCGTTACATAATCCCACGCAGCTTCGGGGTGGGTTGCGAGAGGGACCATTGATGAGGAAAACCGGAACAGTTCAATTTCGTGGGCAATGCAGTAATGGACTGCACGCTTTGTGTGAGCGATGTTCCTAGCGGTGATCTGATGGAGTTTTTCAATGCGGTCTGCTTTAGACAGTCTTTTAGCATGTGCCCATGTTGTTGTATGAGCAGGGGAAGCATTCCATAACGAAAGGGCATGTGAGACAAAACCAAACCGAATGATCATGAAAAACCTCCTTCTTCCGGCTACATTAAAGGACCAATGGCTGAAGCCAGTGCTTCTTTACTTCTTTTCAGCAATGACCGTTTGTTTAACTGTTCAATCGTCACCCGGTCGCTGCGGTTCAGATCTTCTTTTACCTGTTCCATCACCTGTTCAATCCAGCTTTCGTTATAAATCAGACAGTTCACTTCATTGTTCAGGTAGAAACTCCGTTTATCAAAATTGGCCGTTCCGATGTCACAGATATTGTCGTCTACAATGATGGCTTTTGAATGATAAAAGCCCTGAAAGTAAAGGTGGATGTCCACACCTGCTTCAATAAGAGGGCGGAAGTAAGGGTAGGCAGCATGGATCACGAGAGGGTGATCAGGGTTTTTGGGCATAAGCACCCGAATGTCCACTCCGCGCTTGGCCGCTTGGATGAGTGCGTCTTTTACCTTTTTACCCGGAACAAAATAAGGGCTGCCGATAATTAACGACCGCTTGGCTTTGGAAATCAGTGTAAGAGCAAGCTCTTCCACATGAGCCCCGTCTGATGGGAAGATCTGAATTTGTTTTTTCCCTTCGTGTTGGGGAGGGTAGAAACGGTCTTCGTGAACAAGATCCTCCGAAGACCCGCTTTTCCAGTCAATAAGGAACTGCTTCTGCAGGTCGATGACACCTTCTCCTTTAACTGCCAGGTGATAATCACGCCAGGGACCGAATTCCGGGTCACGCCCCAGATACTCATCACCCACGTTATAACCCCCGATATAGCCAATCCGCCCATCAATCACAGTAATTTTGCGGTGGTTACGCTGGTTGGCACTGTAAAACAGAAAAGGAAGCTTTGGTTTATTTGTAATGGTAAGCTGTACACCGGCTTGCTCTAACGCTTTTCTCCCTTTCCTTGAGACTCTTATTCCCATGAAATCCACCATAAGCCTGACCTCTACACCGGCCTTTGCTTTACTTTTCAGCTTTTCAAGCATCTTTTTACTGATGTCATCTTCCCTGAAAATATAAAAGAGCATATGAATATGCTGCTCCGCCTGCTCAATCTCTCCAAAAAGATGATCAAAGAGTTTGTCACCTCTTGCAAAAAATTCAACATCGCTTTTTCTGAAGGGAGGCTCCTGATAGGGTGGAATATTTTTATGGTGAATGTAGCGTGCAATATTAAAATCGATAATAAATAAAAGGATAACGGCTAAGAGAACAAGAATAATGATTAGAAGAATATTCAGGATTGCCATATTCGGACCTCCTTACGTGTGGGATCTTGCGCCGCATCAAGCTGCTGACACTTCTTCTAGTTTCCCTCTTCAAGTGAAAATCAATCCATCCGGATAAAAAAATGACGTGAATGAATACTCATTCACTATTCGTTGTGGTATAATAAAAAACAAAATTCATTCTATTTTCTGAAAAGGGTTTTTCTTCCGATTTTTCCAGGCGGGAGAAAAATGTCTGAAAGGGGCTGTCTACATCATGGATCCAATCCTCATCAACTGGCTGATGTTCATTCTTGTAACCGGTTACGCGCTTTATTTGTTTGCGACACTGGTCAAAACAAGAATCGAATACATCAAGCTTGGTCAAAAAGCGGAGTTTACCCGTTCGGTAAAAGAACGGAAAGATGTGTTCTTTAAGCAGGTATTCGGTCAGGAAAAGTTGCTGAAGGATAAGAAGAGCGGTATCATTCACCTTATGTTTTTCTATGGCTTTTTACTCGTGCAGTTCAGTGCCATTGACCTGATCTGGAAAGGTCTTGCCATTGGCTCACACCTGCCTTTGGGACCGGTATATCCGTTCTTTACGTTCTTCCAGGAAATTGTTGTCTTAATGATCCTTGTAGCCGTTGTCTGGGCATTCCACCGGCGCTACGTTGAAAAGCTTGTCCGCCTTAAGCAAAATGCCAAAGCGGGGCTTGTTCTCATTTTCATCGGCGGCTTAATGATTTCCAAGCTGTTCGCCAAAGGAACGGAAATGATCTGGCTCGGAAAATCAGCAACCTGGGCTGAGCCGATTGCGACTGGAATTGCAACTGTTCTTTCGCCGATCGGTACAACTGCAGCAGGTGCCCTGTTCTTCGTATTCTGGTGGGCACACCTGTTATTCCTGCTCGTCTTCCTTGTGTACATTCCACAAGGGAAGCACGCTCACTTAATTGCAGGACCGGCAAACGTATACTTAGGACCGACACATAAAACAGGTCAGCTGAAACCAATCAATTTTGAAGATGAAGATGCAGAGAAGTTTGGTAAAAACCAGATCGAAGAGTTTGACCAGAAGCAGCTTCTTGATCTTTACGCCTGCGTGGAATGCGGACGCTGTACGAATATGTGTCCGGCAACGGGAACAGGGAAGATGCTGTCTCCGATGGACCTGATCGTAAAAATGCGTGATCATTTAACGGAAAAAGGCGCAGCTGTCACGTCACGCAAACCGTGGATGCCGACGTACGCCTTTGATAATACCCGTGCCAATCAGCTGGCGGCTGCCGGAGCAGCCGGGCAGGAAGCAGCTGCTGCTTCTGAAGCTTATGACGTAAGCCTTATCGGTGACGTCATTACAGAAGAAGAGCTGTGGGCTTGTACTACCTGCAGGAACTGTGAAGATCAGTGCCCGGTAGCCAACGAGCACGTGGATAAAATTATCGACATGCGACGCTACCTCGTTTTAACTGAAGGAAAAATGGACCCTGAAGCACAGCGGGCCATTACAAACATTGAGCGCCAGGGCAACCCGTGGGGGATCAACCGTAAAGAGCGTGAGAAATGGCGTGACGGCCGGGACGATATTTACGCACCTACGGTAAAAGAACTGAAAAAAGCGGGAGAAGAATTCGAATATCTCTTCTTTGTAGGCTCAATGGGCTCATATGATAACAGAAGCCAGAAAATTGCCCAGTCTTTTGCTAAAGTGATGAATGAAGCGGGCGTTAAATTTGCTATTCTAGGAAACAAGGAAAAGAACTCCGGTGATACTCCTCGCCGTATCGGAAACGAGTTCCTGTTCCAGGAGCTTGCCACAGCGAATATTGCGGAATTCGAGAAAAACGACGTGAAGAAAATTGTCACGTTTGACCCTCACGCATACAACACGCTGAAAAACGAATACCCAGACTTCGGTTTGGAAGCAGAAGTGTATCACCACACCGAGCTTCTTTACGAACTTGTCCGTGACGGACGTCTGAAGCCGGCAAAAGAAGTGAATGAAGTCATCACATATCACGACTCCTGTTACCTCGGCCGCTACAATGATGTATATAATCCGCCGCGTGAAATCCTGAAAGCGATCCCCGGCGTCCAGGTGGTGGAAATGGAACGTAACCGTGAAAACGGTATGTGCTGTGGGGCCGGCGGAGGAATGATGTGGATGGAAGAAGATACTGGAACCCGTGTAAATGAAGCCCGTACCGAACAGGCACTTGCTGTGAGCCCATCGGTCATCGGCAGTGCGTGTCCTTACTGTCTGACCATGCTCAGTGACGGTACGAAATCGAAAGAAGTAGAAGAGTCCGTGAAAACAATGGATATTGTAGAAATTTTAGAAAAATCTTTGGAAACAAAAAAGGAATCTGTCACTGTATAAAGAAGTAAGTAAAGTGATGAAAAAGTAAATCACATCCGGGAGGAGGGAGGATCATTCCTTCTCTCCGGATGTTACAGCATTTTTTTGGGAGCCTTTTTGAAAGCGCTTTATTCTTTGTCATGTAATTGGTCTGAGCGAGCGTTCAATCATATTGTTCAAATTTAAAGGAGGAATAATCAAATGGGAAAAACGGTCATTGTTAGCGGAGCCAGAACACCGGTTGGGAAACTGGGCGGAAAACTTTCAGGATTCACAGCATCGGAACTTGGGGGAAAAGCAATCTCTGAAGCTTTGAAACGAGGAAACGTAGACACAGGTGATGTTCAGCACGTCATTATGGGGACAGTGCTGCAGGGCGGACAGGGGCAGCTTCCATCACGACAGGCACTGCACCATGCAGGCCTTCCTTGGGAGACGGAAACAGAAACCATCAATAAAGTCTGCGCATCCGGTATGAGAAGTGTCACATTAGCTGATGTATTAATTCGTTCCGGCGAACACGATACGGTTGTGGCCGGCGGGATGGAATCTATGAGTAATGCACCGTATTTTGTGAAAAATGCCAGATTCGGCGTCAAAATGGGACCAACGAAATTTGAAGACATGATGATTCATGACGGACTGACTTGTACGTTCACCGGTGTTCACATGGGTACCTACGGAAACAAAACAGCGAGCGAATATGAACTTACCCGTAAAGTGCAGGATGAGTGGTCCTACAGAAGTCATCAGAGAGCGACTGATGCCATCACCGCAGGAAAGTTCGCTGACGAGATCGTGCCGGTGGAAGTACCGCAGCGAAAAGGGGAGCCTCTCGTTGTAAAAGACGACGAATCTCCACGGGCAGATACGTCTGTTGAAAAGCTTGCGAAACTAAAGCCTGTATTTGGTGCAGACGGGACGATTACAGCAGGAAATGCTCCTGGTGTAAACGACGGAGCCGCAGCATTGGTCGTTATGGACGAAGCAAAAGCAAAAGAGCGGGGTCTTGAGCCGCTTGCAACAATTATCGGGCATACACAGCTTGCAGTAGAGCCGGAAAACTTCCCAAAAACACCGGGTCTTGTCATTAACAAACTTCTTGAGAAAACAGGAAAATCCTTAAGCGATATCGATCTGTTTGAAGTGAACGAAGCTTTCGCAGCCGTGTCACTTGCAAGCGGGAAAATTGCAGATCTCGATCCTGAAAAAGTAAACGTAAACGGCGGAGCAGTAGCACTCGGTCACCCAATCGGTGCAAGCGGAACCCGAGTCATCCTGACCCTTGCCTATGAACTTAAAAGAAGAGGCGGCGGAATCGGTATTGCCTCCATCTGCAGCGGCGGAGGACAGGGCGACGCCATCATGATCCAAGTGTAATAAACCTGCATGTAAAGATGACGATTGGTCTTGTATAAAAGACGATGCAGCAGGAATGCGCGTCACCACCGGGGAGATTGAAGGGCATGGAAGCAGCAACGATATTACTGAAAACTTGCTTAAATCCCACAATGGAAAAACCTTTTAAATAGTTCACCCTGGTATTTTTTATGGCTCTCAACTACTCATTGCTATTCTAAGCTTCGTTGAACGGAATACGCCCCCTTTCCGCGGACTCGCGCCGAGCCTCCTCGGGGCTCTGCCCCTGTGGGGTCTCGCCTTTCTCGCACTTCCGCAGGAGTGTCGCGTATTCCGTTCCACTCCGCACAATGCGCTGGGGAATAAGAGTACAAGGATAACCATACCGAAAATAGACAGCATGCCTGCTTTGGATTTTGTAAAAAAAGGTGATGAAGCCGAAGTGCCAGCACTACCGCGTAAAGCGAAAGGCACGCAGCCTTTATCTCAAGTGTCCTGATTAAAGAGAAGATAAACAAAGGAGGCTGACTTTTCGGCCGAGGTATCTTTATCCTCTTGTCAAAGTAATGCGCAGTTGAACGGATATATGCGACACTCCTGCGGGAAAAGCGAGTTCCGGGGAGACCCCGCAAGCGCGCAGCGCTGAGGAGGCTCCTGAACCGCCCGCGGAAAGGGAGCATATTCCGTTCAACGAAGCTGAATTTAAATAAAGGACTATAGCATCCTTCCAAAGCCAACTAAGCGGTAAGTCAAAACACTGTCAAAAGGAGTCGTTAAACCCCATGGATATAAAACGCGTAATGGTCGTAGGTGCAGGACAAATGGGTTCAGGAATTGCCCAGGTATGTGCCATGAACGGCTACGAAGTCATTCTTCACGACCTGAAGGAAGAATTCGTCCAAAAAGGTATTGAAGGAATAAAAAAACAGCTTGAAAAACAAGTCAAAAAAGAACGGATTTCAGAAGCAGACATGGACCGGTTCCTCCGTCAGGTACATCTGTCCACAGACTTAAACAATGCTTCTGACGTGGATCTTGTTATTGAAGCTGCAGTAGAAAACATGGAAGTAAAAAAGAATGTGTTCAAGCAACTAGACGCCATATGCCCGGAACATACGATTCTCGCCACAAATACGTCCTCTCTTCCGATTACAGAAATCGGAGCGGAAACGAACCGTCCATCGAAAGTGATCGGCATGCATTTTATGAATCCGGTACCGGTCATGAAGCTTGTTGAAATTATCCGTGGACTCGCTACAGACCAGGAAGTTTATGATGCAATCCGGACCATGTCCGAAAACTTGAAGAAAACACCAGTTGAAGTTCAGGATTTCCCTGGCTTTGTATCAAACCGCATTCTTATGCCGATGATCAACGAAGCCATTTATACGGTATATGAAGGTGTGGCATCACCAAAAGACGTGGACGAAGTGATGAAGCTCGGAATGAACCATCCAATGGGCCCGCTCACACTTGCAGATTTCATCGGCCTTGATACATGCCTGTACATTATGGAAACCCTTCACGAAGGATTCGGCGATGACAAATACCGTCCGTGCCCGCTTCTCCGTAAATACGTAAAAGCCGGCTGGCTCGGCAAGAAAACAGGTCGGGGTTTTTACGAATACAGCTAGAGAGGCGTGAAGCACCATGGAACTGAGATGGAACGAAGAACAGGAAATGATGCGGAAGATGGTCCGCCAGTTTGCAGAGGAGAAAGTAAGCAAAGCAGTACAGCGAATGGAAGAGACCGACGAATTTCCTGGTGAGATCGTTAAGGAAATGGGAAGCCTCGGACTTATGGGGATCCCTATTAAAGAAGAATACGGCGGAGCCGGAATGGATTTTACATCCTACATTCTGGCGATTCATGAACTGTCAAAAGTAAGCGCCACACTGGGCGTTGTCTTATCTGTTCATACTTCGGTAGGAACAAACCCGATACTGGACTTTGGAAACGAAGAACAGAAAAAGCGATACGTACCCAAACTGGCATCAGGTGAGTATATCGGTGCCTTCGCTCTAACCGAGCCAGGCTCCGGAAGTGATGCGGCCGGGATGAAGACGACCGCTGTAAAAAAAGATGATCATTACATTCTGAACGGATCGAAAGTGTTTATTACAAATGCAGGTGCTGCCCAAACGTATATCGTTTTTGCCAAGACAGAGCCGACTGCAGGCGTTAAAGGCATCAGCGCATTTATCGTGGAAAAAGATACACCGGGATTTACGGTCGGCGCGAAGGAAAAGAAGATGGGCCTTCACGGTTCAAACACGTCTTCCCTTTCATTTGAAGATGCCAAAGTACCTGTTGAAAACCTTCTTGGTGAGGAAGGAGAGGGCTTTAAAATCGCCATGGCAAACCTCAATTTCGGCCGGATCGGCATCGCTGCCCAGGCGCTCGGGATTGCTGAAGCGGCCCTCGAGTACGCAACAGCCTATGCTAAAGAACGAAAGCAATTCGGCCGCTCGATCGGCTCCCAGCAAGGTGTCGCCTTTAAGCTTGCAGACATGGCCACTAAAGTGGAAGCAGCCAAGCTCCTCACCTACCGTGCAGCAAACCTGAAAGAACACGGACGCTCCTGTGGAATGGAAGCATCCATGGCGAAGATGTTCGCCTCTGACACAGCCATGAAAGTGGCAACAGAAGCGATTCAGGTCCTCGGGGGATACGGCTATGTAAAAGAATACCCGGCAGAGCGTTTCTTCCGCGATGCAAAAGTCACACAAATCTACGAAGGAACCAACGAAATTCAACACCTCGTAATCAGCAAAGCACTACTTAACAACTAAATGCTTTGTTGGAATTACTGAAAAAGGGATGGGGTAATCCGAGATCATCACAACCTTTTACGATTAAAACACCTTCCAACTTTATTGAGCAGTACTTCTGTAAATAAAAGAAGATGAATCCTGAATACACGAGTCTCATGTGAAAGCGCATGAAAGAAACTGAAAAAATAAAAGTGTGACGCCAAGAACGTCATGCTTCAAGGCTCTAGAATTGCAGAAAAATCAGGATTTGATTCTTTGACAACTAAAGGACGTTGTCGTTAAAAGTAGTGTTGATTGGAGCGAATGCGCGACACTCCTGCGGGAGGAGCGAGTCCCTGGGAGACCCCGGAAGCGCAAGGCGCTGAGGAGGCTCCCGGACCGCCCGCGGAAAGTGCAATGAGCGTAAATCAAGATCTACCTGTAACAGAGCCGATGTTTAAAGTAAATGGACTTTTTCAGTGGTCTCCACCAGCACAAGGAGGCTCGGCGGCACCGCGGATAGCGAAAGACATGGCGACAGCATCAAACCGATTTCTTACCAAACCAAAACAAAACAACAGAACAACGAGAATAAGAGGCTGTAAGCATGACAGCCCAACCTATGGAGGAATAAAAATGGATTTCTTACTCAGTGAAGAACAACAGATGATCCGGAAGATGGTCCGGGATTTTGCAGAAAACGAAGTAGCACCGACAGCGGCAGAACGTGACGAGGAAGAACGATTCGACCGCGCCATTTTTGACCAGATGGGAGAACTCGGACTGACAGGCATTCCATGGCCGGAAGAGTACGGCGGTATCGGAGCCGATTACTTAAGCTACGTCATTGCCGTAGAAGAACTTTCCCGTGTCTGCGGATCAACAGGCGTAACCCTATCCGCCCACATCTCACTGGCAGGGTGGCCGATCTATACGTTTGGAACAGAAGAGCAAAAGCAAAAATTCCTTCGTCCAATGGCCGAAGGAAAGAAGATGGGAGCCTACGGGCTGACAGAGCCCGGATCCGGAAGCGATGCTGCCAGTATGAAAACTGTGGCAAAGCGAGACGGGGACGACTACATCATTGACGGTTCGAAAATTTTCATTACCAATGCCGGCGAAGCAGAGATCTATGTTGTTTTTGCCCTCACAGATCCAGAGAAAAAGCACAAAGGATGCTCCGCATTTATCGTTGAAAAAGGAACGCCCGGCTTCTCCATGGGGAAAAAAGAAAGCAAACTTGGCATCCGTTCGTCTCCAACCCTTGAAATCATTTTCGACCAGTGCCGTGTACCTGCAGAAAACATGCTGGGCAATGAAGGAGACGGCTTTAAGATTGCCATGATGACCCTTGACGGCGGACGAAACGGGATTGCAGCCCAGGCAGTAGGGATTGCCCAGGGAGCGCTGGATGCGTCTGTCAATTATGCAAAAGAGCGTAAGCAGTTCGGAAAGCCAATCGGCGTTCAGCAGGGTATCGCCTTTAAACTCGCAGATATGGCTACTAAAATTGAAGCGTCCCGCCTTCTCACGTATCAGGCGGCCTGGAGAGAAAGCCAGGGCATCTCCTATGGAAAAGAATCAGCGATGTCGAAGCTGTTCGCAGGAGATACCGCCATGGAAGTGACAGTGGAAGCGGTTCAGGTATTCGGAGGATACGGTTATATTAAAGAGTATCCTGTAGAGCGCTACATGCGTGATGCGAAAATTACACAGATTTACGAAGGTACCAACGAAATTCAGCGCCTCGTCATTTCAAAAATGCTGCTGGCAGATTAATAGAATGAAAGGGGGAAAGAGAATGGAAAACATAGCAGAACGGATCAGAAACAAAGAACTCCGTGCCCTTGCCAGAGGAATCAGCTACGTTGAAGACAATCATGAACAAAAACAGGAACTTCTCTCCACGCTCTTTCCCCATACAGGGAAAGCCCATATCGTAGGAATTACCGGTTCCCCCGGAGCCGGTAAAAGCTCTCTTGTGAACGGTCTGGTGAAAGTATGGCGTAAGCAGGGGAAAACCGTCGGAATTGTAGCGGTTGATCCTACTAGCCCTTTTTCAGGCGGGGCCCTTCTTGGAGACCGTGTACGCATGCGGGACCACGAAGAAGATGACGGCGTTTTTATCCGGAGCATGGGAACGAGAGGGAGTCTTGGGGGACTGTCCGAAGCATGTAAGGATGCCATCCGTCTTATGGATGCCTCAGGTCTTGATATTGTCATCGTGGAAACCGTGGGTGTAGGGCAGAGTGAACTGGACATCATGAAGATCGCCGATACGATTGCCCTTGTTCTTTACCCGTCGGGCGGCGACGTGATTCAGGCGTTTAAAGCAGGGATTATGGAAATTGCCGATGTGTTCGTGATTAACAAAGCCGATCTTCCGGGCGTCGATCAATTAAAAGGGGAAGTGGAAGATCTGCTTCACTTAACCGCTGAACATAAGGACTGGAAGCCGCCGATATTGAAGACTGTATCGACTGAAGGAAAAGGAATGGACGACGTTGTCTCCCGAATCACTGCTCACAAGGAACAGCTTTTATTGTCAGGCGGTGGAACTGAGCGCAGGCTCAGTCAGCTTGAAGAGGAAGTCACAAGAAGACTGAAAGAACAATTCGCAGAGGATATCCGCGATCTTGTCCGAAGCGAGCTTGAAAATTCGCAAGAACCAGGTGACCCGTACGATACGGCTGCCCGGGTTTACAGACAATACAGAGAAAAATCAGGGGTCAAGGAGGGGAACGCGTGAAGAAAAAACAAGTGCCGTCCATGGTGAAGGATCAGCGTCTGGTTAAAAAACGCAGAGATCAGATTGTAAAAGCAGCGGTTCAGCTATTTAACAAAAAAGGGTATCACAAGACAACCACTCGTGAAGTTGCCCAGGAGTCGGGCTTCAGTATTGGGACGCTTTACGAGTATATCGGCTCAAAAGAAGACATTCTCTACCTTGTCTGTGACTCTGTGTACGATGAAGTAGTGGAAAACTGGGCGCAGCTCATGGATGAAAACCTTCATGGGCTGGAGCGTCTTAAACAGGTGATCGAAGCGTACTTCCGTGTGGTAAACGATCTGCAGGATGAGGTCCTCGTTATGTATCAGGAATCCAAGTCCCTTTCCGGGGAAGCCCTCAATTATGTGCTGCAAAAAGAATTGAAAATGAAAGCCATGTTTGAAAAAGAACTGCAAAATGCCATTGACGAAGGGTACTTATCCCTTACAAAAGAAGAACTTGATCTTGCGTGCCACAACATTTTAGTTGCAGGACATATGTGGACATTCCGGCGCTGGGTGGTTCAGCGTGAATACACAATCGATCAGTACTGCAAGCTTCAGCTACGTCAGTTGCTTGAAGGCTTTAACCTTCAGACATCACCCAGCGTTGAAAAAGAACTGAGCTGATTACTCACAGAAGAAGGCACTAAAAAAGTTCGGTCTTTAACTTTTTTAAGCGCCTTCTCAGAAAGGAAGGATCAACATGAAACGTTACGAACCGAAAAACCCGGTCCGCTTTGTTACGGCTTCAGGCCTTTTTGACGGCCACGACGCCTCCATTAATATTATGAGGCGGATGCTTCAGGCAACAGGTGCCGAAGTCATTCATCTCGGTCATAACCGCTCCGTAGAAGAGGTCGCTGACGCTATCGTCCAGGAAGATGTCCAGGGTGTAGCCATCTCTTCTTATCAGGGGGGGCACGTGGAATATTTTAAATATCTCTACGATTCTCTTAAAGATCGAGGGGTAAGCCATGTAAATATTTTTGGCGGCGGGGGAGGAGTTATTATCCCTGCAGAAATGAAAGAGCTTCATGACTATGGAATCAAACGAATCTATTCTCCGGAAGACGGGCGGAAAATGGGCCTCCAGGGGATGATTAATGAAATGATGGAGTTGTGCGATTTCCCTCTGGACGATGTGTCGGATGTGGATCTTCAAAAGCTTACAAACCGTGAAGCGAAAGATATTGCACGAATGATCACGGTAGCTGAAAAACGGGCGTTCAACAGCCGGGAAGTGGCAGCCTCTGCAGAAACACTCTTTGAAGAAGCGGTCAATCAGTCGAATCTGCCCGATGTCCCTGTCCTTGGGATTACCGGAACAGGAGGCGCAGGGAAAAGTTCGTTAACCGATGAACTGGTCCGGCGTTTTTTACGGGCATATGAGGACAAAACCCTGGCGATCCTGAGTGTTGACCCGACTAAGAAAAAAACCGGTGGAGCACTGCTCGGTGACCGGATCCGGATGAATGCGATTCATCATCCCCGTGTTTACATGAGAAGCCTTGCTACCCGTGACAGCCGTCAGGAACTGTCAAAAGCGATTGAAGAATCCATCCGTGTAGTGAAAAAAGCCGGTTTTGACCTGATCATTGTGGAAACGAGCGGAATCGGTCAGGGAGATGCTGCCATCTCAGACGTGGCAGATGTATCCATGTACGTCATGACAAGCGAGTTCGGGGCGCCTTCTCAGCTTGAAAAAATCGATATGATCGATTTTGCCGATCTGATTGCCATTAATAAATTTGACAGAAAAGGCTCAGAGGATGCCCTCCGTGAAGTGCGCAAGACGTACCAGCGAAGCCATACGCTCTTTGAAGAAGATCCTGAGACCATGCCTGTTTTCGGCACAATTGCAAGTCAGTTTAACGATCCGGGAACGAACCGTCTATTTTACGAGCTTGCAGCCATTCTGGATAAAAAATGCGGCGGCAGCTGGGGCACCGACCTCGGTAAAACTGACAAGCTGACAGAAAAGGATGCCATTATCCCTCCTGAGCAGATCCACTATCTTCGTGAGATCGCCCAGACAGTAAGAGGATACCATGCTGATACAGAGGCTGAAGTAAAGAAAGCCCGCCGATTGTTCCAGGTGGAGGGAACCCTTGAAGCGATCGATGAAGAAGGTACAGAAGGTGTTGACCGCACGAGCCTTCTTGAGCTTCGGGATCACTACTCCCAGTCTCTTAATTCACATTCAAAAGAAACTCTTGATACGTGGGAAAGCACGAAAGAAGCCTATGCTAAAGACGAGTTCGTCACGAAAATCCGTGACAAGGAAATCGTGACGGAACTGAAGACAACAAGCCTGTCCGGACTCGATATTCCAAAAGTGAGTCTGCCGAAATACGAAGACTATGGCGAGATTGTCCGCTGGGTCCGTAAAGAAAACGTACCGGGCAAGTTTCCTTACACAGCAGGCGTGTTTCCGTTCAAGCGTAAAGGGGAAGACCCGAAGCGTCAGTTTGCCGGAGAAGGATCTCCTGAACGCACCAACCGCCGCTTCCACTATTTATCCAAGGACGACGAAGCGAAGCGCTTATCCACTGCCTTTGACTCCGTTACGCTGTACGGGGAGGACCCGGGATACCGTCCTGACATTTACGGAAAAGTCGGTGAGAGCGGTGTGAGTATCTGTACCCTTACCGATATGAAAAAGCTATATGACGGGTTTGATCTGTGTGCTCCGTCTACGTCTGTTTCCATGACGATCAACGGGCCGGCACCGATTATTCTCGCCATGTTTATGAATACAGCGATCGATCAGCAGCTCGCATTCTTCGCAGAGGAAAACGGCCGCCCTCCAACGGATCAGGAGGCTGCGGGAATTAAAGCCAAGACCGTTTCTACGGTCCGAGGTACTGTTCAGGCCGATATTTTAAAAGAAGACCAAGGACAGAACACGTGTATCTTTTCAACGGAGTTTGCTCTTCGTATGATGGGAGACATCCAGCAGTACTTTATCGATAACAAAGTACGTAACTATTATTCAGTCTCCATCTCCGGCTACCATATTGCCGAAGCCGGGGCGAATCCGATCAGCCAGCTTGCCTTTACACTGGCTAACGGATTTACGTACGTGGAGTATTACTTGAGCCGCGGAATGAACATTAACGACTTTGCGCCGAATCTGTCGTTCTTCTTCAGTAACGGCCTCGATCCTGAGTACACCGTTATCGGACGTGTAGCGCGGCGTATCTGGTCTGTAGCTATGAAGAACAAGTACGGAGCAAATGAGCGAAGCCAGAAGCTGAAGTATCACATTCAAACATCGGGCCGTTCTTTACACGCCCAGGAAGTGGACTTCAACGACATCCGTACAACACTTCAGGCACTGCTTGCGATATATGACAACTGTAATTCTCTTCATACGAATGCCTATGACGAAGCGGTGACAACACCGACAGAGGAATCTGTCCGCCGTGCCATGGCGATCCAGCTGATTATTACAAAGGAGCTCGGCCTGGCAAGAAACGAGAACTCTCTTCAGGGCTCGTTTATTATCGACGAACTTACGGATCTTGTAGAAGAAGCGGTGTTAATGGAACTTGAGCGTCTGAATGACCGGGGCGGTGTACTCGGTGCCATGGAGACTCAGTATCAGCGAGGAAAAATTCAAGAAGAATCTCTACTTTATGAGACGAAAAAGCATAACGGTGACCTTCCAATCATCGGCGTGAACACGTACCTGAACCCGAATCCACCGTCAGAGGACGAGTTTGAGATGGAACTGGCCCGTGCCACAAAAGAAGAAAAAGAGGGACAGATTACTCATTTGAAAGAATTCCAGGAATCAAACGGAACAAAAGGGGAAGAAGCGTTAAACCGCCTGAAGCAGACGGCGCTGAATGGGGGCAACCTGTTTGAAGAGCTGATGGAGACGGTCCGCTATGCGAGTCTCGGCCAAATTACAAATGCTTTATATGAAGTGGGCGGTCAGTACCGCAGAAACTTGTAAACGTTATGTAGGGACCCGGGCTGCCTCAATCTGAGGCAGCTCTTGTTTATTAAAAGGAAATTTAAAAGTTCTCTGTGAATTTATAAGGAGATTTGACCGCGTAAGCTTCCTTGATCAAATGAAGTATTTAGCTTTGTTTTAATAATGGGTATTTTTAAGAGACGATTTACCTGTAGGAAAGGAATTCCTAAGTACCTAAGTGTCTCTTTCACGTCCTTACTTTGAATTGGAGAAGCGATGTAGCCGGAATCTCCGAAGACTCCTGCGGTAGTAGGGCTGGGAGAGACACCGCAAACGAAGTGAGGAGGCTCGCCGGCACCACCGCGGAAAGCGAAGGACATACCGGCTGCATGTTACATCTTACGACTTTTAATATTTGTGTTTCTCCTTAATATGGGTGGGGGTCTGTAAACTCAAGTAACGGAAATCGACCTCCGGATTTAACAGGGTCAGTGAGTAAGTTAATCCAGAGGATCTTTGCTTTTTCCGTATTTCAAAAGGTCATAAACAGCCATCATGTCACTCGGATGATCTTCTGAGTACCGCGCCGGGAAAAGGGCGAAGAACATATAATAGACTGAAAAGTAGACGAACTGGTAAAAAAAGATGTGAGGTTCAAACATGCCGGTCAGTATGAGACTGTTTATGAGAATGATGCTCCCGGCATTAAATAAAGATCCGCCGAGAAAAACGAGTATATGAGCGGTTTTCGTGTCGTGTTTCAGTTTTTCGTACTGGCAAAAGCTATGCCAGAAATAAATCCGTCTTACCTCTACAGGGCCAATGTCAAATAATTTTTTGCCGGCACCGATCGTAAAGGTAATCTTCCCTCCAAAAATCCAGGCAAAAAAAGCATGACCAGCCTGGTGAATCATTGTGATCAGAGGAAGAATGACTAATAGTGACAAAAAGAACAATGTCATGTCTTCTAAATTAAAAATAGAGATTTCTCCTCTCCTGCTCAATGTTAAAGCGTCAGGGGTTTTGAGCAGGAATTGACGGAAAGGACCGGCTTCTTAAAAGATCGTTGTGTTAAAGGTCATTGCTTTTGTCAGTAAGCGTTGATGGAGCGAAACGTGAGGAAAATCAACACCGAAGTATAACAAAACCTAACAGATAAATCCAGCCGGTAAGCGGGGGGCTTCCGGCCTCTTTTTTTAAGAAGCGGACTCTCATAATAAAAAATGTTGCTTGCTTCTGTCAATGAAACGGTGTAAAAAGGGTATAAAGAAGGTTTGAAGTGGAAAACATTGGATGGATAGGGATGGTTTGATTTACGCTTAAAGTAAGTGCTTTCCGATGGTTGCTGCAAGGTACGCTTTGTGGCTTACATACCCTTTATTTAGATTCCTGCTGTCTGGATCATTTCTTTCTTCAACCTGCTTTGATAGACTGGCATAAAGACAGTGTTTATGTTTATAATGAAAGGTGCAATTTAACAATTCTCTGTTTCGATTTTGATAAGGAAATAGTGTCGGGAGCCAAGAGGTCCACGAGGTTCTCACATTACCTATAAAGAACTAAGATTATGAGGGCGAAAGGAAGTGCCGGTTGTGAGCTTTAAACAATATAATGATACACAGCTGAAAGAATTATCCATGTTGGAGATTGCATACGAACTTTTGAAGGAGAAAAAAGGGTCTGAAGAGTACCACGTGTTGCTTAAGCAAGTAGCTGGGATGAAAGAAATCTCTGATGCCGATCTCAAAGACCGTATTGCGAACCTTTACACTGAAATGTCTCTTGACGGCCGTTTCGTAAACCTTGGAGACAACAAGTGGGGTCTTCGTTCCTGGTATCCGTTCGATCAGACGGAAGAGGAACTTTCCCAGACAAACAAGCCGAAAAAGAAAAAGCTTCGTGCATCTGCAGATGAAGATGATGACATCTTTGGTGATCATGAGGAAGACTTCGACGAGTTTGAAGATCTTGAAGATGAGCTTGACGAACTTGCCAATGAAGAAGACGAGGACTTCGAAGATCTTGATGAAGAAGACGAGTTTGACGGTGAAGAGGACGAAGAAGACTTAGACAGTGAAGACGAAGAAGATCGTTAATTTTGCCTGCTGCTCATTACAGACTGCCTATTGACATGGACGTACATTCTAGGTAGAATCATTTTTGGGCTACACAAGTACGTAAATATGAACGAAACCAATATATAAACAAAAGTGCCCCTCAATGCGAACGCTTGAGGTGGGCACTTTTGTTTTTTTGTTTTGGCTATGTTAAAAGATTATTGTTGTATTAAAAAGTTGATTGCGCGAATATGTCCCCGCGGAAAGGGAGCGCATAGGAGCGGAGATCAACATTAACAGAGCCTTGTTTTTTAAAGTGCGGAAGCTTCTTACCATTTAGGGTTATCCTAAAGGCGGATGTTCCGTCCCCTGAAATACACATAAGAAAAGGAAGGGAACGTAATGACAAAATATATCTTCGTAACCGGTGGAGTAGTATCTTCTCTTGGAAAAGGCATTACCGCGGCATCTCTCGGCCGTCTTCTTAAAAACAGAGGCCTGAAAGTGACGATCCAGAAATTTGACCCATACATTAACGTGGACCCGGGAACAATGAGCCCGTATCAGCACGGGGAAGTATTCGTTACAGGCGACGGTGCTGAAACGGATCTTGACCTTGGTCACTACGAGCGCTTTATTGATATTAACCTGAATAAAAATTCAAACGTAACAACAGGTAAGATATACTCCAGTGTCCTGAAAAAAGAGCGCCGCGGAGATTACCTTGGCGGAACCGTACAGGTTATCCCCCATATTACCAATGAGCTGAAAGAGCGGATCTTCCGTGCAAGCAAAGACGGCAGCCCGGATGTTGTCATCACTGAAATCGGCGGAACAGTCGGGGACATTGAAAGCCTGCCTTTCCTTGAAGCCATCCGTCAGATCAAGAGTGACGTGGGTGTGAGAAACGTAATGTACATTCACTGTACACTTATCCCTTACCTGGCAGCTGCAGGGGAAATGAAGTCAAAACCGACCCAGCACAGTGTAAAAGAGCTCAGAAGCCTCGGTATCCAGCCAAACGTAATCGTGGTTCGTACAGAGCGCCCCGTACCTGAAGACATGAAGGATAAAATTGCCCTTTTCTGTGACATTGAAAAGGAGGCCGTTATTGAAGCACGTGATGCTGAAACACTTTACGAAGTTCCTCTTGAGCTTCAGCGTCAGAACTTCGACGACTATGTCTGCAATTACCTTGATCTTCCGAAAGCGGAAGCAAACATGGACGAGTGGAACGCCCTTGTTGAAAAAGTAACAAACCTGTCAAAGAAAACAACCATTGCCCTCGTAGGTAAATATGTTGCCCTGCAGGATGCTTACCTGAGTGTAGCGGAAGCTCTGAAGCACGCAGGATTTAACTTTGATGCCGACGTAGATATCAAGTGGATCAACTCAGAAGATGTGACACGTGAAAATGCTGCCGAGCTTCTTGGCGGTGTGGACGGCATCCTTGTACCAGGCGGTTTCGGTGATCGCGGTATTGAAGGTAAAATTGCAGCAATCGAATACGCGCGAACGAAAAATATTCCATTCCTCGGCATCTGCCTTGGTATGCAGCTGGCCAGCGTGGAATTTGCAAGACACGTTCTCGGTATGGAAGGGGCTAACTCAGCTGAGCTGAACCCGGGTACACCATACCCTGTTATTGACCTTCTTCCGGAGCAGAAAGATGTGGAAGATTACGGCGGAACGCTTCGTCTCGGTCTGTATCCGTGTAAGCTTCAGGAAGGCACAAAAGCGTATGAAGCATACGGTGAACAGGTTGTTTACGAACGCCACCGCCACCGTTATGAGTTCAACAACGAGTACCGTGAGCAGATGGAGGAAGCCGGCTTTACATTCTCCGGGACGAGCCCGGACGGCCGCTTAGTGGAAATCGTGGAGCTTAAGGATCACCCTTACTTTATCGCGTCCCAGTTCCATCCGGAATTTATCTCCCGTCCGACCCGCCCGCAGCCGTTATTCAGAGACTTTATCGGTGCGAGCCTGAACAATAAGTAAAAGAAAAAGCTGATCCTTTTTGGGGGATCAGCTTTTTTGTATGCCAGGGTGGCGCAGTTTCAGGAAAATTTTGGGCCGTTGGAATAAGGAAAAAAGGTGTATTTTCAGGAATTAAAAATTATTTTAAGGAATCTGCACCCACACCCGCACCGCCTGCTTACAACTCCCCGCGGTGCTCGGCAAGAATTTCTTCCGTCGTAAAGTAAAGGTTGTAATACGCATAAAGGGCGATGAGGAGCTTAGGCTGACCAACCCGCTCACCCCGTTCGTTCGGAACGAGTCCTTTTTTTACCCCTAAATCAATTGAAACATCGGTCAGGTTCTCCAGGGACGGTCCGTCTTCGTCCCGTTTTTCTCCGGTGAAAACGGCAATCGTCTGGATTTCCCGTCCTCTCAGGCTGTCAGCAATCATGCAGCAGGCAGCTTCGTTTGGAGAAGGACTGAAAATGAGGACCGTATCCATTTCATCAAGCTCATGGAGCCGGCCTTCTTCAACGGCAACAAGGTTCTCAAAACGATCCACGCCCTTAATCGCCTGGGCGAGGACCCCTTCCATTTCCCCGGTGGCAAACATGCCTACTTTTCCATTGGTGATAAGGCTCTGGGCAATGAGTCTTGAGCCGTCTTCGAAAGCTTCTTCGTATGTATCATTCATTTTGTTGAGCAGCCCCTGAAGCTGCGTGGAAAAGATTTTTTGCATCGTGAAATCATGCTCCCTTCATTTTTCTACTATATGAAATTGTAAATTAACTGTAATGTTTACTGCTGTTAATAGAGTGGTACATTGTTTAAAGGTGTGTCTTTCCCCGGAAGACATATGTCCGCGAGATTCGCACATGCGTCATGGATTGCATCATTGCAGACGGAGGTTATAACGAACCTTCCTTATTCAGTATAAGCAACGAAGGTAAAAAAAAACAACGCATATGCTGACAGAAAAGAAGGAAGATCCTGTCTTCTTAGCGAAGATAATTATTGTATGCAAAAGTAATGTTTGGCGGGGGAGAAACTATTGAGAGGGGGAACCCGAGTGAAGAAGAAGCTGCTTATTGTAGATGATCAATATGGCATACGTGTCTTACTTCATGAGGTATTTGAAAAAGACGGATTCGACACATACGACGCTTCCAACGGAAAACAAGCGCTTTCGATTGTGAGAGACAAGAATCCTGATCTCGTGCTACTGGATATGAAAATTCCCGGGATGGACGGGCTGGAGATTTTAAGAGAGATGAAAAAAATGGGTGTGGAAACAAACGTCATTATGATGACGGCTTACGGCGAGCTTGAAATGATCAATGAAGCAAAGAAGCTGGGTGCGCTGGCCCACTTTGCAAAGCCGTTTGATATTGACGAGGTTCGTGAAAAGGTAAAAGAACATTTGATGGTGTAATGCCTAGGCTGTATTCGTAAAAAGAGCACCGGCTTGTGGGCCAGTGGTGTTTCAAGAAGCTGTGATCCATCGATTAACACATTTATTCTGAATAGAGGATGAAATTTTAACGGGTTATGCTATAATGGACAAGTGAATCAACCTGTTGGGATGACTTTTCTCGTGAAGAATGCTGTGATATACCGAAAGGATCATGGCTTTTTGGTACGAGCTGATAAGGATGTAAGTGAAAAGCTGCGTCTGCAAACGTCCGAGTACAAATGGTAAGGATAAAACACACTCCGGTGGTAAATAGTATCATTATCGTTTGTATTCTTATAATTACTTACACATTCCAAGGGCTGATCATAATGCTCGTGATTTCAAAGGAGGATATTTAGAATGCCTTTAGTATCAATGAAGGAAATGCTGGAAACAGCAAAAGCAGAAGGGTACGCCGTTGGACAGTTTAACCTGAACAACCTTGAGTTCACCCAGGCAATCCTACAAGCAGCACAGGAAGAAAACTCTCCGGTAATACTCGGAGTTTCTGAAGGAGCAGCACGTTACATGGGAGGATTCGTAACTGTTGTTACAATAGTTGAAGCTCTTATGGCTGAGTATGAAGTAACGGTTCCTGTGGCCATTCACCTTGACCACGGTTCAAGCTTTGAAAAATGTGTGGAAGCGATATATGCAGGATTCACTTCTGTTATGATCGACGGATCTCACCATCCGCTTGAAGAAAACATTGCGGTAACGAAAAAAGTTGTTGATGTAGCCCACGCGCTCGGAATTTCTGTAGAAGCTGAGCTTGGCCGTATCGGTGGTCAGGAAGATGACCTGATTGTTGACGATGCAGAAGCAGCTTACGCAATCCCGGCTGAGTGTGACGAGCTGATCAGAGCAACAAACGTTGACTGTTTTGCTCCGGCACTTGGATCTGTACACGGTCCTTACAAAGGTGAACCAAACCTTGGATTCGACCGCATGAAGGAAGTATCTGAACTAACGGCAGTACCACTTGTTCTTCACGGTGGAACAGGCATTCCGACAAAAGATATCCAAAAAGCGATTTCTCTTGGAACAGCTAAAATCAACGTGAACACGGAAAGCCAGATTTCATCGGCTAAAGCCGTTCGCGAAACACTTGCTAACGATGCTGAAATGTATGACCCACGTAAATATATGGGACCAGCCCGTGAAGCAATCAAAGAAACAGTTAAAGGCAAAATGCGTGAATTTGGTTCTTCCCAAAAAGCGTAATGATACAGACAGTTGGCTGCGGACAAACGTCCGCTTCCAACTTTCTTTTTCAACATGTTCGCCTGAATCTTCAGGAAATCGTAAGCGCTAACATAATGTACAGCTGGAAAGGTGGACGCCAAAGTGAGATTTTTTATTGATACGGCTAACATAGATGAGATTAAAAACGCACACGAATTAGGTATTCTATCTGGTGTGACAACAAACCCTTCCCTTGTAGCAAAAGAAGGCGTTGATTTTCATGATCGATTAAGAGAGATTACGAGTATCGTAACGGAAGGCTCCGTGAGTGCAGAAGTGATTTCCACGGAGGCGGAAGGGATGATCGAAGAAGGTAAGGAGCTTGCTGCCATTGCCCCGAACATCACGGTGAAAGTACCGATGACACTTGAGGGACTGAAGGCAGTACGGACGTTTGCAGACCTTAACATCAAAACCAATGTGACTTTGGTATTTTCAACAAACCAGGCCCTCCTGGCTGCCAGAGCCGGTGCAACCTATGTGTCCCCGTTTCTCGGAAGGCTCGATGACATCGGTCACGACGGACTGGAATTAATCAGTGCCATTGCAGAAGTTTTTGATATTCATAGTATTGATACTGAGATTATTGCGGCATCCGTTCGTCATCCTGTCCATGTAACAGAGGCGGCAATGAGGGGCGCCCATATTGCCACGATTCCCCACAAGGTGATTGCACAGCTTGCATCACACCCGTTAACGGACGCAGGAATCGAAAGGTTTCTAAGCGACTGGGAAAAAGCGAACGCATAAGCTGAGCGTTACAAAAAACAGGCACCTTTTTCTCCGGGTGCCTTTTACGTTTTCTTTAAAGAAAGACGATACTTTTTTTCCGTTGAATGGTTATAATGGGATAAAAGTAAGGTTGGTTTATAACACCTAGGAATAGAAGGGAAGCTGAATATGGAAAAGCTTTTAATTGAAGGCGGACATTTACTCGAAGGCACAGTGCCCATCAGCGGAGCAAAAAACAGTGCGGTGGCTCTCATTCCTGCAGGGATTTTGGCCGATTCCACTGTAACAATTGATAATCTGCCTGACATTTCAGATGTTGGCATCCTGGCAGAACTCCTTGAAGAAATCGGCGGAAAAACCGAGCTGGATGGCGACACACTGACAATACATCCGGAAAATATGTTTGCCATGCCTCTGCCTAATGGTCGTGTAAAAAAACTTCGGGCCTCTTATTACATGATGGGGGCTATGCTGGGAAAGTTTAAAAAAGCCGTTATCGGTCTCCCTGGAGGATGTAACCTGGGTCCCCGCCCGATCGATCAGCATATAAAAGGCTTTGAAGCGCTCGGCGCAAAAGTAACCAATGAACAAGGGGCGATTTACCTTCAGGCGGACGAGCTTACAGGAGCCCGTATCTATCTTGACGTTGTAAGTGTTGGTGCGACCATTAACATCATGCTTGCGGCTGTAAAAGCAAAAGGGCGTACCGTTATTGAAAACGCAGCGAAAGAACCGGAAATCATTGATGTAGCCACCCTTCTCAGCAACATGGGTGCGAAGATCAAAGGGGCCGGAACAAACGTTATCCGCATCGATGGTGTCGAACATCTTTCTGGCTGCCGTCACTCCATTATTCCCGACCGCATCGAAGCAGGAACGTTTATGCTTGCTGCGGCAGCGATGGGGCGTTCTGTGATCATCGATAACATCATCCCGTATCACCTGGAGTCCCTTACAGCCAAACTCCGTGAAATGGGTGTGAGAATCGAGACAAATGATGACCAGGTCTTTATTCACGGAGCAAACAGCGATCTGACCGCGGTAGACGTAAAGACGCTTGTTTACCCAGGGTTTCCGACAGACTTGCAGCAGCCGTTTACGAGTCTTTTGACCAAAGCCCAAGGATCGAGTATGGTCACAGATACGATTTACAATGCCCGTTTTAAACACATTGATGAACTCCGCCGCATGGGCGCAGACATCAAAGTGGAAGGACGATCTGCCCTGGTTAACGGTGGAAAGCGTCTTGAAGGAGCACGGGTCCGTGCAAGTGACCTGCGTGCCGGAGCAGCCCTTGTTATTGCCGGTCTTATGGCAAACGGGGTTACGGAAATAACCGGTGTTGAACATATCGACCGGGGTTACTCGAACCTGGAAGAAAAACTGAAGAATCTCGGGGCCACGGTGTGGCGTGAAACCCTTGATACGAAAGAGGAAGAAGAAGTAAAAAGCTCGTCATAATACCATCAACAGACTTGGGGGAGAGGTTTATGGAAAGAAGCTTATCAATGGAACTTGTCCGTGTAACAGAAGCAGCAGCACTCGCATCTGCACGCTGGATGGGAAGAGGAAATAAAGAAGGGGCCGACCAGGCAGCAACAGAAGCGATGCGTGATGTATTTGACACCGTGCCGATGAAAGGGACTGTCGTTATCGGAGAAGGGGAAATGGACGAAGCACCGATGCTTTATATCGGTGAACGTCTGGGGAACGGATACGGTCCCCGCGTCGATGTGGCGGTTGATCCTCTTGAAGGAACGAACATCGTAGCAAGCGGAGAATGGAATGCCCTTGCAGTCATTGCGATTGCAGACAAAGGAAATCTTCTTCACGCACCGGATATGTACATGGAAAAAATAGCAGTCGGTCCTGAATCCGTAGGTAAAGTTGATCTCGATGCACCGATTATTGATAACCTGCGAGCAGTAGCAAAGGCGAAAAATAAAGATATAGAAGATCTCGTTGTTGCGATTCTGAAGCGCGAGCGTCATGCGGCAAAAATTCAGAAAATCCGTGAAGCAGGAGCAAGAATCAAGCTCATGGGAGACGGAGACGTGGCGGCTGCGATCAACACGGCCTTTGACGACACAGGTGTAGACATCCTCCTCGGTTCAGGTGGCGCCCCGGAAGGCGTTCTGGCAGCAGTAGGACTCAAATGCCTCGGCGGTGAAATTCAGGGTAAGCTTCTCCCAAGTAACGAAGAGGAACTGGCCCGATGCAAGAAGATGGGGATCGATGATGTAAACCGTGTCCTGATGATGGACGACTTGGTGAGCGGCGATGACTGTATTTTTGCAGCTACAGGTGTAACGGACGGTGAACTCTTACAAGGTGTCCGGTACCACGGCCACACAGGTCATACCCAGTCTATGGTTATGAGAGCAAAATCAGGTACTGTCCGATTTATTGATGGTAAACACAGTCTTCAGAAAAAACCGGATCTCGTCATAAGGTAAACCCCAAATGCCTTAAAAGGTCAAACAGAGCACCTTTTAAGGCATTTTCTTATTTTACTTCCTTTTTCAACGGGTTTAAAAACAGCCCTCTTCGTAAATAATGATTCCAGTCAAATCTTTTTCTTGAAACAGTGCCTGTTTCTGATTAGAATAGAGAGTATCTACGTTGATTCTGACGAAACATTACCCAGTCCCTGCGTAAACGTTCTGTTTACCCAAACCTCAAAGTGTACTCCGTTTTTACCCTTCTGCGGTCATTTCCTAACACATTTAAAACTGATTCCAATGACCTTTTGAATGGAAAATAAACAGCCGTCCCGGCATTCGTCTGCTTATGTCTTTTTGTGCAAAACCCGTATGCCCTGACCGGACAGGACTGCAAAAACATAATAATAATTTTAGTAAAGGTGTGATTAATGGTATGGGAATCACCTTATCTCAACTGGAAAATATGAAACTTAAAGAACTTTATGAAATGGCCAAGCATCATAAAGTCTCTTACTACAGCCAATTAACAAAAAAAGAACTTATTTTTGCTATTTTAAAGAAGGCGGCAGAGAGTGAAGATCTCATGTTTATGGAAGGGATTCTTGAAGTTATCCCGACAGAAGGATTTGGTTTTCTTCGTTCAAACACCTACAAGCCGAGCTCACAGGACATTTACATTTCAGCTTCTCAGATTCGCCGCTTTGAACTCCGTAACGGAGACAAGGTAGCGGGTAAAGTACGGAAGCCTAAAGAGAATGAGCGTTATTACGGTCTTCTTCAGGTAACGGCAGTAAATGGACAGGACCCGGACCTTGCGAGAAGCCGCCCTCACTTCCCGCAGCTTACACCGTTATATCCTGAACAGAAAATGACACTGGAGTACGATCCGCGCATGGTCGCTTCCCGTGTGATTGATATGATCGCTCCGGTCGGTTTTGGTCAGCGTGGTATGATTGTAGCTCCTCCGAAAGCCGGTAAGACCCTGCTTTTGAAAGAAGTAGCGAACAGCATTGCCGAGAATCACCCGGATCATGAACTGATTGTTCTTCTCATTGACGAGCGTCCGGAAGAAGTAACGGACATGGAACGTTCTGTTAAAGGAGAAGTTGTCAGCTCTACATTCGATGAAGTACCGGAAAACCATATTAAAGTAGCAGAACTCGTTCTTGAGCGTGCCATGAGGCTTGTGGAGCATAAAAAAGACGTGGTTATTTTAATGGACAGCATCACCCGTCTTGCACGTGCATATAACCTTGTTATCCCCCCAAGCGGCCGTACCCTGTCCGGCGGTATTGACCCGGCCAGTTTCCACCGTCCGAAGCGTTTCTTCGGTGCTGCAAGAAACATTGAAGAAGGGGGAAGCCTGACAATTCTGGCTACTGCTCTTGTAGATACCGGTTCCCGTATGGATGATGTCATTTACGAGGAATTTAAAGGAACAGGTAACAGTGAGATACATCTTGACCGCAAGCTTGCTGAACGCCGTATCTTCCCTGCGATCGATATTCGCCGCTCCAGCACCCGCCGCGAAGAACTGCTTCTTCCGAAAAAGCAGATCGACAACCTGTGGGCCATGAGAAAAACGATGAACGATCAGCCTGACTTCCTTGAGGCCTTCCTGAAAAAAGTGAAGCAGACGAAGACGAACGAAGAATTCTTCAGCTCTTTTGAACAGGAAAAGACCGGAAAAGTAAGGATTAAGTCGTAAAAAAGGCGTCGCTCCTGGTTTTGAAAGAATTTGTAGTTTTTTAAACAGCTGTTGCAAATTAAACAGCATCTTGATATAATTTCGTCATATGCGAAAATCCTTGTACGCATACGTGCGTGCAGGAATTAAACTCTGATTCGAAAGATTCAGGGCGGAAGGAGATGAAAAGAATGAAAGCAGATATCCATCCAAAATACCAAAAAGTTGTATTTAAGGATACAAGCACTGGCTTTATGTTCTTAACGGGTTCAACTAAAGGTTCAGCTGAGACAGTTGAGTGGGAAGACGGTAACACGTACCCAGTAATCAACGTCGAGGTTAGTTCCGATTCTCACCCATTCTACACTGGTAAACAAAAGTTTGCCGATGCAGGTGGCCGTGTGGACCGTTTCAAGAAGAAATACAACCTTTAATCAACTGGATAATAAAAACAGGCAAGGATTTGTTCTTGCCTGTTTTTTTTGCCCGGATTCAGGGCCTTTGTATAAGTGTCCTGGATAAACATCCGATGCGGGGCGGACGAAGATCCGGTTATCCGCAGCGGTTTGAACTGGATTAAATGGAAAACCTCCGTTTTTTTTCCCTCAAAACATCAATTCTTCTCAACGATCTGTATCCGGGCGATACAAAGCGTAAAGGCCGTAAAAAGGTACAATAATCGACTAAATAAGACGTTGAGTTTTTGCCTGAAAGGGTAATATAATGGGGAAAAGTGTCAATTGGAACCGGCAGTCTGCCGGACGGTTTACATATACAGAAGGTTAAGTAGGGAGCTGTTTTTGATGAATTTAACAAGAAGAGAAGGATGGCTGGAAGTTGTATGCGGCAGTATGTTTTCCGGAAAATCGGAAGAACTGATCCGCCGGGTCCGCCGTGCCAGCTTCGGGAAATTAAAAGTACAGGTGTTTAAGCCTGCTCTTGATAACAGATACAGTGAAGAAGAGGTCGTATCCCATAATGGAACAAAGGTGACGGCACTTCCAATCAAACGTTCCACAGACATGCTGGATCGGCTTGAGAATGGAACCCAGGTGGTTGCCATTGATGAAGTGCAGTTCTTTGACGAAGACGTTCTGGATGTTGTGCAGACCCTGGCGGATGAAGGAATTCGCGTCATTTGTGCGGGACTTGATCAGGACTTCCGCGGCGAGCCGTTCGGCTGTATGCCTCAGCTGATGGCAGTGGCCGAGACTGTAACGAAGCTTCAGGCGATATGCCTGTCGTGCGGTTCTCCTGCAAGCCGTACCCAGCGCCTGATCAACGGAAAGCCTGCTTCCTACGACGACCCGATCATTCTCGTAGGAGCATCGGAATCCTATGAGCCCCGCTGCCGCCACTGCCATGAAGTGCCGGGCAGACCGGCTCCTTCTTATGAAAAACAGACAGTGGAGACAACAACGATGTAAATAGAGAAACCGCGGTACCTTTTCTGAGGGGCCGCGGTTTTTTAGTCAGGTGCGGAGTGGGGGTGAGTGGCTAAACGTAAAAAAGGGTGTGCTAAGTGTAAAATGCCTCCAATGTTACTGATCAATCTCCTTAATCACCCGGGCTGGGTTTCCGCCTGCAACCGTATTTGCCGGCACGTCTTTCGTTACGACCGCACCGGAAGCGATAACGGCATTGTCTCCGATGGTTACGCCGGGATTAATGATGGCACCGCCGCCGATCCATACGTTGTCGCCGATCGTGACAGGCTTACCGAACTCTTTGCCCGAGTATCTCCCTTCCACATCGAGAGGGTGGGAAGCGGTGTAAATATGTACGCCGGGAGCGAGCATGCAGCGTTTTCCGATCGTCACGGGACAAACATCAAGAATCACACAGTTGAAATTGGCGTAGAACTCTTCCCCCAAATGAATGTTAAAGCCGTAATCACAGCGGAAGTCCGGTTCGATATATAGTTCGTCACCTGTAGACCCGAAGAGTTTTTTCAGGAGCGTTTCTTTCATATCGTAATCGGTTTCGATTAACTGGTTAAACTGCCTTGTGATGGCCCGGGCATCTTCCCGGCCTTTCAATAATTCATGGTCCATTGGTGAATACATCTCACCGGCAATCATTTTTTCTTTTTCACTGCGCATCGTATCGACTCCTAATAAATGACTTCCACCCTTAGTTTAAGCACTTTTGTACGTCCGGGCAATGCTGAATTTTGCCCATAAAATCATAGCACCGTGAAGACTAAAAGAAGGCGTGTTTGGTTATGCTACTGGATAGGAGGTGTTCATCATGAAACTCATCCTTAAGAGCCTCGCCCTTGTCATGCTTTTGGTGACTGTGGGATGCTCTGATATGGATACACCTGATGTAGAGAGCATGAACAAGCCAAATGAACCGAATCATCCTTTTCAGCGTAACGTTGCACATGGACTGTTCGGACCGGGCCCTGCAAATTATGGTGCCATTAATGAAATGAGACAACCGCAGCATACAGATCATAGAGAAAACGTAAACGGGCTCAGCTACCGGGATCCGTTGTCAGCGCGCCAGACGATTGGTGAAGATCAGGATATGATGGAAAACGTCATTTACTCCACGCCGGGTGTAACACCGGGAATGATTCTTCTGAACGGGGCTCATGCATGGGTAAACATGCAGATTGACAACGACGGTCTTACCCAGAAAGAGAAAGACGCAAAAGTCCGGGAAGTGGAAGAAAAGCTGAAGGCCGCTAATCCTCGCTATGAGTACCGAGTTGTGGTCAATGATTTCAGGTAAGGTGTAAACATTGCTCCCCCATAATAGTTAATATAAATCAAAAAAGGCACCTGCCAGCCAACAGGTGTCTTTTTTGTATTTGCGGGGGGCGGATAGGGGCGGAGGTTTATGGAGAACTTTTATGGTTTTATGGAGAGTTTCGGGCTGTTTATGGAGAACTTCAGATGGTTTAAGCAGAGTTTGGCCCGGTTTATGCAGACTTTTCGTCCGTTTAAAGAGAATTCGTCAAAATTAGACATTTTTCACGCAATGCGCTACCTCCTACTTCATCCGTCTGGCCGCCTGCTGCAAAGGATCCCATACTCCGTTGTATGGAGGGGCGTAGCTCAGGTCAAGATTTTCAATATCAGCCATGGTCATGCGGTGATACAGCGCCGTTGCTGCCACGTCAATCCGCTTGTCCACGCCGTTTTTCCCGACGGCCTGAAGTCCGAGAAGGTGACCGGTATTTTTGTGGCTGATGACCTTTAACAACAGAGGTTCGTTGCCCGGATAGTACCCAGCGTTGGAGTGTCCTTCAAATTCAAGTGTTTCAAAGTCAAAGCCAAGGTCCTCTGCTTCTTTTTCCCCGAGTCCGGTCTTGCCTACTGTCAGGTCAAAGAATTTCATGATTGATGTACCGACGATTCCCTGAAAAGGCTGGGAGCCGCCGCTCATATTAATACCGGCGATCCGGCCCTGTTTGTTGGCATGCGTTCCGAGAGGCTGGTAATCGTTTTTCTCTTTAATCCGGTGGTACTGGGTTGCACAGTCACCGGCTGCGTAAAGGTCTTCCACGTTTGTTTCCATATAGGCGTTGACGATAATGGCGCCGTTTTCGCTTGCGTGGACCCGTGTGTCATCAATCATGCTCGTGTTTGGTTTTACCCCGATGGCGACGATGACCAAGTCTGTAGAGTACGTTTTGCCTCCTGTCACGACGGACTTTACCCGTTCTTCACCTTCAAAACGTTCAACTGACTCACCGGTAACGACTTCAATGCCGTGACGTGCGGCTTCGTCTTCAATTGCTTTACTGAATTCTTTGTCGTAAACCGAACCGAGACGGGATGCCTGGTCAATGATGCGCACCTTTTTTCCTTTTTCCACAAGGTTCTCCGCCATTTCAAGGCCAATGTAGCCGCCTCCGATAACGGTAACATCGGAGGCGTTTTCCAGGTCGTCAACGATAGCTTCCGCATCCGGAATCGTCTTAAGGGTATGGACACCTTCCAGTCCCGTCCCTTCAAAAGGAGGGACCACTGGTGCGGCACCGGTTGCTACAAGACATTTGTCATATGAAATCTCAAACGACTCCCCGTTTTTTAGATTGGTTCCGAAAACACGCTTTCCCTCGGTGTCGATCTTCGTAACTTTATGATAAACCCGGGCGTCAATCCCGTATTCTTCTTCAAATGTATCCCGGCTTCGTGCGATCAGGTCATCACTGGACTCCGTGAGGCCTCCAATGTAATAAGGCAGGCCGCATTGGGCGTATGAATAAATACCACCCATTTCAAGTGTTGTAACCTTTGCTTTTTTATCTGTGCGGACAATCTGCATGGCTGCACTCATGCCTGCTGCATCACCGCCGATAATTACGTAGTTCATTCTATGCTCCTCCTCATCTATGACTGCATCTATTCTACAATATCCCACTAATCCCTCTAAAAAAAACGGGGAATTAAAAGTTTGGGGGTCTGTCCCTATAGCCATCAAGTTAAGGTGTGGCTCTATTTTCAGAAAGCTGAAGGTTTCTGGATGTAGCCGGAATGTCCTTCGCTTTCCGTGGTGGTCCGGTGAGCCTCCTCACTTGTGCTTCTTCCTCTGATAGTAATGGTTCCAAGCTGACTGCGTCGAAGCAGCTCGCAGCTTATTCTTGAAGTAAGCGCTCGTCGTTGCGGGGTCTCACCTTGGCCCCGACTACCACAGGAGTCTCGGCCATTCCGGCTACATCCTCTTTCATGTTCAACCTAAAAAGCGTTTATCATGAGGTGGCTTAATGTTTTTCACATGAGGGTATCCTCCTTTTAAGGAGCGTTTTGAATGTCACCTGTGTGGCCAACTCATCGCTCTTTTAATCTCCAGTATGATATTACATTTGGTGCGCGTAGTGCGTTGTTTAAGAGGGAAGAGATTGTATATCACCAAGTAAGTTGAGGAAACTATTTTAACTATACATTTAGGCGGTTGGCAGTCGATGTAGAAAGTGTAAAAAGAAGAAAAGAGAAACACCAATTGCGATTTTGAAAAACACGATAAAATAGAAAGAAGAAAAAGAAATCATACAAGATTTAGGGATCAACTTGTCTCGTGTGAATCTTATTTGATAAAGGAGAAATGGAGCGAAAGGTGGCGACTCCAGCGACGAGCGTTTACATCACGAATAATCATCGAGTTGCTTCGACGCAGATACTTCGAAGCATACGCTAGTAGAGGAAGAAGCAGGAAAAACCCACCCGAAGACCCCGCAGGGCGCTTTTCCCGAGGAGACTGAGGCGATGCCCGCGGAAAGCGTCCGCCTGTAGCGGAATTCATCCTTGTTCAAAAAAATCTTCCGACAGAAGGCTTCTTTGATATGGGTTCCTAAGGATTCCGTAAAAAAAAAGAGAAGAAGCCCCCAAGTTTTGCTTAACTTGACAGCTATGGGGTCTGTCCCCGCACAATTTCCGGTGTTCGCTTGACAAAGAGGGGGGATTGAGGGGGCTTTGACGGCAGAGGCGGGCTGTACTATAATAAGACTGTTATGCAGAAGATGAGGTGAAGAGAATGTTTGAACGCCTGCAAGCGGTTGAAGAACGCTATGAACGTTTAAATGAATTACTTATGGATCCGGATGTGATCAGTGATACAAACAAACTCCGGGAGTATTCCAAGGAACAATCCGATATTGAAGATACAGTAATGACATACCGGGAATACAAAGAGGTTAAGTCTCAGTATGACGACGCCCGTGAAATGCTGAACGACAACCTTGATGATGAAATGTACGAGATGGTCAAGATGGAGATGGATGAGCTGTCAGACCGCATCCCTCCATTGGAAGAAAGGCTCCACATTCTTCTTTTACCTAAAGACCCGAACGACGACAAGAACGTTATCGTTGAGGTCCGGGGGGCAGCCGGCGGTGATGAAGCTGCCTTGTTTGCCGGTGACCTGTACCGGATGTATTCGCGCTATGCGGAGGATCAGGGCTGGAAGATTGAAGTCATTGAAACGAACCAGACAGGAATCGGTGGCTTTAAAGAAGTGATCTTTATGGTTAACGGAAAAGGTGCTTACTCAAAGCTTAAGTACGAGAACGGTGCCCACCGTGTGCAGCGTGTACCATCAACAGAATCCGGTGGCCGTATCCATACATCTACAGCAACGGTAGCCGTGATGCCTGAAGCGGAAGAAGTAGAAGTGGATATTCACGAAAAAGATATCCGCGTTGATACATTTACATCGAGCGGACCGGGCGGACAGAGTGTTAACACGACAATGTCAGCCGTTCGTCTTACACACTTGCCGACAAACACTGTTGTATCGTGTCAGGACGAAAAGTCCCAGATTAAGAACAAGGAAAAAGCGATGAAGGTACTTCGTGCCCGAATCTATGATAAGGTTCAAAAAGAAGAACAGGCTAAATATGATGATGCCCGTAAATCTGCCGTAGGTACCGGTGACCGATCAGAGCGAATCCGTACGTACAATTTCCCGCAAAGCCGGGTAACGGACCACCGTATCGGTCTTACCATTCAGAAGCTTGACCAGATTCTTCAGGGGAAGCTTGATGAAATTATTGAGGCCCTCATTGTCGAAGAACAGTCCAGAGCAATGGAGCAGGCAGGAGAGTAACTGATGGAAAAAGATCAAAGAGTATACGAAGCCCTTGCATGGGCTTCTTCTTTTTTAGAAAAAAACGATGTTGAGCCGGGAGTCGCAGAGGTACTTCTCAGCCATCATACAGGCTGGAGCCGGGCTCGCTGGCTGTCAGAGATGAGAACCGAACTCGATCCCGCCGTATGGGAGCTGTTTCAGCGTGACGTAAAGACCGCAGCAACCGGGGTTCCGGTTCAGCACATTACCGGTGTGGAAGAGTTTTACGGCCGTACGTTTCGCGTGTCAAAAGACGTGCTTATCCCGCGTCCTGAAACAGAAGAGCTGATTGAATCGGTTCTTACTGAGGCGGAAGAGAGGTTCCCGAAGGATCATCCCCTTCATCTCGTTGACGTTGGGACAGGAAGCGGAATCATTGCCATTACGCTGTTTAAAGAATTAAAGGAACGAGGATGGTCTCCAAAAATCCAGGCAGTGGATATTTCAGAAGCTGCGATAAAAGTGGCGAAGGAAAATGCCCGGAGGCTGGAGGCGGAAGTCGCATTTGTCCACGGGGACCTTCTTGGACCTTTGGTCGAAAACGATGCTAAAGTGGACATCGTGGTCTCAAACCCGCCGTATATTCCGGAAGGACAAAGAGAGGGTCTTGCGAAAAACGTCCGGGATTTCGACCCTGAAACCGCTCTGTTCGGCGGGGAAGACGGACTTGTTTTTTACAGAGGGATGGCCCGGCAGCTTGGATCTGTGCTGAAACAGCCGGGAATGGTGGCCTTTGAAATCGGCTTCGATCAGGGAAGAAGCGTGCCTGGATTATTGCAGGAGCACCTTGGACAAAGCGGGGATATCAGGGTGTTAAAGGACATCAACGGGAAAGACCGGATCGTCTTATTTACCCGTTAAATTAAAGCCAGTCGCAAGTCATGTCATAACATGTCGGGCGATTGGCTGTTTACTTTCTTTCACCAGTGACCAGACTGGTTGGTGAGAGGAAGGTGTCAGAAAAATGAAACAACGAGCCCTTATTTATACAATTATTTCTTTTTTAGTTTTGATCATGAGCTGGGAAGGCCAGCAGGTAAACCCGGCATATGCGAATGATCCGGATGCGATTCCGGAAGAGTCAATCCGGCTGCGGATTCTCGCCAACAGTAATAGTCCGGTGGATCAGCTGGTTAAGCGGAATATCCGTGATGCGATTAACGTCCAGATCACAGAATGGGTCCAGGAAATTGTGTCTCTTGAAGAAGCGAGGAATACGATCGAAGAGGGGCTGCCTGAGCTTGAGGCTATTGTAGCGTCAGAGCTTGAAGCTGCCGGGAGCAGTGAGAATTTTACTGTAAGCTACGAGGATGTCCAGTTTCCAACGAAGCTTTACGGGAATTTTTTGTACCCTGCAGGCGAATATGAAGCGGTACTTGTGTCAATCGGAGAAGGCCGAGGAGACAACTGGTGGTGCGTACTGTTCCCGCCACTTTGCTTCCTTGATTTCGGTAACGGGGATGCGGTCGCAGCTGAGACGGCAGAAGAAGATGCTGAAGGTGAAGAGGAAGAAGTGGAAGTGACGTTCTTCTTCGTAGAGTTCTTCGGAGGGCTGAAAGACAGGATTTTTGGATAGGCAGTTATGGCGCATGAAAATAGGCGTGTGATTTGTTTTTGGACAGGTTATCTTTATCCTCTGAATATTCAATGTGTTGTGCTAAGTTGACCGGAATATGCGAGACTCCTGCGGAAGTGCTAGACAGGCTAGACCTTGCACCTTACCGGGGAAGCTCAGCCCGAGTCCGCGGAAAGAGAGCGTATATCGGTCAACGAAGCTTAGAACATCGATGAGAGGTTTGAAATCTCCCAAATTGTTTTACAGGGTAGTGGTTCGCCGGCATCACTCTATTAAATCAACGTTCGTATCATAATCCACAGGTTGTCCACATAAGGTGTAAAAACGACACTGGAAAGGGTGGACGATGTGGGAATGATCGTGCGAAAAGCATTGGAAGAAGATACATTGCAATTGCAGAGGCTCCTTTCTAAAGCCGGAGTCATAGAGCAGGTTTATGACGAGGAGCCTACGGAGTTTATCGTCGCAGAGAATGAAAACGCCGAGCTGGTAGCTACGGCAGGACTTGCTGGAATCGGGAAAAAAGATGTGATTCTTCGTTCCCTCGTGATTGATTCTGAAAAGGTAGGGGCAGTATTCCTGCTCGAATTTCTGGAAACGGCCACCGCCTTTGCAGAAAAAAGGGGCTATAAAAGCTTATATCTGTTAACGTCCGGCCAGCAGGCGTTCCTTGAGCAGGTAGGCTTTTCCCTTCTTCAAAGCGATGAGGTGCCGAAAAGGGTCAGGGAGTCGAATCACTATAAACAAAACGTAAAACGGAGCCCGAAAGTGATGCATACCCGCCTGGCTGTGAATAAATAAAAGTTTCACCCACAGTTTATAAACAAGGTTATCAACAAAAACATGGAGTTATCCACCGATGAATGTGGATAACTCTTTCTTATTTCACAAACCTGCCGGGCCGTTGACAATCGGTGTAAACATCCGCAAAATAGACAACAGCAAGGAGGAACGAATAATGACTAATCAACGGAACACGTTTATATGGACTGTGGAAAAAGATGTGGATAACCTCGCAGAATCCCATCATATTCAGGAAGCAGCAGAACGTTTAATACAAAATGAAGTTGTGGCTTTTCCCACTGAAACCGTCTATGGTCTCGGTGGAAATGCGCAATCTGATAAAGCCATAGACCGGATTTTTCAGGCAAAAGGCCGTCCGTCTGATAACCCCCTCATCGTCCATATTGCCAAAAGGGATGATGTGAAGCGGTATGTGGAAAAAACAAATGAACTTGGTGAAAAGCTGATAAATGCTTTTTGGCCGGGGCCACTGACTCTTGTTTTTCGTCATAACGGCCGGTTATCAACGAAAGTCACCGCGGGTCTCGATACGGTAGGAATCCGGATGCCCGATCACCCCGTAGCCCTCGCTGTCATTGAAGCATCGGGGCTTCCGATTGCAGCCCCGAGCGCGAATACTTCGGGAAGGCCGAGTCCGACGACGGCAGTCCATGTTCAGGAAGACCTGAGAGGAAAAATTGCCGGGATTGTGGACGGAGGCGCCACGGGAGTCGGTCTTGAATCTACCGTGGTTGACTGTACCGGTGAGGAACCGATGATTCTTCGCCCAGGCGGCATTACGAAAGAACAGCTCGAAGCGGTGGTGGGAAAAGTAGCAGTTGATCCGTCACTGGCGGAGGAAAAAGAAGCACCACGGTCACCGGGGATGAAATACACCCACTATGCCCCGAAGGCAGAGATGACCCTGGTGGACGGATCCGACCGTTTTTTTCAGGAACAGATCGACGAAGCAAATCGTAAGGGATTAAATGTAGGCATCCTCGTTCCGGTGGAGAAAAGCGAGACGTTTTCAGGGATGAGAAGAAAGGAAATCTGCGGCACGGAAAGTGATATCAGTACCGTTGCCCGGGAGCTGTACGGAGCTTTAAGAAGCTTTGACTCCGGAGAGGCGGTCGACGTTATTTTTGCCCGGACGGTGGGTGAAGCAGCCCTCGGTCAGGCTGTGATGAACAGGCTTAGAAAAGCGGCGGGAAACAGAGTTCTAACTGAAAACGAATTACAGAAATAAAACCCCTTGGACGTGCATACGGTAGAGTAGCACGTCCAAGGGGTGATTTCGTGATTGGAGAAGCATTAACGATAGGGATAATGGCTTTTGCTTTGAGTATGGACGCGTTCTCCATCTCCGTGGGGATGGGGATGATCGGTCTCCGTCTGCGCCAAATCGGGATGATCGGAACGACGGTTGGCCTGTTTCATGTGGCCATGCCGCTTTTAGGTATGATTTTAGGCAAGATCGTTTCTCAGTACGTGGGTGTGTTTGCGTATCTTCTTGGAGCAATCGTGCTGATTATATTAGGCCTGCAGATGATTTTTTCTTCTTTTTCGAAAGATACAAAAAGCTTTCTGCAGCCGGTGGGATTAGGACTCATTTTGTTCGCTGTGGGCGTGAGTATCGACAGCTTTTCCGTCGGGTTGAGCCTGGGGATGCTCGGGGCGAAAACGTTACTGACTCTTGTATCCTTTGGCATCATGAGCGCTTTTTTAACGTGTGCGGGACTGCTTCTTGGAAGAAAAGTCGAAGGACTCCTCGGAGGATACAGCGAAATGTTGGGAGGCCTCATTTTGGTGGGGTTCGGTGTTAAGATTTTGTTTGTATAAGTTGTTTGGTTTACCCTGAAAAAGAATTGAATTCAGCTTCTATGAATGGAATACGCTCCATTTTGCAGACTTGAGCCGAAAAGTCCAATTCCGATAATTGTGTCACCATTTAGGGCTCTAATTGCAGCCCATATAAAAGTTTTTGATGTGCTAAATGTCTTTGTCGTTTTATAAAAAGTGTTGATTGGAGCGAATGCGCGACACTCCTGCGGGAGCAGCGAGCGGTTACACCACGAATATGCTGCGAGTTGCTTCGACGCAGAAAGCTTCGTAGAGTAGCTGGCAGAGGAAGAAGCAGGGGTTCATCCTTTCACCGGCGCCCCCGCTGCAATGAGCGGAAATCAACACCTGACTTTACTGAGCCTATTTTAAACAAAATGGATTTTTTCAGTGACCTCTCGAAGTGTGAGGAGGCTCCCGAGCCGCCAGCGGAAAGTGCAATGAGCGTAATTCACATGAGTTTAACAGAGTAACTTTTAAAGTATGTGAGTGTGAAGGCAGGGGACGCGGTTTCCGTGCCTTTTTTGATCTGTTGAAAGAGTAAGGATAAAGGTGCTTAGTGAAAGGAGGGGGCACTGCTGAATCCGGTATAGGACTATTTTCTGAAATCATCTTCCGTTACCGGTTACAAAGGACCGGTATGGTAAAATATAAGTGTGAAAAAAAGTAAAAGAGGTAACGAATAGGAGTAAGTTTGAATTTTTACTCACAAGGAGGAAGCGGCAGCAATGAAAAAAGTACTGTTTGTCTGCACAGGCAATACGTGCCGGAGCCCACTGGCCGAAAAGGTGTTCATTGAGAAGACAAAGAGCTTCCCGGAACAGTATGAAGCCCGTTCTGCAGGAATCCATGCCATGGACGGCGTACCTATCTCAGAAGGGTCAAAAGCTGTTCTTGAGGATAAAGGAATAGAGCATTCACATCAATCCAGGTCTCTGGATAAGGACCTCCTGGAGTGGGCGGATGTGGTATTGACAATGACTCAGGAACACAAGCGAAGAATAATCGAACATTTTCATAAAGACCAGAACAATGTGTTCACATTGAATGAGTTTGTCCATGATACAAAAGAACACCGAGAAAAGAAAAAGAAGATTGATCAAGAAGCGGCCCAGCTTGAAATTAAGAGGGCGCAGTTTATAGCAGAAAACCAGAGTAAAGTGGATGACTTTCTTAAAAATAATGATACGTCCAAACAGCAGGAACTTGAAGAAGCGCTGCTGTCCGAGATTAAACCTCATCAGGAAGCGATCGATGAACTGATTAAAGATTTTCCTTCCATGGATATTGCCGATCCCTTTGGTGGAGACAAACACACATATAAACAAACACTCATTGAAATAGAACAAGCCATAGATAAACTTGTTGCCAAGCTTAAAAGAGATAAAGAATAAAAGCTTCTAAGGCAATGAGCGTAACGGTTGCATTTCTTAAATACCTGGTACGAGTGGGTTTTTCGTCCCAGGCGTGCAACCGAGTGGACCCATTGCAATTCTAATAAAAGGCACTGAAAAAGTTGTTTTGTACTTTGTCAGAGGCCTCTCTAACCAGGGGGAGTAAGCGTTGTCTAAACTGCAATCATCGTCATACCGGTTCAGTATCAGAAAGAAAATGGTTCTTGGAATTTGTTCGGTAGCTGTCATCACATATGCTACGAGCGCGTTTTTTATCTTCTTTTTAAGTGATTATCTTGGCGGTTTACTCGGAGTTAACGAGAATATCTTTACCGTCATCACCTTAGTGCTCGGAGTCATGTGGTGCGGGGTATTGGGCTTTATCGGGGCTACTGTAATCGCTAAGCCTCTTCACAGACTGGAGAAGGCCGCCGGGAAGGTGGCTTCCGGGGATATTTCAGAACACGTGGAAGTTCCGAAGTCAGACGATGAGCTGCGCGGCTTGGCATTGGCTTATAACAACATGGTGGACAACCTCCGCTCCATGGTTCAGGATATCGACCGCAATTTCATGAGTACAAATGAGCGCGTGGCCGAGATTAACGGTGCCTCCCTGGCTGCGGCTGAGCAGGCAGATAACATCAGCCGGACTGTAGACGAAATCTCACAGGGAGCTGAAAACTCAGCGGCTTCCATTCAGGAAACCGCAGAATCGGTTGAAGATGTGATGCAGATTGCCACACAGGTGCAAAATCACGCCCAGACTTCAAACCGCCTGAGCGAAGATATGGTAGAGACGCTTGCTGAGAGTAAAGAAGTTATTACCTCTCTCGTGGAGGGAATTCAGCAGCTTGCCAAGGATAACGAAACGTCTCTGACTGCTGTTCACCGGTTGGAAAAAAATGCGAAGAAAGTTGAAGAGATTATTTCTCTTGTCGGGGATATTGCCGGACAGACGAATCTTCTTGCTTTGAATGCATCCATCGAAGCGGCAAGAGCCGGAGAACAGGGCAGAGGATTTGCCGTAGTGGCAGAAGAAGTGAGAAAATTAGCTGATGAAAGCGGGAAAGCTGTACAGGGAATTTCCTCTCTCATTAAGAGTATCCAATCAGAAGTCACCAACGTGGTAGGGCAGATTACCGATCAGGTTCAGGTGGCAAAAAAAGAAGCGGATAAAGGATCTGCCACGAACGAAGCAATAGCGGATATGGGAGAGTCTGTTACAGAAGTGGCGAAATCAGTAGCTGAGATTTCCATACTCGTTGAAAAACAGATGAAGTCCGTTGAAGCGTCCGCCAGCCAGTCTGAGGAAGTGGCAGCCATAGCACAGGAGACGTCCGCCGGGGCAGTGGAAGTAAGCTCCGCTACCCAGGAACAGTCGGCAGTTATGGAGGAGATTGCGGCAGCTTCTGAAATTCTGTCTGAAGAAGCGGGCAATCTGAAAAAAGTGATACAGAAATTTCACGTGTAGGGGCTGTTAAGAGCGTGCCCCTAAAACCTAAGGAGGACAACGAGATGAAAGTAGCAATCGGTTCAGATCACGGTGGAAGAAATTTAAAAGAAGAAATTAAATCATTAATGGACGACCTTAACATTTCCTATGACGATGTAGGCTGTGAGTGCAGTGACTCTGTCGACTATCCGGACTACGGAATTCCAGTTGCAGAGAAAGTGGCAAATAACGAAGCAGACCGCGGAATTGTCATCTGCGGAACAGGGATCGGCATGTCCATTGCGGCCAATAAAGTAAAAGGAATCCGCTGTGCGCTGGTGCACGACCTTTTCAGTGCAAAGGCAACCCGGGAACATAACGATTCAAACGTCCTTGCGATGGGGGAGCGTGTAATCGGACCTGGCCTTGCACGTGAAATTGCGAAAGTGTGGCTTACTACAGAGTATGAAGGCGGACGCCATGATCGCCGTCTTGAAAAAATCTCTGACTACGAAGGGTAGTCGGTAAGGAGCTGATAAGTGTGTCTGATCACCTGACCCAGTTAACCGAAGACCTCGAAGCCGCGCTTGTTGACCTGAACGAAGCTGCGAAGCTTAGGGAAGGGCAGATTCTTGTTGTAGGTACAAGTACGAGCGAAGTAAAAGGAGAGCATATCGGGAAGGCCGGTTCCATGGATATTGCAGAAGCGTTATGGAGAGCCCTTGAATCGTTCAGGATAAAAACCGGCGTTCATCTTGCCTTTCAATGCTGCGAACACTTGAACAGAGCGCTTGTGATCGAAGGAAACACAAGAGATTACTGGAGGATGGAAGATCATGTATCAGCGATTCCTATGCCACGGGCAGGGGGATCGATGGCGTCTTATGCCTACCGGCAGATGAACAGTCCTGTAGTGGTGGAAACAATAAAAGCACATGCAGGCATCGATATTGGAGATACGCTAATCGGTATGCATCTAAAGCAGGTTGCTGTTCCTGTCCGCAGCCGGATTAAGTCCATCGGAAGCGCCCACCTGACCCTCGCACGAACACGGCCGAAACTCATCGGAGGCGAACGGGCCGTTTACACGATCGACACAACAGAACCACCATCCACATGTGATTAACGTAGAGAAAACCCCGCCACCCGGCGGGGTTTTCTCTACGTTACAGGGATCCGTAAAACCAGAGGTCTGTCCCTATAGCCCATCGAATTAAAGGAATTCTTGAAGCAGAAGAAGTCAGGATGCAGCCGGAATGCCCTTCGCTTTCCGCGGGGGCGCCGGTGAGCCTCCGGGTGCTCCGCGAAGGCACTGAAAAAGTTGTTTTGTACTTTTTCAGTGGCCTCCTCCGCACTCCGGGGTCTCACCCTGCCACCTGCTTCCGCAGGAGTCTCGAACATTCCGGCTGCATCCTCTTTTACATTCTTATTTGATTGCTTTTAAACATGAAGCAGCTTACAGATTTCTATATGCGAGTATTCTCCTTTTACAAAGTTTAAATGGGGATAACGGAACTCGAAGAAAAAAGCACTCCAACTCCTCTTCTCTGAGTATTCTCTTAACCGTATAGGTAAAGAGGTGTAAGGAAGAGGAACCCGGAGGCATTACTTTTCTGCTGCTCTGTGTAAGCAGCCAAGTTTCTGTTGGAAACGATAAGCTAGGATGCTGGAACCATGTCCAATTTTTTTATCAAAGGTCATTGTCCTTTATAAAAGCTCGTTGATTGGAGCGAATGCGCGACCTCCTGCGGGAGGAGCGAGTTCCGGGGAGACCCCGCAAGCGCGGAGCGCTGAGGAGGCTCCCGAACCGCCCGCGGAAAGGGAGCGCAATGAGCGGAAATTTACATCTGACTTCTATGAGTTTAGTTAAAAAATCTACTTTTTCAGTAGCCTCACGTTAGGGCAAGTAGGAAAACCCGCCGGGAAGCCATGTCCATAGCGACAGCATCTAGATCATTTACTTATGGAGGTAATACTAGAATATTGTGAAGCATCAAATAAACAGATGAAATTGCCGGTGGATATGCGTTATACTGTTAATGTTATGAAAACAACATGAACGGGATTACTTGAGGAGGCGAACGAAATGGAAACGTTGAACCAGGAACGATTGGCTCATGTAAAAAAGCAGGACAATGATGTTTTTCAGGCAATGGACAAGGAATTGAAACGCCAGCGTGACAATATCGAATTGATTGCATCAGAGAACTTTGTGTCTGAAGCGGTAATGGAAGCACAAGGTTCTGTGTTGACGAATAAATACGCAGAAGGCTATCCTTCCAAGCGCTATTATGGCGGCTGCGAACATGTGGACGTTGTAGAAGACATTGCCCGCGAGCGTGCAAAGCGTTTGTTCGGTGCGGAACATGTTAACGTTCAGCCTCACTCAGGTGCGCAGGCGAATATGGCTGTCTATTACACAGTTCTTGATCACGGTGATACGGTTCTTGGCATGAACTTAAGCCACGGTGGTCACTTAACTCATGGAAGCCCTGTTAACTTCAGCGGAAAGCAGTATAACTTCGTGGAATATGGAGTGGACAAAGAAAATCAGGTTATCGATTACGATGATGTCCTTGCTAAAGCCAAGGAACACCGTCCGAAAATGATCGTTGCCGGTGCAAGTGCCTACCCGCGTAAAATTGACTTTGCCAAGTTCCGCGAAATTGCAGACGAAGTGGATGCACTGCTGATGGTTGATATGGCGCACATTGCAGGACTTGTTGCTGCCGGTCTTCATCAGAACCCGGTTCCTCACGCAGACTTTGTGACGACAACAACGCACAAAACCCTTCGCGGTCCACGTGGCGGTATGATTCTTTGTAAAGAAGAATTCGGAAAGAAAATTGATAAAGCGATCTTCCCTGGTCTTCAAGGCGGACCTCTCATGCACGTTATTGCTGCCAAAGCAGTTGCTCTTGGCGAGGCTCTTGGAGATGAATTCACAGGTTACGCCAAGCAGGTTGTTGATAATGCGGCTACTCTGGCAGAATCCTTAACAGAGCAAGGAATTGATCTTGTGTCTCGCGGTACGGATAACCACCTTGTCCTTCTTGACCTCCGTAAATTAGGAATTACGGGTAAAATTGCAGAAGAAGCTCTGGATGAAGTTCGTATTACGACGAACAAGAACACCATTCCGTTTGACCCGGAAAGTCCGTTTGTTACAAGCGGTCTCCGCATCGGTACTGCTGCGGTTACGTCCCGCGGATTCGGTGTGGATGAAATGAAGGAAATCGGCAAAATCATGGCAGCTGTATTGAAATCCCCTGATAAAGACGAGGTTCTTGAAGCAGCCCGTAATCAGGTCGCCGAACTGACTTCCCGTTTCCCGATGTATAAATAAGAAGCTGTGATGTCCCGGATGATTCATTTAGAAATCCGGGACATTTTTGTGGATAAAAAAGATACGGGTGTGGATAACCAAAAACATTTTGTTAATAAAAAACCAGGGATTGTGTGTATTTATCTACAGTTGTGAATAAGTTGCACTATTTTTGTGGACAAACATCTTTGATTGTGGATAATTGGGCATAACTGTGTGCATAACTTTTCCGACATCGGGAGCGCTGCCTTCATTTACAATGAATAACTTTATGGAATTGGCTTGAATCAGTCCATGTTTTTATGTAGAATCTTCAAAGGGTATAATAGAGATCACGTCCCGAACTAATCTTTGAGTCTAAAGGAGCGATATAAACCATGAGTAAGGTGTATGTCTTTGATCATCCGTTAATTCAGCACAAGCTGACGTATATTCGCGATAAAAATACAGGTACGAAAGAGTTTCGTGAGCTTGTGGATGAAGTTGCAAGCCTGATGGCGTTTGAAATTACACGTGAACTTCCGCTTCAGGAAGTGGAAATTGAAACACCGGTAGGTCCGGCGACGAGTAAGACGATTGCGGGTAAAAAGCTCGGTCTGGTGCCGATTCTCCGTGCCGGTCTTGGTATGGTTGACGGTATTTTGAAGCTGATTCCCGCTGCAAAAGTGGGACATGTCGGTTTATATCGTGATCCTGAAACGTTAAAGCCGGTTGAGTATTACGTGAAGCTGCCGAATGACGTGGAAGAAAGAGAATTTATTGTGATCGATCCAATGCTTGCTACGGGCGGTTCTGCGGTGGAAGCGATTAACTCTCTTAAAAAGCGCGGAGCAAATAACATTAAATTAATGTGTCTGGTAGCAGCGCCGGAGGGTGTGGAAATTCTTCAGGAAGAACACCCGGATGTGGATATCTATCTTGCTGCAATGGATGATAAATTAAACGAAAAAGGCTACATCGTACCGGGTCTTGGTGACGCCGGAGACCGTTTGTTCGGGACGAAGTAATAATAAAGAAGTGTGGGAAGAGAGATGCAGGTCTCTCTTCCTTTTTTTATTGGAAACATGTTAAGAGGAAACCCCCGCAGGTAAAAGCGCTGTTTCAGAAGTAAGCTTCGAGTTGATGTGATTTAGACTGCTTAAGAGCCTAACTGGGACAGAAGGAAGCCGAAAGTCTGAGAAGGCTGCCGAACAGATCAAAAAAAGGTAGCGAAAAAGCGTAAAACAACACCAAATGTAAAAATCTTTCTATTATGATTGCGGGTAAGGTTTTTTTGGCGTCCGGATACTCTCTGCGCAAAATCCTCCCAATTCCACAATCTTACACAAAATTGTGCGGGGACAGACCCCGGTGCGAACTTATACATGAAATGGGACAGAGTCACGCATGCTATAAAAATAATACTCAGCTCCGGGAGGTCTGTAGATGATGATGAGGCGTGTGTGGGGAATGCTGGCGGCAGCGATGGTAGTGACGATGTTGTTTTCACCTTATCAGGGGTTGGCAGAAGAAAGCGGCGGATTGTATCCTGAACGGCCGCCCCTGCCGGAAATAGATCCGGAACAAATGCAGATTGTGATTGTGGAAGCTGACGATGATCCAGTTGAAGCGATGGCACGGGTACAGGAGCAGCTCCCTGACACTCAGGTGCGCCGGACATTTCTGACGTTATTTAATGGTTTTTCACTTGAAATCAAACAAAAAGATATAGAGCAGCTTCAGACAATCAAAGGGGTTAAGCGAATTGATCCTGTTGCCATGTACGAGCCGTCCATGGATGAGAGCATTCCGTTTATCGGTGGAAACGAAATTCGAAGCATGCTCGATGAAGACGGCGACCGCCTTACAGGGGAAGGAATAAAGATAGGAGTAATTGATACGGGCATTGATTATCATCACCCCGACCTTAAGAAAAACTACCGGGGCGGATATGACGTGGTGGATGAAGATGATGATCCGATGGAAACGACGAAAGAAGAAGGTGTGCCGACCCTTCACGGTACGCACGTTGCAGGGATTATTGCAGCAGACGGCAGAATGCACGGCGTAGCCCCTGACGCTGAAATTTACGGGTACCGGGCACTCGGTCCGACAGGAATAGGAACCACTGAGCAGGTGATCGCTGCCATTGAAAAGGCGGTAGAAGACGAGGTGGATGTGATCAACCTGTCTTTGGGCAACACAGTAAACGGACCGGACTGGCCCACAAGCGTAGCCCTGGATAAAGCTGTAGAAGCAGGGGTTGTGGCGGTAACATCGAACGGAAACAGCGGCCCGAACCTCTGGACAGTCGGTTCACCGGGGACATCATCAAAAGCCATTTCAGTAGGGGCTTCAACACCGCCCCTCAGAATTCCCTACCTTGTTCTTGACCGAAACGAAGAACAGGAATGGGCGATCACGCCGATGATACGGGCGCAACCTTGGGACCAGAAGAGGGAAGATGAAATTGTCTATGCGGGTCTTGGCCGAAAAGAAGACTTTAACAACACGGATGTAAAAGGAAAAATTGCGATCGTTGAACGAGGTATCGTGACCTTTACCGTTAAAGCAAAGGCTGCGAAACAGGCTGGTGCGAAAGGGTTAATCGTATACAACAATCACGACGGGGAATTTGCCGGGACGCTTGAAGAAATTGTAGATCTCCCTGTGGTGAGTATGTCAAAAGAAGATGGTGAAGCACTTTTGAGTGAGCTTTCAAAGACGAATCATTCCCGGATCCGAACGGTTTATCATGAAGAGCAAGACTTTATCGCCCCATTCAGCTCAAGGGGGCCGGTAACCTATTCGTGGGATGTAAAGCCGGATCTCGTAGCACCGGGTGTGGCCATTGACAGTACCGTTCCTAAAGGGTACCTGGATATGAACGGTACGAGCATGGCAGCCCCTCACATCGCCGGTGCCGCAGCACTTGTTTTGCAAAAGCATCCCGACTGGACGCCTGATCAAGTGAAAGCAGCGCTGATGAATTCGGCCAAGCTGATCTCTGACCGTGACGGAAATGTGTATCCGCCCCATGTTCAAGGAACGGGGAGGGTGGACCTGAGTCGTGCATTAAAGGTCGAAACCTTGGTGTACCCGGGGGCAGTCAGCTTTGGGAAGTGGCTCCGGGATGATACGCGGATTGAGAAGCAGGTCAAAATTACCGTGGACAATCAATCGGATGAGAGAAAGCGGTACACGGTGGATCCACCGTTTGAAGTGCCTGATGGTATTCAGTGGAAAGTACCGTTTTCGTTTTATCTGAACCCCGGTGAAAAAAGAGAAGTGCCGATTATTATGGACGTTCTTCCTTCTGTATTTGAAGGAGGAATGTACAACGGGATCATTGAGGTTAAGAGTAAAGACGAGATCATTAACGTACCGTACCTCTTTTTTGTGGAAGAGCCTGATTACCCGCGGGTGATGGCCTTTATGCTTGAGCATACAACGGAGGAAGATGTGTATCAGTACGAAGTATACCTTCCGGGGGGCGCGGAGGAGTTCGGGATTGTTTTATACGAGCCGGATACGTTCCAGTTCGTGAAGTATATCGAGGCTAAAAAGGATGTAGACCGGGGGATGCTTGAAGAAAAGCTTGAGATCCAAGGTGTGGAGCCCGGTGTTTATAAAGCACTGATTTTTGCAAGGCAGGACGGGAAGGAAGATACGATCGAGCGTGATATTATTATCGGCCAGTACCTGGGACCGTCTTCCAGCCGGTAATGGCAGAAAAAAGAGGCGTTTCGGCAGAATAAATACGGTTACCGGAAGAATAACGTCATGTATTGGAAGAATCAACAAACCCGGCACCTCAAAAGGCGCCGGGTTTCCACTTTTATCACGCTTTCAATGCAGGAGTCTTATTTGTTTACTACATTGAAGCTAAACAAAGCCTCGACCTTTAAAGAAAACCTCGAGAATCTGCTGCCGCTGTCTTCCAGCCAGTAATGGCAGAAAAAAGAGGCGTTTCGGCAGAATAAAGCCGATTATCGTCAGAATAAAGCCGATTATCGGAAGAATAACGCCCCGTATCGGAAGAATCAAAAAACCGGCGACCCAAATGGCGCCGGTTTTTCTGATTTTATTAAATAAACGACCAGCTTTAATTTACTGAAAATTAGAACATTTATTTTCTTTGTGAATCGTCACGCAAAGAAATTAAAATTATGTATAATATGAACTGTGTCATTTTTTTAATTCCCACTAACTTAATGAGGATTAATGAAAGCGCTTTTCCTTGTGCGAAAAACTTCCATGTGTTTTTCCCCGGATTCGATTGACACAAGAGGGGCTCTATTATACGATTACAAGGGGGATTTACCACCTTTGTACATAATTGTGTCATCGTTTTCAGTCGGCCGGGCGGAGCTTGTTATCCGGCATGAGGATTCTAAAAAGTCTGATATTTCGACGTGCTTTTTGAATCGTTCAAACAACTGTTTAACGACGTCGCAGATCGGAGGAAGAAGATGGCTGACGAACCGCAGTTCAAGTCTTTGATGCGGAAGATGGCGTTAGTATCCACGATCACTTCCTACCTCATTGGTGCCATTCTTGTCGGCGTGCTCGGCGGGAGATGGCTTGACCAGCACTATGAGACAGGGGGGCTGCTTCTGGCGCTCGGGTTTGTTATCGGGCTTGGAGCAGGTGTGTACGGGATTTACCAGGTACTCAAGAGGTTTATGGGAGACGATATGTAATGGAGTTTCGCAGTACAGCAAGACGAATATCGCTTTATGCATTCGTCCTCATTGGTTTATATGCCTTGCTGGCGGTGGTCACACCCTATGAAACCGTGTTTTTCGGTCTCATACTCGGTACAGCATTCAGTCTTTTGAATCTGCTCACCACCTATGTACAAGTAAAACGAGTAAGTAACGCGGTACTCGGGAGAACCAAGTTTGCCTTTGGAACGGCAAGCAGGATCCTGACGGCAGTTGCCTGTATTCTGGTCACCGTGAACTTTCCGGATTTTTTTAATCTTGCTGGTGCGATCATAGGACTTATGAGTACCTATGCCATCATCATGATAGAACCTATTTTTCATATTAAGCGTTTACAGTGACGACGGTGTTTGTACTTCGTTGAACAAACTTAGCCGTTGCAGAAGCGAGAAAAGAGGTGAAAGTAATTGGAACATCAAGAGCTAGTGATTGAACTCTTTGGGATTTCCTGGCTTGCCATGAACGTAACGAACATGATTACCGTCACGGCAACGCTTCTTATCATCTTCCTGGTCTGTTTCTTCATGTCCAGAACCATTAAGATGTATCCGACAGGTGCCCAGAACGCCCTCGAATACCTTGTGCAGTTTGTTAAGAACATTATCAGCGCAAACATGGCCTGGGAAAAAGGGAAGAACTTTATCATGCTCGGTATTACCATTATCCTTTATGTGTTTACGGCAAATATGCTCGGTCTGCCTTTTGAGATCGTAACGGAGCCTGGACACTATGTGTGGTGGAAGTCACCGACATCCAATGCCTATCTGACATTGACATTGGCAGCCATGATCGTGTTACTCACACATTTCTATGGCGTTAAGATGAAGGGGCCGAAAGAATACACGAAAGACTATTTCCGACCTGTATTCTTCTTATTCCCATTCAAGATCATTGAGGAGATTGCCAACACTCTTACACTTGGAATGCGTTTGTTTGGTAACGTATTTGCAAAAGAGATTCTCATGATTATGATTGTAGGTCTTGGAACCTCCGGAGTCCTTTGGGGGATTCTCGCATTCGCACCACTCGTAGTCTGGCAGGCATTCGGACTGTTTATCGGTTCACTCCAGGCATTCATCTTCTGTATGTTAACGATGGTGTACATGAGTCACAAAGTAAATGAAGAACATTAATTTTTGGTACCAACAGCTCTAACAAATTCATGGTAGAGCGTAAGTATAAAACTTTTTTCAGAATTCAAAGGAGGATTTTTTTAATGGGTACTATCGCTATTGGAGTAGGTATTGTTGCAGGTCTTGCAGCACTTGCGGGTGCACTTGGAGTTGCAATTGTTGTAAAGGGAACGTTGGAAGGAATCACTCGTCAGCCTGAGCTTAAAGGACAACTGCAAACAGTAATGTTCATCGGTATTCCACTTGTAGAGGCCGTTCCGATCATCGCAATCGTTATTTCGATCCTGCTATACGGACAAATGTAATAACGCCGGCGTCCTCATAGGACAAGCCGGAACTGATTTAGAACTTATATGGCGGAGAACGTTTGGATCACATACATCTTCGCCTTTCCTTATGTATGATTGAAGTAAAGGGGGCAGAACTGTGTTAGGACCATTTACAATCGTTGATGTTCTCTTCCAGCTCGCAGGTTTCGTCGTTCTCTTGCTCATCTTGAAGAAATATGCTTTCGGTCCGATTATGGACATGATGGAAAAGCGAGAGAAACACGTAGCAGAACAGATTTCTACTGCGGAAAAGAACCGCGAAGAGTCGGAAAAGTATCTTGAAGAACAGCGTGAAGCGATCAAAACAGCGAGAGCAGAAGCGAAGGAAATCGTGGAAAACGCTCGCAAGCAGGCTGAACGTCAGGAAAAAGACATTATTGCCAATGCTGAAAAGCAGGCTGAACGTAAATTGCAAGAAGCACTTGCTTCTATTAAGCAAGAAGAAGAACAAGCGATCTCTGCACTTCGTGAGCAAGTTTCGACCTTGTCTGTACTGGTTGCAACGAAGGTTATTGAAAAAGAGCTGGATGATAAAGAACAAGAGAAGCTTATTCAGGAAACTCTTAAAGAAGTGGGTCAGACGGTATGAAACGGGACCCGTTAGCGTATCGTTACGCCAATGCTCTTTTTGACCTTGCCAAGGAGCGCGACCAGCTCGAGCTCATTGGTGAGGAGTTGCAGGCAGTAAAGGATGTTTTTGAAGAGACGAACCTTCTTGACGAAGTGTTCAGACACCCAAGCATCACGAATGAAGAAAAGAAATCGTTGTTAAAAACGCATTTCGGCACACAGGTGTCAGGAGCGGTGATGAACCTGCTGTTCCTGCTCGTTGACCGGAAGCGCATCAGCATCATTTTGGCTGTTGCTGACGAATATAAGCGTCTTTCCTACGCATCAAGAGGCGTTGCTGAAGCCACTGTGTATACAGCAAAGCCGCTTAGCGAAGAAGAAAGACAAGCGGTGAAAGATACGTTCGCGAAGAAGACGAACACTGGGGAGCTTCTTCTTGATGAAGTAAACGATCCTGACGTCCTTGGCGGATTTAAAATCCGAATCGGTGACCGCGTCTTTGACGCAAGTGTCGCAAGTCAGCTTGAACGTATTCATAAGCGTATGATTTATGGGAACGCAAGTAGATAGGGGTGAAGCAAATGAGCATCAGAGCCGATGAAATCAGCTCTCTGATAAAGAAGCAGATTGAAGATTATCAGTCTGAAATTCAAGTAAATGAAGTCGGCACCGTAATCCGAGTTGGTGACGGGATCGCCGTTGCTCACGGACTTGAAAATGTCATGGCCGGTGAGCTTCTGGAATTCTCAAACGGTACAATGGGTATGGCCCAGAACCTTGAGGAAGATACAGTAGGTATTATTATTCTTGGACCATACGTGGACATCCACGAAGGTGACGAGGTTAAACGTACCGGACGCATCATGGAGGTTCCTGTAGGGGAAGCCCTTCTGGGACGCGTAGTAGACCCACTTGGAAACCCGCTGGACGGGCAGGGGGAAATCGAGTCAGAAAAGCGCCGTCCAATCGAAAGCCCGGCACCAGGGGTTATGGACCGTAAATCTGTACACGAACCACTACAAACAGGAATTAAAGCAATTGACTCTCTTATCCCGATCGGCCGTGGACAGCGTGAGCTTGTTATCGGAGACCGTCAAACGGGTAAAACAGCAATTGCAATCGATACAATCATTAACCAGGCAGACCAGGACATGATTTGTATTTACGTCGCGATCGGTCAAAAGGAATCTACAGTGGCAGGGGTAGTAGAAACACTACGTCAGCACGGTGCCCTTGATTACACGATCGTTGTAAGTGCGAGTGCGTCCAAGCCTGCACCACTTCTTTACCTTGCTCCGTATACAGGGGTAACAATGGGTGAGGAGTTCATGTACAACGGAAAGCACGTATTGGTTATCTACGATGACCTTTCCAAGCAAGCGGCAGCATATCGTGAGCTTTCCCTTCTGCTTCGTCGTCCTCCAGGCCGTGAAGCATTCCCGGGAGATGTTTTCTACTTGCACAGCCGTCTTCTTGAGCGTGCGGCAAAGCTTTCCGATGCAAAAGGCGGCGGTTCTTTAACTGCACTGCCATTCATCGAAACACAGGCCGGAGATATCTCTGCCTACATTCCAACAAACGTAATTTCCATTACAGACGGACAGATCTTCCTGCAGTCCAACCTTTTCTTCTCCGGTGTACGTCCGGCGATCGACGCTGGTTTATCCGTATCACGGGTAGGGGGATCTGCACAGATCAAAGCGATGAAGAAAGTTGCCGGTACGCTGCGTCTTGACTTGGCGTCCTACCGTGAGCTTGAAGCATTCGCCCAGTTCGGTTCCGACCTTGATAAATCCACTCAGGCGAAACTGAACCGTGGTGCCCGTACTGTAGAAGTTCTTAAACAAGGCCTTCACCAGCCATTAGCTGTAGAGAAACAAGTTGTGATTCTCTTTGCTCTTACAAAAGGCTTCCTTGATGATGTTGCTGTTGAGGATGTACAACGCTTTGAAGCGGACATGTACAGCTACCTTGAGCACAACAACAAGGATCTCTTGGATCACATCCGCACTACAGGAAACCTTCCTGAAGATGCTGATCTCAGAAAAGCGATCGAAGACTTCAAAAAGACATTTAACGCTTAATAACAGATTGGGAGCGGCTGTCTCCATTTCAGCCGCTCCGTCCCTGAGAAGGACGGTCAACCGTTAAGCGGCAGGCTGTGAGGTTACGAGGGTAACAGTGTCAATAACACACAGCCGGGTCGGAAAGAACAGACGCCCTTTTGCCCGGACAAAGAGGACAGCGAGTTTTGAAAAAAAGGTGGTGAAGTACGATGGCTTCTCTTAGAGATATTAAGTCTAAAATTACGTCTACAAAAAAGACGAAACAGATTACCAAAGCGATGCAGATGGTTTCTGCTGCCAAGCTGAACAAGGCGCAGAACAAAGCTCAGTCGTTTTGGCCATACACACAGAAGATTCGTGATGTTGTTATGAGTATCGCTACAGGAACCGGGGCATCCCACCCGATGCTTGAGGCCCGTGACGAAGTGAAAAAGACAGCTTATCTTGTCATCACATCGGATCGCGGTCTTTGCGGTGCCTACAACAGCGGTCTGTTAAGACACACGATGAATACGATTAACGAGCGGCACAAGTCCCAGGATGAATATGGGATTATCGTGATTGGAAAAATCGGACGTGATTTCTTCAAGAAGCGTAACATGCCAATCTACCAGGAAATTGTAAGTATTTCCGATCAGCCAAGCTATGCAGACATTAAAAATATCGCTGCCACCACTGTTGAGATGTTCACAGACGAGGTGTTTGATGAGATTTATCTCCATTACAACCACTTTGTGAGTGCCATTTCACAGGAAATCACTGAAACAAAGCTCCTTCCTCTTACGGACTTTGACGGAAGTGAGAAGGAAGCGAGCGGTGATACGCCAACGTATGAATATGAGCCGAACGAGGAAGCGATTCTTGAAAAGCTTCTTCCACACTACGCAGAAAGCTTGGTGTTCGGCGCATTATTAGATGGTAAAGCCAGTGAGTTCGGAGCGCGTATGACTGCGATGAGCGCAGCCACAGACAATGCTTCTGATATGATTGACCAGCTGAACTTGCGCTATAACCGTGCAAGACAGGCCGCGATTACGCAGGAGATCAATGAAATTGTAGGTGGAGCATCAGCTCTCGAATAACGTTCATTCGTGTTCATAGGAAGTGAGGAGGAAAGATGATGAATAAAGGACGCGTCACTCAAGTAACAGGACCGGTTGTAGACGTAAAGTTCAACCGCGGAGAATTACCTGAGATCTATAACGCGATTAAAATCCAGCACAAAGCTCAATCCTCTGGTGAAGTGGACGTCGACGTAACGTTAGAGGTTGCCCTTCACCTGGGTGATGACTCCGTGCGTACGATTGCCATGGGATCCACTGACGGATTGACCCGCGGGCTGGAAGTAGTCGATACAGGTAAGCCAATCGCAGTACCAGTAGGGGACGCAACTCTCGGACGTGTATTTAACGTTCTTGGGGAAGCGATCGACCTTGGAGAGGAAGTAGCTGAAAGTGTGCAGCGTGACCCGATTCACCGCGAAGCACCGAAGTACGAGGAACTTTCCACTGAAACAGAAATCCTTGAAACAGGAATCAAAGTCGTTGACCTCTTGGCTCCTTACATCAAGGGTGGTAAGATCGGTCTCTTCGGAGGTGCCGGCGTAGGTAAAACGGTACTTATCCAGGAGCTTATCAACAACATCGCACAGGAGCACGGTGGTATTTCCGTATTCGCAGGTGTTGGTGAGCGTACCCGTGAAGGTAACGACTTGTACCACGAAATGACGGATTCCGGCGTAATCAAGAAAACATCCATGGTATTCGGTCAGATGAACGAGCCGCCTGGTGCACGTATGCGTGTTGCCCTGTCCGGTCTTACAATGGCTGAGCACTTCCGTGATGAAAAAGGTGCCGACGTACTTCTTTTCGTTGATAACATCTTCCGATTTACGCAAGCCGGTGGTGAGGTATCCGCCCTACTCGGACGTATGCCGTCTGCCGTAGGTTACCAGCCTACACTTGCAACGGAGATGGGTATGCTCCAGGAGCGTATCACGTCTACGAAGAAAGGTTCGGTAACATCCATCCAGGCGATCTACGTACCTGCCGATGACTACACTGACCCGGCACCGGCTACAACGTTCGCCCACTTGGACGCAACAACTAACCTTGAGCGTAAACTTTCGGAGATGGGTATCTACCCGGCCGTTGACCCACTGGCGTCAACGTCCCGTGCGTTGTCCCCTGAGATCGTTGGAGAAGAACACTACAACGTTTCCCGTGAAGTTCAGCAGACGCTTCAAAAATACAAAGAGCTTCAGGACATCATCGCCATTCTTGGTATGGATGAGCTCTCTGAAGAAGATAAGCTTGTCGTACACCGAGCTCGTCGTATTCAGTTCTTCCTATCCCAGAACTTCCACGTTGCCGAGCAGTTCACAGGCCAGAAAGGTTCTTACGTACCAGTTAAAGAAACCATCCGCGGCTTCCGTGAAATCCTGGACGGCAAATACGACGACCTTCCAGAGGATGCCTTCCGTCTTGTCGGACGCATCGAAGAAGTCGTTGAAAAAGCGAAGGAAATGGAATAACAAGCCGGCATTGCGAGTGACGGCGGGGGTGGCTGGGCGGCGCTGCGGTAAAGCGGTGCCCAGCCACCACGCCGGGGGTCTGACCCCGCTCCGCCTTTTTATGAGGCTGGGGAGTCACTTGTAAAAGCGGTGAAGGAGGATAAACCATGAAGACGATGCAGGTCAATGTCGTCACTCCCGATGGCAGTGTCTTCGAAGCAGAGGCCAATATGGTCAGTGTGAAAGCAGAGGAAGGTGAGCTCGGTGTTTTGCCAGGTCACATTCCCCTCGTCACACCTCTTCGCATCGGCCCTGTCCGAATCAAGCAAGACAATCAAGTCCATCTGGTGGCGGTAAACGGCGGCTTCATGGAAGTTCGCCGAGATGAAGTCAACATTCTGGCTGAATCAGCCGAATTGCCAACGGACATCGACGTCGTGAGAGCCCGTGCTGCCAAAGAGCGTGCCCAGCGCCGTCTGGACGTTGCCAAGCAGGACAACATCGACTTCCGCCGCGCGGAGCTCGCACTGAAGCGTGCGATCAACCGCCTGGAAGTATCAGGAGAATAATGTTTTAGTACAGCACCCCCGGTTCCGCATATATGAATGCGCTGAGCCGGGGATGTTTAGTAAGATAGTTTTTTGAAGAGAGGGAGGTGTCGAACCGCGTCGATTTTTGACTAATTCTCTTTAAGTGGGTAGAAGTTCTGCATAAAACGTCCGAAAGTCTGCATAAACCTCTGAAAGTTCTCCATAAATCCTCCCAAACTCTGCATAAAATCAATAAAGTTCTCCATAAAAACCTCCCCCGAAAGGAAGTTACCTCTAAATGTTCATAAAACCCATCCAAAAACCAGCAAAACTACTCCAATACGAAGCGTTAAGTAGAAGATTGGCCGATTCCCATCCTAAAAAAGAAGAAATCGTTGCAAGATACCACTCAGAAAGAAGCGGCTTTAAAGGAGAAGAGTCCATGGGATACTATCTCAACAGCCATGAACTCGAACAATGGAAAATCTTCCACAATATTAAACTCCACGACGGTTCTTCAACCTTCCAAATCGATTTCCTGCTGGTATCCCCCACACTCATATCAATTCTCGAAATCAAAAATATCTCAGGGAAGCTACGCTTCGAACCAGACCTGCAGCAAGTCATCTGGACAAATAAGCAAGGAATAGTAAAAATCCTTCCCGACTTTGTTATCCAGGTAAACACCCAGAAACGAAAACTTGCACACTGGCTTCGAAAAAATAAATACCCCAACATTTCAATTGCCCCATTGGTCATTATTACTAATCCACGCTGCCTCCTGGAAGTCCCTGACCACTGTAAAAAACACTCATCACTATCCGCTATCATAAGGAATTCTCTTTTCCCGTCCAAATTCTCAAACCTCATTGAATCACACAACGATCTTCTGTTAAAAAAACTACAGCTCAATAAACTCACCAAGCACATCCTCAGAGAAGACGTTTCTTCCGGCGAAGATGTATTAAGTAAATACGCATTCTCTTTAACTGACCTTCACACAGGGTTTTACTGCCGGAAATGCGAGAACTTCTCAAATGAAAAACGCAGACAATCATGGAGATGTATCATCTGCGGCCAAACAATTACAACTCAGGAACCCTTGCTTCAGGCTCTGAGAGACTATAAATACTTGTTCAATCACACTATCTCAAACCAACAATTCCGTTGGTTCACGAATTCATCTTCACGAGCAGATGCCTATTACCTGCTAAAAAGTTTAAACCTCCCCACAACCGGCGCAAAGAAATCCACCACCTACGACCTCACCGACCTATAACTTGCCGCTCAGCCCCACGAACAACCCAACCACAACCCAACCACAACCCAACCCTTTACCGACCCAAGCCATTTTACGCTCCGCTCAGCAAAATCCAAAACCCGTCCCCCATCCAAGCACTTCGAAATTTCCACTGATAATCCTGTCCATCCACTCATACCATTTATTGAGGCACACTAAAAAGTCAGGCCTGTGCAGCAGCAAACCTCTGCACATTGCCTGACCTAAAACCACACTGCCTTGAAAAGACCCAGCCGCACCTGTCAAAAGGAGGGACCAGCCGACCATCATAGACCGCGCAAAAACGCAAAAGATGACGAACCTTGACTAAAGTTCAGATAATTCGGAATACTATAGACGGATAATTCCAAGCTTTGGTATACTTTGGGAGAGTAAGACTTGACGAATGGAGGGGAGTGACAGTATGGATTTAGCGCTTTATTACGAAAATTACACTTATGTGGTGATCTTTTTGCTGCTTGGTGTGGCGCTGCCGGTTGCAGCTTTAACATTTGGAAGGCTAGTAAGACCGAAGAATCCTTATGAAGAAAAGCTCGTTACCTATGAAAGTGGAATAAAACCAACGGGTGACGCGCAGGTTCGCTTTCACGTCGCTTACTATATCGTTGCACTCGAATTTATCATTTTTGATGTTGAAACCGTTTTCTTATATCCGTGGGCCGTTACCCTCGACCAGCTTGGCTGGGTGGGCCTAAATGCCATGCTCATCTTCATCTTCATTTTAGCCTTAGGGCTTGCATACTCCTGGAAAAAGAAGGTGCTTGAATGGAACTAAAAGGATTTCAAGACTTAGAACGATACGACCCGAGACTCGCTGAAGACCTAAAGAGAAATGTATTTTTCACCAAAGTCGAGCAGGTAAAAGCCTGGGCCCGTACACGGTCACTATGGCCCCTCACATTTGGACTTGCCTGCTGCGCCATCGAAATGATGGGAACAGGAGCGGCGCGCTACGACTTTGACCGTTTCGGTGTTATCTTCCGTGCATCCCCGCGCCATGCGGATCTCATGATCGTCGCGGGCACCGTGACTGCAAAAATGGCACCGGTACTCAGACAGCTGTATGACCAGATGCCCGAGCCCAAATGGGTGATCGCCATGGGTTCTTGCGCCACATGCGGCGGCCCTTACAAAGATGCGTACAGCGTTCTGAACGGCGTGGACAAAATCGTCCCCGTTGACGTTTATGTTCCCGGATGCCCGCCGACACCACCGGCCCTTCTCGACGGCGTCGAGCTGCTCAGGAAAAAAATCCGCGACGAAGCAGCAGGGAAGCAGGTGGTCAAAAAATGAGCGAGGAGCTTCTCGACACCATTACCCGGCGGATCGAGGGCCTTCAGGGTGAAGGCTCAGTCCTTGAAGCGACAATGAATTTTTCCAAACCGATGATCACCCTTGATACCTCACAATGGACACCGCAAGTAGCACAGCTGCTTCACAACGATCCCGAACTGAAGTTTAATTTTCTCAGCTGCCTCACAGGAATTGACTACGAAGAACACATGGAAGTTATCTATAATCTCTATTCAATACCTCACGACTATTATCTGTATGTAAAAGTAAAAACGCCACGGGACACACCGAGCGTACAGTCAGTTCAGCCGATCTGGAAAACGGCAGACTGGCTCGAGCGGGAAACGTACGACCTTTTAGGCATTGAATTCCCCGGTCACTACAACTTAAAACGCATTTTACTCGACGACGACTGGGAAGGACACCCGCTCAGAAAGGACTACGTTACAGACAAAAAAGCACTGGGACTGGATTAAGGGGGCAACAGGATGTCAATTCGCACAGAACAAATGACATTAAACATGGGGCCGCAGCACCCCAGTACACACGGGGTATTCCGGCTCATCCTCACCATCGAGGGGGAAACAATTAAACACGCCGAACCGGTCATCGGCTACCTGCACAGAGGCTCTGAAAAACTCGCCGAAGGGCTTTTGTACACCCAGTTCATACCCTACACCGACCGGCTCGATTACTTAAACGCCATGACCAACAACTACATCTACTGTGCCGGAGTGGAGGAACTCCTCGAATGGGAAATTCCCGAGCGCGCCGAGTACCTCCGCGTTCTCGTTATGGAACTGAACCGCATCGCCAGCCACCTCGTCTGGTGGGGCACATTCATGCTCGACATCGGCGCACTCAGTCCGTTCCTTTACGCCTTCCGCGACCGGGACCTCATCCTCGACCGACTGAACGAAATAAGCGGCGCACGAATGACGTTCAACTACGTCCGCATCGGCGGCGTAAAGTGGGACGCGCCAGAGGGCTGGATCGACCGGGTTAAAGAAACAGTGAAAGAGGTCCGGGAAAACATAAAAGAATACGACACGCTGGTTACGGGTAACGAAATTTTCCAGGCACGCACAATCGGTGTCGGGAAGATCAGCCAGGAGGAAGCAATCAACTGGGGCCTCTCAGGACCAATCGCGAGGGGAAGCGGGATTCGCTTTGATCTCCGTAAAGAAGAACCGTACAGCATTTATGACCGGTTTGATTTCGATATTCCTACCTTCAAGGAAGGGGACGTGTACGCCCGTTATAAAACGCGGATTGCCGAAATGCACGAATCTCTCCGGATTATCGAGCAGGCGTGCGAGCAGATTCCTGAAGGGGAAATCATTCATAAAAAAGGCAAACGGATTATGATGATCAAGCCGCCTGCTGGAGAAGTGTACAAACGCTGTGAAGCATCAAAAGGTGAGATTGGCGTTTATATCGTGAGTAACGGCAAAACCCAGCCGTACCGGGTGAAGCTCCGCCGTCCGTCCTTTGTAAACGTCCAGATTTTGCAGGAGCTTCTCATAGATGAGTCGATCGCCAATCTCGTAGCGATCTTCGGAAGCCTTGACGTGGTGCTTGGGGAGGTGGATGCGTAGTGGACCTCGTGTTCATGATCGTCTACGCCGTCTGTCTCATGCTCCTTCTTCTCGGGGCTGTCACATACGCGATCCTTTTCGAACGGAAGGTGATCGGCTATATGCAGGTGCGAATCGGCCCGAACAGGCACGGTCCATGGGGGATGCTTCAGACGGTCGCCGATGTGTCGAAGCTTCTGATGAAAGAAGACGTCATCCCCCGGGCTGCAGACCGGCCGATTTTTATCCTCGCGCCGGTCGTTGCCTTCGTACCGTCGTTTGCCATTTACGCCACAATCCCTTGGAGCGAGAACCTGTACGCTGCCGACCTGAATATCGGAATTCTCTACTTCATCGGGATTTCATCCATTACAACCCTCGGCGTTGTGATGGGGGGATGGGCGTCCAACAACAAATATTCACTCATGGGGGCCATGCGAAGCGTCGCACAGGTGATCAGCTATGAGATTCCCCTCGTTTTGTCCATCGTCGGTGTGGTTATTCTCGCCGGATCGCTCAACTTCCGTGAGATTGTTTTTTACCAGGAATCGATCGGCCTGTGGCTCATCATTCCACAGTTTCTCGGTTTCCTAGTCTACATGATTGCAGCGATTGCCGAGCTGAACCGTTCACCGTTTGATTTGCCCGAAGCTGAATCGGAGCTTGTCTCCGGCTATCACACAGAATACTCCGGTTTCCGGTATGCTTTCTTCATGCTTGCTGAATATACGTACGCCATCGCCATCTCAGCCCTGGCCACAACCCTTTTCCTTGGCGGGTGGCTCGGACCGGCCTTTCTGCCTGGCGTCGTATGGTTTTTACTTAAAATGTGTGTGTTTATGTTCATCTGGTTCTGGCTCCGCGCCACTTTGCCACGCGCTAGGGTCGACCACTTAATGGGCTTCGGATGGAAAGTGCTCATCCCGCTGGCCCTCCTGAACATCGTGATAACGTCGATCATCAAAGTGTGGATGGGGTGATAACATGTTTCGACTGCTCAAAGGATTCGGCGTCACACTGAACTACTTCACGAAAAAGAAATTCACAATCCAATACCCCGAAGAAAAAGTAGAAATGCCGGAACGGTTCCGGGGCGTTCACCGCTTTTTTCCCGAAAAATGCATCGTCTGTGACATGTGCGTAAAAGTGTGTCCCACAGACGTAATCACACTGACGGGTAAAAAGAGCGAGGCGAATCCGAAAAAGAAGGTCATCGACACTTACAACATCGACTTTCAAGGGTGTATCCTCTGTGATTTTTGCACGGAAGTGTGCCCTACGAACGCGATTGTCATGACCGCCAAGTATGACAACCTGTCTTCCTACACAAGAGACGAACACTTTAAAGATATGGGATGGCTCACCGAAAACAAAGTGTTCGGAAACTACACCGAGCCCGATCCAAACGCAGAAGCAGAAAAACCGAAAAGACCCGCCCGTACCAAAACGGGGTCTGACCCTGTGAGAAAAACTTCACAAACAGAGAAAGATCCGAAAGGGGAAGCGGTGAAAGAGAAAAAGGCTCCGGTGAAGACAGAGGCTGAAGCCGAGGTTAAACCGGCTGAGGCTGGGAAAAAAGAAGCGAAGCCTTCTCAGGAAGCTACAAAGCCGGAAGTGGAAGGAAAAGCTTCGGAAGTACCACCTTCAGCTGAAGAGCCTAAGGAACGACCGGTAAAAAAAGAAGCTTCGGAAACCCCGTCAACAACGGAGGAGCCGAAAGCCTCGCCAATGAAAACTGAATCCGAAACTCCGGCAGAAGCGCCTTCCCCGGAGAAGAAAAAGAAAGAAACCGAAGAAGAAACACCGGCCGAGGAGCCAAAAGTACAGTCTGAAGAAGATTCGGCGCCAAAAGAAGCAGAAGAAGTTTCAGAGAGTAAGCGAGGTGGGGGAGAGTGAGTGCTCAAATGACGTTTTTCCTCATTTTCTCGTTTGTGATTATCGTGTGTGCCGTCCTTGTGCTGGCACTGCAGAGGATTTCCCACCGTCTTGTGGCAATGGCGTTCTGCTTTTTCGCCATAGCCGGAATGTACTTTTTACTCCGAGCCGAGTTTATCGGCATCATTCAGATCATGGTTTACGTGGGGGCCATTTCAATTCTCTTCATCTTTGGAATGATGCTCACCGATCACCGGGCGGTCGGGTTCGGACCTGATCGGAGCCGGCTCCATAAGGTGTTCAGTTTTCTCGGTGTTGCCACACTGCTCGGGGGGATGCTGTACGGAATTTTGACGGCTGATTTTGCGGTAAACGAAGAGCCGTTTGTAGGTACTGCCGAAGCCATCGGTCTTGAGCTTTACGGGAATTACCTGATTGCGTTTCAGGGTGTTGCCATCCTTCTTCTGGCTGCTCTCGTCGGTGCAATCGTCATTGCCCGGAAGGAGGCGGACTGACCATGGTTACGGTGAATTTATTTTTAGCCCTTGCGGCGATCCTGTTTTGTATCGGTTTGTACGGTGTCCTCACGAGACGCCATCTCGTTGTGGTACTCATCTGTATCGAGTTGATGCTGAACGCCGTGAACATTAACCTGGTGGCCTTCTCGAGTATCGGACCTTTTGCCAGCATAACCGGGCAGGTGTTCACACTCTTTGTCATCACAGTGGCAGCTGCAGAGGCAGCGGTGGGACTCGCCATTTTAATTGCCCTCTACAGAAACCGTGCATCGATTGACGCCATAAAACAAGACCTCCTTCGCTGGTAGGTCAGGTCGAAAAGATAACAGAAAAGGTGATGGTATGTTACAAAACGCTTGGATCATCCCGGTTTTTCCGTTGATTGCCTTTATCGTCCTGCTCCTTTTTGGGCGGACGTTAAAACATAATGCTGCTTATGTGGGAATAGCTGCCCTGTTCCTCTCCTTTCTTTTTTCCACCATCGTGCTTGTTGAACGGTGGGGAGGGGAGTCCTACACGGGGGTGGCGGAATGGATCACATTCGGTGAAATTACGGTAACGATGGGTTATGAAGTATCGGCACTCAATGCCATGATGCTGTTTGTCGTAACGGCCGTGAGTCTTCTTGTTCACGTTTTTTCGAGACAGTACATGCTTGCCGATGACCGGGTACACGTATTTTACGCCTATCTAGGGCTGTTTTCCTTTTCAATGCTCGGACTCGTTCTTGCCCCGAACATTTTGCAGCTGTTTATTTTCTGGGAGCTGGTAGGACTCTGTTCTTTCCTCCTGGTCGGGTTCTGGTATTTTAAACCGGAAGCAGCAGCGGCGGCGAAAAAAGCCTTTCTCGTTACGCGGATCGGAGACGTAGGGCTTTTAATCGGGCTTATCCTTTTATTCAACGCAACAGGAAGCTTTGAATACGGGGCGGCATTTGAAGCGATCAATGCCGGACTTGTATCAGACACACTTGTGACAGCAATTGCTCTATGTATCTTCCTTGGGGCCGTTGGGAAATCAGCACAGTTTCCCCTGCATGTATGGCTTCCGGATGCCATGGAGGGGCCGACGCCGGTCAGTGCCCTCATTCACGCGGCTACGATGGTAGCGGCCGGTGTGTATCTCGTTGCCGTCACGTATCCGATCTTTCAGGCATCGGGAACAGCTCTCACAGTCGTTGCCTACACCGGAGCGGTCACCGCCAGTTTCGCCGCGTCAATTGCCCTTGTGAATACAGATATTAAACGGATTCTTGCCTATTCCACTGTGAGTCAGCTCGGTCTGATGATGCTCGCTCTTGGAACGGCGGGGTACGTGGCGGGTCTGTTTCACCTGATGACACATGCGTTCTTTAAAGCGCTGCTCTTTTTAGCAGCAGGATCGGTGATTTACACCCTCCATCACAGACAGGACATCAACAAGATGGGCGGTTTGTGGAAAAAAATGAAGATTACCGCTGTGACATTTCTGATTGGCTCACTGGCTATTGCAGGGATCTTTCCCCTCGCAGGGTTCTGGAGCAAGGAAGGCATTCTTGCGGCAGTTTGGGCAAACGGAGATGTGTTCTTGTTTGCGATTGCGATTCTTACATCGTTTATGACTGCGTTCTACATGTTCCGTCTGTTTTTCAAAGTGTTCACCGGTGAATTTCGGGGGGAGGGCAAACTTATAGAGGATGCCCGGGAAAATACAGGCTGGATGACAGTTCCCCTTATCGCTCTTGCCTTTTTCGCTGTAGTGGCGGGAATCATTAACAGTCCGTTAACCGGGTACAGTCTGGAGAGTTTCCTTACTGAAGGACTGGCATTGGGGTCACAGGCACATGGAGGACTGGGGCTGGCTGCTATTTCGCTTCTTGTTGCTGCTGCCGGGATCGGACTGGCGTGGCGGATGTACAGCGGAGCACCTGAACAAAGAGAAACCCGTTCACCTTTTTATAACGTTTTATTGAACAAATATTACATCGATGAACTGTACGACACGGTTATTGTAAAACCGACAATCGGACTCAGCCGACTGCTGTTTGCTGCTGACCGGAGATTAATAGACGGCTCTGTCAATGTTCTTGCCCGTTCCGTCAGAGGGATCGGGAGAACGGCAGGGAAGCAGCATAACGGACAGCTTCAGACATATGGACTTGTGACGGTAGTTGGAAGTCTGGCTGTAATAGCGGTTGCGTTTATCGTCAGGGGGTATTTCGGATGATTCCTAACATTCTCTCGTGGCTCGTATTTTTACCACTTGCAGGGGCTCTTATCCTGCTCGTAATCCCAAGGGAAAATAAAAACGTCATCCGCTCACTGGCAGCGGGGACGGCTTTAATCACACTGATTCTTTCCCTTATTGTGTGGTCGGGTTTTGACAGAGGGGCTTCCAGTGCTCAGATGGGGGTGAGTTATCCCTGGATTGACTTCGGTCTCCTACAGATCAATTATGAGCTTGGGATTGACGGTCTTTCCCTGCCGCTCCTCCTGCTCACAACCGTTGTGACTACCCTCGGAATTTTTGCATCCTTTACAATTCAGGACAGGATTAAAGAGTATTTTGTCTGGACACTCGTTCTCATGACCGGGATGCTCGGTGTGTTTACAGCACTCGATCTGTTCCTGTTCTTTCTTTTCTTTGAACTTACTCTTATTCCTATGTTTTTTATCATCGGAATCTGGGGCGGGAAAAAACGTGAATACGCCTCATTTAAATTTCTGATCTACACAGGGCTTGGGAGTGGCGTGATGTTTCTCGCTTTTATTGCCATGGCTTTCAAAGGTTCAGAGGCAATTGGGGCGGCAGAAGCCACATTCAATATGGCGGCCCTTGCAGACATTTATGCCAACCCTGCAAACCCGGAGGCGGTCAGTGCTGCTTTTAAAACAGGATTGTTTGCTGCTTTACTGCTTGCTTTCGCAGTGAAGTTGCCGATTTTTCCCCTTCACACCTGGCTTCCTGACGCGTATGCCGAAGCGCCTGTAGCAGCAACAATGATTCTGGCCGGTGTTCTTTCAAAGCTCGGAGCCTACGGACTGCTCAGAATCGGTTATGGTATTTTACCCGATCAGGCTGTCTCGTTTGCCACATTCATTGCTGTGCTCGCAGTGATCAATATTCTATACGGTGCGTGTCTGGCGCTTGTTCAGACCGATCTGAAAAAGCTGATTGCCTATGCGAGCATCAGTCATATGGGAATCATTCTTCTCGGTGCGGCTTCTTTTACGGAAGCAGGCCTTCAGGGAGCGATCTTTCAGATGGTTTCCCACGGTGTCATTACCGCTCTCCTGTTCTTCATGGTTGGAGCCATTTACGAACGGACCAAGACCCGGGAACTGTCGGAGCTCGGAGGACTGTCCAAGTCGATTCCGGTGCTCACAGGGTTTATGCTTGCTGCAGCCCTTGCATCTTTGGGACTTCCCGGACTCTCGGGATTTGTGAGTGAACTCCTTGCCTTTATCGGCATTTTCGGTGCTTCGCCGGATGTCATTCCACAGGCTGTGCCCATTGCTGTGATCGGAGCTCTCGGAATCATTCTGACGGCTGCTTACCTCCTCTGGGCGGTGCAGCGGACGGCGTTTGGGCAGCTGAATGAGAGATTTACAGGTCTGAAGGATGCAAGGCCGGTGGAATACATTCCGATGGTCGGTCTTCTTGGAGTGAGTCTCCTGATCGGGATTTATCCGAATGTGTTAAGTGACGTGATAAACAGTACCGTAATTGACTTTGTGTCAAGGATAGGGGGGTAAAGACATATGCTTTCTTTTGATGCGGACTGGTCTTTAATGACCCCGGAGATTGTATTGGCAGCTGCTGCTTTACTCATCTTTACGATTGACTTTATGACAGGGATCAACGGGAAAAAGCCGTTCATCGGCCGCCTGAGTATCGTTGCTCTTCTGGCCACTGCGGCCCTGGTTCTGTTCTGGAACGGGGGGAATTCCGGAAGTATCGGTGATATGTTCGTCGTTGACCCGTTTTCGACCGCTTTTAAAATACTGATTCTCACAGGCACGGCCATTGTGATCGGAATCAGCATGTACTATCTTGACCGGCATCCCGATGTGTATCAAGGTGAGTTTTATTCTCTGCTTCTGTTCGCTTCTCTCGGGGCTATGCTCATGGTTTCATCGGCAGACCTGATTACACTGTTTATCGGTCTTGAAATTTTAAGTATTTCAGCTTACTGTATGGCCGGGTTTAAAAAGTACAGTAAGAAATCAACTGAAGCAGCAGTGAAATACGTTGTCCTGGGCGGGACCGCTTCCGCTTTCATTCTCTACGGAATGTCCTTTATGTATGGCCTGACAGGAACAACAAGCTTAGTAGAAATCGGTGCACAGATCGGTTCGCTGTTCGATGCGTATCCATTCCTTGTGATGATGAGCCTTTTGTTTATGCTCGTCGGATTCGGCTTTAAGATATCCGTCGTTCCGTTCCATATGTGGGCGCCGGATGTGTATGAAGGTGCACCGACGCCGGTGACATCCTTCCTGACGGTCATATCCAAAATCGCAGCTTTTGCCATCATCCTGCGCGTCTTTTTCACTGGATTTGGCGGCATTTATGAAGAATGGGGGTTTATTATCGCTATCGTGGCGGCGGTCACGATGATTGCCGGAAACCTCATTGCCCTTACGCAGCATAACGTAAAGCGGCTGATGGCATACTCGGGCATTGCCCAGGCGGGATATCTTCTCGTACCAATTGCCGCTTTTGTAACGCTTGATATGACAGTCAGTGTGATCTTGTTTTACGCTGTTGCGTACATGGTGATGACTCTAGGAGCCTTCGCTGTCATCACGATTGTGACCGAGAGCTCGGGCTCGGAAGACATCCTGAGCTTTTCAGGATTATACCGGCGCTCTCCTTTTCTCGCCATTGCCATGAGTGCATTCTTAATTTCTCTTGCCGGTCTGCCCGTTTCTGCCGGTTTTACCGGGAAGGCATGGATCTTCTTTCAGGCCATATCCGCAGACATGCTCTGGCTTGCGGTGATTATGATCGTGACAAGTATTGTTTCGTTCTTTTACTACTTCGGAATTATCAGGCAGATGTTTATGAAAGAACCAAAAGAGAAGGAGGGGCAGCTTCGGATCCCTGCTGGAATGTCGGGAATCGTAACCGTTACGCTGATTTTCACTCTGGGCCTTGGGATTCTGCCATTTTTACTGATTAACTTCTTTACGACGATGCAATGGATGGCGTTTTGAGTTAAATCCTGCATTGTTGTTTCTTGGTAAATACTAGATGAAGCCTAAGTACCCTTCGCTTTCCGCAGTGGTTTCTGGCGAGTTTCCTCACTTCGTTTGCGAGGTCTTACCTAGGTTCCGTATAAAGTAAATGTAAAATTCTTTTTAAATTGATCATTTAACCTCTTTGGCGTTGATTTCCCTTTCCGCTGGCCCTGGAATAATTGTAAATATTTTGTCGAGATGACGGACAGAAAAAGAACTCTCTCCACGGACAATGTTTTATGGACATTGTGGAGAGGGTTCTTTTTGTCGGTTGAACATACACAAAATTCAGGTAACGATGTAAACATTTTTGAATAAATGGAATAAATTATGTAAAAAAGAAGTCGATTTCATAAAAAATCCAGTTATTTTCAGTTTAGAAGTTTACATTCATGTTACAAGTGTTATGTAATATACTACAAGTCAATTTTAACCCCATTCGACAATGAATTGTGTACAAAACGTGACAAGGAGAAATTTACCTGAAAAAAGTGTAATTTAGGTAAAACAATCCATAGCATTTGAGTGTGATTTTCGTTAAGATAGTTTTTGTGAAGTTTTGTATAGACGAGTTGATAACGTTAAAAGTTACCACGTTTATCATAAGACTTCAAGCAGAAGACATTCAAAAAGAAAAAGAGCTATGGACGTTAGCGTTGGAGGTAATGCAGTTTTGGAACAGTTCGGTCAGCAGGCGTTGGTCAGTCTTTTTGTAAATATCACAGTTCTGGTCACAGTCTGGTGGGCTTTACAGACATTCAAGTGGGACTTGTTTGTATCAGACCCTGACGGCCCCAAGGCAAAAGCATTTGTTATCCTGATCGCCATCGCCATTACGCATTTGGTAAGCAGCTTCCTGTTGAACTACCTCAATTGGTCAACAATGCTACAGCACTTATTTTAAGTTTTATTTAAGTCATGATTTAGTACTGGAAATGAGCTCAGACAAGCTCGAAGATTGTCGTGTATTAGCTTTAAATTCCATGTATGTCCCCCTTCTGAGAGGTAACAATGCTAGTAAGAAGTAACGTGCGAAACGTTATATCCGGGGGAGAGAAAAAACATGGGGAAATACACGGTTGTCACAGGGAGTCTGATATTGATTTTCCTGCTATGGATCGGAGTAGCTCAAGGAAACGAAAATTTGGACAAAGACGTAATAGCACAATCACCAATACAAACAATACAGCAGATGAACGATAAAATGACGGAAAATACCATTCGTACAAGTCGTTGGCACATTTACGCCAGAAACAATGACCCGAATACGATGACGAAGAGTACGTTTGAAGAATTTGTTCAGCAGAATAAAGGACAGCTGAGTATGTTCGATTGGGCAAAGATTACGTACGAAAATGGAAATGAGGTTTGGGAAGGGATAAGAACGGATATTAACCAAACTGTAACGGAAAGAGTCACCTTAACGTCTATACGTGTTGCAGATGATGAATATCAGGCTTATCACACCTATAACGCATCAATGATCCCCATCAAACATGATGGAAACACCGAGTTCTCAATGCTTTTTGACAACGTTCAATCACCTGAATGGCTGCAGCAATCAGAATTTTTTGTTCGTGCAGAAGGCGTATTACCCGAGAACAGCGCAGACGATTTTGAAAAATGGGGAACAGAGATTACACAAACATTTTCCGCAAATGTAGTTGAATCCTTACAAGAAGCATCATTCGTTTCAATTTCCGCATATGCCCCTTTTTTAGGGACACCTCTTGAAGCGAACGGCGAACCGATGAACTTACAGATCGCTCTAAGGAAGAATGAACAAGGATTGGGCGGTGAAACAACCGTCACAATTGGCACGCCAATAATTACGGCTGAATATTAATAACTATAGAAACTGGACGCGGAGGGGAATACGTTGGAAAAAATTATTGTCCGCGGCGGCAGGCAGTTGAGCGGCACAGTTCGCATTGAAGGTGCGAAAAACGCCGTATTGCCGGTCATCGCAGCATCTATACTCGCCAGCAAAGGGAAGAGCAAGATTTATGATGTTCCAGCTTTAGCTGATGTATACACGATCAATGAAGTTTTACGAAACCTTAACATTGATGTTAATTACGAAAACGGCGCCATTGACGTGGACGCTACAAAAGCACTGAAAACGGAAGCACCGTTTGAATATGTACGTAAAATGAGAGCATCTTTCCTTGTAATGGGACCGCTTCTTGCAAGAGTGGGCCACGCCCGTATTGCACTCCCTGGTGGCTGTGCAATCGGATCACGTCCGATAGACCAGCACCTGAAAGGCTTTGAAGCCATGGGAGCGAAAGTGGAAATCGGTAATGGCTTCATCGAGGCCAAAGTGGAAGATAAGCTTGTGGGGAACAAGATCTACCTTGATTTCCCAAGTGTAGGTGCAACTGAGAACATCATGATGGCTGCTTCAATGGCTGAAGGTACAACGATCATTGAAAACGCAGCAGAAGAGCCGGAAATTGTTTGTCTTGCAACGTACTTAAACTCCATGGGAGCAAAGGTGCGCGGAGCAGGTACAGGTACGATCCGCATTGAAGGTGTGAAAGAACTGACCGGAGCAGAGCACACAATTATTCCGGACAGAATCGAAGCAGGTACCTTTATGGTTGCGGCGGCGATCTCTAAAGGTAACGTGCTTCTTGAGAACGTAGAGCCTGAACATTTACGCCCGCTCATTTCCAAGCTTAACGAAATGGGTGTCATCATCATCGAAGAAAGCGACGGGATCCGTGTTATCGGTCCTGAAAAACTCAAGTCTGTAGACCTGAAAACAATGCCTCACCCTGGTTTCCCAACGGACATGCAAGCCCAAATGATGGCGCTTCTGCTTCGTGCTGAAGGAACCAGCGTGATCACGGAAACGGTATTTGAAAACCGCTTTATGCACGTGGAGGAATTCCGCCGCATGAACGGTAACATCAAAATCGAAGGCCGTGCTGCCATTGTATCGGGACCAAATGAACTGCAGGGAGCTGAAGTTTCTGCGACGGACCTTCGTGCCGGAGCTGCCCTTGTTGTAGCAGGCCTTGTGGCTGACGGCTACACAAGAGTAACAGAACTTAAGCACATCGACAGAGGTTATGTTGACTTTGCAGGTAAATTGAAAGCACTTGGCGCAGACGTAGAGCGTATTTACGAAGCGCAGGAAAATGAACTTGAAAATCTTGAAGCACCGGCTCCATTAAAGATGGATCCGAACTTTGCATAAGAAATAATATTATTGATTATTATTATGACCCTGAGCACCCCGCGTGCCAGGGTTTTTCTTTGTGTTCACTGTTATAGATACCCTGCCTGAAGCAATATAGAGAATGCTCCACGGAAGGGAAGACAGTGGCCGGAGGTGCTTCACAGCACCACCGGGAATCTCCTGGTAGTGGGTTGCATCTTCAACATAGGGGGAGGTTCACCGTTGGCACCTGTTCCGGAAAAAGCTTACTTAAAACCATAGCAGCTTATTTAAGGTAACAGCAATTAAAATACATATATTGAAATTTATGTTTGTTATCACTCGACATTATTTTCAGGGAAATAATCGAATGGAAGGGAAATTTGCGGAGTTGCACTGAGTAGGTAAAGCGTATAAATCTTAAGAAGGGAGCCTCACCATTTACCTGCACCCTGCTGCATCAAGGGAAATGAAGAGAAGGGATAGTAGGACATAGATCCACGGAAACCGGCTCTTTTCACAGCCTCTATCTTTTCTATTAATTTAAAGAAACTAGTATAAAATCCCGCCTGCCTGTTCTAACTAGTAATAAGAAAACATAGATATGTATCAGAAGTGGGCAAGTCAGATATAGCAAGAATCTACATTATTCTTCATTACAGTTGGAAGGGACGGGAGCGTGTAGGAATGAAGCAATTTATATTTGTCGGAATTATTCTCATGGGGGTCATCTTAGTGATTCCCTCCCTGCTTGTTGTCTGGTTTGCAGGAGATGAGCCTGAGCAGGCGGCACAGGAAGCAACAGCCTCAATCGACTCGCTGCAACAACAGGAGGAGACTCAGAGCGCCCAGAGCGCTGGTGGAGAGCTGACAGTCTCAGTTTTCAGATCTCAGAGTGAAACCATTGAAGAAGTGGATTTCGAAAGCTACATTGCTGGTGTAGTTGCTTCAGAGATGCCGGCCTCTTATGAAAAGGAAGCATTAAAGGCCCAGGCGCTCACAGCACGCACCTATATTATCAGGCAGCTGACGAGTCCGAGTGACGTCAACATTCCCGAGGGGGCCGATGTGACCGATACGGTCATGCATCAGGTTTTTCAGGACCAGGAAGAGCTTAAAGCGAGACATGGAGACAACTATGAAGATATGATGGCCAAAATTGAAGAAGCGGTTGCTGAAACTAAAGGAGAGGTCATCACATTCAACGGCAGCCCGATTACTGCAACGTTTTTCTCGACGAGCAACGGTTATACAGAAAACTCGGAAGAATACTGGGAAAATGAAATTCCTTATTTGCGCAGTGTAGAAAGTCCGTGGGATAAAGAATCACCTCGATTTAGCGGGGAGCGTACATTCACGGTTCCAGAATTTGAATCAACTCTCGGTGTAAGCGTGGCCGGCATATCGGGCAGCGCTATAGGTGAAATAACAGAGCGTACAACCGGCGGACGTGTAGGGAAGGTCCGTTTTGGTGATACAGAATTCACTGGAAGGGAGATCCGCGATAAACTCGAATTGGACTCAAGTGACTTTACGATCACCCGTAACGGAACTGAAATTGTTGTTACTACTAGAGGCTGGGGCCACGGCGTGGGTATGAGCCAGTTTGGAGCAGACGGGATGGCCAAGGAAGGAAAGACTTATCAGGACATCATTCATCACTACTACAAGGACGTTCAGATCACAGAGGCCGAAAACATACTGGGCAGCTTTACAGCCAAAAAATAATTGTCGGGGGTCTGTCCCCCGACAATTTGCATTTTACTGTTGACATAGGGGAATGCCCGTTTTTCAAAGGTTTGAGCATGTATAGGAAGGTGGAGGGGACAGGCTTCAGAACTTTTTTCTGAATAATGTATAAACTGTTGACAATTTGATCAGAATGGTTGCTGAGGTGATGATCAAATGAATCAAGAAGAAAAACAAGTTTCCAAAGTGGAACAACTTAAGGCGAATCTCAAACGCCTGATGAAAAAACGTTTTACAATGCCGGCTCTTTACTTAACGCTTGCTGCAGTCGTAATTACAGGTTTTATCTGGCTAACATCTACAAGTGAAGATCTTACGCAGGATCCAACGCAAGACTCTGAGTTTGATATTGTTCAGCCAGGGGACGATGAAGATGCTACACCTGTAGCGGTGCAAAACGAAGTGTTTGAAATGCCGGTACTTGATGAAAACGAAGTAAGTGTCGTAGGAAGCTTTTATGACTATGAGTCTTCTGTTGACGAGCAAGTAGATGCCTTAATTCAGTACAATAATTACTACTACCAAAATAAAGGTGTCGACTTTGCATCTGATAACGGAGAAAGCTTCGATGTGACAGCAGCCATGAGTGGTACAGTTGTTAAAGCTGAAGAAGACGCGTTGTTCGGACAAGTGGTTCACGTAGAACATGATGATGACATCCTGTCTATCTATCAAAGCCTTGAAGGCGTACTGGTAGAAGCGGGTCAGACTGTGAAACAAGGTGACGTAATGGCAAGAGCCGGACGTAACCTGTATAACACAGATGCTGGTGTTCACCTGCACTTTGAGATCCGTAAAGACGGTGTTCCGGTAAATCCACTGGAGTACATGGAGCAGCCAATCGCTTCTCTCCCGGATGTTGACGAGGATCAGGCGGCACAAGAGCCTGGAAGTGAAGAACTTCCGGAATCAGTTGTCGAAGATCTCAGACAGGAAGACTAGTTACGGGATCAGGTTAAGTCAAGGTTTCACTGGAATCCAGGCTCATGCCGGAATTCCAGACGTAAACAGGCACTGAATACAGCAAATGAAGCACCAAAAGAAAAAGCGTAAAACGCAGCTTTCCATATTGCCAACCAGTAAGCTAGTTTTAATTCCAACTAAACCGATAAAGTAAAACCCTAAAGGAAGTACCTTCAATACTTCCTTTAGCAGTCACAATCTCATGTGACACCCTCAGCAGCAGCCCCCACCGCGTCCGGGGGCTGCTGTTTTTATGTGTGCAAAATTTATAGTTTGAGAAAAATTAAGTTTTTTCGAATGAATATAAATATCCAATTTTTCTTTATTTTAAGTTCCTTTCGTATGGGGTTTTCTAAAAATCAGTTGTTGATTTACGCTCATTGCGCTCCCTTTCAGCGGGCGGCTCGATCCTCAGCGCTGCGCGCTTACGGGGTCTCCCCGGAACTCGCTCTTCCCGCAGGAGTGTCGCGCATTCACTGCAATCAACATTTTTAAAACAAATGGTATTTAACAAAGTTTCTTAAAAGATTGTTGTTGAACATCACTTCAGCCTCCTTGAGGAAAACAGGCCTGCGGGTCCTTAAGTTCCATTTTTTTCACTTCTTCCTCTAGTGACGTGCTGTGTATGTGTCTAAGCAAATCAACGTTCATCCGATATATATGCTCGGTGCTGTAGTCAATTCCTCCGCTTCGTTTCTTATTATGAAAAAGTAATCATATTTTTTCGGATATGAAAAAAATCGATGCAGTTGGAATGGCCGAAGACTCCTGCGGAAGTGGGGGCCAGGGTGAGGCCCCGCAGGGCGAAGCCTGAGGAGGCTCGCCGGCACCTCCGCGGAAAGCGAAGGGCATTCCGGCTGCATCAACCCTCTTCAAGGGTCTGTCCCCCGAACAATTGTGTAAAACATCGAAAACGCCTTGACGAGACAGGGATTTTACATCTTCTGTGATTTTTGTGCATATCTAAGCAAGCTCGTTAATAAAATTTAACAAACCTTACCACATTGACAAGGTCGTTCAAGGAGATAGCGAGTGCTGACAGGCAACCTGTTTGGAACTTGGGAACGCAACCACCAGCAGCAGGAATAGCATCTATGGGTGGCTGTCTTTTTCTCCGTCTTTTTGAACCTAGAAACATTAGGGAGGCGAGAGGTGTGCACGATTACATCAAAGAGAGGACAATCAAGATCGGTAGGTACATCGTCGAGACGAGAAAGACAGTACGAACCATCGCAAAGGAATTCGGCGTTTCCAAAAGCACGGTCCACAAAGATCTGACCGAGCGGCTGCCTGAAATCAACCAGGAACTGGCGAATGAAGTAAAAGAAATTCTCGAGTACCATAAATCCATTCGTCACCTTCGCGGAGGAGAAGCAACAAAAGTGAAGTACAAAAAGACTCATGTGGGAAAAAAGATGGCGGAAACGAAAGCGTAAACGCCACGTTTCTCTTTAACCACCAAAGAGCGCCCGTTATTGACCTGAAAGAAGGATGCAGCTAAACACGATCCTGTCTGGCTTTTGTATAGTGTGAAGCCGGATGTACTTCAGCCTGCGCGCTCAGGCGCTGATAAATCGTTGGAGATGCAGGAAACCTTGACTAATCCGCTATCCCTATCTTAACGGTGTAAAAAAAGCCCGGCACAACCAGAAAAGGACGCATCATCGTAAAACCGGAACTTCGTTTTGCACCCATCCTTTTTGAGGGTTTTTGTACAAAAATTTCATGAAACTCCCACCTTATTCTGACAAATTGTGATAAAATTAAACATTGGATACTTTATCTACAATGAACGGAATATAAAAAGGCGCAAATATACAATATCAGGGAGGAAAAATGAAATGTTTGGTAGGGATATCGGAATAGATCTCGGTACAGCTAATGTACTTATTCACATGAAAGGGCGGGGGATTGTTCTTAATGAACCATCCGTTGTAGCCATTGACACAAACACAAAACGAGTATTGGCAGTCGGTTATGAAGCTTTCCGCATGGTCGGACGTACGCCCGGGAACATCGTGGCGCTCCGCCCGATGAAGGATGGTGTTATCGCTGATTTTGACATGACTGAATCAATGCTTAAGCACTTTCTTGATAAAATAAAAGTCCGTAACTTTTTCTCCAAACCAAGAATCCTCATCTGCTGCCCGACCAACATTACTTCCGTTGAGCAGAAAGCGATCCGGGAAGCTGCAGAAAAAAGCGGCGGCAAATCCATCTTTATTGAAGAAGAACCGAAAGTGGCAGCGATCGGCGCCGGCATGGATATTTACCAGCCATACGGAAACATGGTGGTCGACATCGGCGGAGGAACAACGGACGTAGCTGTCCTTTCCATGGGCGATATCGTAACAGCTTCTTCCATAAAAGTAGCCGGAGACCGTTTTGACCACGACATCCTGAATTACATAAAGAAAAAATACAAGCTTCTCATCGGCGAACGTACTGCCGAGCAGATTAAATTTGAAGTAGGAACTGTATCACCTGAGGGTCGTAACGAAGAAATCGATATCCGCGGACGCGATATGGTGAGCGGACTGCCAAGAACGATTACCGTCACCTCCCAGGAAATCAGCGAATCCCTTGAGGAGTCGGTCTACCATATTGTACAAGCGTCCAAGACTGTTCTTGAGCAGACACCACCGGAACTTTCAGCAGACATTATTGACCGCGGGGTCATCCTCACCGGAGGAGGCGCGTATCTTCACGGCATGGACGAGCTTCTCGCACAGGAGCTAAAAGTACCGGTTTTCGTAGCCGAAGAGCCGATGAACTGCGTCGTGAACGGAACAGGAAAACTCCTGCATAACCTGGACCGCCTGTCTAAACGGGGAATTAAAGTCTGATACCGACCTTGCCGATAAAAGAAAGAGACGAATCTTTTTACGAAACAGAGGTGTAATACCATGCTCAGAGGACTTCACACAACGGCATCAGCCATGATTGCCCAGCAGCGCCGTCAGGAAATGCTTACTGATAATTTAGCAAATGCGAATACACCAGGGTTTAAAGCAGATCAAGGCTCGCTTCGGACGTTTCCTAACATGCTCATTCAGGCCACAGGAACCGACCATTCCCGGCGGTTTGGATCAAACCACGTAGGAGAGCTTGCAACTGGCGTTTATATGCAGGAACGAACACCGGATTTTACCCAGGGCGACATTCAGGAAACGGGCAATGTCACTGATCTTGCGCTGCTTCAGGGGAACGTTCCGGTTAACGAAGAGACAGGACAGGCTGCAACGCTTCTATATACTGTGGAGTCTGATGACGGCACCATCCGTTACACCCGAAACGGAAACTTCACCGTTGATGGCGCAGGCTTTTTAACAACGTCACAGGGAAATTACGTTCTTGACAGTGAGGGAGAGCGGATCAACACAGGGAATGAGCAATTTACCGTGAACGAATGGGGAGAAATCCTGACCGGGCCAGATCAGCAACCACTGACCCAGCTTAACGTTGCCATCGTCCCTGATCCGGCCCAGTTGGTTAAAGAAGGGAACGGCCTTCTTCGCTACGAAGGGGAAGAACCCCCGGTTACAGCGGTCAACAACGATGATGCTGAGTACCAGATCCAACAAGGGTTTATTGAACGATCGAACGTGGACGCAGCCCGGACCATGACCGAAATGATGGCTACGCTGCGCTCTTTCGAAGCAAACCAGCGCATGCTGCAGTCCTATGATAAAAGCATGGAGCGGGCAGTGAACGATGTAGGCAGAATCGGGTAATGAAAAGGAGGTGCATCCACTGTGAATCAAGCAATGATTAACTCAGCCGTAACGCTCGGACAGCTCCAGCACAAAATGGACACCACCGGGCACAACCTGGCAAACATGAATACATCAGGATATAAACGGCGGGACGTCAGCTTTTCCGACCTGTTATTCCAACAGGTCAATAATCAAACCTCCCAACAGTACGAAACAGGAAGGCAGACACCGGCAGGGATCCGCACCGGAACGGGGGGAGCCGTAGCCCAGACAGCCGTCCGCTTCGAACAGGGATCCATCTCCCAGACAGGCCGTGATCTTGATGTTGCCATCACGGAACCAGGCTATTATTTTGAACTCGTACCAGGAGAAAACGGCGAACGGCGCTTCACCCGTGACGGTGCCTTTTATCTGTCACCAAATCCGAACAACCAAGCCGAGAACTTCCTCGTCGACCGATCCGGCGAATACATACAGTCACAGGATGGCCAGCCCATCACGATCCCGGGCAGCTTCCGTGACCTGAGAGTGAGTGAATCCGGCGAAATCCAGGTCACACTGAATGATGGGGAAAATACAGAGGTTACTGCAGGACAATTGCAGCTTGTTTCTATTACAAAACCGCAGCTCTTGGAAAGTCACGGGGGAAATTATTATGGACTCCCTGATTTAGATGAGCTTAACCTCGGGATCGATGACGTTCTCACAGAGACCGCAGGCACACAAGTGTTCCAGCAGGGGGCTCTTGAGATGTCCAACGTGGACATGGCCAAAGAAATGAATGATATGCTTCAAACGCAGCGGGGATATCAGTTTAATACCCGTGCCATTTCGATCACTGATGAGATGATGGGACTTGTAAACAACATCCGTTAAAGCTACAATGTGTAGAGAGAACCATTGTAAACAAGGAGTTTATACATGACCAAAGAGAACGAAACACATCATATGACTCGTGAAGAGATAAGGAAACAAAAACACGAGGCGCAGGAACAGGAAAAAGTCCGGAAGAAGGAAGAAAACATTTCCAGGAAGATACCCGGACGAATCCGGTTAATCCCAATCTGGCTCCGCTTGATTCTGGTGGTTATCTTCTTGTTTATCAGTCTGGCAGCCGGTGCCATGATCGGCTACGGCGTTGTAGGCGACGGTAACCCTGCCGATGTCTTTGAAAGAGACACCTGGTATCACATAGTGGATATTATCTATAAGGATACAGATGTACCTGAATAACTTTCATCCCCTGGCCGCACCCGCGCCAGGGGTTATTTTTTTCTTCCAGCGGGTGCGGGTGCGTGGGCCTAAACGTAAAAAGATAGGGACTAACTGTAAAAAAGCTCGTTATAACTGTAAAATAGCAGGAGCGAAACGTAAAAAAGACGGATGTAAGTGTAAAAACCAGTGCAACTCCTCGTTCACCACTCAATAGTAACAACGGGCTTTTACAAACCGACAAAAAAAAGATAAACTAAACGTAGTTAAAAATTAAAACCAGCATATAAGAGGAGGTACTAACTCATGTTAAATACAGAACAAATCAAAGAAATCATTCCTCACCGATATCCTTTTTTACTTGTCGACCGGATTCTTGAAGTGGAAGAGGGGAAGCGCGCGATCGGAATTAAAAACGTCACTGCCAATGAAGAATTTTTCAACGGCCATTTCCCTGAGTACCCGGTTATGCCTGGAGTATTGATTGTGGAGGCCCTCGCTCAGGTAGGTGCTGTCGCCATTCTGAAAAAAGAAGAAAATAAAGGCCGCCTTGCCTTTTTTGCCGGTATTGATAAATGCCGCTTTAAAGGCCAGGTAACACCAGGAGACCAACTCCGCCTCGAAGTTGAAATGACACGACTGCGGGGCAGTATCGGGAAAGGCAAAGCCGTTGCCACAGTTAACGGCGAAACCGTTGCAGAAATGGAAATGATGTTCGCCCTCGGCGACAAACAGGAATAATCCGCAATCCACAGAGGAGGGGCAAAAGGTGAAAAAACACACCTTTTGTCCCCTCCTCTTTCTTCATGTCAAATTCCCCCGCCTTAATCAAACGTTTAATTAATCTCCAAAAGTTCGGGGGTCTGTCCCCAAAAAATTCCACTAATCCTATTGACATGGCTTCATCCGACAAATAATTACCACAAACGAAGAGACAAAATGCGCACTGCCGCAATCTTACAAACAATTGTGCGGGGACAGCCCCCCCCATTTTGGCTAACATTTTATGGGTGAGACTTTGGGAGGATGCTGTGAGAATGTGTGATTGTGTGTGAATACTGTCTTTTTACGTTTGGGATTGGAGGAAAGGTGATATATCTCGAGTAGAGTCACTGATCACAGCAAATTAAAAAGCTGGACTCATATTCGAATTATTTTTACCGGACAGGAGGCTGATTCCGTGAAAAGAAAAGCCTTATTAACAGCAGCATCTTCACTTCTTGCCGTTGGTGTTCTGGCCGCATGCGGTGACCAGGAGCAGGAAGTTGACGTTGATGATAGTGATGCCGATACAGGTGTAGAAGAAGACACTGAGGATAACGGCGGCGACGCTGATGTTGACGCAGATGTTGATGTTGAGGGTGACATGGAAGAAGACGGTCAAGAAGAATAACAAGTCCCACATGCTGCATTGCATGACTAAAAGATAAACAGATCACAATAAGCAGAAGTGGCATTCATTGATTCATGATCAGACACAATCACTCAGTCATATGAGCATCCAGATAAACACAAAAATACTTTTAAAAAATCAGGAGGAATTTAAAATGAAGAAAAAATTATTACTTTCAGTACTTTCCGGAGTTTTAGCCATTGGAGTATTAGGTGCATGTGGTGACACAGAAGAAGATCCAGGTATGGAAGAAGATCCGGGCATGGAAGATGACGGTATGGAAGATGACGGTATGGAAGATGACGGCATGGAAGACGATGGCATGGAAGATGACATGGAAGATGACGACATGGGTGACGATATGGAAGAAGACGACGAAATGGATGAATAGTCCTGATTTAGTCTAAACTATACTCTACAGTGTCCCGGCATTGCCGGTTAACATGTATATTACCTTTTTCCGGTATACTATTTAAGCCGGATGGTTTTGAATCATTTCAATTCTTCAAGGAGGAATAAGTAATGAAGAAAAAACTGTTCTTATCTGTACTGGCAGGAGCAATGTCCCTTAGCGTTCTCGCTGCCTGCGGAGGCGATGTAGACGACCCGGGTATGGAAGATGACCCGGACATGGAAATGGAAGATGACATGAATGATGACATGGATGGCGACACTTAATCCAATCACCTGACATTGAACCGGGGATTTTTGCCCCATAACCCTTATTCGTATAGAACAACCAACACGACCACTACATCTTAGAAGGAGGGACAAGTTATGAAAAAGAAAGTATTACTTTCTCTTTTAGCCGGAGTTTTATCCATTGGAGTCCTGGCAGCTTGCGGAGACGCTGAAGAAGATCCGATGCAGGATGACCCAGGCATGGAAGACGACGGCGGCATGGACGACGAAGGCGATTATTAAGCCTTCCCGCTTAAGTTATCCTAAGGTGTGGGGGGAATCCCCTGCATCTTTCCATGAGAAAACGCATTTTGGTAAAATCTCAAAATGTGCAAAAAACTTGCAAGATCTATTGCAGTTGGTTTTTTCTCGCGTTATGATGATTCCGACGTTGAAACACAGCGTCCATCGAAACAGGGATCTCGCTAACATCCCAAACACTAAAAACAACAACCATCTTGGAATGGTACAACTAGGAGGAATTTAATCATGAAGAAAAAGCTTATGCTTTCAGTATTATCAGGAGTACTAACAGTAGGAGTTCTCGCAGCATGTGGAGATGCTGAGCAAGACCCAGCAGAAGACGACATGGGCGATGACACTGGTGTAGAAGAAGATGCTGACATGGAAGATGACGGCATGGAAGATGACGGCATGGAAGACGACTTCGAAGAAGAAGACGATCTTGAAGAAGACGATGAGTTTGACATGGAAGATGACATGGAAGAAGACGACGAAGACGCTGACATGTAATCCGGGCTTAACCCACCCAGGCATTACACTCTAACCCTTTAATTTATACAACCCTAACTCTCTAAATAACCCATCCCTGGGTGTCCTGAGGCCTAACCCCCCTCGCTCACCCGGGGCAAGGATAAACAAATCCTTACTGTGAATAACACTTGTAACGCACGTTCAACCTATATTCTCTCCCAATTCCCCCTTAATTGAAGATAAATATAATGAACGTGAAAAGACCAGGGCCTCAACCACCCTGGTCTTTTTTTGTATTCTTTTTAGTCTGTAAAAGCAGAAACCTGAAGCATTAAAACCCAAAAGCTTTTACCTGAAATACATAAAAAAGTCCCACCTTTACAAAGGGGAAAACAAACACAGGTATTCCTTTCTTATAAGTCCCAAACAACCCTTAACCACAATCCTTCCAAGCTAAACCTGATCCTTTTGAAATTTGACTTAAAGATAAAAAAGTCCCGCCATGAACCGTTACCTTATTCGGTTGTTTCTGATAGTGTACAAATGGTATTGAATCTCACCAACTGCAGGGGTAAAATTAAGTATAAAATAAGCCAAATTTAGCCAATTAAAACATAAAATAAGAGGAGCGGTGTAATAATGTCATTGTTGTCGTCGAAAAAAGCAATTGTTACAGCTTCAGTTGCTGTGGCAGGAGTTGTATTTGCGGCTCCATCAGCTACAGAAGCATCATTTGGTGAACGAACCCTTCATTTTGGTATGAATAATAATGATGTCAAAGTACTGCAGGAAACACTGAAGGAAAAAGGATTTTTTCAATTCCACACGGCGACAGGCTTTTATGGTGAAGTGACCCGCAAAGCTGTAACTGATTTTCAAAAAGCAAACGGACTTACGGCTGACGGTATCGCCGGTCCTCAGACATTTGGAGCGCTAAAAAGTAATTCATCCTCCAACGGCAGCTCTCAACCTGCCCGACAGGAGGCTTCAAAAACAATCCCTGACACCCAGCTCCTCAGACAAGGATCTTCCGGCAGTGCGGTTACACTGCTTCAGGAAAAACTAAAAGAACTGGGGTACTATACCGGCTCGGTAAGTGGCAGCTTTCAGGCTGGTACAAGAGAGGCTGTCCTTGCTTATCAGCAGGCAAACAGCCTGCTGCGTGATGGTATTGCCGGTCCACAGACAATCGGTCACATGAATAGTGGAAAAGGGAAAGCATACAGTCCGGAGCAGCCGTCTTCGTCAAATGGCTCAAAAAATTCCGGCTCACTGCCTGCCAACACCGTTCTTCGTTTAAATGACAAAGGGTCTGCAGTAAGTGAACTGCAGGAAAAGCTAAAAACACACGGATTTTACAATTCCGGTGTCACAGGTACATATGGTACGATAACCCGCCAGGCCGTGCGGGACTTTCAAGAGGCAGCAGGTATAGGAGTAGATGGCATTGCCGGCCCTCATACTTTCAGAGCCCTTGAAAACTGGACAGGCCAAAGCCAGAATGGCAACTCAGGCAATAACAATTCAAACTCAGGCTCAAATAACAGCAGTTCTGCATCAACCCTTAGAGAAGGGGCGGAAGGTACGGCGGTGACAGAGCTTCAGAACCAGTTGAGGACGCTTGGCCTGTTCCATGTGCAGCCGACAGGGTATTATGGCTCGATTACAAAAGAATCAGTAAGGAAGTTCCAGCAGCAGTGGAACCTTACAGCTGATGGTATTGCTACGAAAGCTACAATTCAAAAGCTGAATGAAGTGGCAGAAATACATAGGAAGAGTGCTGAGAACAGTTCCTCCCAGCCGTCAAGAGGAAGCTTTCAGGTATTAAACCTGATCGCGGATGCATCAACATTCCTTGGAACGCCTTATGTGTGGGGCGGGGCTTCTCCTACCGGTTTTGACTGCAGCGGTTTCATCCAGTATGTTTTCAAGCAAAACGGGCTTACAGTACCCCGTACAGCTGCCCAGCAGTACAACTTTGGTAAAAACGTGAGTAAGCCGCAAGTAGGGGATATTGTTTTCTTTGAGACCTACACATCGGGTCCTTCTCATAACGGTATTTATATCGGAAACAATCAATTCATTCATAGTGGTTCATCCACCGGTATCACGATTGCTAATCTGAATACAAGCTACTGGAGCCAGCGTTACCTGGGAGCTAAACGTCTTCATTAACAAAAAGCGCCTTGCCGATTGAACCCGGCAGCGGCGCTTTTTTTGTGCTCGAAAAAAGAAATAGCCCGTTGTTTTTATGTGTACACACCAGAAAGACAAATGTTTGCAGAAATTAATCAAAAGGTGAAACTTTTTTGACATCAGGCTCGTCTATTATAGTAAGAGTGTGAAAGGGTGTGACCTACCTTTTCTTTTCTCTTCTCCCATTATTAAAGGCGCCCGTCTCGTCCACGGGCGCCAAGTGTAACAATGATTATTATGTTTAAAGCTATATAGTCAGGGTAGATTAAATGTAGGGTTGATTTGTGTAGTTAAGCTGCATTTAGTTTAAGATATTTTAGAAACGTCCTGCTCCAAGGTATCGTGGTCCCCAGTAAGTGTTGTTCATATCTGCAACAACAACCCCTGTTGACGATCCTGAGTGGATGAATTGTCCGTTACCCAAGTAGATACCCGCGTGTGAAGGGCCTGTACGAGTTTCGAAGAATACAATGTCTCCTACTTGTGGAGAAGACACCCGTGTGCTCGCGCTCCACATTTGAGCTACAGTTCTTGGAAGGCTTTTGCCGTTTTGAGAGAATGCGTAATTAATGAATCCACTGCAGTCAAAGCCTGATGGGCTTGTCCCGCCCCATACATAACGAGCGCCAACTTGACTTCTCGCAGTTGAAATGATGTTTTGAACACTGCTATTTGCAGAAGTGGAAGTTCCAGTGTTTGATGTGCTGTTGCTTGAACGACTTGTGCTAGCTGATTTTACTACAGTTTCACCATTTAATGCACGGTAAGTCTGTGGTCCTGCGATTCCGTCAGCAGTAATACCGGCTGAGCGTTGGAAGCTGCGTACCGCCTGTGCTGTCTGAGGTCCGAAAACGCCGTCAGCAGAACCTGCACTGTGGCCAACAGAATTCAATGCGTCCTGAAGACTGCGTACGCCTGCACCTCTTGAACCTTGGCGAAGTGTTCCGTTAAATGAGATCCAATCACCTGATCCGGAAGATACAGATGTTGACCCTGAGTTAGAAGAAGAACTGTTGTTGCCACCAGATACGTTCATTGCGCTGAACGTTTGTGGACCAGCGATGCCATCAACAGCAATTCCTGCGTCTCTTTGGAAATCACGAACGGCTTGACGGGTAATAGAACCAAAGTAACCTGTTGCCGTATGGAAACTGAAGTGACCTTCTGAGCGTAATTTCTCCTGTAATTCTTTTACATCCCCGTGATTCATACCTTGACGTAAAGTCTGATCCCCTAATGCTGCGTCCGCTGCCTGCGGTGCCAAGAAAACCCCACCTGCTAATGCTACACTTAATACAACCTTTTTCATTCTAATCTCTCCCCTTAATCCTATGTGTTTATAAAATTGTTTAAATCTCCCTGTGTTGTACAATAGTAACTATACAAGAGCTTTTTACATACGACAATAGTATTTGATAATTCGATATATAACGTTAAACAGTCTGTAAAATTTGTAACATTAGCAAATAATTTGGCGAAAATATGCATCAATAAGACGAAAAAACCAGTACTTTAGTCACTTCCATAAATGAAAGAACTGTATATCTACTTTTCTCTGGATGGGTAAAGTGTCCTACAAACCCATATATTAACAGTTTCGTTTGTAAAAAGACGCCTGTCTCGTCCACAGGCGTCTATAAAAATCATGTTTGCATTTCGCTACAAGAGGGTAGCGTATAAAGGTACAAGTTTTTCATTTTACGGAATATCGTTTTTTACAGTCGGCCGGCACCCAGGTAACGTGGGCTCCAGTAAGAGCTGTTCATATCTGCGATCGTTACACCAGTAGATGATCCCGCATGGATGAACTTTCCGTCCCCAAGATAAATACCAGCGTGTGACGGACCGGAAGTGTAAGTTTCAAAGAACACAAGATCCCCGCGCTGCGGAGTAGAAACAGATGTTGCGGCATCGTGAATGGTTGCTACTGTTCGTGGAATGCTTTTGCCGTTTTGCGCAAATGCATACTGAAGGAAGCCGCTGCAGTCAAATCCTGAAGGGCTTGTCCCGCCCCATACATAAGGCGTTCCTTCTAAGCTTTTCGCAGTAGAAATGATGCTCTCAACAGTGCTGGATGCAGAACCACTGTCTGAAGAGCTGCCAGTGCTCTCTGATTTAACAACAGTCTCACCATTTAAAGCCTTATACGTTTGTGGTCCGGCAATACCGTCTGCGGTAATCCCAGCGTCACGCTGGAAGCTGCGAACAGCCTCAGCAGTTTTAGGACCGAATACACCGTCAGCGGAGCCTGCGTTGTGGCCAAGAGAATTTAAAGCGTCCTGAAGGGTAGTAACACTTGCACCACGTGAACCTGAACGCAGTGTTCCATTATACGTAATCCAGTCACCTGAGCCGGAGCTTACGTTTGAAGAGCTGCTTCCCCCGCTTACACCCATGGCGTTAAACGTCTGCGGTCCTGCAATGCCGTCTACATCAATCCCTGCGTCACGCTGGAAATCACGAACCGCCTGGCGGGTGATAGAACCGAAGTATCCTGTAGAAGTATGGTATGTAAAGTGACCTTCAGAGCTTAACCGATCCTGTAATTCTTTTACATCCCCGTGATTCATACCCTCACGTAAAGTCTGATCTCCCAAAGCTGCGTCCGCTACCTGTGGAGCCAAGAATACTCCACCTGCTAGTGCTACACTTAATGCGACCTTTTTCATTATTCTCTCTCCCCTTAATTTATGTTTTTTATATAATTGTCTCTCTCCCTGTCTTGCACAGTTGTAACTATACAAAAGCTTTAAAAGTCCTACAATACTTTTTGAAGATTCGATATATAACGTTAAACGGTCTGTAAAGTTTGTAATATAAACAAATAAAACCGCGAAACTATAGGTCGAATTGTCACAGGAAACAGGTCTAAAGACCCTTTCTTTGCCTGATCGCGCCTCTCTCTTTTTTCCCTCTCTCACATTCACTTTTCCTGATTAAATAGTTTCAAGAAATAATTGTTAATGAAAAAATTGAATATAAGATGAGTGAATCAACCAGAAAAACCCATACTAACGGTAGAAAAATCATTCCATTATTTAGATAAGATTCAGGACATACTAACGGAAATCGAATGGATTAGAGAAGCGGGAGGACCCCAACATGTTATTAATTCCACTCTCATGTGTGCTTTTGTTCGTCTTCGGCGTCTTAGAACGAAAACGCCACCAGCGAAACGTTGACAGTATCCCGGTCCGGATAAACATTAACGGTGTCAGAGGGAAATCCACTGTCACCCGGCTGATTACAGGGATCATGATGGAGGCAGGGTACAAAACCATCGGAAAAACAACCGGAACCCAGGCAAGAATGATCTACAATGACCGTGAAGATCCGATCATCAGGGATCCTGAAGGACCGAACATCCGTGAACAATTAAAAGTAATGAAAAGTGTTTCAAATGAAAACACAGAAGTGCTAGTAAGTGAATGCATGGCGGTCAACCCGGATTATCAGAAAGTATTTCAGAATATTATGCTTCAAGGAAATATCGGTGTGATTGTAAACGTCCTTGAAGACCACATGGATGTCCTCGGTCCTACTATTGATGACGTCGCCAGATCCTTTACCGCAACAATTCCGTATAACGGCCACTTAATCGTAAATGACGGGCCGTACCAGGATTTTTTTAAAGAGATTGCGGCAGCACGGAACACAAAAGTAATTGTGGCGGACACGTCAACGGTTTCAGAAGATTACTTGAGAAAATTTGAGTATATGATGTTTCCTGATAACGCAGCTTTGCCTCTTGCGGTTGCAGAAGCGATGGACATTGACCGTGAGACGGCTCTAAAAGGCATGCTGAATGCACCGCCCGACCCGGGAGCCATGAGAATTCTGAAGACAGGGAATCCTGAGCGTCCGTCCTACTTTTTCAATGGCTTTGCAGCAAATGATGCTTCTTCAACACTGAACATCTGGAAGCGGGTAAAAGAGCTTGGGTTTCCATCGGATCATCCGATTGTCATTATGAACTGCCGAAAAGACAGAGTGGACCGCTCGGAACAATTTGCCCGTGACGTACTGCCAAACCTGGACATCGGGACTCTTGTTGTTATTGGAGATCTTACCTCCCCAATCGAACAGGCCTACAGAGACGGGACCATTGAGGCAGATGAATTTATCAATTTAGAAGGCCGCTCCACTGAAGACATCTACAACGAGCTTCAGAAGATAATGGATCGCTCGTCCGTTTTCGGAGTAGGGAACATCCACGGAGCAGCCGAGCCTCTGGTGGAGAGAATTCAGGCTGAACATCATGAGGAACATGCATCTTAGAAAGGGAGGTGGCATCCAGTGTTTGGAGCCGATTTATATATCACATTGGTTGTCGGAATTGTACTAAGTTTGATTTATGCAGAAAAAGCAGGAGCTCTGCCGGCGGGGATTATTGTCCCGGGGTATCTGGCCCTGATTTACGATCAGCCCTTTTTCCTTATGTCTATCTTCTTTATCAGCTGTGCCATTTACTTTCTGGTTGTTCATGTGTTCTCGAGGTTCACGATTCTTTACGGACGCCGGAAATTTGCAGCGATGCTCCTGACAGGTGTTGTACTCAAGCTTGCCTTTGACTTCTTCTATCCAGTGTTTCCATTTGAGATTTATGAACTGCGTGGAATCGGGGTCATTGTACCGGGACTCATTGCCAACTCATTTGAAAAACAAGGTGTCTACATAACCGTGACGAGCACCATGGTCCTCAGTGGACTCACGTTTTTAATCATGACCATCTACTACATGTTTTAAGGCGGGTCAATTATGAAAAATAAGCGTTATCTAACGAAAAAAGAAAAGCTCCTTGCACTTACAAAAAGACATAAAGAAAAGGCAGACAAGCACGCACTCGTGTTTCTTATTGCTCTTTTTCTGCTGATCACACTCGGTCAGATTGTAAGCTTTGCTCAGATACCTGATGTTGAAAAAGACGAGGAATCGGTTGTGACCGGGACCGTTGTAGGAGACCTCATGTTCGGACGCTATGTGGAAGAGGTAGTGTCCAGAAAAGGGTTTGATGAGCTGTTTACATTTGCAAAGCCGTATTTTGATGCCTCAGACTATGTGAGCGGCAATTTCAAGCAGACGATCATCGATATGCCAACAAGTGCCATGGAAAATAAAAACGGCGATACCCTTGAAAACATTACGGAGAACGAAAACAAGCAGATGATATTTTCTACCACCTATGAAAGTGTGGAATCCCTTATTAACCAGGGATTTACGAACGTAAATCTTGCCAACAACAATCAGTTTGACTTTAAATATCTCGGCTTTCGCAACACGTTAAATGTCTTTGATTTATATGAAAATGAAATCAGCTATGTAGGGGCAGGAGTCAATACAGAGCAGGCAATTACACCGGCAGTGCAGGAGATTAACGGGACAATGGTGGCGACGGTCGGCTTCACAGATATCTATGCGCCTAACCACGCGGTGGACCAGGACCGTTCCGGCGTGCTTACGACCCGCCGGCTTGCTGATGTCTACGAAGCTGTCCAGCTTGCCGAAGAGCAGGCTGACTTTGTAGTTGTTCATGCCCACTGGGGAGAGAACTTTAACAACCGCATCTTCTCCAGACAGCGGGAGATTGCCCACTACCTTGTCGATCTCGGCGCGGACTTGATTGTCGGACACTACTCTCACGTAATCAGCCCGATGGAGGTATATGAGGACAGTCTCATTTTGTACGGTGTCGGCAACTTTATCTCAGACCAGGGGTGGTCAAGAACCTCAGATGCTCTCATTACCCAGTTTCATTTATTTGAGGACGGCAAAAAACAGTATATTTTTTCACCCATGATGATCAGAGAGGCGACTCCGCTTCCTGCTACAGAGCCTTTTGGCAGCATTCAGAAGCAGCGGATCTTCAGAACCCTCACGAAAGAACTCGGAAGCGATGTCAACGCGTGGCGGGATGACGGTAAGCTTTACCTTGAGATTGGTGGAAATGACGAGGGAGATTCCCTGTAAAAGAAAGGAGTGAGACGGATGCGCCTTCGCTTTGCAACAAACATCATCGGAACTGTTTTAATCATCGTCTTTTTAATCGCCGGCTTTAATGAAATTGAGTTCACCCAGAACCAGGGTCTGCAGGAAGATGATGATATCCCGGAAGAGGAAATCGCCAGTGGTGAACAGTCGTATGGTGTAAGTGCTGCTCACCCATATGCTGTTGATGCAGGGATGAAAGTCCTCAAAGAAGGAGGCAACGCGGCAGACGCCTTTATCGCGGTCTCTTTCATGCTCAATGTCGTCGAACCTTATGGCTCGGGCATTGGGGGAGGAGGCTCACTCCTTTATTACGACCCCCAGTTCGGTGCAGCTCCACAATACCTTGACTACAGGGAGACAGCACCCTATAACATTCCCACGGCTGAACAGTACGGCAGCAGCTTTGGGATCCCGGGCTTTTTAATCGGGATGAGCACCGTCTTTGATAACTATGCTTCCGGAAACCTGAGCTTTGCAGACCTTCTCGAGCCGGCCATTCAAATTGCCGAAGAGGGATTTGAAGTAGACCGCTATTTAGCCGGACGGCTTGTCCATGCCCAGTACAGAATGGACCCTTCCCAGATTCCTCACTTTTATGAAGGGGCAGAGACAATCCAGAGCGGAGGCCTCCTTGTGCAGGAAGAGCTGGCGGAAACCCTTCGGACAATACAGGAAATGGGCCCCCGCCAGTACTTTTTGGAAGTACTCGCACCGGCAATGGAACAGCGTTACCCTGGCCTGACGGTAAACGACTTTCAGCAATATCAGGTTAAGCAGCCTGAACCGGTCACCGGCACGTTTCAGGGATACAGTGTTTACAGCGCTCCTGCACCTCTGGCAGGACCGACGCTTATTCAGCTTCTCCAGGCTTCGGAATATCTGGATTTAGAGGAAATAAAAGAAAATGAAAACGATGACGAATCGTGGTATCTTACTTATGCAGAGCTTCTTTCGAGGGTACAGATTGAAGCCTACAACGATCGTCTGCAGTTTATTGCGGACCCTGATTTTAATCAGGGGAACCAATGGGAAAACCCGTTTCTTGAGAATCTGAACCGCCTCACATCAGAGGAATATGCCCAGGAACTGGCCGCAGATGCCAGGGAAGGAGTCGTTTCAGAAGAGATGGAAGACGACGCCCCGGCCATGACAAACAACCATAACAATACCAGTCATTTTGTAATCGTGGATAAAGAAGGACGGATGATCTCTGTGACCCACACCCTGAGTAACTTTTTCGGCTCGGGTCAGTATTTCGGAGGCTACTTCCTGAACGATCAGCTGAGCAACTTTAACCAGTCACCGGAATCAATCAACCGCTATGAACCGGGCAAAAGGCCGAGAAGTTTTATGGCACCGACCATTCTGGTGAGCGAGGAAAAAGGAGTTCTCGGCATGGGTTCCCCGGGTGGGGCCCGTATTCCGAATATGCTCGCCCAGACACTGATTCAAAAGGAAATCTTTGATTACGGCCTGAAAGCAGCCGTCGAACAGCCGCGCTTCCACTTTGATGACCGGATTGACCGTACTGGTGAAATCGGTGTGTTCGTGGATTACAAATTCCCGTCGGACTGGCAGGTGGACCTGGAAGCCCGCTTAAATGACCGGGAAGACATTGAAGGCTGGATTGTTCAGCAGGACGACAGTGATATGTTCTTTGGCGGCATTCAGGCAATGCTTATAGATACGTCAAACGAAATTCTCTACGGGGCATCAGACCCTCGCCGGGGAGGAAAGTGGGAAGCGAGCGATCCGGAAAAAGAAGAGGAAGAAGACACAGACTTCTTCGATCAGGACGATATTCAGGAAGAGGAGGGACAATACGATGAATAGCAAGTGGTTGCAAAAATACGGGTCATTACTTTTTCTCGTCATTGTTTTTGCCTTCATGGCCTTTTTCAGGCACGACATCGACCTCACGGACAATGAAGAGCGCATGACAGAAAACTACTTTGACCACCACGTAGGTGATGACTCAGATACCAGTGACGACATCATCACCTCACCGGAAGAAGACGCCGGAACAGAGAGCTGAACCTCTTCCGGAAACCCCGCTGCCGATGATTTGGCACCGGGGTTTTTGGGCTGTTGGGGGAGGGGGGATTCTAAGTTCGGGAGGATTCATGATAATACAGAAAAATCATGATAACCTTCACAGGATTAACGATAACCCCAAACCACCTTGCGCAAAAAACAGCACTCCCTAAAAGAAGTGCTGCCATTCAGTCAATCAAACAGTTTCAAGTCATCGATCCGCCGGACAGCCTCAAGCAGCCGCTCTTCACTGGCGAGGAGGCCGACGCGCAAATAGCCTTCGCCGCACTCACCGAAGCCGTTCCCGGGGGCGGTCACCACATGAGCCCTGTCCAACAGCAGTTCAGCAAACGCTTCAGACGTGTACCCTTCAGGCACAGGAAGCCACGCAAAGAACGTACCTTTGGACTCAGGCACCTTCCAGCCAATGTCATTCAATGCCGGAATCAGTACATTTCGGCGGTGTTCATATGTTTCCACGAGATCACGAACCGCGCTCTGGTCACCGGTTAACGCTTTGGCGGCCGCCTGCTGGACTGCACCGAACAAGCTTACATATCTGTGATCCTGAATCAAATTAAGACTCTTAATCACTGACGGGTTTCCGACTGCAAAGCCAACGCGCCAGCCCGCCATGTTGTACGTCTTCGAGAGGGTGTACATTTCCACCCCGACATCCTTGGCTCCCTCACTTTGAAGAAAGCTTCTCGGCTTTTCCCCATCGAATCCAATCGCGCCGTACGCGAAATCGTGGACAACGCAAATATCGTGTTTTTTGCCCAAGGCCACGGTCTGGTCAAAAAACGATACGTCAGCCACCGCCGACGTCGGGTTGTTCGGGTAGTTTAAAAAGAGAAGCTTCGCCTCATCGAGGGTGTTCTCATTGATGCTTTTGTAGTCAGGCAAAAAGCGGTTCTCTTCAAGCAGCGGCATAAACGATGTCCGGGCATTGGCAAGGGCGATGCCGGACATGTAGTCCGGGTAGCCCGGATCGGGGAGAAGGGCGAGATCCCCTGGGTTCAGGAGGCACTCGCTGATCTCCACAAGACCGGTCTTCGCCCCGAACAAAACAGCCACCTCCGTCTCGGGGTCCACATCCACATCATACTCCTGCTTGTAAAACGCAGCGATCGCTTCTTTTAAAAAAAGGTGTCCCGTGAAAGGGGAATACTTATGATAAAGAGGGTTTTCCGCTGCTTCCTGAAGTTCTGAAACAATATGTTCAGGGGTAGGCAGGTCCGGATTTCCCTGGCCGAGGTTGATCAGATCATGACCTTCAGCCGCAAGATCCTGGACTTGTTTGGCAAGCCGGGCAAAAAACTGCTCGGGCAGACGCTTTAATGTATCAGACGGTTCAAATGTACGCATAGCAATCACTCCAGAAAAAAATTCTCGTAATACTTGAAATAGTAACACAAATCTTATACTGTTGATCACAACCACAACAAAAAAGGAGCCTGAATATGAAAGTAAACACTGCACTTCTTCAAATAGATATTGCTTTTGGCGATCCAAAAGCGAACCGCACAAAAGTGGAGCGGTATTTTCATGAAGCTATGAAACAGAAAACAGACGTAGTTGTCCTGCCCGAACTCTGGACGACCGGCTATGATCTCGGGCGTCTTGATGAGATCGCGGACCGCGGGGCAGAAGAGACTGTCGGCTTTATTTCAGCTCTGGCGAAAGAATACTCGGTGAACGTTGTAGGCGGCTCTGTTGCAAAACAAACAGCCAATGGTGACGTCACCAATACGATGCTTGTGATTAACCGTGAAGGTGAGCTCGTGAAAGAATACTCGAAAGCGCACCTGTTCCGCTTGATGAGCGAGGAAAAATTCCTTAAAGAAGGGAACGAAGACGGGAATTTTGAGCTTGACGGCGAGCCGTGTGCCGGCGTGATCTGCTACGATATCCGTTTCCCGGAGTGGATTCGTACCCACATGCTGCAAGGGAGCAAGACCCTTTATGTAGTGGCTGAGTGGCCGAAGCCCCGCGTCGATCACTGGCGGGCGCTGCTCATCAGCCGCGCCATCGAAAATCAGTGCTACGTGGTGGCCTGCAACCGTGTGGGGAGCGACCCGAACAACGAGTTCGGCGGCCATTCGATTATAATTGACCCGTGGGGAAAAGTCGTTGCCGAAGCCGATGACCGGCAGGAGCTCGTTCTCCGGGGAGAAATTGACACGAGCGAAGTGGACACGATCCGCGACCGCATGACGATCTACGAAGACCGCCGCCCGGAATTGTATAAGATCTGAGTGAGAAGACAAGCCTTTTGGGGCTTGTCTTTATTAGTGGTGGGGGGATTTATTTATTTTCTAAAGAGTTTTTGCTGAATAAAACAGAGAGGATTCTGCTCAATTCTTCCCCCAAAGAAGTTACTTCTTTAAAGTCCAAAAGCCCGCAAAAAACACATGCACGCCCCACTGGAGCGTGCATGAACCTTACCTACCGCCGGCCGGCTATCTCCCGCTGTTGTTCGATCTGACTAATCACGTCATAAAAAGTGGTAAATGAAGTATGGTTCAGCCCGAACTCACGGCATTTTTCCAAGAGAAAATCATCGCAGGCAAAAACCTGATGTGCTTCTTTTGCGGCTTCAAGGTTCGATATGGAATCTCCAATCACAATTTTATAGTATTCATCGTCAGGGAACTGCCGGAGAATGGAAGCTTTACAGCAGCCGCAATCCTTATCGCAGGCTTCATCACACGCATGAGGCCAGGTAATTCGGATCGTGTCCCCAGAAAAGTCACTTCCATTACAGAAAAGCTGATCGAGAAGCTTGTACGGTTCCAAAAGGGGCTCGATGAAAAAATCAATCCCGCCACTGACCACGCGAATCCGGATCCCGCGGTTTCTTGCAAACGCTAAAAATTCAGTGAACCCTTTACGCATCTCCGCCTGTTCCAACACATAATTTACAATCTCAATTTTCTTTGCGGAAGGAATAAGAGAAAACATTCTTCCAACGCCTTCGCGAAGGGAGATTCTCTCCTCGAAGATATCGTCTTTGATTGCCTTCCACTCGGGTGGCGCAAACTCCTTCATAATCGTGATGATGTTGTCTTTTACCGTAATCGTACCGTCAAAGTCACAAAAGACGATCGGCTTTCTTTTCATTAAAGGGCTCATAACTGCACTCCTTTCTTTTATCCTGGCAAAAAACGAAAACATCCTCTTCAATAGGTGAAGAGGAGGATTTATCATTTTCGGTGCAGTTTCGATTGATATGAATTATGACAGGATTAAAGTTATCTGTCAATTCGAACAAAACAGAGAGGATTATTTGGAGAAGCTTAAGCATTTTGTTAGAAGATAAGCCTGCGGGCTTGTTTTTTTTGGTTGAGAGGAGGGGGGATTCACCTCTTATGTAAGTTATTTCTCCCCTAAGTCGAATTAATTCCCCCCTAACTTCACTTTTTCCCCCCTAAGGAATTAACGCCCCCAGAAAATATCTTCTGGCTTTTGTTTCCCCATCATAATTAAGATCGAGACGCTTAAATGTCTTCTTAATCGTCTTCCTGTTATTTATTTCACACCATTGAGAGAACAACTGATTAGTTATAGATTTCCCGGTCTTGAGGTAATAGTCTTTGAGTGTATCGAGCAACACTTCTTTCGAATAAAAACCACAAGCAGCACACTCCCAAGTTCTATGAACCTTCCGCATCTTTAAATACTTACAGTCCGGACAATGAACCCCTTTCTTCAGTTCCTCAAAAGACACATTATACCGCTCCATCCCCGGCTTAAAAAGCTCCCTATGCTGACTCAACAGGGCTTGGTCCAGATCCCGAAGCACACCTTCAGTTAAAATACTCTTCTTATGCTTCTGATCAAATTCATAAATGAGATATTCGAGATAAGAGGGGCGAATGACGCGGTCGCGCTCTTTATAAGAGGGGGAGAGGATCACTTCACAATGGGGATTGGCCATTACAACGAAGTATTCGACGGGCATCGGGGGCAGATTATTGGTCCTGAGCCAGAGTTGGAGTTGCTTTTTCTGTTGCTTCACTTGCAATATGGGATCATCAAACGTATTCTTCTTCTTTTCATACGATTTCCATGTAAGCTGGTGAGGGTCCGCCTTTAACGTAACAGGTTCGCCGGAGTAGTGCTTCACTTCCAGAATTAACAAATATCCGGGAAAAGTTAGGAGTACATCCATTTCGAATGCTTCATCATCTGGACGTTCAAACCTCAGGTTGTGATAGATGTAACTTGAAGAAAGAGGGCAGTTCTTGAGGTAGTAATCAACGGAGGATTCCCCTTTATAGCCGGAGGAAAAATTTCTGTGGTCCTTTTTTATATAAGGATACCGGGGATGCAAGGGGGGCGTGCGCCTGTGAGCAGCTTCTGCAATAAGGAGAGCAAGCGGAATACTGCGGTTTTTTTTGATCAAACATATCATCTCTTCTATTAAGTTAGTAAAATTATGGCATTACCAGGGTTGTGCGTCAATCAAGACAAATTTAACGCGTAATTCTTCTACATACGACAGGATGCTATTATTTTACATATAGAAAAGAGGGGGAAGAGGGGCTGTAATTCTTTATAAAGAACCACTCAGGTATATGAACTTTATCAATTATTGTTTAATCTTATGTCTTTTTAGTTTACTTTCTAATTATTTAGTAGTATTATTCTTTATATAGAACAAACCCAAGCATTATAAAGAACTTATTTTTTTGATCTGTTTGTTCTTTATTAAGAACAATAAACGGGGTGTTTCTGATAAAGAGTCTATCAATCGTAATACTTGTCATAGTGTTTGGGTCTATCCCTTTTCTGTTTGAGAGTTTAATCAGTCAGTTCAAAACGCAGGTGGAAGAAATAACGGAAGTAACCATGCATGCTGCCAGGGCCGTTAATGCTAACGACTTAAAAAGAAATTTAGGGCCCGAAAGTTTAATTGTACCTCAATACTATGATGAGAATGAAAAAAAATGGAGATTGATTTGGAGAGACGAATTTGAAGAGGACGCTTTAGATACGAGTCGTTGGAATACAGAATATTGGCCTGCTGAAAAGAACAATGAATTACAATACTATACTCCGGAAAATGTGAGCGTGCGTAATGGCAACCTTATATTATCCAGTAAAATTGAGATTTATGAAGACCGGTCGTATACATCCGGTGCAGTCCATTCAAAGGACAAGTTTAGTTTTAAGTACGGAAAAATAGAAATGAGGGCCCGTCTCCCGGAAGGAAAGGGAATGTTTCCGGCATTTTGGCTTCTTCCAAACATAGATCATACATGGCTTCCTGAGATTGATATTTTAGAAATGTTAGGTGATAAGCCGAATGAAATATGGATGGTGGTTCATTGGGAGGATGAAGAGGGCAACCTCTCAAGTGATTTTAGCTCATATTATGGCAGTGATTATTCCAAGGGGTACCATACTTACGGAATTGAGTGGAACCCATCAGAAATCAGGTGGTTTATTGATGGAATTGAAAGATTTAAAACCAATCAATTTGTCCCTCATGAAGAGATGTATTTGTATATAAACACAGCGATTGGCGGCGATTGGCCAGGCTCCCCGGATAAAACGACGTCCTTTCCTCAATTTTTTGAAGTCGATTATGTGAGAGTTTACCGAGCTGAAGGGGGAGAGTAAAATGATGATCCTTACACTATCGTTATTCTCAATATTTATCGTTTTTCAAATCCTGTATATCTTTGTACCCCTATACTTGGTGAAAGAAAAAAGAGAATTTATTAAAACGAGTGAGGAAAAACGTATTTCTATTTTAATACCGGCTTTTAATGAAGAAAAAATAATTATGAACTGTATTGAGGGGATTCATCATTTAGACTATTCGAACTATGAAGTCATCATCATTAACGACGGATCCGTCGACCAGACAAAAGAGTTGCTCATAAATAAATTAAAAATGAAACGGGTCATAAAGTCATCGGATGAATCACTTTCTTATAACCTCATTAAAGGCCTCTATAAATCTGCTGTTTATCCGAATATTTATATGATTGATAAGGAAAATGGGGGGAAGGCTGACGCATTAAATGCAGGGATTGACCATTCTGAGAGTGAAATCGTGATCACTTTAGACGCTGACAGTGTACTCGAATCCAACTCATTGAATGTGATTAATACCAGGTTTGACGATCAGCATATTATGGCTGCAGGAGGAATGGTTCAAATTGGACAAGGCTTTTATGGAGATCTGAAAAATCTTCAGCCTACCTTTTATACCAAAGGGTTAATAAAGTATCAAATCATTCAATACCTTACAGACTTTTATCTGCACCGGTTAACACAAACCAAGTTTCAATCTATGACAATTATTGCCGGAGCCTTTGGTGTCTTCAGGAAAAATATACTGCTGGAAGTGAATGGATACCGGAAGACAGTGGGGGAAGACATGGACATTACACTCCGCTGCCTGAGATTAAAAAAAGAAAAGTATAAAAAGCATAAGCTTGTTTTCATTCCAGAAGCCATATGCTATACGGAATGTCCATCATCGTTCATTGATTTATTCAAGCAAAGGATAAGGTGGCAAAAAGCGTTTCTCGACTGCATCCTTAATTACAAGACTGCTTTTTTTAAAAAGCTGGGCTGGGCACCTTCCATATACTTGTTGTTTGACTCTTTTATTCTTGGAACTATCAATGCATTTTTTACCATATTTGTCTGCGTCATTTTAGTAGTGACTCAAGGGAACTATATGGTTGCTTTAGCCTTTCTGTCTGTAACCTTTTTACTCGCTGTTTATAGAAGTGTGACAGCCATGGTGATCAGCAGAAGGTTTGGCTTAGCATACAGCAGAAAGGATTACTTTAAAATATCCTGCTTTATTCTTTATGAGATTATAACTTATAGATTGCTGGGTTTGGTTTTTGTAACGGTTGGAACGATCATGTATGTGAAAAATAAGGAAGGGTGGGACGCCTCAAGGAGGAATGGAAAGAGTTTTCAAACATCGCCTGAAAGAGGTCAGCTCAGGAGGACGGGCTCATGAGAATAATGCTGGTTAATGCCTTATTTCTGTTAACCTTTGTATTTTTCTTCAGTTCCATTGTTAATTATTATTATGATGATTTCGCAACTGCCATGGATAGTAATAGTGGTTTATTTACAGAAAATAAATCTATAGATTTAAATGATACAAACCAGGGATGGGGCAGGGGCGTGAGGGACTTTAAGGTCGATGAGGGCAGTGCAGCACCTGAAATACCTGTTCTGTTGTATCATAGAATCTTGGACGATAATGACATTCAAGACCATCATTACAACAAGAATGGCGAACTATACAAAACCATTACCCTGAAATCACAATTTGAGAAGCAAATGGACCTTTTAGCAAAAGAGGATTTTGTAACGTTAACTTCAAAGGAATTTGAATTATTTATGAGAGGAGAAATAGATTTACCCGAAAAAAGCGTACTAATTACATTTGATGACGGATTTAAAGACAATCATATTGAAGCCTATCCAATTTTAAAAGAACATCAATTTACCGCGCTGAATTTTGTTATAACTGGATATATTGATGAATCAGATTCCGAATATGAACCGGCCCATAACCAGTACCTGAGTATTTCGGATATCATGGCCGCCACAGATGTATTTGAATACTACAGTCACACCTATAATTTTCATCACCAGAATGAAAAAGGGGTAGCTTATCTCATCTCTGAACCTATAAGCGCTGTGAAAAAAGACATCGAAATTAGCGTGAACAATCTAAATAACCGTTCTGATTATTTTGCCTATCCATACGGGGCATATAACAATAAAACAGCTGATTTATTGGAAGAAATGGACTTTAAAATGGCTTTCACCAGTGATTTAGATAAAGCCCGTCCCGATCAGGATCCTTACCGTATTCCCCGTATCGAGATAAGTAACCGGGATGATATAGAAGACTTTAAAGAGAAAATAGGATTAGAGAAAGAGTAGGGAGTGTCGGCCTGTCATCACAACCGGAATAAACTCATTTAAGTCCCCCGTCCAAAGCAGGCGGGGGACTTAAATGATGCCTTCTTTGCCCTCCTCTTTAACTGCAGCAAAAAACCCCGCTCCTTAAAGAGCAGGGTTTTGGTTCTTACGTATACTTCGGCTTCATCTCGCCGCTTTCAATCTCTTCAATATAATGGCAGGCGGCGTTGTGGCCTTCTTTCATCATATCCTTGCCAGTGTTGCGAAGCTCCGGAACTTCGTCTTTACACTTGTCCGTTGCAAACGGGCAGCGGGTGTGGAAACGGCAGCCGGTCGGCGGATCGATTGGAGAAGGAACATCGCCCTTCAGGACAATCTGATCGCGCGTGGCAGTCGGATCCGGAACAGGGATCGCAGACAGCAACGTCTTCGTGTACGGGTGCTTCGGATTGTCGAACACAGACTTTTTGTCACCGATTTCGACAATTTTACCGAGATACATTACCATAACACGGTCGGAAATGTGACGGACAACACCCAGGTCGTGTGATATAAACAGGTACGTGAGGTTAAATTCCTTCTGTAATTTTTTAAGCAGGTTCAATACCTGTGCCTGAATGGATACGTCAAGAGCGGATACACTCTCGTCACAGACGATAAGCTTCGGATCCACAGCCAGCGCGCGTGCAATACCGATACGCTGACGCTGTCCGCCGCTGAATTCGTGAGGGAAGCGGTCAAGCTGGTGAGCCCCGAGGCCAACCGTCTCCATCAGTTCCATCATGCGGTCAAGGCGTTTCGCCTTAGGCACAACGTTTTGAATTTCCATTGCTTCGTTTAAAACCTGGCGCACTGTCTGACGCGGGTTGATGGAAGCATAAGGATCCTGGAAAATAATCTGAAGATCTTTCCGGCGCTTACGCATGTCGCTTTTACTTAGAGCCAGCAGATCTTCACCGTTGAACGAAACTTCACCGCTCGTCGGCTCGTCAAGACGGAGGATCGCACGGCCTGTTGTGGATTTACCACAGCCGGACTCTCCTACGATACTTAACGTTTCACCTTCGCGAACGCCGAATGTGATGTCGTCTACGGCTTTAACGTCATTGATACGGCGGCCGAAGATTCCACCTTTAATAGGAAAATACTGTTTAAGATTGTTTACTTGCAGCAGATTCGTAGTCATTTTTGACGTTCACCTCCGGGCCGTCCCATTTGTCGGTATGAATCCAACAGCGGACTTGATTTCCTTGTTCAAGATCCTCTAAGTGAGGCAGGCTCTCGCGGCACATCTCACGTGCGAACGGGCATCGCGGTGCGAAACGGCAGCCTTCTGGCATATTATCAGGTGTTGGTACCGTCCCTTTGATGGTGCTTAGATCACCTTCCATATCAATATCGTGACGCGGGAGGGATTTTAACAGTCCAACCGTGTACGGGTGTTTCGGGTTCGCAAACAGTGTATTCACATGTGCGTACTCCACAATTTTACCGGCGTACATAACCGCTACGTAGTCACACGTGTCAGCTACAACACCAAGGTCGTGGGTAATCAGAATCACACTCATATCAAGCTCGTCCTGAAGATTACGAATTAAGCGGAGGATCTGCGCCTGAATCGTTACGTCAAGAGCTGTCGTCGGCTCATCGGCAATCAGCACCTCCGGACGGCACGCAAGAGCAATCGCGATCATCACACGCTGGCGCATTCCCCCCGACAACTCGTGAGGATAGTTTTTCAAACGTGCTTTCGGAGAAGGAATTCCTACGAGCTCAAGCATCTCAAGGGATTTCTTCATCGCTTCTTTCTTCGATAACCCCTGGTGAATCATGACGGCTTCAGAGATTTGATCCCCTACCGTGAATACAGGGTTCAACGATGTCATCGGCTCCTGGAAAATCATTGAGATCTGATTTCCACGGATCCGGCGCATCTGGCCCTCGGATTTGTTCAACAGGTTTTCCCCGTTAAAGTTAATTTCGCCGCCTATAATTTCACCTGGCTCATTAATGAGGCGCATGATGGAAAGAGAGGTGATACTTTTGCCCGAACCGGACTCTCCTACAATTCCGAGCGTTTTACCGCCTGGTACGGCAAAAGTAACGCCGTCAACGGCTTTTACTTCTTTTCCATCAACGAAAAAGGATGTTTGCAGTTCTTTTACATCAATAATATTTCGTTTCTTTTCCATAGAAGTACCCTCCTCTCCTTAATCCAGTTCAATTCGTTTATTTAAGAATCGGTAACTCAAGTCGACAATCAAGTTTACAAGCACGAACAACAGGGCAATAACAAGAACAGACCCTTGGACGATCGGGAAGTCCCGGGCATTAATCGCCTCAATTACCAGTCGACCCATACCGTTTATTGCAAAAACTGTTTCTGTCAGCACCGTTCCGCCAAGAAGAACCCCGAACTGAAGTCCAACTACCGTAACAACCGGAATCAGGGCGTTACGAAGGGCGTGTTTGTAAATAACGTACTTCTCTTTTACCCCTTTGGCACGGGCTGTACGGATATAATCCTGATTGATAACTTCAAGCATGGACGAACGGGTCATACGGGCAATAATCGCAGCTCCGGCCGTACCAAGTGTAATAACCGGAAGAACGATATGACCCGGAGTTCCCCAGCCGGAAACCGGGAACCACTGCAGCGGCGGCAGGGCAAAGTACTGAATAAGCATAAGTCCAAGCCAGAAGTTCGGCATGGAAAGTCCGAACAAAGCCACAATCATAATTCCTGTATCAAGAAACGTGTAACGCTTCGTTGCAGAAACAATACCGGCAATAAGTCCCATAAAAATACTTAATATCGTACTGTATACGGCGAGCTCTATGGTTACCATAATTCGTCCGCCAATCTCGGCACTAACCGGATTTCCGCTTCGGATGGAGTTCCCTAAGTCACCTTGAACAACACCGCCGATGAATTTTGCATACTGAACAGGAAGCGGCTCGTTCAAGCCAAGTCGTTCACGCATCTGTTCAACCTGTGCTTCACTGGCACTTTCACCGGCGATGATCTGAGCCGGGTCACCGGGAATAAGGTGCATCATGGAAAAAACTAAGATTGTAACCCCGATCAGTACGGGGATGGTTTGTAATAAGCGTCGAATGATATAGACAAACATCGTTTCTCACCTCTCTCTTCGTTATTTCGTCTTAGGATCAAGAGCGTCGCGTAAACCGTCACCAAAAATGTTGAAGGCTAATACGACAATGACAATGGCGAGACCAGGGAATAAGGCAATGTGAGGGCTGTCCCACATATAGTTACGCCCGGCACTCAGCATGGCACCCCATTCAGGTGTCGGCGGCTGTGCACCTAAACCTAAGAACGAAAGTCCGCTGGCTGTCAGAATCGCAGTTGCCATACGGAGCGTCGACTGAACGATGATGGGTGACATAATGTTAGGCAGGATGTGTCTGAAAATAATGCGCGTATCCGTTGCACCCAGTGCACGAACCGCATCTACATATTCAAGTTTTCGAACCGCAAGCGTGGAACCACGCACAATTCTTGCAAACATTGGAACCGAGAAGATACCAACGGCGATAATCACGTTTTGCAGGCTTCCTCCCAGTACACTTACAATCGCAAGAGCAAGAAGGATACCAGGGAACGCAAGAAGCACGTCCATACAACGCATGAGAATTGCATCTACTTTTTTTCCGTAATACCCGGAGATAACCCCTATAAGCACCCCGACTATAGCCCCGATTAATACGGAAACAAAGCCGATATATAATGTGATGGACATCCCGTGGATGATCCGCGTGAAGATATCCCTTCCTTGGTGGTCAGTTCCGAACCAGTTATCCGCAGATGGTGATGCCATCCTGTTCGTCGGATCAATGGAAGTCGGTGAACCGGATGTAAAAAGTGGTCCGAAGATTGCCACTAATACAAAAAAGATAATAAAGTAACCGCCGACCATTGCCGCTTTGTTTTTGCGTAATTTTTTGAAAATGGTTTTGAAATTTTCAACCGTCGGCGATGGCGGCTTTGCAGCTGGTTTATTAACAGTCGTTTCAGCCATCAGTTCTTCCCCCTATTCTAAATTATTTGATAATTTACCTGTTTGTTGCGATTCAATTAGACACAAAAAAAATTATATCATCTCAATAAAATAATACAAGAGATTCTACTGCTTGAAATTATTGTCATACCAATATTTGCAAACGCTTTCTATGACAATAATGCGCTAATAATGCACTTAACTGCAGTGTTTATAATGTTATATTAATAAAATAATTTTCGCCACATAGCGAATACATAAAAGGTTCCGACAATTGGAACTTGTCTTTTTAAATTTAATCGTGTAATTTAGATTATGAAACATTCTCTAAAAATTTTACAAGGGGGTAACAATTTTGAAGAAAAGTAAATGGTTTAAATCCATTGCAATTCCTGCAGTCATGGCAGTTGCGCTTGTTGGTTGTGCAAGTGAGCCGGACGAAGGCGGAGACACTGGTACAGACGGCGGTGACGGTGGCGCAGACAACGGGGAAGAAGCAGAAGGTGAAGAAGGCGGCAACCTCGTCATCGCACTCGGTGCAGACATCGTTGCTTTGGATCCACACGGGTCTAACGACGTTCCTTCAAGTAACGTTCAGACAAATATCTATGAAACTCTTCTTACTCAAAGCGAGGACATGGAGCTTGAGCCGCTTCTTGCTACAGACTGGGAAGCCGTTGAAGACGACCTTTGGGAATTCGAACTTCGTGAAGACGTAACATTCCACGATGGAAGCGAATTCAACGCTGAAGTTGTAAAAGCAAACTTCGACCGTGTACTCGATCCTGAAGTCGCATCACCACGTCAGTTCCTATTTGAAATGATTGAAGAAGTTATCATTGTCGATGACTACACTGTTCAATTTAAAACAGAATATCCATTCGCTCCACTTCCATCCCACCTTGCCCACACAGGCGGAAGCATGATCAGTAAGGATGCAATCGATGCTGATTATGAAGCAATGGAAGACGGCGAAAGCCCGGGAAGTGTACTTAACAGCGAGCCGGCTGGTACAGGATTCTTCAAATTCGAATCCAGGGACACAGGTAACGAAGTTGTTCTTGCCAAAAACGAAGACTACTGGGGTGAAAACGCAAAAGTTGACCAGGTTACTTTCCGTGTAATCAGTGAGCCAAGTACCCGTGTAGGTAACCTTGAAACTGGCGATATCCACATTTCCTATCCGGTTGAGCCAAACAACAAATCCCGTGTTGAAGCGATGGACATCGCTGACGTATACGAGCAGCGAAGTTTGAGCACAGCTTACGTTGGATTTAACAACGACAAAGAGCCATTCGACGATCCAAAAGTACGTCAGGCCCTTACAATGGCAATCGACAAGAGTGCCATCATCGACGGTATCCTTGAAGGTAACGCAACTGAAGCGATCGCTCCAATCAACGACCAGGTATTCGGTTTCAGTGACAGCGTGGACGAGCTTGGATATGATCCTGAGCGCGCGAAAGAGCTTCTTGCTGAAGCAGGTTACGAAGACGGATTCGAAACGACAATCTGGACAAACGAAAGCGCTGAGCGTGAAGACATCGCGATCATCGTTCAGGACCAGCTTTCTGAAATCGGCGTAGACGTATCCATCGAAGTTCTTGAGTGGGGTGCTTACCTCGACAACACAGCAAACGGTCAGCACGACATGTTCATCCTTGGATGGGTTACTGTAACAGGTGACGCAGACTACGGTATGTTCCCACTGTTCCACTCTTCACAAAAAGGAGCAGCAGGTAACCGTACATTCACTGACAACGCTGAGCTCGACGACGTTCTTGACCAGGCCCGCAGAGAAACTGACGACGCAACTCGTGAGGACCTCTACGAGCAAGCTCTTGAAATCCTTGTAGAAGACGCGCCAATGCTGTCTCTATACCACACAACTTACCTTGTAGGTGTAAACAAAGACGTTCAAGGCTTCTGGAAGCATCCAAACGGCCTTTACATGCTGCAGGATGTAACGATTAACTAATAGGATGTTTTAAATAAAGAGGCACCCTCCCGCTCGGTTTGCGGGAGGGTGTTTTTTGTGCTTTTCGTATGCGTGGAGCGGGGGAGTATTGGTGCTAACCTGTTTAAAGGGGCGTGGAACCTGTTTAAAGCGGGCCCTAACCTGTTTAAAGGAGCGCACAACCTGTTTAATGAGGGTCCCAACCTGTTTAAAGCCACCCCAAACCTGTTTAATTCACCCAGAAGAAGGAAACCTCACTACTTTTGTCGAACGTAAGTTCCTATAACAGAAAGGAAGGTGCCCATGATAAGAAAGCCCCGCAAACCTACCCTCGAACTAGCCACTTTAGAAGCAACCGCTCCCCGATTCCCGATCACACATCCGAATTACTCTAATTTTATGAGAGATCTAGGCATGATCAAGTCCGGCTATAAAGGAGAACAGTCAGTAGACTATTACTTGCGAAACATCGCAACTTCACCAACATCCCACCTGTACCATAACCTCAGAATGTATTCCAACTTATCCCCTTTTCAATTAGACACCCTTCTCGTAACACCGAATTATTTATTAATTATGGAAATCAAGAACTGGGGCGGTGAAACCCTCGAGTTTATTGGTGAGACCCACCAAGTAAAACAAACGTTTTATGATGGAAGAAAAGAAATGCACGATGACCCGATTTTACAAGTCAAAGCGCAAAGAAACAGCCTTCTAAATTGGTTAACAATAAACGGATATCCAAACATGACGGTAGAATATTGCGTCATTATGGCCAACAAAAACCCTGAGATGATCTTTAAAAGGTTTAAGGAAAGCGATCGCGTCATAAGAAGCACATACGTAGATTTCTTTGTAGTGGAAAGTGACGCGAAGCACTTGAAGAATAAACGAACGACCAAAGAAATGATGTCTTTAGATGAAGTACTGCTGCAGAGCCACCGTGAAAGACAATGTGATGTGTTGGTAAAATATAACCTTGACCAGAATCATCTGATTTCAGGCATCATCTGCATGGATTGCCCGTCGCCAACCTCCTTGTATCGGGCAAAACGAAGCTGGGCATGCCCAAAATGCGGCTATCAAACAAATAACAAAACACTGTTGATAGACGCTTTGGTTGACTATTCATACATTGTTTCTCCAACGATCACACATGGTGGATTCAAAGATTTTTTTCATATTAAGGAGTCCCGGAAAGCAAGTACCTTATTATCCAACCTGGATTTAATCGGTGAGGGGAAGGGAAGAGGGCGGAAGTATTTTTTGGAGTATTTAAGAAACGGGGGCTAACCTGTTTAAAGGGGGAGCTAACCTGTTTAAATGAGCACCTAACACGTTTAATGCACCACCTAACCTGTTTAAAACCACCCACAACCTGTTTAAACGACCGCACCTACCACCCCCCAAAACCTCCACCCAACAAAAAACCGGGGCTGCACCCGCCGCCCCGACTCTCTCTCACTCTACTCCTTCTCCGCCAGCACTTCCTTCAACTTTTCCTCAAACCGGCGGTCCGTGTACAATTCCACAAATTTATCACGCTTTTCGTTATCTTCCACCTTCAGGAACAACCGCCCGCGCTTCATCCGCGTCTCCTTAGGAAGGCCCTCCCACTCACGAAGCGATTCTTCCCGAAGCGCCCGCTCGACCTCGCGCCGCAGCACCGCATCTTTCACGCGATCCTGCTCAGCCGAGGAAGCCAGCTCTTCCATTAACTCCGCACGCAATGCCTCCATATCAACGGCCCCGCCGCCAGACGGAAACGGCCGCAACTCATAATTTTCATTTAGCTCCTGAAAAATCTCCTCAAGAGACTTGTTCTCCTCGCGCTTTTCCTTAATCACCCGCGCGATCTCCATGTCAAACTCATCATAAATCCGCTCTTCATCCGCCCGGTTCACATAATGAAGCTGCTTTTCCTCCAGCTTGCGGAACCAGTTGTCCACCGTACTTGCATGTTTGTCCAATTCCTTTGCAAACTCACCTATTTTCCAAAATTCCACCATGAAAGAGTCACCCCTAATCCGAATTTTCCTGCTACATTATCTTTCTTGCTACGTACGCTATTTCCCTCTTTCATAAAACTCAAATCATTTTAATAGGAAAGAAACCGTCTTTTTTAATGGTAAATCATGGTGCCGTAGCTAAATAAACCACAACTTTTACCTACTTTATAACCATTTCCTAACAAAACAGTTTTGGCGATTCACAAAAGGGTATAGCTCGTAAGGAAACCAATTTCAAGGAGGAATTCAACATGTCTACAGAAGAACAGCATACAAACGACTCAAATGAGCCGCAAGTAAATGAACAGCAAAAAGGTGGAAGCAAAAAAACATTCATTACAGGAGCTCTTGTGGGAGCAGCCATCGGTTCTGCGGCTGCAATCCTTACTACACCTAAAAGTGGGAAAGATCTTCGTGGCGAAATCGCAACAGGCTACGAAAGCACAACCCAAAAAAGTAAGGACACGCTTCAGGGACTGAAAGAGTCGTCCACTGAATCTGTGAGCAAACTTAAAGAAAAAGTAGGAAACTGGCGTACCGAGAAGCAGGAAGAAATTGCCGGAAGTCTGAGAGATTCAGCAGAAAAAGTTGCTGCCACTCTTGAAGATGATACTTCTGAAGAAACTGACGAAGAATCCGAAGACCAGTCTGACGAGGAAACGGAAGAAGAAACAGAAGAAACAGAAGAAACAGAAGAAGAAACTGATTCTGAAGAAGAGTCCGAAGAAGAGGAAGAAGACGGCTCTGACGACAACAAAAAAGAGTAAACAAACCATGAAAAAAAAAGATGGTGCGAAGGCACCCTCTTTTTTAATACGTAAAAAAGACCGTTTCATGAAAGAAAGATCGGGAATTAATTCAAACAGATCCTTTTATTAGAAAGGGGAGGCTGCGATGGATAAAAATACGAGTCAATCTTCAGGTACAAAGACAGCACTTATCGCCGGCGGGATCACCGTCCTGGCCGGAAGCCTTGCGTTACTGAACAAGAATGCCCGATCCAAAGTGGTGGGTACCTTCAAGAAGGCCGGAAAAGAAACCAAAGAAGAAGCCAAGGAACAAGCAAAAGACTTCGCAGACGATCATCCAAAAGCCAAAAATGCAGCTGCAGCAACCTATATAGGAAAAAAATTCTACAATCTTTTTGAAAAAGTCCGAACTGCTAAAGAGAAAGTCAAAGACAACGTTGAAGAAGCAGGGGAAAAGCTGAAAGAAACCGGTGAAGAAGCCCAGGAGAACCTTAAGGTAGCGAAGCGCCGCATTAAATCAAAAGGCGAAGACGCAAAAGAGGAAATTAAAGACAATGAGCTCACCGGCGGCAGCGATTCCGGCAGCGACAGTGACGGAATCAAGAAGCCCAGTGACATTAAGAAGCCGTCCGACTTGAAAAAAGTGACGGAAATTAAAAGCGCTGAAAATATAAAAAAACCGTAGAGGAGAGTGCATGAAATGGCTATTCAAAAAAGTACGGATTCATCCAGTCTGGCAGAAGTGATTGACCGAATTTTAGATAAAGGGGTCGTTATCGACCTGTATGCACGTGTTTCACTTGTAGGAATCGAGCTTATTACGATTGAAGCCCGCGTTGTTATCGCAAGTGTGGACACTTGGCTTCGATACGCTGAAGCAGTCGGACTGCTTCGCGACGAAGTGCAGGGTGAATTAGACGGAGCAGAAGAAGGAGAAGGCAGCAACAGGCTGAACTTTGCCTAACCGGTAAAGGGAAGCTGGCATATGGCCAACCATATGCCAGGTTCTCTTTTCGGTGTTCAAAACAACAGATCAAAGGGTGTGTAAACCTATGAAACTAGAAGAAGTTATCAATACAGTAAAAGACTTTTTTACAGAACACGTCTACCCTGTTTACCGAATCACCTCCATCGTCACGGAAGAAAAGGCGTGGGAAGTGGAAGTGGAAGTGATCGAGGAGAAGGAATACATGAAAAAATACGGGCGCGACCAGCTACTCGGCGTTTATCAGGCCCGGGTCAATGAAGACATGGACGTGGTGTCCTTCCACCGTAAAAGCCTTCGATACCGTGCAGAAAGAATCGAAGAAAGCGAAGGGAGGTAGTCGATCATGGTCTTAAAAAAGCTCATGAATAAAGACTCCGAAGATGAAAAAGACCAGAAATCAAACGGTGACAAACAAAAGAAACAACAATCAAACGACGACAAACAAAATCAATCAAACACATCATCAAAAAAACAGTCTTCCAGTAAAAAACAAACGAAATCGGATCAATCCAATACCAAAGAGAAAAAGTCTCAAAGCAGCAGTAAATCCAGCGAAAACAAATCTGAAAAAAAATCAGATGACACGAAGCAGTCCAAAGAATCCCAATCAAGCAGCAAATCAGACGACAAATCTTCAAACGATAAAGCCAAAAGTGATTCGAATAAGCAGTCTTCAAAAGAGAACGGAAAGCAATCAAAACAGCAGTCATCCAAGGGCAAAAGCGACAAAAAACCTTCCAAAACCAAGGATGAGTCGTCTTCAAAAGAGAAAACAGACGACACATCGAGCCGGTCAAAACAGAACATTGACCTGGACAACTTTGTTGTCACGTCGGAAATTGAAGACTTAGTCGAGCGTTCAAAACAGTATTTAAAAGCTCGCTATCCGGTTCATTTCACAGGCCCTGCAGGTGTCGGGAAAACGTCACTTGCTCTTTACCTTGCAAGCCAGTATGAGCAGCCTGTTTTGTTCCTCCAGGGAAATCACGAAATGAACAATGTGGATCTTATCGGAGGCGCGAATGGTTTTTCTTCATCGAAGACTGTAGATAACTTTATCCGGTCTGTTTATAAACATGAAGAACGGGTGAATGAAAATTGGCATGAAGGTCACCTCGTGAAGGCAGTTAAAAACGGTTATACAGTTATTTATGATGAGTTTACCCGCTCGAAACCCGAGACGAATAACCTTCTACTTTCGTTGCTTGAAGAAGGGATCCTTCCGCTATATGGAACTAAGCAAAAAGATGCGTTTGTCCGGGCACACCCGAACTTTAAGATAATTTTCACGAGCAACCCCGAGGAGTATGCAGGGGTTTATCAGTCGCAGGATGCGCTGAGGGACCGGCTCATCACCCTTGAGTTGAACCGTGGATCGACAGAGACGGAGATCAAGATGGTTCAGGAGAGGACCGGGATTGAAGAGGACGAAGCGAAAGTGATTGTCCAGCTCGTTGAGAATATCCGAAAGCTCTGCGAAAAAGAAGAAGTCCAGGGGCCAAGCTTCCGGGGCAGTGTGATGATTGGCGAGATTGCCAGACAGAACGACATCGAAATCAAGGCGGATAACGATGATTTCATTTCGCTGTGTAAAGACGTGCTCGGTGCGTCAGTTGGCAGATGCTTAGGGAAAAAAGAAGCGAAGAAAAAGATCGCAGATGAACTGAAAAAGCTGTAAAAGGAGAGAGCGTACATGAGTAAAGAGGGAGTTTACATGTTTGGCGCGATTGAAACAGAGGAAGCGCAAACCTTTGAAAAAGTGAAACTGGCAGGTGAGCACCGCCGTGTGTATACGATCCCTTACAAAGGCCTGTCCATGGTTGTTACCAATGCCCCGGTGCAGATTTATGAGCCGAGCAGGCAGAATCTGAAAGCCCATCAGGATACGGTGGCTGCGGTAATGAAGCAGTTCACGATCATTCCCATGAGTTTCGGAAACGTACTCGAGTCGGAAAAAGACGTGAAGATCCTTCTGACCAAGCTCTCACCCCAGTTTAATGAAATCTTTCCCCGTATCAGAGGGAAGATGGAAGTCGGTCTTAAGCTGATCGGGAAAAAAGAGTGGATTGAAAATTCGGCGCAGAACGAACCGGCAATGAAAAAGCTGCAGACGAACGTAAAGGGGAAAAATGCTGAGGCAGGGTACTACGACCGGATTAAGCTAGGTGAAGCAGCCCGTAATTTTATGACAAAACTTCAGATGACCTTTGATGACCAGGTGTTTCAGCCTCTGGCGGAAGTGGCTGATGCGGCTAAAAACAATGAAGCGATCAGTGAGCGGATGCTTATAAATGCGGCCTTTTTGATTGATAAGGAAAAAGAAGCAGAGTTTGATGCCCTGGTAAACGAGTTTCACGAAGAGTGGGGCGACCGGGTTGATTTTAAATATACAGGCCCGTGGCCGGCGTACAACTTCATCAATCTGAAAATCAAAGCAGATGCGTCATGATCTTCAAACTTTTCACCTGGCCCATTGATACGCTCGTAATGGTCGGTAAAAAGGTCAAAGAAGAAGTGGACAAAGAATTGTACGATCTTGAACACATCCAGCAGAAGCTGATTCATCTGCAGATGATGCTTGAGATGGAAGAAATCTCTGAGGAAGCGTACGAAAAGCAGGAAGAAGAACTGCTGGAGCGATACAGAATAGCAAAAACACTTGAGCAGGAACGACTGAGGGAAAGTGTGGAAGAGAACGAAGGAAGGTGAATCGATGGAAACGAATATTGCAACGGACCAACTACTGTACTTGTATGCCTTTATACCAACTGACGAACAAGACGATACACCCGATATGCCGGGCATCGATCCTGACACCCAGGTGGAGTACGTATCGCATGGCGATATAACATCCGTCGTCTGCCGTGTGAAAAAAGATGAGTTTAATGAAGACCAACTGAAGAAAAACGTGGAGAATATGAAATGGCTTCAGGATAAAGCCTTTCACCACCACGAAATGATGAACCGTCTTCATCAGACCTTTACCATTATACCGCTGAAGTTTGGAACGATCTACGAGACCATGGAAAGCCTTGAGTCGATTGTAAATACTCACAGGGAGCGTATTGTTGAACTGTTCTCGGAGCTTTCGGATAAAGAAGAGTGGAACGTGAAGGTTTATGCGGATAAAGAGAAGTTCACCCGGAGTGTTCTTGAAAACAGCCCGGAAATTGAACGAAAGAAGCAGGAGATTGAATCCCTGTCCAAAGGAAAGCAGTTTTTTGAGCGTCGCAAGCTTGACCAGTTTGTTGAAAAACAGGCGGAGAAAGAGGTCGATGAAGAGTGCGGTCTGCTGCACGAAAAGCTCAAAGAGATTTCTTCTAAGGCCGAAGTGAAAAAGAACTGGAATCAAAAAGTCACCGGCCGCACAGAAGAGATGTGCTGGAACAGTGCGTACCTCATTGACAGAAGCGATATGGATCGCCTGACCGGGATCATGGAAGAAGCGAAGAAAGAAGCGGATGAAAAAGAGAGCGGGCTTGACTTTGCTGTCACGGGACCGTGGCCTGCGTATCATTTCTCTAGTTTTACAGAAGCCGGAGAGTAGAGTGAAGCGATGATTACACGATTAAATCAGAGATGCCGTATCGTACAGAAAGACCGAATGAGGTGGATGCTGTGAGGAGAGAAAGCCTTGAAAGAGATGACGTATCGCTGCTCGATATACTCGATGCGGTTCTGGATAAAGGCGTTGTGCTCAGAGGGGATATCACCATATCGATAGCCGATATAGACCTGGTATACCTTGATTTGCGTATTCTTCTGACGTCTGTGGAGACATTGATTGAAAGCCAGAATAAAGAGCCTGTGAAAGGAGAGGAAACAGTTGAGTAAAGCAGAACTTTTTGCCCCGGAAAACAAGCCCACAGGGCGTATATCCCTTGATCCGGAAAAAGCGGAGGAAGGTTTGTCCCAGCTCGTTCTTACGGTTATTGAACTGCTCAGACAGCTTGTGGAGAGACAGGCGATGCGCCGGGTCGACAGCGGCAATCTGACGGACGAGCAGATTGAGCAGCTGGGTGTTGCGCTTATGAACCTGGAAGAGAAGATGGAAGAAATGAAAGAGATTTTCGGCCTGGACGATGAGGACTTGAATATCAATCTCGGACCCCTTGGTAACCTGCTTTAGCACGAACACATAAAATAGGAGTGAGTGAACATGGAACCGATGAAGACCCCGAACAATTCAAACAGCCTTGTAGACGTACTTGAAACGGTTCTCGATAAAGGTGTGGTCATCGCGGGAGATATTAAAATCAACCTGGCTGACGTAGAACTGCTGACAATAAAAATCCGTCTCCTGATCGCTTCCGTGGATAAAGCTAAGGAAATCGGCATGGACTGGTGGGAGAACGACCCACACTATTCTTCGAAGGCGTCGAAGCTCCAGGAAGAGAATGATTACCTGAAAGGCCAGCTTGAGGATTTAGAGAAAAAAGTACAGCAAATCTCCTCACGGGAAGAAAGTAAAACCTGAAACTGAGGTGATGTTAATGGGAAAAAAGGACTTTTTTAAGGATTTGGAGAGACTGCTTAAAGATCTGGAAACGTCGGACCATTCGACGGTGGTCCGGTCTGAAGAGCGGCGGCTGGGTGATAAAAAGAAGGGGCCGGTTCTCCGAACGGACTATTCGATCCGGGGCCAGGTGGGGATTCCACAGCCGGGCAGAGATAGAAAGCCGAAACCAGATGAATAATTCGGGAAATCAGGGCAGAGGATGCACTGGTTTCTTTTTTTATTAAATGAGTATATCTTCACGTCAGTTTATCTGAGCTCCGCTGAACGCCATCCGCTCGCTTTCCGCGACGGTGCCGGCGAGCCTCCGCGGGCTTTGCCCTGCGGGGTCTCGCCTGGCCCCCACTGTCGCAGGAGTCTCGCTGCTGGCGTTCAGCTGCGCATGATACAAGAAGTATTTAACCTGCGTGCCCTTTGCTTTCCATAACTATGCCGGCGAGCTTCCATACTTGCCAGGAAGGTACTGAAAAAATTAATTTGTACTTTTTTCAGTGGCATCGGCCAGGGGTCTTGGACATTATTACAGCCTCTTCTTAATTATTATAGCTGTGTTAAAGAGCGATGTTGATTTTTAGAAAAGAGTTGATTGCATCGAATGCGCGAGACTCCTGCGGGAGGAGGTGGCAGGGTGAGACCCCGGAGCACGAGAAGGCTCACCGGCGCCCCCCGGAAAGTGCAATGAGCGGAAATCAACACGTAACTCTTCTGAGAAAATAGACTTTTCTTCAGTGGCTTCGCTTAGCTTATTTAGATCCTCCACCATTTCCGCAACGGCATTCTTTCAGCCTCCTCTTAATATTGAATTCCCATTGAAGACAAAATAATTTAAGCAGGTCCTCAATAGTGTTATTAGATCCCTTAGCCATGAAGTTTAGGTATGATGCTCCATATCAAAGCAAATGAGGTAAATATAACGGGAGTGTCCTGCGCCTTCAGTGGAGGCGCAGGATATCTATTATTAGATAATGGCTTACAGACAGGGCCTGGAATGTATTAGGCTGGGATTTTAAGAAAGTAATCAGCTATCTTTCGTTCGAACAATTCGGTGACATAGCGAATGAAATATACGCAGACTCCTGCGGGAGGTAAAGCTAAGGTGCGACCCCGCAACGAAGTGAGGAGGGTAACCCGCTTTCCGCGGAAAGCGAAGTATATTTCAGGAGCGGGTTACTTGCATCGCATTTTAGTTGTTCGTATATTCCCGGAATGGTGTAATAACTTCCTTCATTATTTCCTCAGACCCCACTGAGGTGCTCTCATTACAATTTCCCTGTAAAATCCCGCTGTTTCCCCACGCTTTGCAACTTAAGCAAACGTTTATTTAATCTGCGCAATTGCTCGATTTCCCGGGAAATTGACTCGAATGAACACAGAAATTGTCCAGGCTCTCCCAAAAGGCCCAAAATGTAACGTATAATAAACATCTATTCGTTAATACACTAATTCAGGTGATAAAGAGATGAATCAAAAAGAAACCAATACATTACTCAGTCATATCGTACCGCTTCTTGGGTGGGTTGCTGTGATTCAATATGCTTCCTCCCAGTCGTATGAAGAGCAGAACGTTACTCCGATACTCGGAAACATAAACCTGGCGTGGGTGGAGTCAGCCTTTGGCTGGGTGAGCTTCACTTACGGAACGAGCGTGGTGAGTCTCGAGACGAGTTCCACCGAGCAGTTTGTGGAGTTTTTCATCAGAAAAGGTGCTCATGTTTTTGTTTATTTTGTGCTGGCGGTACTGGTGTACAGGGTGGTGCGGTTGTGGCTTGGAGACCGTGTCCCCGAAGCGGCTGTCATAGCAATTCTGTGTACAACGCTTTATGCGGCTTATGATGAGGTGCGTCATTATTTTCACCCGAACCGAAGCGGAATGGTGGAGGATGTACTTCTGGATATGGCCGGCGGGGCTGTCGGGGTGCTGTGCTGGATCCTGTTAACTGAACGAAGAAAAAAGCGGCAGGCCTATGAGTAGGCTCTGCCGCTTTCGTTTATTCGTCAAGTTCATCTTCGTCTGCGCCTTGTTCTTCCTGTGTTCCTTCGTGTGTGCCGAGCTGCCATGCACCGTTACGGCGCGGGTCCCCGCCGCCGAAGATGCGCTGGACGTGACCGGCGTCGCTGTATTCAAGGCCGATTCCCTGGATTCCTCCATAGTAAAGCGGAGAGGATTCCTGTCTTAAGTCATAGCCGAAGTCTTCAAAGAAGATCCGGCGCATGTCATCATCCATGCTGCGTTCATAGTTGACGAGGTTGCCTTCCGTGTAGAAGCGGGGTCTGGAGATCGCTTCCTGAAGGGTGAACGGCTCGCCTGTGTCTTCATTTACACCATAGGTATATTCCATGATTGTCTGGAACAGCATGGCCGGAATTCGCCGTCCGCCTGGTGTACCGAGTCCTAGCTCTGCCTGGCCGTGCTCGCCTTCCAAAATGACGGGAGAGACGAACGTACGCGGACGTTTGCCCGGAGCGTAGCTGTTCGGTGACTCGTCACGGGGGCTGAAGTTGTTCAGCTGATTATTCAAAAACATTCCTTTCACGTAGCGCCCTGATCCGAAGAACTCACCAAGGGAGTGGGTGGCAGAGACCATCATGCCGTCCTGATCCACAATAACAAAGTGAGTCGTGTGCCGGGAGTCATTAATTTCAGCCGGTGAGTCATATTGCTCGTTGTAGGAAATACGGTCAACGTTGATGCCGGACTGCTCTTCATTTCCATCAATCAGTGACTGCGTATAGGCCGGCTCTGTAAAGGCGTTTGTGTCAATCTCCGGGTTGAACTGCGGGTCTCCCACAGTCTCAAGCCGGTCCCCGTAGGCGGCTTTGGTCACTTCACTCATCAGGTGAACGTATACGGGATACCATTCATCCTCGTTGACCAGGTGTCCGAGTTTCATGTTCGGATCAAGGTCAAGACCGTCAAAGCCTTCAATGGCACTGAGGGTCTCATAGACATCGAGCTGGTCAGCCATCTGAAGCATTTGAATCAATGTGGTGGATGCTGATGGTGACGCGGTTCCATAAATGCGGCGGTTTTCAAACTCGCCGGAGACCGGCTCGCTTTCGTATACGTCATAGTTGAGCAGGTCTTCGTGAGTAAACGAAGTGGCGTTCACGAGGGCATCGGCAACTTCACCTTCGTAAAAGCCTGCCGCACCTGATGCCTGAATTTTTTTCATTGTTTCTGCCAGGGCAGGCTGCTGGAGAGTTTCATACCGCTCGATGGCGAGGCCGCCCGGATAGAAGTATTCACGGTTTTGCTCGTCCATATCGATGTAGCGGGTCGCGCTGTCGATACGGTTGGTCAGAATCTGATCCACAAGGACGCCATCTTCCGCATACTCGATGGCATCTTCAAGGAGTGCTTCCCAGCTTGTTTCTTCTTCTCCGGACCAGTATTCTTCGTGAAGAAGCTCCATACCTTTTACAAGACCGGGAACGGCGACGCCACGTTCAGGCCATGCACCGCTGGATGCTGCTGCTTCACGGTAGTCGAAGCTTCGTACGCCTTGATCGGGGTCGTGAACGAGCATCATACCCCCGCCGCCGATTCCTGATCCGTAGGGTTCCACAACGCCTAATACGAAGCTGACAGCGATGGCTGCTTCGGCGGCATTACCGCCGTTTTCAACAACTCTGTTACCGGCGCGCACAGCGAGGGGGTGAACGGCACTCGTCCCAAAGACATATCCCTCCTGTTCCTGTGCGGCTTCTTCATCCGCCGGGGCTTCTGAGGTCAGTTCAAGTGTATCTTCATTTTCTTCGACCTCATCGGAGTATGGTTCTTGTGTTTGTCTGATAATATCCTGAAAACTGATCTCCCAGGCCACAAGTCCAATGAAGATGACAAGGGCAAGGATGTTTGTTATTCGTAATGCGCTCATTGGACAAGTTCCCCTCTTTCAAAAATGCCTGCAGCGTCCAGATCAATAATCAGCCGGCTGTTGTCCACCCGCCAGAGATCATCGTCAAGACTGGCGCGGAGGGTACGGAAGATCCGGTAGTCGCGGTATCCCTTAAACAGTCCCTGTGTTTCTCTTGGGGCAGAGTCAAGAACGTTCATTGGAATAAAGGAAAGCTCGCTGCTTCCGTCATCGAGCAGGTCAAGCTGGGCTAAGACCGATTCTTTTGTCCGGGTCCATCCCTGGTCAAAGACAAAGTTACCCAGGCTGTACATGACGAGGGTGTTATTTCGGTAGCGCTGTCCGTCTTCCTCAATGGTTCCCTGAATAATTTCCACGTCTTCAAGGACGTGGGAGTGGTGGCCGATCACGACGTCAGCTCCGTTATTGGACATGAAACGTGCCAGGTTTTCCTGGTGATCGGTACGGTTGCGGTAGATCTGGTACTCTTCGCCCCAGTGGATATGAACCATGACGATATCTGCATTGGCCCTTGCCTCCCTGAGGCGTCTGCTGAGAAGTTCAGTTCCGGCCTGTCCGGTCCCGGTCACGTTTGACGTGATAAATACACCTGGTGAATGACCGGCGGCAAACTGCTGGTAAAACACATCGGTAATCCCAATCATGGCAATCGTTGTATCCTCATCAAGGTCGTGATAGGAAATCCGGGCTGCATCGAGCTCTTCATTTTCAATGTCTTCGTCCTGAGTGGAAGAAGGGGTTTCCTGGGCTGGTTCTTCTTCGAACCATTCCTCTTCTTCCTCCTCCTGACCGAATTCCTGCGGATCACCAAGACGGTGGCCGATGCCGACCATCTCGATACCGCTGCCTTTCATATGACGTACCGTCTCCTGAAAGGAAAGCTCACGGTAGTCCATCGTATGATTGTTTGCAAGGCTCACAGAGTCAAAGCCGGCGCTTACGAGAGCATCGACGGCGCTAACAGGTGCGTATAAATGAATTTCTTTATGAAACTCAAAGTCTTCGATCATGTTTTTAGTTTCCTCTTCGTGGTCGGCGATGATCGGACTTTCAAGGTTTCCGGTTACATAATCCGATTCTTGAAAGTATGGAGTCACGTAACGGAACACGCGATCCATTCCTTCCCCGCTCTGCTCTGCTGCGTCCTGGACGTGGCGTCCCATCATAATATCACCGACCATGGAGATACGGTGCTCTACATTATCGGGGCGGGTATCCTCCGGGATGGGGGCTCCGTTCCAGATCGGCTGAGTAAGAATAATTGTAAGAACAATGGCTAAAGCAATAAGAGAGTGGGGGAGTGCTTTCTTTTCATGCCTTTGCGTCCAAGCTCGCATTCTATCTTTCAGGTTTTGTTTTTTCATAGATTAGATCCCTCTCTAGAACAAGTGATAGATTGTGATAAAGACAAAGGTTAAAAAGGAGATAACAAGAGTAGAGCTGAATGTCGGGATAACTCCCTGCTTATGAATGGTATTGGCAATCAGTCCCGGGACGATAACACCGATACCCCTCAGCTCAAAGTTCTCGAAGGGGACAAGTGGCCCGTAAAAGTTGTCAAAGGACATTTTCAAAAGCACTCCGATGGCAAGCATGGCGGCGAACTTTCTTCTGCCGTACATGACGGTGATCCGCCCGATCACCTGGGTGACGATTAAAAAGGTAAGCAAGCTTAAGAATGCGACGGCAACAACCGCCATTAAATGGTCGAAAATCAACGCAACATAGCCGGGCACGATAAGCCCGGCTGGCATGATACCTGTTTTTTCTACGTAAATGAGACTGAGTATAATTCCTAAAACGATAGCGATATAGAGATCTGTACCGAACACGGTGGCGACAACTCCTTCATATTTTACTGAGTCTGTGAATTATTTAAGCGGTGATTGTGCTGCTTTTATTTTCTGGTCGATGATCCCGGAAGAGACAGGCTCTTTTTTCTCCTTGGAGCATTGTCGTGCAGCCAATCTGTCCTCACTGAGAACCGTAACTTCGTCTGTTTTGTAATCTTCGAGAGACACTTCTTTGATTTTTCTCTCTTCGATCGCCTCGGCAAGTTCTTCCCCGCGGCCTTTAATGTTTCCAATTCCGTAAAGAACACTGTCGCCCGGCAGTTTTTCAAGCTCAGCCATTATGGCTTCCACTGATTTTTTCTCCAGGTTAATAAGGTTCTCATAAGGAAGCTTTCCTTCATTGTGGGCCTGAACGATCGGACTTGTTCCGCGGCCGATAAGCACGAGTGTGTCCGCATCCAGGTGTGGAAGGACGTGATCAATAAACTGAAGGGTACGGTCCATCCGGTCGTCACGGCAGTTCATCACAATCGTACGGTGATTCATCGGATAGTCGAGATCTTTTACCCGGTCCCAAATGCTCAGGGTTGAGGTAGCATCATTGGCTGCAAAGCCGTTAAAGAAGTATTTCGGCGCCTTTTCTTCTCCAAACCGGTGGACTCTCATGGCACCCGGGTCCACAGGTGCGTTCAGCATTCCTGCAAAAGCCACATCCCGGTCAATACCGAGGATGTCGGATACAGCAAGGGCGAGAGCGGCGTTCTGAGGAAAGATCATAAACGAAAACTTCTTTAAGTAGTCTTCGTCGATTTCACTCTCGCGTGCTACGATCACTTCTGAATTTTTCCTCTTCGCAGCCTGCTCGAAAAAGCGCTGGTACGTTGTTTCAGGAATAACCACATAGCCGTTTTCAGGGATGGTGGAGCTGAACGCCCGGGCGATATCATCCACGGTCGGGCCCATCACATCCAGGTGGTCCTCCATAATATTGGTAATAACCGTAATGTTGGCTTTCACAAGCTGAGCCTGAAACACCTTCTGGTACTCGGGGTTGACGGCCATACATTCGGATACAAAGGCATCGGCTCCCCGTTTTACCACTTTACGGGCCATATGTTTCTGTTCACTGATATTTGGTCCCTGAAGGCCCCGGACAATCGGTTCCTCCTCTTCCTGGTCCCAGTAAAACATGCGTGCAGACGTCCCCGTTGTTTTTCCGACAACGCGGTCGCCGTTTTCTTTCATTATTCCCATGATCAGGCGGGTGACGGTGGATTTACCCCGGATCCCGTTTATAAGAACACGGGTTGGGATTTGATCTATTTTCTTTGAAAGCGTCACACGTTCGTAGATTCCGCCTGCAAGTAACAATGCTGCAAAAATGAACAGATACGTCAATTCGCTCATTCGGTCTAGTCCTCCATTCATAGTGCCTCTGCTTCATAGTTGTAAAGGAAGAAGAGGTTGGCTGATATTACAGTTTTCGGTGATATTTGTCAGATAAGAGGGGTATGTGTAAAAGTTCATCTATTTCGACAATGCCTATAACTCCTATACCCAAAAGGTTGTATTTAAAATCATCATTTAGAAAACATATTTTGGGCGTTCCAATACTTTAAGACGATGTTTTATTGACTATGTTACCTGGTACCATTCAATTGAGCCTATAGACACAGGGAATAACCAGATAAGTAGAATCAGAGGAAGATCATTCCATCACCTGGCACGAACCGCTTTTTTTTTCGCAAGGTTTCTAGAGCAGGAAGAATGCTGTATCCTTCATTTAAACTTCGTTGACCGTAATGCGCTCCCTTTCCGCGGCGATTTGGGAGCTTCCTCATTCTCTGGAGATCCTCCTTGAGCCTTCAAATTCCGGGTTTCCTGATTTGAGGGCACTACTTTGTCTCTCTTGTATCCTCAAATTGCGTACTTCTTTGTTTGAGGGCACTACTTGACCTTTCTTTAATGCATTAAAATTCTCGATTTCCTTGTTTAACGGTACTACCTAGCCTCTCCTGCATTCTCACATTTTGGTTTTACTAGATTGTTATAAAACAAAGCTCTATCTTGCACAAAAAAAGCCCTCCGTTATGATGCAGGTGTGAACCCATTACACCACGAGGAGGACCTTGTGCAGGATTGTAAATCGAAATCAGCAATTATTCAAGTTATAAATTGAAAGGCGGAGTCCCCTAACCGTTGCAAAGATAGAAGAGTTAAAGAGGAAGTAAATAGGGAGTCTCGGGTCTTCCGGCTGCATTTGTTGCAAAAAATCGAAAACAGCCTTGCCTTTTCTAAAATTCTATCCTTTCCTGATAATTCTATTTATGGGTCCGGAAACCTCTGATTTCATTAAGTAAACGCTTAACTGTGTAAAAGCGTCCAGTCTGTTTCAATAGTGTAACAATGACCCTAAAACTCAATGACAACTGTTTCAAATGAAACACCTTCGTAAAATAATGACTTATTCTTAACCCCCACAGACACTCATATCTCTTCGATAAACTCTAAATGGATTCATAAGATACCTGCGGGCAGCGTCCGTTTTTTATTTTACAAAATGATTGCGACGTTTCTGGATTTTCCCGCAGGACGAACGGATCACCTTTCAAAAAAACGATATGGAGGTGGAGATGAATCGGAGGCACCCGTATGTGCACAATCATTGAGAATCGTCATTATTACGATCTTTCCATAATCAAGCAAATGTAAGTAAATGTGACTCCATTTACACGATTCTCAACATTTATGTAACTCGCGTTTAATGTTTAAGGCGTATAGTAATGGCCGTGTTCAAAAAAGCGACAAAAAAAGTGATGGAGGTGAAAGAGATGCCAGTCGAATATATTCTTATTTTGGGATTTGCCTTATTGGCATTCTTCCTTGGTGTTAGGGAGAAAAGAAAACATAATAAAAACATCGAACGGGTTCCTGTCCGTGTCAACGTTAACGGGATCCGCGGGAAGTCAACGGTAACGCGATTGATTACAGGCGTGCTCCAGGAAGCAGGCTACAAAACAGTCGGGAAAACGACCGGAACCGATGCAAGAATGCTCTACTGGTTTGTCGATCAGGAGGAACCGATTAAACGAAGGCCCGAGGGTCCGAATATCGGTGAGCAGAAAAAGGTCATTGAAAAAACGGTGGAACTTGAAGCAGACGCTCTAGTAAGTGAGTGTATGGCTGTAAAGCCTGACTATCAGGTCGTATTCCAGGACCAGCTGCTTAAGGCAAATATCGGACTGATTGTAAATGTCCTTGAAGACCACATGGATGTGCTCGGTCCCACATTAAAGGAAGTGGCGGATTCCTTCAGCGAAGCAATTCCCCACAACGGTGACCTGATTGTAAACGACAGCTCCTACGTTCCTTACTTCAGGGAAATGGCGGAAAAACGGAATACGAAGCTTCATGTCTGTGACACGTCGCTCATTTCAGAGGATTTCCTCAAGAAGTTTGAGTACATGGTGTTTCCTGAAAACGCGGCACTGGCACTGTCGGTGGCAGATGTTCTTGGAATCGATTATGAAACAGCGTTCAGAGGGATGCTGAAGGCATGGCCTGACCCGGGAGCGATGGAAATTCTGCCGCTCGGAAATGAAGAGGATCCGGGTTTTCTGGTCAATGGCTTCTCTGCCAATGATCCGACATCTACATTAAATATCTGGGAGCGTGTGAAGCAGCTCAGCTATCCGACGGACGAACCGGTTGTCATTTTTAATGCCCGTTCCGACAGAGTCGACCGGACGGAGCAGTTTGTAAAACAAGTGCTTCCCTATATCCCAGCCGACACCCTGATCGTGATGGGACAAGGAACAAAGCCGGTCGTTGATGCCTATCAGGAAGGCGCCTTTCCCGTAAATAAGATGCTCGATCTTGAAGGGGACGACACAGATGAAATCATCCGGGTGCTCAAGCCGTATTTATCGGGAAAAACCATTTATGGTGTTGGAAACATCCACGGCGGTGCAGAGCAGCTCGTTGAAAAACTTGAAGAACAACAAAAAATTAACCAAACAGCATAGAAAGGAGGTTCGGTCAGAAGATGTTTGTCTTTGACTCAGGTGATGTTTATTTAGCCCTTATTGCAGGTGCCATACTCAGTTTGTTTTATACGGAAAAAACAGGTGTACTGCCGGCCGGACTTGTTGTACCGGGGTACATTGCGATGCTGTTTACCTTCCCTGTAAGCATTGCGGTTGTGTTTATGATCAGCTTTTTGACTTATTTTATCGTTATGAAATTCGTAGGAAGATTTACGATTCTTTACGGAAGAAGAAAGTTTACCGCGATGCTCACTGTCGCGATTATTCTTTCCATCGGGTTTGATTATTTGTTCCCGCACTTTTCTCCCCCGCATATTGTGAGCGGCCTTATGGCCATCGGGGTGATTGTGCCAGGTTTAATCGCCAATACCATCCAAAAGCAGGGTGTTATTCCGACAACATTAAGTACGCTGCTGCTCAGCTGCGCAACGTTTGGTGTTGTCATGATTGCAAGCTTTATATAAGTAAGGACTACTGAAGGAGGAATAGAAGTGGAAATAACATTAAAGGGTCAGAAGCAGGAAGAAAAACAGGTCACGTTAACGTTCAGCCAGTGGATGCTGTATACGATTAAAAAACATAAAAAACGAACGAACACGGATGCTGCCGTTGGACTGGTGGTAGCAGGTACGCTCTTTTTCATCACATTGATGTAGTCGATCGCACCTATGCCCGCTGTTCATGAGAAAAGCCCGGCAGCTGAGACATCTATCTGCCGGGCCCGCAGCGTGCAGATTTAAAGTCTCAAGTGAAGGTTTTTGGAAAAAGGCAGCCAGTATACAGGCGCTTTTGGGAGCGGTTGCCTCTTTCTAAAACCCTTCACGGCTGAAAAAACAGAGTAGAGGTGACATGAATGTTAAAAAAAATACTCACGATCACGTTACTGCTCAATACATTTCTCATCGGGATTGCCAACCCCCACCTTGTATCAGGTGAGGGAGAAAACACGGCTGAACAAGACGAAGATTACGACAACTACGGCGTCAGTGCGGCCCACCCCGCTGCTGTAGAAGCCGGAATGGAAGTGCTGGAAAACGGCGGGAACGCTGTCGATGCGGCCATTGCGGTTTCCTATGCCCTCGGTGTTGTTGAACCGTTCGGATCGGGGATCGGCGGCGGCGGAAAAATGCTGATTCTGCCTCCGGAAGAAGAAGACCCTGTCGTTTATGACTACCGTGCCGCAGCACCTTACGATGACGAATGGGGTGATAAGATCACCGGTGTGCCGGGGTTTGTTGAAGGACTGAACAGAGTCCATAACGATTACGGACTGATGCCCTTTGAGCACCTGATCTCTCCGGCAATTGACCTTGCGGAAGACGGGTTCAGAGTGGATTACCTTCTTTGGGAACGTCTTGAGGCGGCTTCCTACCGCCTCCCTGTAGAGGAGTTATCTCACTTTTACCCGCGGGGAGAGGCGATTAAACCCGGAAGAAACCTCAAGCAGCCGGAACTGGCTGAAACATTGACCAAAATTCAGGCACACGGTGCCCACGCTTTTAACCGTGATCAATTCGGAGAAATGATCAATAATGCTGTTCCCTACCTGGACGGCAGTGACCTGGACGAGTATGAAGTGGAGCTCACTGAGCCTGTGGTTGGAGAGCTGAAAGAGGGGACCATTTACTCGGCAGACCCGCCCCATGCCGGAGTTTCCCTTGTTCAGTCCCTGCTTCTGGCTGAAGAAATGAATATTGAAGAGACAAAAGGCGACGAAGAAGAATATGTTCACCTGATGTCTGAAATTTCGAAAGTCACAAAGCGTGACCGAATCGCCAATATCGGGGACGAGTCGGATTCGCTAAAAGAAGAACTCACGAGCGAGAACCATATTGAAGAGCTGGCAGACGAGATTTCATCCGATGAACCTTCTCCTGACATTGGTACAGAGGAAGAAAGCGGCGACGATGAAAAGACAGATACAACTCATTTTGTTGTCGTGGACCAGGATGGTATGGTGGTATCAACCACGAATACACTGAGCAACTTCTTCGGCTCGGGAGAGTATACGGACGGTTTCTTTTTAAACAACTCGATTCAGCAGTTCAGCGAATTCGAATCCTCCCCAAACAGCTATGAGCCCGGTAAGCGTTCAAGAAGTTTAACCGCGCCTTCCATTTACGTGGATGATGAACGTGTGGTGGGAATCGGAAGCCCGGGAGGAAACCGGGTACCTTCCGTTATGGCCCAGGTGCTCACAAGACATCTCTACTTTGATGAGCCATGGGAAGACGCCGTCAATGCGAAACGGTTTTATGGTGAGTCAGACATCCTTTATGTAGAGGAAGACTTTGACGAGTCGGTACTCGGCGCCCTCAGGGACCGGGGTTATGAGCCGGAAACACGGAACTTATCGGTCTTTTTCGGAGGCATTCAGGCTCTTGATTTTAATATGGAAGACGGCTCCATAGTGGGAATTGCCGATTTCCGGCGTGACGGCTTATGGGATGCAAAAGACAATGTATCATGGATGGAATATGCCCAGTACGGACTTGTCGGCTTGTTTATTCTGAGTATCATTTTCCCGCTGATGCATATCATCCACTGTCTGCCGTTTTTCCGGACGAAGAACGAAACCGTGAACCGCATCTTGAGAAAAGAAAAAGGCATGAGTATTCTCATCCCTTGCTACAATGAGCAGGGCATTATAAAAACGTCTCTCGAAACCATTGAATCGCTCTCGTATTCGAACTTTGAAGTGCTCTATATTAATGACGGCTCAACGGACAAAACGCTCGCGTACCTTGACAATTTTCTGCAGTTAAAGCCGAGTAACCGTACGCCGCACAGAAAGCTGGATCATAAAAAGGTAAAAACCGTCTATCAGTCCCAGCTTTATCCCCACATTTATGTAGTGGATAAATGGAACGGCGGAAAGGCCGACGCCCTTAATGCAGGGATCGAGTATGCCAGTGAGGATCTTGTGATTACCCTTGATGCGGATACGATGCTCACCGACCAGGCGATGCCGAAAGTCAATGAAACGTTTGAGGATGAGGATGTCGTGGCAGCGGGAGGAATGGTTCATGTCCTACAGACGAAAACGGCCAATTCCTTAAGCCGTCTGTCCCTTAAGCACACCAACCTGCTTGTACGCTTGCAGATGCTCGATTTCCTGAAGGCGTTCTATATTACAAAGGTATCCCTTGCCCGCTTTAATGCCCTGGCTGTTATTTCAGGAGCATTCGGGATTTTCAGAAGACAGGCCCTGATTGACGTAGGCGGCTACCGCTCCACTGTAGGGGAAGACATTGACATTACGTTGAGGATGCAAAAATACATTGCAGCAAACAAAAACAAGAAGGTTGTCCACATTAAGGATGCCATCTCCTATACCGAGATGCCTGAAACGGTGAAGGACTTCTTCAAACAGCGTGTCCGGTGGCAGAAAGCCTACATCGATTGTATTATTCACTTTAACTCGTTCTTTGCAAAAACGCTCTTCAGGAAGGCTGTCTCTTTCTTCTATATCTTTGAGTCTTTCCTTGTGGGAATTGTATCGGCGTTTATTTTGACGGCCTTTTTCGTCATCAACGGGATCTTTTATCCGCCTGATTCCTACTTGCAGTATGTACTGTTTTATCTGACCTACTTGTTCCTGTTCGGGGTCATCTATGATATTGCCGCTCTGATCTTTACGAGAGCCCACGGCTTTAAGTTCAGGATGAGGGATATCTTCATACTTGGCGCAACGATTTTGTTTGATATCTTTATCTACCGTTTCATCCTCATGTACATTGTAATGCACGGTACGATCGCCTACTTCTTTAATACAGACTGGAACAAGGTTGAGAGAACAGGCAGAGACTACAAAACCGAATCAAAACCCGCAGCGTAGGAATGACCGTAAAAGCCTTTTTAAAGGAGGCTTTTGCGGTATTCCACTATCTAATACATCAGTTTTTAAAAGAAAATGGTTGATTGGAGCGAATGCGCGACACTCCTGCGGGAGGAGCGAGTTCCGGGGAGACCCCGCAAGCGCAAAGCGCTGAGGAGGCTCCCGAACCGCCCGCGGAAAGGGAGTGCAATGAGCGGAAATCAACATTCCATAATAAGTGGAATTCCTAAAACAACTTTAGGAGGTGACAAGAATGGGAAAGAAAATACTTCTTATTACGCTTACTTTCCTTGTGGTTCTCGTTGTGGGAGCGGGAGGCTATGTGTGGCAGGCTGTGAATGCCACGATCGGAAGCATCCAGGAAAACATCGACCGCTCTCAGTCGGAAAAGCGCCAGGAAGCGATTGACCTGGAAGAGGGTGATCCCATCTCCATCCTTTTGATGGGGGTGGACGAGCTTGAGACCCGGGATGATTTGGGTCGTACGGATACAATCCTTCTGCTGACAGTTAATCCGAAAGAAGAATCGATCAACATGGTGAGTCTGCCCCGTGATACGCTGACCGAAATACGGGGGCAGCGTACAGAGGATAAAATCAGTCACGCCCATGCCATGGGAGGAAGTGAAACAGCCTTGTATACGGTGGAGCACTTCCTTGATATTCCTGTTGATTATTTTGTAAAAGTAAACATGGAAAGCTTCGTCGGTCTCGTTGATGCTGTCGGCGGAGTCGAAGTGGACAATGAGTTTGAGTTTACCTTCCACGAAATGCATTATCCGGAAGGAACAATCAAGCTGGACGGGGAGGAAGCCCTCGGCTACGCACGCATGAGAAAGGACGATCCTAAAGGAGACTTTGGCCGTCAGATCAGGCAGCGTGAAGTGATCGAAGAGCTTATTGATAAAGGAGCAAGCTTTTCTTCCATTACGAATCTGACTGAGATTCTTGAAGTAGTGGAAGACAACGTTCAGACGAATCTCTCACTCGATGAGATGTGGGATATTCAGTCGGGCTACAAAAACACCATCAATAACGTCGAGCAACATGAAATCGAAGGGGAAGACAGAAAAATGGACGGCATATCCTATTTCTTCCCTAATGAAAGTGAGCTGGAGTCGCTCTCTGACGAATTAAAAGAACACCTTGAAGTAGAAGAATAAGAGAAGGCACAAAAAACGCCCGTAAATCACAGTGGATTTACGGGCGTTTTATTATGATTCATCGTCGTCATTTTCATTAACTGCGACCGAGTCACTGCCGTCGAGTCCGAGGTGGGCGCGGAGCTCGCCGCTTACACGCTGGCGTTCGTTTTCATCAACAATATAGTACCAGATGCCGTCAATGCGGCTTCCGGATCCGGCGATTTCAAGTGTCTCTGAGTTGTGACGGGCATCACGGTAATTCGACTGAATTTTTACCATTTTATCAAAGTTTAAGTCTGTGCTGATGTTGTTGCCGAGTGCGTCCAGGATTTCACCTGCTTTTGTGATGGAGGAGAACTGGGCGCCTTCTTTAATGATGGCATCAACGATTTCCCGCTGACGTTCGTTACGTCCAAGGTCACCACGAGGGTCACTTTTTCTCATACGTGAATATTCAAGAGCTTGAGAGCCGTCCAAATCGATCTGACCTTGTTCAAATTCGTATGAGCCTTGCTTAAAGGCGAAGCTGTTATCCACGGTGACGCCACCGAGGGCATCAACGATATCCTTAAAACCATCCATATTTACTGTCATAAAGTAGTCAATTGGAATGTCCAGGAAGTTTTCAACGGAAGCCATGGCCATCTCGGGCCCTCCGAAAGCATAGGCGTGGTTGATTTTGTCATCAACGCCGCGACCGAACATTTCTGTTCTCGTGTCACGGGGAATGCTCATCATTTTCATGGATTCGTCTGCCGGGTTTACGGTTACTACCATTAATGTGTCCGTACGTCCACGGTCTGTACGGCTGCCCCCTGTGTCCACACCCATTAACAAAAATGAAAGAGGCTCCTGATCTTCAATATCCACTTCCAATTCGCGCTTTTCTGATTTTTCGCGATCTACTGTAACGTGCATTTGGTTATCCACTGTATTCTGAACGCTTGAGTACATGTAATAGCCATAGCCTGCGACAGATCCTAATATAACAAACAAAATAAGGCCACTTATAAGTAGAAACTTTTTCATTAAGCTAACTCTCCTCTTAAACTATGATTACTTTGATTATATTTCTCTACCCTCTATTAGACAAGAAATATTTATAAGTAAATGTATTTTTTACCTATTTGTCGCATTCTTTCGATTGAAAACGCTTAATATGAAAATCATGTTAAAATATGATGTGTTTTCTGAATTTTTCCTCGAAAACCATTTACATAACCTGTTATCTTGAGTAACATATACGGAGACCTAATGAAGGAAGCAGGAGGAAATAATGGAAGAGACAATCAGCTTAAAAGATATTTTCCAGACACTCAGAAAAAGACTTACACTGATCATCGGTATTACCGCTGTAGCAGTAGCAGCAAGTGCTATCATATCATACTTTTTTTTAACACCGATGTATCAATCATCCACTCAAATTCTCGTAAATAAATCCCAGGAAGACAGTGCCCAGGTAACCCAGGCGGATCTCAGGACGAACCTGGAACTCATCAATACATACAACGTTATTATGACATCCCCTAGAATCCTGGAGCCCGTGATTGAAGAAATGGGCATTGATGCAACACCTTCACAAATCCGGAATCAAGTATCCGTAGGAAGTGAACGTGACTCCCAGGTAGTAACGATCAGAGTCGAGAACACTGACCCAGGACAAGCTGTAGAGCTCGCAAACACTATAGCAATGGTTTTTCAAAGAGACATTGTTGACATTATGAATGTGGACAACGTATCGGTTTTATCACCGGCAGAATTATCGGACAATCCATCACCGGTCAGCCCGAACCCTGCATTAAACATGGCGATCGCCTTTGTGGTCGGACTTATGGGTGCAGTTGGACTCGCTTTCTTACTGGAGTTTCTGGATAACACCATTAAAGACGAGGATGACATTGAAGAAGCACTTGGCCTTCCGGTTCTTGCAAGTATCGGATCCATTGATGGTAAAACAATTGATATGAACAAGTTAAATGAAACATCGAGACAAAACAGAACGGGGCGTGGAAGCATTGGCGCGTAAACGTAAAAGCAACCAGTTAACAGACAAACAGCGGAGCCTGATCTCCCATCACGCTCAAAAATCACCTGTCACCGAACAGTTTCGTACATTAAGAACGAACATACAGTTTTCTTCTATTGATAAAGTCGTAAAGAAGATTTTGATTTCATCTTCGGGTCCCGCTGAAGGGAAATCTACTGTTATCGCGAACCTGGGCGTGGTTATGGCCCAGCAGGGGAAACGTGTCCTGTTAATCGACTCCGATTTAAGAAAGCCGACGGTTCATTTTACTTTTCAGCTTGAAAACACATTCGGCTTAACGAGTGTCCTGACCCGGGCAGAATCTTTTGAGTCTGCCGTCCAGGAAACGGCTGTTGAAAACCTTGAAGTACTCACATCAGGTCCGGTTCCTCCTAACCCTAGTGAGTTAATTGGCTCAAGATCGATGGAATTATTCCTGAGCCAGATAGAAAAAGACTATGATTATATTCTCTTTGATGCACCGCCGATCAATGTGGTAACGGACGGTCAGATTCTGGCTACGAAGACTGACGGGGTCGTACTTGTGATCCGGAGCGGGAAAACGGAGAAAGAGGCAGCGATCAAAGCTGTTGAACTTCTTAAAAAGACGAACTCCAATATTATTGGCACCGTTTTAAACGACCGTGAAATGAAAGAGGATACGTATTATTACTACGCAGAAGGAAAGTAGCATAAAAACTGAAAAAATACAGAAGGATTTGACCCTTTTTTGGTAATAGTGTGATATTATGGAATGGACTCAAAAGAAAATAGTCCGATAGACCCTGTAAACATCTGCAATCGGGAAAGGGGATTCTGCTTTATGATTGATATTCACTGCCACATACTGCCGAATTTGGACGACGGTCCTGCAAATAAAGAGGAAGCCTTAGAGCTTGGAAAAGCGGCATTTGACGAAGGCATTCATACGATTTTAGCTACACCGCACCACCAGCACCCACACTACCACAACGATAAAAATACCATTCTTGCAAATATTGAAGCGCTGAACTTCTTATTTAAAGATCACCAAATCAATGTGAAGATCCTGCCGGGCCAGGAGACCCGCATATATGGAGAACTGCTTGAGGGGTTTAAAAACGAAGAGATACTTACTCTGAATGAGGGAAAGTATTTTTTTGTGGAGTTTCCCTCATCTGACATACCGAGATACAGCAAGCGTCTATTGTATGACGTCCAGCAACACGGGTTAAAGCCGATCATCGTTCACCCTGAGCGAAACCAGGCCGTGATGAAAGATCCGGACAGGCTTTATGAGCTTGTTCAAGGCGGATGTCTGACACAACTGACAGCGGGGAGTATTACAGGGAAGTTTGGAAAGAAGATTAAGAGATTATCAGAAGACTTAATAGAAGCGAACCTGGCTCACTTTATTGCAAGCGACGCCCACGATACCATTCGGCGTCCGTTTCTATTAAAAGATGCCTATGATGAAATAGAGAGAGAATTCGGAATAGAAACAAGATTCTATTTTCAGGAGAATGCGGAGCTGCTTGTAGAAGGTAAGCAAGTGATGGTTGAACCACCACAAAAAGTTAAAACGAAGAAGTTTTTAGGGCTGTTCTAAATATCAATTAATTATATTTATTGTACACCGACTGTGTAAATTCAGTGTTATATGACCATTACATTCAGGTAATGCCTCCTCACCTTTATCAACGGGGGTACTCGGCCACGCTGTGGGTCGTTCACCAAAGTGAACAACCTTAGACGCTCGTTGTCACCGGTGGGGTGTGAGGTTAGGTTTAATGCCTATTCATTATATAGTACGGAGGTAGTAGGGGGTTTACGGCCGTATTATTTAGAGAATTTAGCGAGGTCTTTGTTAAGGATAACGAACTCTCGTTAAGTGTTCTAAAGATTTATTTATTTTACATAGGAGGGGACGAGTTGGATTATAAAAAACGGTTAGGGCTGTTGGTTACTGCTGATTCACTGATTGTCGTGTTTTCGATTTTTATCGGTTTTTGGCTTTTGGTCCCGACATCAACGATTTTACCTGAGGCGATCATCGTAAGCTCTATTGCGTTATTTTTCGCTCACCATGTTTTCGCTCATCTATTTAAACTATATAAACGGGTCTGGCAGTATGCGAGCATCCAGGAGCTGTCAGCGATCTTTGCGGCAGTTTCACTTTCCATCACCGCTGTTGCTCTTATTCAGATTATCGGATATCAAACCATTTTTGCAAGAACATTGCTTGTCACGTGGATGCTGCATATCTTGCTCATCGGGGCTTCACGTTTTTCCTGGAGAATCTACCGGGATTCATTAATGAAAGGAAACACGGAGAAGAAACGAACACTCATTATCGGGGCTGGCAATGGCGGTACACTCGTTGCCCGTCAGCTCATGAACAGCATCAAGTCAGAGCTTCACCCGGTTGCTTTTATTGATGACGACTTCACGAAACAAAACCTGGAGATCATGTCGATCCCTGTACTGGGGCGGACAAAAGACATTGAAGATGTGGTTGTAACGAAAAACATCGAACACATTATCATCGCGATTCCTTCACTGACAAAAACGGAACTCAATACGATCTTTGATGCCTGTTCGAAAACAAAAGTACGGACGCAGATCATGCCGTCAGTGGAAGACATTATGAGCGGGAAAGTCACCGTCTCCCAGATCCGGGACGTACAGGTGGAAGACTTACTCGGCCGTGAGCCGGTTGAACTGGATACAGAAAAAATCGGTGCCAAGCTTACAGGTAAGACCGTCCTTGTAACTGGAGCAGGCGGATCGATCGGGTCTGAAATCTGCCGGCAGGTGTGTGCCTTTAACCCGGACAAGCTGATCCTTCTCGGTCACGGAGAAAACAGCATTTACAGTATCGACATGGAGCTGAAAGTCACGTTCCCTCATCTTAGTGTGGAAACAGAAATCGCCGACGTCCAGGACGCTGATCGGATGAAAGATGTTATGAATGAGCACCAGCCGGATGTGGTGTACCACGCCGCGGCACATAAACACGTACCGTTAATGGAAAAGAACCCTCATGAAGCGGTAAAAAACAATGTGATCGGTACGAAAAACACGGCCGAAGCAGCCCATGAAGCAGGAGTGACAACATTTGTGATGGTCTCAACGGATAAAGCCGTGAACCCCACAAGCGTCATGGGAGCAACGAAACGGATTGCTGAAATGGTTGTTCAGCACATGGACCGAATCAGCGATACGCGCTTCGTGGCGGTCCGTTTTGGTAACGTTCTGGGAAGCCGCGGAAGCGTAATCCCTCTATTCAAAAAGCAGATTGAAGCAGGTGGACCGGTGACGGTAACCGATCCGAAAATGACACGGTACTTCATGACAATTCCGGAAGCATCCCGCCTTGTTCTTCAAGCGGGATCATTAGCAGAGGGCGGCGAGGTGTTTGTCCTGGATATGGGAGAGCCTGTTAAAATCGTCGACCTTGCGAAGAACCTAATTCGGTTATCGGGGTTTCGGGATGATGAAATCGAAATCATGTATTCAGGCATGAGACCGGGAGAAAAATTATTTGAAGAACTTCTAGGGAAAGACGAAGTCCATGACGAACAGATTTATCCGATGATTTACCGCGGGAAGACACCGCCTGTTGACGTTGATGTGGTTTATGATCTTATTGAAGACTTTGAACAGTTCCCGATCACTACATTACGGGAATATACATTAGACCTGGCCCACTTCAGGCTGACGAAAGCGAAACAGTTGAGCTTGGTGAAATAACCACCATTAACTTGAAGGGATGATCGTATGCAAAAAGTAAAAAAGGCAATTATACCAGCTGCCGGACTCGGAACCCGTTTCCTCCCGGCAACGAAAGCAATGCCTAAGGAAATGCTTCCGATCTTGGACAAGCCAACGATTCAATATATCGTAGAAGAAACGGTTCAATCGGGATTGAAGACATCATCATCTTAACCGGTAAAGGGAAGCGCGCCATCGAAGATCACTTTGATCATGCTTTTGAACTGGAGCAGAACTTGTTTGAGAAAGGGAAGACGAAACTGTTGGAAAAAGTACAGTACTCTTCCAAGATGGTGGACATTCATTACATCCGTCAAAAAGAACCAAAGGGGCTCGGACACGCCGTATGGTGCGCCCGTAAATTCATCGGAGACGAACCATTCGCCGTTCTTCTCGGAGATGACATTGTTGAAGCGGAAAAGCCCTGCCTGAAGCAGCTTATCGAACAGTATGAAGAAACCAGAGCAAGCGTCATTGGCGTTCAAACGGTACTGGAAGAAGAAACCCACCGGTACGGGATTGTGGACCCGTTAACGCAAACAGGCAGACGCCACAGCGGGAACCAATTCGTCGAAAAACCCGCACAAGGTACAGCACCATCAAACCTTGCGATCATGGGCCGATACATTTTAACACCGGAGATCTTTATGTATCTTGATAAGCAAGAAAAAGGCGCAGGCGGCGAAGTACAGTTGACTGATGCAATTCAAAAGCTTAATGAAATCCAGCGGGTGTTTGCTTATGACTTTGAAGGAACTCGTCACGACGTTGGTGAGAAGATGGGGTTTGTGAAGACTACTTTGGAGTTTGCTTTAAAGGATAAGGAATTGAAGGGTGAACTTTTGAGAGTGATGGAAGAGATGTTGGAGAAAGAGAAGAGTTTATTGAAGTAGTAGATAAACACCCCGATCTGCTTTGGATTTGTGGAACGGATTGGGGTGTTGTTTTTTGTGTGTAGTGTTCTTGGCTCTTTGAAACAAATAATCTTAGCGGCTCTTCGAGCCTTGGGCTAATAATGAAATAAACTTATGAACATTTTAAACTTTTCGAGCTTTTGTGATTTCAAGATCTTCGGCTCTTTGAGCCTTTGACTTTTTTTAAATCTCATTGTATAAAACAGAGTAGTAATTATCAGCTCTTTGAGCTTTCTTACGGATTGTTTTATGAGTTTAATAGAGTGAGAGAGGGGTCGAGATGAGATTAATGAACCAAAAAGGATTGACGTTGGTTGAGCTTTTGGCTGTGATTGTAGTTTTAGGTATTATTTCGGCTATTGCTGTTCCTGCGATCGTTGGGGTGATTGAAAAGACGGAGAAGGATGTTTGTGAGGCGGAGTTGGTTCAATTTAAGAGAGGGTATGAGAATCATCTCGTATTGAATCAATTATCTCATACGGATGTAATGTTTAGTTCCTACATAAATGAATATAGCACTGGTGTTTGTGGTGGGTGTGAGTTGGTTTATATGGATGGTGAGGTTATGTGTAGTGAACGTGGTGATGAGGATGGTGGAGATGTGCCTGTTTTGTAGGTATATATAAGCAGGAAGGAACTCGGTATTTTGATGGTGGGTTATAGCGATGTGATGGAGATTGGCTTTCGAGGGTCAGTGTTAAGGATGATTTGTACGGCTCTTCGAGCTTTTTACAAGTATATCTATTGAAAGGCGAAGAGGAACTGATTTTTTAATCTATTTCGCATATTGTATATTAAATGCGAGGTGGTTATCAGAAGTAGATAACTCATTTTAGTGGTTTAGAAGTTGTTTGGAATAATAGTTTTGAAGATTCCAAGTAAGTCCTAATCTACTAAAATATTAACTTAATGATGGAAGGAAGTCTATAGGATGGAAACAACAAAAGTGAACGAAAGAATCTTTCTTTCATCACCGCATATGAGTGATGAGGGTTATGAAATGGAATATGTAAACGAAGCTTTTGATACAAACTGGATCGCCCCTCTTGGAGAAAACGTAAATGGATTTGAAAGGGAGCTAGCTGAAAAGGTTGGCTCTAAAGCAGCCGCCGCACTATCTTCTGGTACGGCAGCTATTCACCTAGCGTTAAGAGCCGCTGGAGTTGGTGAGGGAGATGTAGTGTTCTGTCCAACACTCACATTCTCAGCTACAGCTAATCCAATCATTTATCAGAATGCAACTCCAGTATTCATAGACAGTAATTATGAAACCTGGAATATGTGTCCGGAAGCATTAGAAGAAGCTTTTCAAAAATACCCTAAAGTAAAGGCAGTTATTGTAGTTCACCTTTATGGTTTGTCTGCTGATATGGATAGAATAGTAGAACTTTGTAAGAAACATAATGTTGTTTTAATAGAAGATGCTGCTGAAAGTTTAGGTACTTACTATAAAGGTAAGCATACCGGTACATTTGGAGACTATGGCATCTTCTCTTTTAATGGGAACAAAATCATCACTACTTCTGGTGGTGGGATGCTTGTTTCTAATAATGAAGAGAGAATTGCTAAAGCTAGGTTCTGGGCTACTCAATCTAGAGACCAAGCTAGACACTACCAACATAGTGAATTAGGTTTCAATTATCGTATTAGTAATGTTGTAGCTGGGATTGGAAGAGGGCAGTTAAAAGTTTTGGATCAACGTGTAGAAAAGAAGAATTATATCTATGAATTTTATAAGAAAGAACTTGGTGAGCTTGAAGGAGTTCGGTTTATGCCTAACAATGATTGGGACGAACCAAATTATTGGTTAAGCTCGATGACGTTGACTGGTAAAGTGAGACCTGTTGATATATTCGAAGCATTGGAAGCTGAGAATATTGAGTCAAGGCCAGTTTGGAAGCCGATGCATATGCAGCCGTTCTTTGAGAAGTATGATTTTGTTGGTACTGATGTATCGAAGAAGTTGTTTGAGAATGGTGTATGCTTGCCGTCTGATACAAAGATGACAGATGCTGACTTGGCGAAAATTGTAGAAATTATAAAGAAGTTGTGGTGTGAATGATGATTAGTTCAAAAGGCGGGTTTTATAGAAGGTTTATAAAAAGACCGATGGATTCTATATTGTCATTGGTGGCTATTGTAGCACTTAGTCCCGTTCTATTAGTGGTTGCTATCTTAGTAAGATCAAAACTAGGAAGTCCAGTAATGTTTAAACAGAAACGTCCGGGTCTAAATGATAAGGTCTTTATGATGTATAAATTTAGAACGATGACAGATGAAAGAGATGGGAATGGAGAGTTATTACCGGATAGTGTGAGGTTAACGAAGTTTGGTAGGTTCCTACGTTCTACATCACTTGATGAGCTTCCTGAGCTATTCAATATCTTAAAGGGTGATATGTCTATTATTGGCCCGAGACCATTATTAGTACAATACCTACCACTATATAATGATCATCAAAAGCGGCGTCATGAAGTAAGACCTGGCTTATCTGGATTAGCGCAGGTTAGTGGTAGGAATGCAATAAGTTGGGATGATAAATTTAATCTTGATGTGAAATATGTTGATAGCGTTAGTTTTATAGGAGATTGGAAGATTATTTTTCTAACGATAAAAAAAGTATTTGTTAGGGAAGGTATCAACTCAGAAACTACAGCAACGATGGAACCTTTTAAAGGAACTAAAAAGGAACGAATGGGATCATGAAAAACAAACTTCTTATAATTGGTGCTAGCGGACACGGTAAAGTTGTAGCTGATATCGCATTAAACACGAATAGATGGCAGAGTATTTCTTTTTTAGATGATAACGAAAACCTGAAATTCTCATTGGGACTCGCAGTGATTGGAAAGTCCAATGAGGCTATTAGGCACATAAATGATTTCGATATCTTTGTAGGCATTGGGAATAATGCAATTCGAAAAAAGATACAGGAAAGCCTTGAAGTCGAAGGAGCTACAATACCTACGTTAATTCACCCAAATGCAATACTTGGAGGACAAGTTGAAGTAGCATCAGGAACAGCTGTCATGGCTGGTGTAGTGATTAATTGTAGTACTAAAATTGGGAAAGGTTGCATCATTAATACTGGTGCTACGTTAGACCATGACAATATAATTGAGGACTTTGTTCATATATCACCTGGTGTACACTTAGCTGGAACAGTAAATGTTGGACAAGGGTCATGGTTAGGTATTGGTAGTATAGTGAGCAATAATATAAATGTTGCGAGTAACAGTATTGTTGGTGCGGGAGCTGTAGTAGTTAAGGATATAACTGAAACTGGAACTTATGTAGGTGTTCCGGCGAGGAGAGTATAATTGATGAGGGTGCTTGTGTTAGCCAATTTTGGTATGGGCCTTTTTAATTTTAGAAAGGAATTATTAGAAGAATTAATTAGACAAGGTCATGAAGTGTATGTTTCATTACCTAATGATGAATATGTACCAAAGTTGAAAGAGTTAGGATGTAAATATGTAGAGACTCGGGTGGACAGGAGAGGGACTAATCCAATAAATGATATGAAACTTTTATATCATTACATTAAATTAATTAAAAGTACAATACCTGATGTAGTTCTTACTTATACAATCAAACCTAATATATATGGTGGTATAGCTTGTGGTATCACAAAAACACCTTACCTAACAAATGTAACAGGGTTAGGTACAGCAATTGAAAATAGTGGATTAATTCAAAAGATTACACTTAGGCTTTATAGAATGGGATTAAGGAATTCTTCTTGCGTTTTCTTCCAAAATGAATATAACAGAAGTTTTTTTGTTGAAAACAATATTGCAAAAGGTAAGACTAGGTTAATTCCCGGTTCTGGTGTAAACCTAGAACACCATAACTTTAAAGACTACCCAACCAATGATAAGAACATAAGGTTTTTGTTCATTGGGCGTATCATGAAAGCTAAGGGAATTGAAGAGTTGTTTCAAGCCGCAAAAAAAATAAAAGGGATTTACCCAAATGTTGAATTTCATTTAGTTGGAGGTAGTGAGGAAGACTATACTAAACAATTAGCTGAATTAGAACAAACGGGTATAATTAAATACCACGGTCACCAGAGTGATGTACATTCTTTTATTAAAGTTTCACATGGCACAATTCTTCCGTCTTATCACGAAGGTACGGCAAACGTATTACTTGAGACTGCAGCAACAGGACGTCCCATATTGGCATCCAAAGTACCTGGTTGTATTGAAACCTTTAATCCCGAAATTACTGGTTTAGGCTTTGAGGCTAGAAGTGTTCCAAGTTTAGTAGAAGCAATAAGAAATTTTATTAAACTACCGTATCCTCAAAAGAAACTAATGGGTATAAAAGGGCGTAAAAAGATGGAAGAGGAATATGATCGGAAAATAGTGATAAATGCTTATTTACAAGAAATAGGAAAATTCACAAATGAGGAGATTTGAAATGAACTTATATGAAAAGATTGTTAACAGAGAAGAGAAGGTATCTTTAATCGGACTTGGATATGTAGGTATGCCAATAGCTGTAGCATTTGCAAAAAAGATAGATGTTATTGGTTTTGATGTTAATAAAGAAAAGATTGATCTTTACAAACAAGGGGTTGACCCTACCAAAGAAGTTGGTAATGAAGTAATAAAAAATACAACTGTTGAATTTACATGTGATGAATCAAAATTAAGAGATGCCAAATTTCACATTGTGGCAGTACCAACGCCAGTTAAGTCAGACCATACTCCTGACTTAACTCCGGTTAAATCAGCAACTAAAACCCTTGGAAGAAATTTAACTAAAGGATCAATTGTTGTTTTTGAATCAACAGTATATCCAGGAGTAACTGAAGAGATATGTGTTCCTATTTTAGAAAAAGAATCGGGCTTGGAATATGGAGTTGATTTTAAAGTAGGTTACTCTCCTGAACGTATTAACCCAGGGGACCAAGAGCACAGACTTGAAACGATTATAAAAGTAGTTTCAGGTATGGATGAGGACACATTGGATATTGTTTCTAAAGTATACGAAATAGTTGTAGATGCAGGTGTATATCAAGCTGAAAGTATAATGGTTGCTGAAGCTGCTAAAGTTATTGAAAATGCTCAACGTGATATAAACATTGCTTTTATGAATGAATTATCTATTATCTTTAATAAAATGAATGTTGATACAAAGGCTGTTTTAGAAGCTGCAGGAACTAAATGGAATTTCCTGAAGTTTTCACCTGGTCTAGTAGGTGGACATTGTATTGGAGTAGATCCGTACTATTTAACATACAAAGCAGAACAGGAAGGTTATTATTCACAAATAATTCTATCAGGAAGAAAAATAAATGATGATATGGGTAAGTATGTCGCTGAAAGTACTGTGAAAAAGATGATAAAAGCTAACAAGCAAATAAATGGAGCTAGGGTTGCCATCTTGGGTATTACTTTTAAAGAAAACTGCCCCGATGTAAGAAACACGAAAGTTGTAGATGTAATCAAAGAATTAGAGGAATACGGAATAGAAGTAAAAGTTATCGATCCAGTGGCTGATAAAGAAGATCTTTGGCATGAATATAAAGTTCATCCTTGCACTATTGATGAAGTACAGGGTATGGATGCAGTCATTGTTGCAGTTCCACATGAAGAATTTAAGAATATCAAATTAGAAGAAATTAAAAATATGTTTGGAGCACCTCAATATATCGACCCAGAAGTATTGTCAGAAGTTGCGGCTACAAGTGAGTTAAGTACTTTAGCTTATAATGATTGTGTGCTGATTGATATAAAAGGGATGTTTGATCGAAAAGAAGCTGAGAAATTAGGCTTTAATTACTGGAGGCTATAATAATGGGATATGAAGATATTATTTTTCCAAAAGGTTCAAAGTTTTTAGTTACTGGTTCGGCAGGTTTTATTGGATCTAACTTAGTTGAAGCAATATTAAATTTAGGTTATGAAGTTAGAGGCCTCGACGACTTTTCTAATGGTAAAAAAGAGAATGTTGATGAATTTAAAGATAATCCTAACTATGAGTTTATTGAAGGTACTATCTTAGATCCAGATACTTGCGATGCAGCCTGTAAGGATATAGATTTCATTTTACATCAGGCAGCTTGGGGAAGTGTTCCTCGTAGTATTGAGATGCCTTTAATATATGAGGAAATTAATATTAAAGGTACGTTAAACATGATGGAATCAGCAAGAAAAAATGGGGTAAAGAAGTTTGTTTATGCATCTAGTTCTTCGGTCTATGGTGATGAGCCCAATTTACCTAAAAAAGAAGGAATTGAAGGAAATGTTTTGTCTCCTTATGCTCTAACCAAAAAAGTAAATGAAGAATATGGGAGGTTGTATTCAAAACTTTATGGTTTAGACACATATGGCTTGCGGTATTTTAATGTATTTGGTAGAAGACAAAATCCTGATGGAGCATATGCTGCGGTAATCCCAAAATTTATTAAACTATTGTTAAATGACGAAAAGCCAACTATTAATGGTGATGGTAGACAAAGTAGGGACTTTACTTATATTGAAAATGTAATTGAGGCTAATTTAAAGGCTTGTAATGCATCTAGTGAAGCAGCTGGACAGGCTTATAATATAGCATTTGGTGGTAGAGAATTTTTGATTGATATATATGAAGAGTTAGGTAAAGCATTAGGAACAGACATTGAGCCAAATTTTGGACCTGAACGTAAAGGTGACATAAAGCATAGTAATGCTGATATTTCAAAAGCAAAGGAAATGTTGGGATACGAACCAGAGTGGAGTTTTGAATTAGGTATTAAAGAAGCAATTGATTGGTATAAGGAAAATTTAAAAATATGAATATAATGTTTGGAGGCAATTATCAATGAGGGGAAGGGATAAATTTAAGAGATTTAAGCCCATGATTAATTTTCTAGTAACGATTTATTCAATATTCCCATATCAAATACGAGTTAAATTATTTGAACACTATCGTATGGTCAAGGGTACAAAGGGCTTGGTACTTAGATATGTTCTCTTAAAATCAATTGCTAAGAATTGTGGGGATAATATTTCAATTCATCCTAATGTGTATCTTTTAAATCCTCGAAATTTTTCAGTGGGTAATAATGTTAGTATTCATCCTATGTGTTATATTGAATCATTCGGTGGGATAGAGATAGGAAATGATGTATCAATAGCACATGGGGTTACAATAATGTCTACAGGACACCATTTTGCTAGTTTAGATACAACTATTAATAATCAAGGTGGTTTTATTGATAGGATTGTAATTGATGATGATGTATGGATTGGTGCAAAAGCCACAATATTGGCAGGTAATAAAATTAGTACAGGGAGTGTAGTAGGGGCTGGTGCTGTAGTAAGTAAAGAAGTTCAAGCATATACAGTTGTTGGTGGGGTCCCAGCTAAGGTAATTAAGGAGAGGAAATAATGAAACTCGTGTTTGTTCATGACCATAAATTTCTCAAATATGAAGATCAATATTATAGTACCGGTGGATTATCTGGTGAAGCTTTAAAACGTTATGTAGATGCTGCTGGAAATGTTACTATTGTTGCAAGATGTATTGAAATCAATGAAACTAGTAAACACTTATCCCATTCTAGTATAGAAGGTACAAGATTTGTGCCAGTTCCCAACCACAAATCTGTTAAGTCGTATTATAAAATAAGTTTAGTTAAAACTATTTTAAAAAAAGAAATATTGGAATCTGATTTAGTAATAGCAAGAATAAGCTCACTAGGTAATATGGCTATTAGATTTGCAAAAAAATATAATAAACCGTATTTGGTTGAGGTTGTAGGTTGCCCCTGGGACTCTTTATGGAATTATAACTGGAGAGGGAAAGTTGTTGCGCCGTTTAGTTATTTAAATTTAAGGAAATTAATAAAAGAAGCACCATATGTGTTGTATGTAACTAATAATTTTTTACAGAGTCGTTACCCTACAAACGGATACAGTGTAAATTGTTCAAATGTTTCACTTACTGACTTTGACGAAAAGATTATAAATAAACGACTAGAAAAAATAAACAATATGAATAGTTCTAAGAAATTAATTATCGGAACTACTGCTGCAGTAGATGTTAAATATAAAGGCCAACAGTCTGTGATTAAAGCCTTAAGCAAATTAAAGAAGCAAGGAATAACTAACTATGAATATCAAATTGTCGGTGGTGGGAATCAATCGTATTTAAAATCAGTTGCTAGGAAATATGAGGTATTGGAGCAAGTAAAGTTTTTAGGAACTATACCGCATAAAGAAATTTTTAGTTGGCTTGACACCATCGATATTTATGCTCAACCAAGCAAGACGGAAGGGTTACCACGTGCTTTAATAGAAGCAATGAGTAGGGGGATCCTTGCTATAGGTACTAATGCCGGAGGTATTCCAGAGTTGTTAGACGAAAAATATATTTTTAGTAAATCAACAAATAACGATGAGGAAATATGTAAAATACTAAGGGAAGTAAAGAAAAGTGATCTATATTCCCAAGCAAAACAAAATTATGAAACTTCTAAAGAATATGATAAGAAATTAATAGAATCACGACGACAATCATTCTTTAAAAATTTTATTGAACATAATAGTTAATCCAATACTATAGGATAAGTATAATATTTACTAGCACTTATAGATATAAAAGCGAATATTATCGATCAAATAATTTAATTATGTTAAGTTTAGATTTTTAAATTTTTAAATTTAACTGAATTTAAAAAAGGCGAAAAGTTAATGATTTTCATTTTTTTCAATGAAAATAAGCAATACAGTAACTTTTTCTTCAATAAAGTACATTAACATTCCTTTAAATAGATATTTGAATAATAAGAAAATATTAACAGGAAATCATTAATAAATATTCCTTGTTAATAATTTCTATAATCATATTTATTTTAAATAAATATGATTATGATTATGTTATAAGGGAGAATTATTTTGTTAAAAAGAAATTTTTCATGGGCTTTAATTGGTAATGTAACTTTAGCATTGTCACAGTTTATAATTCTCATAATTTTCACTAAGTTAGGTGGACCTATAGCTGTGGGGCAATATACGTTAGCATTAGCTATATGTGCACCTATTTTCCTTTTTTTAAGCTTTAAATTACGTGCAGCAATATCTACTGATAAGAAAAACGAATTTGATTACAATGAATATAGTTTAATAAGAAGATTAGGGAATATAGTTGGTGTTATACTAGTAATTATAATATTAATTATGTCAAATTACTCATTTGAAGTAGCAACAATGATTTTTTTAATGTCTATCTTAAAAGTTTTTGAATCTCAAAGTGAAATAATATTTGGCGCCCTACAAAAAAAAGAACGTATGAAACTTATTTCAATTTCATACATTTTGAGAGGAACCTTGAGTGTACCGGTTGTTTTTGTTACTTATTTATTTTTAAATGACCTAGTTATTAGTATAATTGGTTTAATAATAGTTAGGATTCTAATTCTGTACACATATGATAAGAAAAATTTGAAAGATTTAGGAATAAATCAACAGAACCGATTAATATTTAACAAAAAAATATTATCTTTATTATTACTAGTTTTACCTTTAGGGATATCAGTTACTATTGGTTCACTAAAAACAAATGTACCTCGATATTTTATTGAGGGATACTTAGGACAATATGAATTAGGTATTTTCGCGAGCATCTCTTATTTACTTGTTGCTTTTGGAACAATGATTTCTTCATTAAGTCAGGCTGTACTACCTAGATTATCTCAATATTATGGTGAGAATGACAATGAAAAGTTTAAATCTTTGTTATCTAAATTAATCTCATTTGGCTTTTTGGTTGGTTTATTCGCAATAATACTTGTTTTCTTTTTTGGTGAGATATTTTTAACCTTAGTTTATAGTAGAGAGTATGCAGCCTATAATCATATACTACTTTTAATTACATGTGGTGCAATATTTCAATATGCTACGGTTTTTTTGGGTACATCTATAACTGCGATGAGGAAGTTTAAAAAAGAACTACCAGTTCACTCAAGTGCATTAATAGCAATTACTATAGCATCTTATGCTTTAATACCGAAATTTGGGTTGGAAGGTGCGGCTATTGCGTTAGTTATTGGATTCATAGTGTCTACTATTGGTTATATAATAACTTATCTTAATCTAATAAGAAATTAATTTTTAATTGGAGAAAAATATGATTGGAATTTTTTATTACTTTACACTAGTGGTAATGTTAATTTATAGTGTTTTTTTACTGTTTAGATCAATGAATTTAATACTTAACGGTTATTATAGAGTAATTTATTTTATAGTAATAATTTTTTATATTTTTTTTGTTGTTCCCTCTATTATGAATGTAGTGTTTGGGGTACCAGAATATTCTTCACAACCTGCATTTAGTGGACTTCATGAGGATTTTTTAGTAAGTGGAATATATAATCTTTATATTATATATATATCCTTTATATTTCATATATTCGGAAAAAATTCTAACATAAGTAGTTATAAACTTTCTATTTATAAAGTAGGCGGAAGTAAAGGCTTATACCTTTTATCAATTTTAGTTGCAGTCTTATTTTTGTTTAGTCCAGTATTGTTATTACTATTTGCTCCAGATCCTTCTGTCTATTTAAATTATGGAGTATCTACTCGTGGACTCTTAGATGGTGAAAGTCAAGATTTTCATAATACAATAAACTTATTTACTCGAATTGCTAGCTTCTCTGCACTTTTTTTTATTTTTATAATAAGAAAACATTTGATTCAGTTAATTATAATACTTTCTCCATATTTGTTTATTATTTTTTGGTTAAATGGAAAAAGAAGCATAGTTATTTCTTTCTTATTACTGCTTATAATAATTTTAATAATGAAAGGGATGTTAAAAGGATTAAAAGGAGTTGTTGTCGGTGTAGGTATTCTTATAATATGTATTTCCTTTTTCTTTGGGTATCAACAAATAATTGATAACTTAATTTCTTATGACTTAGACCGAGACCATTACCAAGATTATAGAGTAAATTTTGGAAGAGATGATGTTACTAAATTAACTATCTTGTCTGAACTCGATGATAATAGACAAATTTTAGAAAAAAGAGGCCAAAGTTTTATTTTCTATCTCACAATATTTGTTCCAAGAGAACTTTGGAATGAAAAGCCATTACCTTACGCGCAATACATGACCTCTGCTATATTTAACACGGAACCTCGTTTATGGGGGTGGGGGATGACCACAAGTGTATTAGAAGAATTTATAGCTAATTTAGGTTTTATTGGGGGGATTATCGCACCATTTTCTATAATTACACTTGCAAGAATTGGTGATAGGGCTTCAAACTCACTGCTATTTTTATTTACGATCCTTATAACTATTTTCTTTTTAACAGTTCACTTATCTTCATTTTTTGTATTATTTGTAATTTGGGCGGTTTGGGCGCTTAAAGATCATTTTAAAAATAAAGTTAAAATTGTAGCTTAAATTTTTAAAATTATCATTGTTCATACTATGTATACTATTAGATCTTGGAACTAATCTTGAAAGTTATGATTTGAATTAAGAATCAAAGTAAATCAGCTTAACAATGGTTAGATTCAAAAGCCCACTTTTACAACAAGACCATGTCATTTAATGTCTAATATCGTTTTCAAAAGCGCTATATATGCTATGGTTATGTTTAGGTGGCAAAAAAACTTTTTGTGGTGAATTATAACACTATCTCTTACTTTAGGTAAACAATAATAAATACAGAGTAGAGGGAGAGCTTTAGAAATTATGAAAATCATACATTTTTTTGGTACCATGAATAGAGGTGGGGCTGAACTACGGACCTTAGAGGTTATAGATAGAGTAGGTGGTTCCGTTGAAAACCATTTCTGTGTATTATCCGGCAAAAGAGGAGCTTTAGATGATAAGATAATAGAAAATGGAGGGAAAATACACTATCTAAAGTTTAACTTGCTTTTTCTATTTAAATTATATAATTTATTGAAAAATGAACGCCCAAATGTCGTACACTCTCATGTATTTTATACCTCGGGACTAATTTTATTAGTTGCAAAATTCAACGGGGTAAAAGGGCGGATTTCACATTTTAGATCCTCGTCTAACGGTAGAGATATAAATATTTTTAATAATATAAAATATGGATTTTTAAAGATGTTAACTTTATATGCAGCGACCGACGTTATAGGAGTAAGTGAAACTACAATGAAGGCAGCAATAGGGGAAAGGTGGAAGGAAAACAGTAAGTGCCAAGTAATTTATAATGGTATAAAAAATAACGGTAAATTTAAAAAAAATATTCAAGTAAACAGTACAACTAATTTAGTTAATGTAGGACGTTTAATTAGTAGTAAAAACCAAATGTTTCTTGTTGATTTATTAAAGACAATGGATACTGGCAGATTTAACTTGAAATTGGTTGGAAATTGTAAAACTGAGTACGCAGAGGGAATAGCAAAAAGTTTAAAAGAGCTTGAAATAAATAATATAAATTTAATTGGTGAAAAAGAAAATGTACATGATTTTTTACGCGAAAGTCAAATTTTCCTATTTCCAACGGAAAGAGAAGGATTACCCGGAGCTTTATTAGAAGCCTTATATCATGGTCTACCATGTATAGTCTCAGATATTGATATACACCTAGAATTGAAAGAGTATTTTCCAAAACAATTGACTATACTACCTTTAGAACTATCACTGTGGAAAGATGAACTTTTAAAAGTAGATCACAGTCTTAGAAACGGCCTATACGAATGTGATGACATATCAAAAGCACCCTTTGATTTAGATAGGTCTGTTTTAAAATTTAAAGACCTCTGGAGCAAATATTAATGAACTAATGGAATTACTCTACTTTTCCTAGACCTCTCAGCATTTATTACTCTTCTAGCTCTGGCTTCATTTTTAATATCATCATGGTAATAAGTCATGATATTTCTTGGACATAGAAGCATACTCTTAGTTGCCATTACATTCACCTCAATAAATTATATGAGGTGGTTCGTTTGTCTCATTCCAATGGACTTGATGGTTATATATGACGGTATGATTCATTATGTTGTCTTAATATTTATTAAAAATCAAATAAGGATAGTCCAAGATGTAATAGAAAAAAGAGGGGACGACTTATAAATGATTGGAACCTGGCGCAAAAAGAAAATTCACTTAGTACAATGTCTTAGTGACAACTACTTAGTGAATTTTATTTTTTCTAAAGTTGAAAGAGGTATGTTGTTAGCTTCTAATCATTTCATACCAGTCAAAATTCATACCCATGGATCTTTCAATTTCACTTATGGGGATTGTGTTTAATTCTTGACTTAGCTTATCAAACTCATTTTTAATTTCTTTTATAAAAATATTTAATTCTTTGCTATCCATGAATAACGATATAATAAAAATTAACGCGTAAATACCTTGGCGTGAATTTAGTCTCTTCTTTTTTTGAGAAGAGTTTAACCTTCGACGAAGAGTCACATCAACATCGTTAGGTAATTTCTTTCCAAAGTTCATATAAATGTCATCTAAAGGTACTTTTATCTTTGTTAAATAAAATCGCTCGTTATGTGCACATATATTTCGATAAATACTTAATATTTGTAAAATTCTAGATGTATTAATAATTGATAAATCTTTTTGAATTGAAGGCTGAGATTTTAAGCCCAAAGACTCTATTATCTCTAATTGAACAGACTCCTTTTGAAGTGTGAAAAGATGACTCACATTCCCAAATGTTATTACATTCATTAAAATCCACATCGGCATGTAGCCGTGTTGTTCAAGATAAGATTTAATGGAGTCGTTTTTATTTTTACGTTGCTGGCCTAACGTTCTATGAAGCACCGGGACGGTTCTGGTGCTTCCGGCCCGCAAACGATGAACTCTCCCTATGGGAAATGTCTTGAAAATGACTTATCTCAAATTTGAATTGAATGAATGTTAATTCATTGATTAAGCATAGCAGGTGGGGTTGGTATAGCTGGGACTTAGAAAAGCGAGATGGCCGTTATTTAGAAGTGAGTGAGATGAAATTGGTTTGATAGTACAGCAATCGCATGGTCAGTTAAGAAGAAGTGTCTTTCACCCTTCTAGGAAGCGCGGGGACGGTTCTTTGCTTCCAGCAAGGGAGTTATTCAGGGGGTGGGAAGCAAATAGAAGCCGTCCCCGAGCTTCCTTTTTTATTTTGAGAACTTTTGTTCCCCTTTTTGGTTTTTTGTGCTATATTATTTTCAACGTATGATTTTCTTCGAATTCTCCTTAATTTCTTTCCTCAGTGTAATACCTTTCCTTCAATTCTATTATTTCTTTTGTTTTTTGCCTTATGTCCTCTATTTGGATACTCCTTTATTCCTTAATGCTCCCCATACATTCTTCAATCTTGTTTTTTATCTCTTGTTCTTTGTCTAATTTATTTACAAAGGTGGTGGTTGTGTGCCTCAAGGGGCGAGGGTGAAAAGCCGGACTGGGATTTATCATATGATGTGGAGAGGATCTAGCGGGCAAGAGATCTTTCATGACGACGATGACCGTACTCAGTTCCTTGAATTCGTTAAAAGATATAAACGGCGTTTTAATATGAAGGTATACGCCTGGTGTTTGATGAATAATCATGTCCATTTCCTCATAAAAAGAAGGCAATGAACCGGTTTCCGATACGGTGAAACGGATCGGTGTGTGCTTTGTTAAGTTTTACAATTGGAAATACAGGATATCGGGCCATCTGTTTCAGGACCGTTTTAAGAGTGAGAGCGTGGAAACCGATCAGTATCTCCTAACGGTTGTCAGATATATTCATCAGAATCCGGTAAAAGCGGGAATGGTCACCCGTGTTGATGAGTGGAAGTGGAGCAGCTGTCCTGGGTATTACAAAGGTGCAGGGGCACTCTTTTGTGAACTTCTGGATTCACGTTTTGTATTATCTCAGTTTGCGAACAACATGGTGAAGTTTAAAGAGTTTAATGAGAGAGTCAATGATGATCAGTGTCTCGATATAGAGATGAGTCAGAGGTTAACGGATGATGAAGGAAGGGCATTGATTGTGGAGCTTTTGGGGACTACCTTGAATATTGCACTGGTTAAGAGATGGGAACGGTTCTGATGCTTCATGGCACACTGGAAGGTGTGCTCACGAAAAATATTAAAGATGAAGTTGTAATCCTCCTGTCATTTTGTGGTTTAGTTCTTCAAAATTACCTTAATGTTGGTCCTTCTCATTACGTATTCAGAACTTAATCAAAACGGGGGAGATTCAGACAGGTGGATAAGCTAAGTGAAGCTAGTTTTAATTTTTTTCAATAATCACTCAAAGTTTATTAAACCGTGTCGATATAATATCTGAAGGTGAAAATCTTCATAACCAAACCGGTGTTAAGTGCTCTATATAGAGACTTACATATAAAGACCACACGGACGTGGTCTGAAAAACTACAATGGAGGTAGATCATTATGATCATCAACAACAACATTTCAGCGTTGAACACCCACCGTCAGATGGGAATCAACCAGGCAGCAAACCAGAGTTCAATGGAGAAGCTTTCTTCAGGTCTTCGTATCAACCGTGCTGGAGACGACGCCGCAGGTCTTGCGATTTCCGAGAAGATGCGCGCACAGATTAACGGGTTGGACCAGGCGAGCCGTAACGCACAGGACGGAATCTCACTAATCCAAACGGCTGAGGGTGCCCTTGACGAAACGCACTCGATTCTTCAGCGTATGCGCGAACTTGCGGTACAGGCAGCGAACGACACAAACGTTGACGTGGACCGTAACGAGATCCAAAAAGAAATGAACCAGCTTACTTCTGAGATCAACCGTATTGGTAACACGACGGAATTTAACACGCAAAACCTTCTTGATGGAGGAACTGGTAAGATTAGTGTCGGTGATCCATCGCCAGGAACAGATTCTGATGCAAGTTCTATTTCATTTACTGTTGATGAGAATTTTGCGGTAGGTCAAACAATTGAGATTAATGGAGAAAGGTTTACTGCAATTGAAGCTGGTGGAACATCAGGAACTAATACTTTTGAAATTGGTGAAGATGCTGACGAAACTGCCGGGAACTTGAGAGCTGCGATTGGCGATCACGATGATTATACTGGTGGAGGCAGTGGAAATACCATTACAGTTACTACAGCGACAAATACAGATGAAGAAGTTTCTGTATCATTAGGTGAGAAGCCAGGGTTCTCTGCAAACTTCCAGATCGGAGCAAACCAGGGGCAGTCAATGACAATTGAGGTAGCTGATATGAGAGCAGGAGCTCTCGGAATCAGTGGTGTGGCTGGAGATGATGCTAACGGTGTCGGAAGCAAAGCAGCGGGTGCTGTTTACGCAGCGGGTACAGATGTTACTGACGGCACAACAAACACTGGATCAGAAGCAGCTCTTGATGTAACCACTCACGAAAATGCTTCTGCAGCTGTTGAAGTATTAAATCAGGCGATTGAAAGCGTATCTGCACAGCGTTCTGAGCTTGGTGCGTTCCAAAACCGACTTGAGCACACGATCTCAAACTTAAACAATGCCTCTGAGAACCTTTCGGCTGCGGAGTCTCGTATCCGTGATGTAGATATGGCCGCTGAGATGATGGAGATGACGCGTACAAACATCCTTTCTCAGGCTTCTCAGTCTATGCTTGCACAAGCAAACCAACAGCCACAATCCGTTCTTCAACTTTTAGGTTAATAAAAACAGCCTCCATTTGGGGGCTGTTTTTTTAATTTCTTAACTTAGGTACGACAAAGAAATGATTTAGAATAAAATAACTCTCGATTTATTAAAGGTATGTAAAAAAATGTCGATATAAAAACAGAAGACATCAGGGAGGATGAGAATATGGGACTTGTTATTGGCCGGAAGCCGGGTGAATCAATCATCATTGGTGATTGCATTAAAGTCAAAGTAATCATGGACGATTCAGATGAGCTGAGATTGCGGATTGAGGCTCCAAGAGAAGTTGAGATTTTAAGAGAAGAGCTTCATCCGTCATATACAGATTTTAATATTCAGCTGACGGAAAAGCAGAAAAAAGAACTTATTGAAAAAGGTGTTAAGTTCTCTACTTAAGAGACTTACATATAAAAGACCACACGGACGTGGTCTGAAAAACTACAATGGAGGTAGATCATTATGATCATCAACAACAACATTTCAGCGTTGAACACCCACCGTCAGATGGGAATCAACCAACAGGCTAACCAAAGTTCCATGGAGAAGCTTTCTTCTGGACTTCGTATCAACCGTGCGGGAGACGACGCAGCGGGTCTTGCGATTTCCGAGAAGATGCGAGCACAGATCAATGGTTTGGACCAGGCAAGCCGTAACGGCCAGGACGGCATCTCACTAATTCAGACGGCTGAAGGTGCGCTTGATGAATCACACTCGATCCTGCAGCGTATGCGCGAACTTGCTGTACAGGCAGCGAACGATACAAACGTTGACGTAGACCGTAACGAGATCCAAAAGGAAATGAACCAGCTGACTTCTGAAATCAACCGTATCGGTAACACGACGGAGTTTAACACGCAAAGCTTGTTAAACGGCGGTGGGGATGTATCCGGTCAAGTCAGTATCACTGAAAATACAGCGAGTGTTGAAGCTGTATCCGAAGTGGCAGGGGTATATTCTTTCGAGCTTGATGCAGTACCATCCAATGGTGATACATTAGAGATTGGCGGAGAGACGTTTACTTTTGGAAACGAAGATGGAGAAGTTACAATTGGTTCGTTGAATGAGACTGCCGAAAACCTTCGGCAAGCAATTAACGGAAGTTCATTAGCAAGCAGGTTCGAATCTGCCACTGGGGCTGATGCTGAAATCATCCTGACAGAGTCTTCAGGTCAAGCTACAGGAACTGATATCGCTGTTAATGGAGACTCTGTATCAGCCTTCACTGTTGATGTGGAAAGTGTTGAAGGAATTAGTGAACAGGCAGGGGTATTTGAATTAACAATTGAAAATGCTTTTGCAGACGGTGAAGCCATTGAAATTGCAGGAACCACATATACTTATCAATCTGACGGTTCAGGAGATTTTGATGGAGCTGATGTTAACTCTCAAGCTACAGCTTTAGCTAGCCTTCTTCAAAGCGAATCACAATTTGTTACTGCTAGTGCTTCATCAGGGATAATAACTATTACTGAAGCTAGTGGTGAAGCTGGTGGTGAGACGCTTACGGGAGGTGTAACAGGGGTTGGAGGAAGTGAATTCTCTGCCAACTTCCAAATCGGTGCAAACCAGGGCCAATCGATGACAATTGAAATTGCTGATATGAGAGCAAGCGCTCTTGGAATCAGCGGAGTTTCTGATGCTGCTGCCAATGGTGTAGGCGGTAAAGATGCGGGTGCTGTATTCACAGATGCCCATGATGTAAGTAACGGAACTGACAACGCAAAGTCCGAATCTGCCCTTGATGTTTCTACACACGAAAATGCTTCTGCAGCCGTTGAAGTATTGAATCAGGCGATTGAAAGCGTATCTGCCCAGCGTTCTGAGCTTGGTGCGTTCCAAAACCGACTTGAGCACACCATATCAAACTTAAACAACGCTTCTGAGAACCTGTCAGCTGCGGAATCCCGTATCCGTGATGTAGATATGGCTGCTGAGATGATGGAAATGACACGTACAAACATCCTTTCCCAGGCGTCTCAGTCTATGCTTGCACAAGCAAACCAACAGCCACAATCCGTTCTGCAACTTCTAGGTTAATAATAAAAAAGCCTCCAATATGGGGGCTTTTTTTCAATTTGACTGTACTTAGTATCCAGCGTTTAATTAATCCTCTTGTTTCCGGTATTCCTTCGGTGTCACCCCGCACTTCTTTTTAAAAGTCTGACTGAAGTACCGGGAATCTGTATAGCCTACCTTTTCTGCAATCTCGTAGGTTTTCAGGGATGTTTCCCGGAGGAGGCGCTTAGCTTCTGTGAGCCGCTTATCTGTGATGTAGTCTACGAAGTTTTTGCCGGTGAGCTGTTTAAACAGCTTGCTGAACTGGCTGGTGCTGATGTGAAAAAAATCCGCAAGCTCGGCCTGGTTTAATTGCAGGTTAATGTTGGCGTCTATGTAGTGCACGGCTTTTGTAATATCTACCGTAAACTGTGTACTTTGGTACAGCGTATATCCGGATTCATTGGCCAGGTCCGTTTGTTCGATTGCCCATTTGGCTTCCTCATACAGACGGGACCAGTCAGTTATTAAAGAGGAGACTGAGCTTACTCCTGCCGTTTGTGGCTTAAGGGTCGATAACAGCGATTCGATATGCTGTGGCCAGCTTCTGCTGTCAGTAATGTTATAGATAAGAAGTTCCAGTTTAGTGGGGTCTGCACTTATATTGAGATGGGCAAAGTCAGTATAGTGATCGGTAACTTCCTCACAGGATTCCTTCAGGTCCACAATAACGAAACCGAATGGAGGAGAGGGAGAGAAATAATCATTCAGACGAGCGATGTTTTCCGCTGTAGGGTGAGACACAACTTCCCTTGCGAGGAGGGATATAATGTCTTTCTTTTCACTGCGGTCTGTTTCAAGCTCTCCGAGTATTTTCTCCATCGTTGATTGAAGCTCATTTTCGTCCGTCGGCTTCAACAGCAGATCCCTGGCTCCCAGCTTCAATGCTTTTTGGGCATATTCAAATTCATTGTGACCTGTCAGGATGATGCTTTTCATGTCGGGATATCTCTCTGAACAGTGCTCCATTAACGCCAGTCCGTCCATCCCGGGCATACGTATGTCCGTTAACAGGATATCGGGTTCGTGAAGTGCGATAAGAGAAGCCGCTTCCTTTCCATTTGAAGCTGCTCCGAGTACATTGATCCCCCATTCTGACCAGGGGATTGTTTTTAATAAGCCCTCGCGTATAAGCCATTCGTCATCAACAATTAATAGTGTTGTCATGCGGATTCCTCCCTGTAGGCGGGCAAGGTTATGGAGAATTTTGTTCCTTCGTTTTCCTTCGTTTCAATATGCCATGTAAAATCATTTCCGTAATATAAAAACACTCTTCGTTTGACGTTTTGAAGTCCTATTCCTGTTCCTTTAGATTGTAATGGTTTTTCCAGATTGATCCTGTCTAACGTTTTACTGTCTATACCTGCCCCGTCATCTTCAACGATAATTTGCAGGCTGTTTGAAATCACCGTAATCGTAATGGAAAGATTACCTTTTTCCACTTTTCCTTCGAGTCCGTGGCTGATGGCGTTCTCTACAAGAGGTTGCAGCAGAAGGGAAGGGATGAGCGCTTTCTTTGCTTCTTCATCTACATGCATATGAATGTTAAATTGGTCCCGGTAACGGACTTCTTGAATATTCAGGTAATTTTTAAGCTGTTTAATGTCTTCTTCCAAAGGAACAAGGTCGTCCCCCCGTTTGATGGAATATCTCATAATTTCCCCCAGTGAGACCACCAGCTTGCTAATCTCTTTTGCACCATGTAAACGTGCCATCCAGTTGACGGTTTCAAGTGTGTTATATAAAAAATGAGGATTAATTTGAGCCTGGAGAGCTTTAATCTCGGACTCTTTCAAACGGATCTTTTTCTCATAATTCTCCTGAATCAGCTTGTTCACCCTTCCAAGCATCCGGTTAAAGCGGCGGGCGAATATGCCGATATCATCGTTGTACTTCGGTGCAAAGCGGGCTGTCAGGTCCCCTTTTTCCACCGTTCTCATGACTTTCATCACTTTATACAAAGGATCAGTGACCGTTTTGGACAGGAAATAAGCGAGCCAGGATGAGATGATAATTCCCAGTATGGCAAAGCTCCAAGTAAGGTTTCTGATCAGACTGTTCTTTTCATGAATCAGTCCGATAGGTGTAAGACTGACAATTTTAAAGCCCGTATCTTCAGCCGTGTCATAGGTGAGAACAGAGGCCTGACTTTCCCACTCTGCTTCAAAGAAACCCTGATCGCCCTGGATGACACGGGGTAAAAAATCATAGCTCAGACGGGTACCCACAATCTCTTTATTCGGCTGGCTTGAGATGATATAGCCCTGTTCATCTAATAAAAACAGCTGATCGTTAAGGTGTTTGCCTCCCGTGGCATAAATGTCCGAGAGTGCTGATTCATAAATATCGATCATTAAGTAGCCAAGAGGTTCTTGTGTACTGTGGTCATGAAGCATTCTGCCGGATGTCAGAACCACCTCCTGCATTTCCTCAGGCCTGATCGAATAGTGGGTATCCCAGATGTTTTTTCCGTCAGCCGCCTGGGCCTTTCTGAAGGCGCCCCAGTTGTCCCGGATGTGATTGTAGTGAGGAGGCAGGTGCTGGGTGGAAAAATAACGGTCTCCGTTGGCTCCGATGATGTAAATGCTCACATCCCAGTTTTTGGCCCCCATGACTGTTTCAAAGAGGCGCTCTATTTGTTGCAGGTCTTCATCCTTTTCCTCCGGGCTCCGGTAAGGATCTTTATTTAAAATCTCCTGAATCTCCTCATTTTTATAGAGAAAGAGAGACAACTGCTCAACATCGTTTATAAAATAAGTCAGGTTATTGTTCACCTGCTTAAGCCGCTCCAGTTCACCTTCACTGATTTCTTCCTGCATCAGTTTTGTTACATAGTTGTAGGAAAACAGACCGAGTAAGGAGACGGGGATAAATGCCGTAACAATAATCAGGGCAATTAACTTGGTTCGCAAATTTAAACTCAAAAAACGACGAATCATCCTCCCATTCCTCCTTCTTTTCCCGTTCTTTTTCCAAATGTGACCAACGGCCCGAATCGTTGGAACTGTATTTCTCATTTATAGCACTTTATGGAAAATAATCATACTAATCTCGAAAAAACACCCCACAAGAAAGCGCTTACTAAAATGATAGAATGACTATATTCTACCACGTTTTAGGAGGTGTGTTGAGGTCCTTTCGGTTTACTAAGGAACCTTTGTGGTGTTTCAATTCTGGTTTTTATACGTGCCACTCGTTGTTTGACTACTAAAAAAGGATAAGGAGCGATTGAGTTGAAAACAAGAAAAAAAGGATTAATAGTCTTTTTCGCAGTTGCTTTGCTGTTTTCATTTATCATTCCCGTCAACCACCAGGCAAGCGCCGATACTCCAAGGGGAAATGAAGTAAACGTGGACGTAATGTCATTTAATATTGCTCATGGCCGAGGGATGGACGGAGTCATGGATTTGGAACGAATCGCAACGGAGATTGAAGAATCCGGTGCTGAGATTATAGGTCTTCAGGAAGTAGACCGTCATTGGTCCGACCGAAGTGATTTTGAAGATCAGGCGAAATGGCTCGCAGAACGTCTTGATATGCATTATGTGTATGGGGCAAACCTTGACCGGGAGCCGTTAGAAGAGGGAGATCCCAACCGTCAGTATGGAACCGCTGTGTTAAGTGAGTATCCAATCATTGATTCGCAAAATCACCTTCTCACTCTCATGGTTATTGAAGGTGAACACAATGAACAGCGAGGGTTACTGGAAACAGTAATCAATGTAAAAGGAAACCATATTCGCTTTTTCAATACACATTTAGGATTAAAAGAAGTGGAGCGGCTGGTTAACATTCAGGAGATCTTTGATATTGTAGATGAAGACAATAAACCAAGTATTATCGTAGGGGATTTCAATGCTTATCCCGGTGACGAGGAAATAGATTTAATGGAAGAAAGATTCGATGATGTCTTTGTGAGCCTAGGGTTAAATGATGCCTACACCTTTCCTGCACCTTATGTGGATCCTGAGACTGGTGAAGTAACAGAACCAAATGCTAGAATTGATTACATCTTTTCGGATAAAGACCTAGAATACCAGAATGCCAGAGTGATTCATACAAGTGTATCTGATCACCTGCCGATTCTAATCGAGTTTACATTGGACAGAAGCAGACCCTATGAAAATGGAAGATAAATAGTGCGTTTAAGAGGCTGGGACATAAAGAAAGTGTTTAGCTGAAAATCCGAACAATACGCGAACATAGCGGATGAAATATACGTAGACTCCTGCGGAATGAAAAAGCAAAGGTGAGACCCCACAGTGCGCAGCACGAGGAGGTTCACCAGCTTTCCGCGGAAAGCGGAGTATATTTCAGGAGCGACTTGTTTGCACCGTATGTTATTTGTTCGGATTCTCGTTGACTAAAACACTTCTGTCCCAGCCCTTTTGCCGGCTGAAATGGTAATTGGAATAGAAGTTTGGCATACAGGAAAAAAAACATACTTTTTCAGAAAGATTACAACATTAAAATCAGTTTCAGACCTGCTACGATAGATTACAAGGAAAACGTATTACTACATTAAAGGGGGATTTATTATGAAAAAGGCAGGGTTTCTGGCTTCGTCTCTTGCAGTATTAACGGTTTTTGCAGCTGCTTGCGGCGCAGAGGATGATGCAAGCGGAGAAAGCTCATCAAATGTTGTAACCGTTTACTCACCGCACCAGTCTGAAATTATCAACCCGATTGTAAGAGAATTTCAGGAGCGTTCCGGGATTGAGGTGGACCTTGTAACCGGCGGAACAGGGGAGTTACTGAACCGGGTACAGGCTGAATCAAACAATCCGGGTGGTGACGTGTTCTGGGGCGGAGGTGCCGAGTCCCTCGAAGCCTACAATGATTATTTTGAACCGTATGTAACAAGTGAAGATGACAGCATACCGGAGGAATATAAGAGCCCTACGAACCACTGGACAGGCTTCTCCGCTTTACCGATGGTCATTATGTATAACGAAGAGATGGTCAGTGAAGAGGATGCACCTACAAGCTGGGAAGACCTTCTGGATGAGCAGTGGAAAGGGAAAATTGCCTACACGGATCCAGGCCGCTCAGGATCTTCCTATACACAGCTCGTGACGATGCTTTTTGCCTATGAAGAAAACGGAGAAAAGGGTTGGGATTTTGTTGAGCGTTTCGTGGAGAACCTTGACGGTACGATGCTTTCCGGATCGAGTATGGTATTCAGAGGTATTGCAGATGGTGAATTCCCGATCGGAATTACCCTTGAAGAAGCAGCTCACCGTTACATTGCCGGCGGGTCTCCCGTTAATGTAGCCTACCCTGAAGAGGGAACGTCAGCAGTTCCGGATGGCATGGCACTCGTGAAGGATTCAAAGAACAGTGCAGAAGCACAGGAGTTTATGGACTTCTTAGTGAGTGAGGATGTACAGGAAATGATTGTAGAAGAATTTAACCGTCGTTCCATTCGTGAGGATATTGATCCTCCTGAAGGTCTTGTAGACTCTTCAGAGATCCCAATGGTCGATTACGACTTTGAATGGTCTGCTGAAAATCAGGAAGAAGTCATGCAGCAGTTCCAGCAGTTAATTATGCAGCAGTAATATATTGTACTGAAAGGGATCGGGACATTTCTTGATCCCTTTTCTTTTAAGGGAGGAAAGGACATGGGAAGCATCAACATCAAAGAGGTTAGTAAACTGTTCGGAGAAACAAGAGCGGTTGACCGTGCTGATATTCAAATAAAAGAAGGGGAGTTTTTCACCCTCCTTGGTCCGAGCGGGTGTGGAAAAACCACTCTTCTCAGAATGCTTGCAGGGTTTTACAGACAGGAAGAGGGAGACATCTACTTCGATGAAAAGCTGGTCAACGACCTTCCTGCTCATAAAAGAAACATCGGTATGGTTTTTCAGAACTATGCCATCTTTCCTCACATGACGGTCTTTGACAATGTGGCTTACGGTCTGAAAGCAAGGAAGGTAGGCAAGAAGCAATTGACAGAGCGGGTAGAAGAAGCACTGGAAATGGTGGAGCTTTCCCACTTAAAAGATCGCCAGCCATCCCAGCTTAGCGGCGGACAGCAGCAAAGGGTAGCACTTGCCAGAGCCGTTGTCATTCATCCTGGTTTGTTATTGATGGACGAACCTCTCTCGAACCTGGATGCAAAGTTACGTGTGAAAATGAGGGATGACATCCGTAATCTGCAAAAGAAACTAAACATCACAACGATTTATGTCACACACGATCAAGAAGAAGCTCTGGCTGTGTCTGACCGGATTGCTGTTCTGGACAGTGGTAAAATTCAGCAGATCGGAAAGCCACATGATATTTACCTCCACCCTAAAAATAAATTCGTTGCCAACTTTATCGGCACGACCAATTTTTTGGATGGTACTGTAAGCGGGAAGACTCTTCGCGTTGGCGGAGCAGCCTATCCGATAGAGCTGAACAACAATTATGAAGGAGACGTTTTGTATTCTATCAGACCGGAGCAAATCAACATTCTTGGAGACAACGATCACAGTGAACGAGCCCTGAGCGGGGTTGTAACGGATGCGTCGTTTTTAGGAGAATCTGTCGTCTACCGTGTAGGGTTGGAAAACGGAGACGAGGTTCGTGTGCATGAACACTCTATTCGATACCATGAACTGAGGGAGATAAAGGATTACGTACGAATTGACCTTAACCCAAAAGACGCTGTGGTATTTAATGCGAGCGGGGAGGAGGTCCTCAATGAGCCCGAAACCAGTGACAACTCCTCAGTCAAATCCCTTTAAGTTTCGGCTGGATTTTTGGAACGGAATTACCATTGTTGCATTTCTTCTCATCGGTCTATTCCTTCTTTATCCGCTGTTCAATATTTTTATTAATAGTTTCTGGCAGGATGGAAGAATCTCTCTTGAAAACTACCGGGATTTCTTTTCCTACCGTTATTACTACAGTGCTCTATTTAATAGTTTTATTGTATCTACATCAGCTACGTTCTTTGCATGCTGTATCGGGATTCCGCTGGCCTATGCCATGTCCCGGTTCAATATCCCGTTTAAAGGGCTGATTAATATACTGATCGTCCTTACGTTATTATCCCCGCCGTTTATCGGAGCCTATTCCTGGATTTTAATGCTCGGAAATAACGGGTTCATCACAAACTTCCTGGGTAATTTCGGACTCGATATTCCGTCTATTTACGGGCTTCACGGGATGATCTGGGTTTTCACACTGCAATTTTACCCCCATATCTACCTTTATGTATCAGGGGCGTTGAAAACGATAGACAGTTCCTTGGAAGAAGCGTCGGAAAACCTGGGTGTTGCCGGGTGGCAGCGGATCCGTCAGGTCACATTGCCGTTAATTTTCCCAACCCTGTCTACAGGGGCGCTGATGGTATTTATGGCGTCATTTGCAGATTTTGGCACACCGATGCTGATCGGGCAGGGTGAGAAGGTACTGCCGATTCTTGCATACGAACAGTTTATCAGTGAAATGGGAACCAACCCTGCAATGGCCAGTACGTTAAGTATGATTCTATTGACGGTTACGACGCTCGTCCTGTTCGTTCAAAGGTACTTAGTAACAAAGAAAACATACACCATGAGTGCATTGCGGCCTCCTAAACTTATAAAGCTTAAATGGCCACTTCGGCTGGCAGCCACGCTGATGGTGTTCAGTGTAATCGTGGTGTCGATTATTCCGCAGGCGACGGTTATCACCACGTCTTTCCTAAAGACAAACGGGCCTGTATTTGTGCCACAGTTCAGTCTGGACAGTTATCGTGAGGTGATGTACCGGGTTCCCGGGGCGATACAAAATACGTTCACCTATGCAAGTATTTCGATCGTAATCATGGTATTTGCCGGTCTCACCTTGTCTTATGTGATTGTCAGAAGAAGCTCCAAGCTTACGTCGATATTGGATGCACTGATTATGATTCCGTATGTTATGCCGGGAACGGTGCTGGGAATCAGTCTGATCATTGCGTTTAATGAGCCGCCTATAGAACTGACGGGTACCTGGGTCATCCTTGTTATCGCCTACTGTATACGTAAACTGCCGTATACGATGAGATCGAGTACCGCCATTCTCTATCAGATTGACAAAAGCGTGGAGGAAGCGTCCATCAGTCTGGGTGTCCCGCCAATGAAGACATTCTTTAAAACCACAGCTGTGTTAATGATACCGGGTGTTTTATCGGGAGCCATTTTGAGCTGGGTAACGACGATCAATGAGTTAAGTTCAACCATTGTTCTTTACTATGGAGCAACAGCTACCATTACGGTCTCCATTTACAGTGAAGTGTTCACCGCAAACTTCGGTACAGCTGCGGCATTGGCATCGATCCTGTCGTTAAGTACGATCGTGTCGTTGATTGTGATCACCAAGTTGTCCGGGAAAAAAGAGTTCAATATCTGATTTAAAAGGAGAGTGCGAAACAGTCCTGGGTTAGCGATTGGGATTTCGCACTCACCTTTATCTTAAACAAAGGGGAGATTCATGATGATACGGTTTGGTACAGGTGGTTGGCGGGACATTATTGGTGAGAATTTCACCTTTGATAATGTAAGGCGGTTTTCACAGGGAGTCGCCAATCATATTATTGAAAGCGGCAAAGAGAAGCAAGGTGTCGTTATTGGGTACGATAACCGGTTCATGGCAGAAGACTTCGCCAAAGCATCATCAGCAGTGTTTGCTGCCAACAGCATTCCAGTATTATTACTCACTCCTTCTGTTCCCACACCTCTTGTAAACTTCGTAACCATCGAAGAAAAGACAGCTGCCGGGCTGACATTTACAGCAAGTCACAATCCCTATATTTATAATGGAATCAAATACGTGAGAGAACATGGGCTTCCTGCTACTGAAGAGGTCACAACCGAACTACAGGAGTCCATAAACAAAATACCCACTTCCCATATTAAAACGATGGAGTACGACTTGGGAGAAAGGGAAGGACTGATCAAAAGGCTTGATTATCATGATGAGTTCATTACCTTTATTGAATCTCAGGTGAACATGGACAAGCTGAAAGAAGCAAAGCTGAAAGTTTTGTACGACCCCATGTTTGGAACCGGGGTCAATGCCATCTCAACCTTACTCGTGGACGCACGGTGTCAGGTGAGGACCATTCATAATTCCATGGATCCTTTGTTTGGCGGTCGTGTGCCGGCACCTACGGAGGAAACGCTGTGGAGAGTGGTCTCCATGATGAAAGAAAAGCCGGGAGACTATGATATCGGCATAGCAACAGACGGGGACGGAGACAGGATTGCGGTCATTGATGAAAACGGAGAGTACGTCCACCCGAACGAGATCATTACCCTTCTTTATTACTACATGCTCAAGTACCGGAAGCAGAAAGGAGCTGTAGTCAGAAATGTGTCCACGACCCACCTTCTTGATCGTGTGGCCGAGGACTTTGGCTTCGAGTGTATTGAAAAACCTGTGGGATTTAAACATATTGCCGAAGGGATGACACAAACGGATGCCATCATCGGAGGTGAAAGTTCCGGCGGGATCACAATCAAAGGCCATTTACTTGAAAAAGATGCGATCCTATCTGCCGGTTTATTATTGGAAATGCTGGCCGTTACCGGTAAAACGCTCGGGCAGATTCGATCAGAAGTGAAAGACCGTTACGGCATCAGACATTATAAAGAGGACAATTATGCTTACTCGAGTGGTAGAAAAGAAGATCTTAAGGAGTTGGTAAATCGTCTCGATCCCGAATTCATCTATGAAGCCCCGGTGACGAAAACCAATCGTATGGATGGTGTGAAATGGGAGTGGGAAGACGGAACGTGGTGTGGTGTCCGGTTCTCGGGCACCGAGCCCCTCCTGAGAATTATTGTCGAATCACCTGAAGAGGAAATCCAAGCGAGTGTTTTAGCAAACTTGCGTCAAAAGATTGATGCAGCTCTTTCAGTCTCAAAGAATACCAAGTCAGTTTAGCCGCGGAAACGGGGAATCGTGCAGATTGTTTTCATTCTGGACTATTCCCCTGAAGTGGCTTTCAGTTAAGATAAAGGTATTATCTGTTATTTAGGAGCTTGTATATGAAGGTGAAGGTTTTATTTATTGTTTCAACAGCAGCCGTTTTGATTATCGGCTGGTATATTTTCAGCCTCTACAACCAGGAGTTCACCTTGGACAGAGGAGATACGTTTGAGAAGCAGTTTACCATTTGGACGACCACTTCTGCTGTAAGAGAAGCAGTAACACGTTTCGAATCTGCAGATGAAAGAGTAAGAGTGAATGTAAGAATGTATGACGACTCAGAAGCTCTCCTGGAAGATTGGGAAGTGAGAAGGGATACTGAAGAAGCCCCTGATGTGATTGAGCTCAATGCTCAATATGGTTTTTCCGATTTGGAAGAGCCGGATGTTACCCCGATAGACGCAATCGGGGTTGATGAACATTTTCACAAATCCATTTATGACGCATTTAGTCTGAATGACATCCTTTATGCGGTTCCCTTGGGGATTGAGATACCTGTCGTTTATTCAAATGCCTCATTGGTTGGTGGAACGAACGGGTTGGAACCTTTCTATTTTAATGACTTACATACGAACGAACAGCTTGCAGAGCTTCAACAAGGAGTAAATGAGCGAAACAGCAGCGGAACCTTCCATGCTTTTCAAACGGATCGTGAACTTCCGTGGTACTGGACGTCCTGGAATGAAGGGGAGTCTGACCGGCCGGCTGAAGTGTGGTGGGAAGAGATTGTTCAGGACTATGAGCTGATTCCACCTTTGGATCATCACATGGCCTTAACGCGCTTTGTTAATAGAGAAGCGGGTTTGCTGTTAAGTTCATCAAGACATCAAACGACGTTGTTAAGTTTGATCCGAAACCAGTTCGATTTACAGGTGACCCCTTTTCAGGGAACAGAAGGGTCTCCCATCTTAGTCGGAGGGAATGGATTGGCGGTCGTGGGTTCAGATAAAGAAAAGCAGGAGGTCATTTCCGAGTTTATTGCTTTTCTTTTTACAGAAGAGGAACAGGTCGCTTTGTTATCGGAAACAGGGTGGCTGCCTTCAAAGGAGAAACAGCTGCTTGACCGGTCCTTTCTCATGAAACTTCCCATGGGAGGCAACTTGGTTGAATTGGCTGGTTATGAACATTTATATACCGGTGATGCGGAGAGCAGGCTGACCTTTGAACGTTGGACGGAATTAATGGAGCGTGCACGGGAAATTGAAAGGAACACAAGTGAGAGGTGATCACGTGGGTATTGAAGAAAGATTGCTTGAATGGGCCAAAAGATTAAAGGCTGTCTCACAGACAGGGCTTGAGTACGGTAATGATCATTTTGATTATGAGCGCTATAAAGAAATGAACGATTTATCGAATGAAATGATTGCTTATTTATCAAAGGAGAAAATTGAAGAAATTGAACGGCTTCTTCCGGTAGAAAAAGGGTATGCGACTCCTAAAATGGCGGTAAGGGCAGTTGTTATGGCTGAGGGGAAGCTGCTTATGGTAAAAGAAGCGGCAGACGGTTTGTGGTGTTTGCCCGGTGGCTGGTGCGATACAGGAGTGACCCCTGGGGAAAACATTGAAAAAGAGGTAAGAGAAGAGACCGGTTTGAATGTACAGGCAACGAAACTGCTGGCTTTCTTTGACCAGACCAAGCACCGCCCATCTAAAACACTTCAACATATCTATACGTGTTATTTTAAGTGCGAGGTCACAGGGGGAGCCATCAGGGGAAGTGAAGAGACAACAGATGTGGGTTTCTTTTCACCGGATGCTTTACCCCCGCTTTCAATTGAGCGAATGACAAAGCAGCAGCTGGACGTGGCTTTAAAGGAGATGGATGCAGGCTCACCGAGTATTTACTTTGACTAGGGGGAAGGATTGTTGGAGATAATCGAGTATTTTCTCAAAGCCAAAACAGGCAACGAAAGGGATTGTGAAGACCAGATCGTTGTAACCGATCATTTTGCAGCGGTAATAGATGGTGTCACGAATGTCTCAGGCTGCTTTTATGACGGGGAAGCCCCGGGAAGGCTTGCAGCTGAGACGATCAAGAATACGATTAGGGGACTTGATGAAAGAGACAGCATAAAAGAAGTTGTAGATAAAATCAATATCGACCTTCATAGACTTAATCGGAAAATCGGTATAGCAGAAGAGGTGGATGATGTTCCTCACCTGCGCCCAAGCGCTGCTATGATTTTATACAGCAGGCATTATCGGAAGATATGGATGATCGGAGACTGCCAGTGTTTTCTGGAAGGAAACGCACTTCAAAACACAAAAATAATCGATGATATTACAGCCAATGCCCGGGCCATGATGGTAGAAGCTCAGCTGGTTAAAGGAAAGACTGAAAAGGAGCTTCTCTCCCATGATATGGGATTTGAAGCTGTTAAGCCTTTTATCCAGCAGCAGTTTGCGTTCCAAAATGGAGATCCCGCACACCCATACAGTTACGAAGTCATCAACGGTTATCCTTTGCATGTGGAAGCAATCAAAACGGTTGATGTCCCGACAGATACCGGGTACCTGTGCCTCGCATCTGATGGATATCCGATGATTTTTGAAACGTTCGAAGAAACCGAAGCGCATCTGCAGGAACTTTTGGTTAAAGATCCTCTTTGTATCAGGGAAAATCCAAGTGCAAAAGGTTTGGTAGAAGGAAATGTGTCTTTTGATGACCGGGCGTTTGTGAAGATTCGGATTTGAGAATTGGAGAGTGCAGTGCCCATATGTTTATAACAGCATCTGTCCTGTGGCAGGTGCTTATTTTATGTCTTATAAAAAGGGGGGAGGATGGTTCTTTTGCTTCTTTAGGAAGCGGGTGAACCTTTCCCACACTGTCAGTGTTTCTTAGTCTTTTATTCATTAAACAATAATAGACACAAAATTATTCCATTTTTCTTCCTTAAATTTATGATTTTCAATTCAATTTTATGTTAAAATTATTAGTAACATAGAGGGTGATTACATAGAATCAATATGTGTGCAGGGGGGACTAAATTGCTAATCATTAAGGTTTGCAGTGCACAGAAAGAGAGCTATTGGTACAGGGGAATGATTGGGAAAGAGTGTGAGGCTGAAGCCATAGGCAGGGATTTTTCGTTAGTAAATACAGAGAATAACCGAAAAATTCTGCCAGAGTATTTGGTTTCGCGCCTCGAACAGGAAGGTGTCTGGCTCACGATCAGCAGTGAAGACTGCAAAGTCATTGGGGGAGTGACGACCCACCGGGAGATAGCAAATCAATAGGACTTTTTTAAAACACTTTTCTAATGTGGGAGAGTGTTTTTTTATTGCCCGAACCGGGTCCATTCTCGAATCTTCCTGAAAACGATGTAAAATGATGTCGCTTTATGGTATGTTTTCTTTATAATACATAATTCTTACAGTTTTTAGGGAAGGAAGAACCAATGGATAGAAAAAAGATCGTTATTATTGCCCTCACAGTCATTCTCGTGCTGATTGCCGGCGCGTTTACGTATAACGCAGCCCAGTCGGAAGATGCAGGCAGCCTTTTTGAAAAAGCAGAAGCCTATTTTGAAGAAGAAGACTATGAAACTAGCATTGAGTATTATCTCGAGTATTTAAATATAGACCCCGGGCACCTTCCGGCACGGTTAGGTCTTGCAAAAGCCTACTTTATGCTTGAAGAGTGGGGTAAAGTTGAGCATACGCTCCTTCAGGGAATCCGTCTGAAACCACGAGAGTCGGCCTATTACATCACGTTGGCGGATGTTTATTTTTATACCGGCCGCATTGAAGAAGGCATTCAAACGGTCCTGGACGGTCGCGGATCTTCCCGCTCCCAAGGTATGGACCAGATGTTGGATGAGATCACGGAGCGCCTGTCCATTCAGTCCGCCCATTCCCGTCTTCAGCAAGACTATGAAAATCCTTTGATGCTTGTGTGGGACGAGGACACCACTGTTGATATGGAAATAGAGTGGACGTTGGAAAACGGATCAGGAGAGTTTAGTCACGATGAAGAAGGTCAGCTTTTTATCGTACCTAAACAGATCGGGATAGTAACCCTGGATGCAGGGATCGAGTCCCTTACCCTATCTGAAGACTTTGAGGTTGCCGAACAGGTACTCAATGAATTGGTTGTGTCGGCCGAGGATGCTGATGCTGTTGAAATGAGCATTGGAGAAGAGGTAACGCTATCAGTAACCGGGTTTGATTTGGCAGAAGACGAGATGGACATCGTGCCTGAGTGGTCCCTGGACAAGGAACTCGGGACATTGAGCGAAACAGAGGACGGAGATTTCCTCTTCACTGCTGAAAAAAGCGGTACTGAAACGATCACGGCAGAAGCAGACGACCTCACATCAGAGGTGACAGTTAAGATTGATGGTGATAATCTTGTTAAAGTAGATTATGAGATTGAAGGGGAAGGGACCGTGAGCCTCACACCGGAGCCAGAGGAATTGACTTACGGTACAGAGATTACCCTACATGCAGTACCGGCTGAAGGCTGGGAATTCGCAGGTTGGCATGGAGAGGCCCAATCGTTGAATAACCCGTTGGTTGTCACTCTGGAAGGTGATCTCTCTGTCACCGCAGTTTTCACCGAGGAAGGATCCTATGATCTGTCAGTAGGAACAGATGGAAGCGGCAGGGTACTTCAGGACACCATGACCTATACGAACGGTGATACCGTATCCCTGACTGCTGTACCGGACCGCGGGTGGGAGTTTGTCCGGTGGGAGGGCAGCGTTACGGGATCGGCTGAATCCATTTCCGTAATCATGGACAGGGATCATCATATGACCGCTGTTTTCAGTAAGGAACAGGAGGAAGCCGTGGAAAATGAAAGCAGTAATACCGGGGGCACTGAAACAGAGGCTTCCACGGGCTCCGGTTCGGGCGGCACTTCCGGAGGATCTTCAGTAGGTGGGGATTCCCCTGACAGGCAAGAATCATCAAGAGATTCCGGAATGAAAGAAGAAGAGCGTAAAGGTGAGGAGAAAGAGAAAAAGGAAGTTATAGAACCAGATAAAGATGAAAAGAAAGATAAAGAATCTGGTCAAGAGCCCGCAGAAGGTGACTCCGAAAATGTTGAGGATAAACAAGAAGGTGAAGATATAGAAGAGGACTTACCACCGGATGAAGATGATCAAGAGCAGGAAGAATCACAGGGAGAAGAATAGCAGTTACGACTTCCTACTCTCACAGCAGGAAGTGAAGGCGGCGGTTCCGTAACCGTCGCACCATCCGGGTCAAGGTTTGAAAAAGGAACATAAGTCACCGTTACGGCAATACCTGATTCAGGGTACACTTATACTTGGACCGGTGCTTACTCCGGCAGCGGCAGAGCGGCAGCCATAACGATTGACGGGGACAAAAGTATAACGGCTGTATTTGAAGTGGAAAATGAGGATGACTAGTGAAGGAGGCTGTCTCTTGGAGGCAGCTTCTTTTTTTTCGAAAAAACCAGCGACCTTTCGCGTCCATTGATGAGTCCCCCCTACGGAAGGATAAGCTTTGAAAAACAGCACTTTTGTAAAAAGTAAAACAATCCTACTAAAAGTCTTATTGCGAAAAAATATTCAGAATTTTGTTGACATTATTATAAAATCAGGTATAAACTTAATGTAATCGATTACGTAATCGATTACTTGAAACTAAATCAGAAAATGAGGGCGCTTACATGGTGAACGCAAGTATGAAGGATGTTGCTATTAAAGCCAATGTATCCACGGCAACGGTGTCTCATGTGATTAACGAGACGCGGTACGTGGCAGAGGAGACGAAAAAGAAAGTCTATGCAGCCATGAGAGAGCTGGATTACCAGCCCAACTCGGTAGCTAGAAGTCTCAGAAGCCGGAAAACAAATATTATTGGTCTGCTCGTGCCCCTTGTGGCGTCGGACACGTCAAACTTTTTCTTTATGTCCATTGCGAATGGGATTGAACAGGTGTTAAAAGAAAACGGTTACAATCTCATTTTGAGTAACAGTGGCGAGGATCTTGAAGTGGAGCAGAATCAGATCAAAGTGTTTAATACGCAGTTCATTGATGGGCTTATCGTGGCGCCGGTGGACTCGAAGGAGCATGACTACAGAGAAAACCTCCACGGTACATATCCAACCGTCTTTATTGACCGGGAGCCAAAGGATCGCGTCGGGGATACGGTACTGATTGACAGTGGCGCCGGTACGTACGATGGGATCAGACTTTTAATTAAAAAAGGGCATCATCGCATCGGCTATATAACAGGACCACTTGGAATAACAACCAGTGACGAACGACTGGCAGCGTACCGCCGGGCGTTTACCGATAATGGTCTCGCCCTGGATGAAGCCCTGATTAAAGAAGGGAAAGCCACATTCGAGACCGGAGAAGAGCTGACAGAAGAATTGGTGAAAGAAGGGGTCACGGCGATTTTCGTAGCCAATAACGTCATGACAATGGGCGCGGTGAGGTATCTGCAGGATCACAAAGTCAGGATTCCGGACGATGTGGCCATTATTGGGTTCGATGACTACGACTGGCTGCGGATTACGTCACCACCGCTATCGGTTGTTAAACAGCCGTCCTATGAACTTGGAAGAGCTGCGGTGGAGTTTCTGATCGATCGGCTTAATGGAAATGAAGAGCCTTATCGTTTGCACCGGTTGCCGTCTGAACTGGTGATCAGAGGATCATGCTAATCAGCATGATTATCTTCACAGGGTTTACGTAATCGATTACGTAAATGAAAACAGAGATAGAAGGAGGGGTATGATGAAACCTGGTTTATCAAAAGAGTCCAACTCGATGCCGAACCCGGCTCCACTATTCACAAAGGGAATTGAAAAACCGCCTAAGTACCATAAAAACCGATGGAAGTTGATAAAACAGAATTGGGAACTGTATTTATTTTTACTTCCGACCCTTGTGTATTTTCTTATCTTCCACTATTGGCCTATGTACGGGGTACAGATTGCGTTTCGGAACTTTTCTCCGGCACTTGGAATCACTGGGAGTGAATGGGTTGGATTAGAGCATTTCATTCGTTTTTTTGAATCGTACAATTTCTGGACGTTAATGTATAACACCCTGTCACTGAGTGTGCTGCAGCTGGTAATTACATTCCCGCTGCCGATTATTGTGGCACTTATGCTCAATCAATTGATCTTTAAGCGTTACAAGAGATTTGTACAGACCGTCATCTATGCACCTCATTTTATTTCCGTCGTTGTTCTTGTTGGAATGGCGTATGTATTCTTTTCCAATAACGGTCTGATCAACAATTTTATTATGATTTTTGGCATGGACAGTATTAACTTTTTGGCCGACGCGAACTGGTTCAAACCACTGTATGTCGGTTCAAGCGTGTGGCAGGAAACCGGCTGGGCAGCAATTATTTATCTGGCTGCCCTGGCTGCGGTCAATCCGGAACTCCACGAAGCGGCAATTGTGGACGGAGCGAGTAAGTTCCAGCGAGTCATTCATATCGATATTCCGGCTATCTTGCCGATCATGATTATCCTGCTCGTTCTTTCAGTCGGAAATATCATGAACATTGGCTTCGAAAAAGCATACTTACTGCAGACACCGCTCAATCAGAGCTCGTCTGAAATTATCCCGACATACGTGTATAAGGTCGGGTTGCAGCAGGCTCAGTACAGTTTCGCGGCTGCCGTGGGACTCTTTAACGCCATTATCAACTTGATCCTGCTCTGGTATGTCAACCGAATTGCCAAGCGTATCTCAGGACAGGGACTATGGTAGGGGAGGAGTGAAACGATGGATTTGTCGTCAATAAACCGATCAAAACAGGATAAGATATTTGATTTTTTCAACATTGCCCTGCTCACTCTCCTTTTAATTGCGGTTATGTATCCGCTCTATTTTGTCATTATTGCGTCGATCAGTAATCCGGACCGTATTTTTGCCGGAGATGTATGGTTGTTTCCGCGGGACATTACGTTTGAGGGGTACATCCGGATTTTTCAGGACGGTAAGATCTGGACGGGATATAAAAACACCATTATATACACCACGCTTGGGACTGCACTTAATATTGCACTCACGCTGACAGCTGCCTATGCATTATCGCGACAGGACTTTTACGGACGCACATTCTTCATGGTCATGTTCATCTTCACGATGTTCTTTTCCGGCGGCTTGATTCCCACTTATTTGGTCGTAAAAGACCTTGGGATGGTCAACACGATGTGGGCACTGATCATTCCGAAAGCTGTGGCCGTGTGGAACATCATTGTAGCCCGGACGTTTTTTCAGGCAACGATTCCAAACGAAATGCACGAGGCGGCGAAAGTGGACGGCTGTTCGAATACGAAGTTCTTCCTCAAGATCGTCCTGCCGCTGTCCAAACCGATTATTGCCGTTATGGTTCTGTTTTACGCAGTGAGTCACTGGAACTCGTACTTTGACGCATTGATTTATCTGAATGATGAGAGTCTTTACCCGCTTCAGATGGTGCTTCGGAACATTCTGATTCAGAACGAGGCAGCGGCCTCAATGGTGGGCGATCTCGATTCGTTTGCTGCACAGCAGCGGATTGCTGAGCTTATTAAATACGGGGTCATCATCGTCGGAAGTCTGCCTCTTCTCATTGTATATCCGTTCATTCAGAAGTATTTTGTTCAGGGTGTCATGATTGGCGGGATCAAAGGTTAATGGGGTTGGAAGTTTTGGTTCGGTTATTCCACCGGGGAGCGTTATTTTACCTCGCCGGTGTTCGCAAGATAAATTCTTAAGGGGGTTTGCAAGGTGAAGAGAAACGTTTCGAAAGCATGGTTAGGGTTATCTGCAGGGATTGTGGCACTTGGGTTGACAGCCTGCTCCGATGAGAGCAGCGGGGAAGAGAAGGAGTCAGCGGAGTTCAATTCAGAAGGGCTTCCCATTGTAGAAGAAGACGGGTTCACGCTTGAATTTGTGTCACCAAAAGCACCACTGGCACCGGACTTTGATGAGATGGTGATTTTTGACTGGCTGGAGGAAGACACAAACATCACCATCGACTGGACGAATATTCCGGCTGATGCCTATGAGGAGCGGAAGAATCTGATGCTTGCCGGCGGTGAGCTGCCTGATGCCTTTTACAATGCGTCGTTTTCTGATAACGACCTGGTGACATACGGGCAAAACGGGACGATTATTCCACTTGAGGATCTAATTGAAGAATATGCACCAAATTTATCGGCACGAATGGAAGAGCGCCCGGAACTAAGAAGTGTTGTAACAGCGCCGGACGGACACATTTACTCCCTGCCATCAGCAGAGGAAGCAGGAATAGGGGACTTCCCGAACTTTTTGTCCATTAATACAAAATGGCTCGATGAACTTGGTCTGGATATGCCAAAAACACTTGACGAATATGGTGATGTGCTGCGTGCATTCCGTGATGAGGATCCAAACAATACCGGTAAGAATGACACGATTCCACTGAGCTTTATGTATAACTTCTGGACCGGGAACATGGGGGATCTATACGCGTCATTTGGTGTGCCGAACAATCCTGATTACCGGATTGTAAGAGACGGTGAAGTTCTTTTTACAGCTGTGCAGCCTGAGTTTAAAGAAGCGACAGCCTACTTCCACGAGTGGGTGGAAGAAGGTCTCATTGACGAAGAATCGTTCACACACGATGTGAGTCAGTATTTTGCAAAAGGGAAAACAGAAGATGCCCGCCTCGGTTCTTATATCTGGTGGGAAACAGAAGAGATTGTAGGACCTGACAGAGCAGGTGACTATGCCCTTCTCGGGCCGCTCGAAGGACCGAATGGTCATCACATGGTCGGACGTGCCAACGCTTCTGACATGGGGCGCGGCGCATTTGTCATTACATCTGCCAACGAAAACCCTGAAATTACAATGCGTTGGGTAGACCAGCTGTATGATCCGGAAATGTCCGCTCAGATCAACTGGGGACCGGAAGACGATGTGTTTGAGCGTGACGAAAACGGCACGCTTGTATGGGCCGAACTTGAAGAGGGTGTTTCCATGGGTGAGTACCGCCAGCTTGTGGCACCAAACGGTCCGTCTGTGATCCTCGCAGAGCATTTCGGAACTGTGGTGGAAATGGATCCCCGTGCCAAGCAACGTCTGCTTGATATCGAAGAGCACTACGAGCCGTACGCGGTAGATGAGAAGTATCCAAACATTTTCTTTGAACCTGAAGAGCTTCAGCGTATCAACCGTCTACAAACAGACATTTTGAACGTGGTGGAAGAGAAACAGGCACTCTGGCTTATGAATGGCGGGGTTGAGGAAGAATGGGACGATTTTGTAGAGCAGCTCAACCAGATGGGACTCGAAGAGCTGATGGAGATTTATCAAGACGGTTACGACCGCTTTTATGAGAACCAGTAAAGAAGTCTCAATTTTTGGGGCCGGATGAATAGGACCGGCCCCATACTATAAAACAGAAGAAGGTGATGATGATGGGGTTTCTCGATTCAAAGCTTTACCAATGGCTTGAACATATCGCGAATTTTTTCTTTCTTAACCTGGTCTGGATTGTTTGCTGTCTTCCTTTAGTGACGGCATTTCCTGCCACAACCGCCATGTTTGGCGTTCTTCGGGACTGGCATAAAAACGATAATAGGGCTGTGGTCGTACCCTTCTTGCGGTATTTCAGGAGAAACCTCAAAACAAGTCTGGGTGTTTCGCTGCTTTGGACAGCTGGATTTGCCGTTGTTTACGTGAATCTACGGATAATCGATCCCTTTTCATCCGTATTTGAGTTTGTCCTTATGGCGTTCATCGGTCTTGTTATCATCGGCTTCGTGTTTACGACAGTGTATTTGTTTCCGGTCCTTGTTCACTTTGAGCTGCCGCTGAGGTTCAAAGTCAGAAATGCGTTTTTCATTTCAGTGAGCCAGCTTCCATATACTCTTTTGGGGAGTGCGGTTATGTTTTTTACTGCTTATTTTGTTTACCATTGGCCGGTGCTTTTACTGTTTATCGGCACATTGAGCGGTTACCTCATGTACATGATTTGCTACATGGCGTTTGAAAAAATCGGAGCTTCGTATGAGTATGAAGCACAACATGCAGGAAAGGCGTGAGGAGATGGAAAAACAGGATGGATTGTTGGCACGATGGCGGTTTGAAGAAGGAAATGAGCGTTTTGTCACAGATGAGGTGAAAGGTCTCAAAGATCAACTTTCCTATGTTTTTCATGAGGCCCGGTTTCAGCCGGATCGTGTCTGTAAACGAAGAAAAGGCATTCACGGACAGGCGCTTTGGTTTGATGGTTTTTCTACGTTTATCACGCGTGAAAAAGAGCAGATTGCTCTACCGGCAGAAGGTTTTACCGTATCTGCCTGGATAGCACCGCGCTCTTTTGGAGGCATTGAAGACGAGCGGCTTTCCGCCATTGTAAATCAGCACGACCGGGCTTGTGAGACGGGGTTTATTCTGGGGTTTCATAAACACGGACAACTAGGCTTTCACGTGGGGCTCAATATCGGATGGCAGGAGCTGACCTGTGAACGAACCTTTCTTAAGAAAAACGAATGGTCGATGGTCACAGCGGTTTTTGACAGTGCTCTGGGTGAGATGAAGATCTTAGTAAACGGACAGACAGCGGGAAAAAAACAGGTGCTGCAGGGAACAACCTTGAAGCTTGCAGATGCGGATTTATACATCGGGAAAAACAATGATCCATTTATGGTGGAAAACACGTTTTCCTTAAACATGTTTAGCGGATTGATGGATGATGTGGCGATCTACGACTCGGCATTAACAAATGAAGACGTGGCGACCCTTTATCAGGGATATCTTCGCGCAGGGAGACACCCGGTGCTGGAAAAAGAAACGATTGCGATTCAGCGTGATGATTTCACGAGTGATGTCCATCGCCCCCGTTTTCACGCATCACCTCCGGGGCACTGGATGAACGAACCCCATGCACCGTTTTATTATGAAGGGAAATACCATCTGTTTTATCAGCACAATCCTCAGGGGCCGTATTGGGGGAACATTCACTGGGGTCATTGGGTAAGTGACGATTTGATTCATTGGGAGGACGCCCCTGTGGCACTGGCGCCGGAACTTGGGGCGGTGGATCCTGACGGTACATGGTCAGGTTGTGCGCATATGGATGAAAACGGAGAGCCGGTGCTGTTTTTTACGGCAGGCAATCATCAAAGGCTGCCAAACCAGATGGTGGCTCTGGCGCACCCGGTGGACGCTGCCGATTCGACACTGGCAGAGTGGAGCAAGCGGAATAAGCCGGATTTGGTCCAACCGGAAGGGTACGATTTATATGATGATGGATTTCGTGATCCTTTTGTCTGGAAAGAGGGCGGGACGTGGTTTCAGCTCGTGGCCTCGGGTATTAATGGAAAAGGCGGTACGGCTCTATTATTCAGCTCAGAGGATTTAAAAGAATGGACGTTTCACGGTCCCCTTTACGTGAGCGATTATGAAAGTTTCCCTTATCTCGGCATCGTTTGGGAACTGCCCATTCTCCTTCCCCTTGGTAAAGATACAAAGGGAGAGGAAAAGCATGTCTTTATCATCAGCCCTGTAGGTGAAGGTGCGGACGTTGAAGTGTTTTACTGGATCGGAAAGTGGGACATCGATTCGAAACGTTTCCTCCCGGATTTTGAAGAACCGCGTTTGTTTGATTACGGTGACTTTCATTTTACCGGGCCGAGCGCCATGGCGGACCCGGTGAAAAACAGGCTTATCTTGTTTACGATTGCCCAAGGGGAGCGTCCTATTGAGTATGAATATGCTGCGGGATGGGCACATAACGCAGGGATGCCGGCAGAAATTTTTTTGAGTGAGGACAATGATATGGGCATCAGGCCGGTGGAAGAAGTGAAGTCTCTTCGTGGAAGACAGCTCGTGGATGTAAAGGGAATGACCCTGGCTGAGGCGAATCGAAAGCTTGAAATAGTCAAGGGCGATATGCTGGATATTGAGCTGGAGATCGAGGCGGTTGATGAGCCGGTTGGCATCTATGTCCGGCAGGCTCCGGAACGTCGGGAAGAGACACTGTTTTATTACGACGGTACACGTGAAGCGTTTTATGTAGACCGAACCTGTTCCACTCTGGATGATTCGGAAAGAACGGGGGGCATTCAGGGAGGGAAAGTGCAGCTTAAAGAGGACCCATTCTCTCTTCGTCTGCTTCTAGACCGGTCTTTAGCAGAAGCGTATGTAAATGAAAAAAAGAGCTTGACCACGAGAATATACCCGGCACTGCCGGAGTCAAAAGGACTTTCCCTTAAAGGGGATGAGGATGTGTATGTCCGCTCTCTGAAGGTGTGGGAGATGGACGGAATTTATAGGAGTGAGGAGTGTTAGTGTGACGTTGGATAATAAGCTGGCAAATAAAACAGAAAAAACAACTTACCAGGAGCCGTACCGCCCGCATCTTCATTTCACACCCGAAGAGAAGTGGATGAATGACCCAAACGGAATGGTTTTCTACGAAGGGGAGTACCATTTGTTTTACCAGTTCCATCCCGATTCGATGCAGTGGGGTCCCATGCACTGGGGGCATGCGGTGAGCAGGGATCTCCTTGAATGGGAGCATCTCCCTGTTGCCCTTGAGCCTGATGAACTGGGGATGATTTTTTCAGGCAGTGCCGTGGTGGACTGGCATGATACATCCGGCCTTTTCGGTGGGGGACACGGTTTGGTAGCGATTTATACGAGTGCTTCAGAAAACACTCAGCAGCAGAGTATAGCATACAGCACCGACCGGGGACGCACGTGGGTGAAATACGCCGGCAATCCGGTGATTCCAAATACAGAGCTGAAGGATTTTCGTGACCCGAAAGTGTTCTGGCATCATGAGACGAGCAGATGGGTGATGGTGCTTGCTGCCGGGCAGGAAATAATGATCTATTCTTCACCGAACCTGCTCAACTGGACGTATGAAAGCTCATTTGGAAAATGCGAAGGCGCTCACGGAGGTGTCTGGGAATGTCCGGATTTGTTTGCTCTGGAGGTAGAAGCAACCAAAGAGGTAAAATGGGTCATGCAGGTGGACATTGGAGACGGTGCTGTTGCCGGGGGTTCGGGCGGACAGTACTTTGTAGGTGATTTTGATGGTCGGACGTTTGTAACGGAACCGAAAGTAACGGGTACATCTGATTGTGATGCTGCTTGGGTGGATTATGGAAAGGACTTCTACGCGACCCAGTCGTTTTCAGATATACCCGCAAAAGACGGCCGGCGAATCTGGATGGCGTGGATGAGCAACTGGCAGTATGCCAATGATGTTCCCACAAGCCCGTGGAGAAGTGCCATGTCACTCCCAAGAGAGGTTTCACTTGTGCAGGAACGAGGCGCGTATGAGCTAATCCAAAAGCCAGTGTCAGAGCTGTTTGACCGCTCTGAAAACATTTTTGTAGACCGAACGATAAGTATAGGAGAAGACATCACGTCAATTATCGCTCAACCGGATGTACCTTTTGTGCTTGATCTGAAGATGAAAAACGTAGATGGAGATGAATCTGGACGAGGGAAGATGTTCGTTACGTTGTTCCAGTCCGATAGTAAAAAAGGCTGTACTGTCACGGTGGACTTCGAACAAGGAGAGGTTGCATTTGACCGTGCAGGCATGAAAAACAGTAAGTTTCATAAACAATTCCCGGCTGTTACAACAGCTCCTTTCAGTGCCAAAGCTGGAGCGCTGGACCTTCAACTCGTTGTGGATCGGGGATCTGTAGAAATCTTCATCGACGGCGGACGCAGGACGATGACCAACCTCATTTTGCCGGAACAAGCTGAAAGCTATGCGATTGTGGTTTCGGAGTCAGGTGGAAAGACAGAGGTTGACTGCTTCGGGCGTACGATAAAGTCAGTGTGGTAGGGTTACCTGCTCGAACAATCGAGTTTCACCTGGCTTCCATTCTTAACCGTCTCACCTTCCCGAGATTTGAGAAAGGAACGCAAGTCACGATTACGACTGTACTTTACATTTTCGTCGGATGGACTAAAGATCACTCCAGAAGCAGCAGAACAGAACCAATTACAATGGATGGGGACTGAAGTGTGGCAGCTTTGTTTGAAACGGAATACGTGGATGATTAGGGTGTAGAGGTTGTCTCTTGGAGGCAGCCTTTTTTATATGGTTTATGTAACTTCCACTCAGAGCCTCGACGTTGAAGATGTCGAGTTAACCCCTCTTAATGTCTGAATTAAAATATCTATGCAGTTTTAAAAGAATATTTTTAAATTTACACCTTGTAAAGCGCTTACATTTGTTTTATACTCTTACTAAATCGATTTACTAAACCGATTTAGTAATGCGGGAGCGAGCTGAGTCAATGTGAACAAACGAATAACGATGGCCGATGTAGCAAGGCAGGCCGGTGTGTCAAAGAGTACGGTATCGCAATACTTAAACAAGCGGTTTGACTACATGGGCGCAAAAACAAAAGCACGAATTGAAAGCGCAATCAGCGAGCTGGGGTATCAGCCGAATATTGTTGCCCGCAGCTTAAAACAGAAATCTACACAGACAATCGGGGTGATTGTGGCGAACATTCTTCATTCCTTTTCCACCCAGGTGATCAGAGCTATTGAAGATTACTGTCATGAGCATGATTTTCATCTCATTGTGTGCAATGCCGATGATAATCCGGAAAAAGAGAAGAAGTATATTGAAATGTTGCTGGCCAAGCAGGTGGACGGACTTATTGTGTTTCCCACTGGAGGCAACCTGGATTTATATAAAAAGATGAAGGAAGGGGAATTCCCCCTGGTATTTATGGACCGGATCATTGATGAAGTGGAGGTTCCCACTGTCCAACTGAATAACGAAAGGGCTTCTGACCTTGCCGTTACTCACCTGGCCGGTAAAGGTTATTCCAACATTGGGATGTTAACCACCTCGCTTAAACAAAAACCTTCACCGCGGGTGGAGCGGATCAACGGATTCAAACAGTCGCATAAAGACAATGGTCTTTCACTGAAGGAAGGGTGGATCAAGAGCGTGGACGTAGAAGATATGCAGGGCGCACTCAGAGAGATGTTTAACGGACCTTCAAAGCCGGATGCGATTTTGGCTTCCAATGATCTTTCCTTGATTGAAGTGTTGAAGTTTGTGAAGGAGTCGGGTCTTTCCATGCCGGAGGATTTGGCAGTGATCGGGATTGACAGAGTTTCCTTTGCCGATCTGTACTCTCCGACGCTTACGTATATTGCACAGCCGACCTTTGAGATGGGTAGAAAAGCAGCGTCCATTATTATTGATAAAGTCAAAAACAACAATACCGGGGATGAAATGGTGTACCGCTATGAGCCGGAATTGATACCCGGAGAATCTTGCTAATCTGGCAGACAGGAGTTAACCGACATGGATGTAATTACGATCGGGGATGCCATGGTATCCATGCAGCCCCAGACAAAAGGACCGATGAGATTTGTGAATGCATTTGACCGGAAAGCAGGCGGCGCTGAGTTTAACCTGGCTATCGGCTGCGCGAGACTCGGCCTTCGTACCATGTGGATCAGCCGGCTCGGCAATGATGAGTTTGGCCGATTTATCCGAAACTTTGCCCGAGGAGAAGGAGTGGATACTTCACAGGTGAAGCTTGTGGACGGCTACCCGACCTCGGTTCAGTTCAAGGAAGTGTATGAAGGCGGGGGCGGGCGAACGTTTTACTACCGCTCCAACTCACCGACCGTGACCCTCACGGAAGAGGCGATCGACGCGTCGATTTTTAAGGGAGGGCGGGTGCTGCACATAACCGGTGTGTTTATGGCCCTGGATAAAGAAAAAAACGTCCCTCTTGTAAAGAAAGCCATTCGTCTTGCAAAAGATCAGGGTCTACTCATTTCCCTGGACCCTAACATCCGCCTGAAGCTTTGGCGGAAGGAAGAAGCGAGAGAGGCCTTACTGGACATTCTGCCGGAAGTGGATCTTTTACTTGCAGGTATGGAGGAGGCTGAGATCCTGTTTGACAGCGTGGACGCCGATGTTATTTTCGAAAAATGCAGTCGTTTTGAGCTTACATCCGTGGTGCTGAAAGATGGCGGGAACGGATCGACGGGGTGGGAAAATGGCGAAAAAGTCATCGCACCTCCGGTAAAAGCACCTAGTGTGGTAGATACAGTAGGGGCCGGTGACGGGTTCGACGCAGGATACTTATACGGCTGGCTGCAAGGCTGGTCTCTGGAGAAACGGCTGCATGTGTCCAATACCATCGGGTCAATGGTTGTGGGAGTCTCAGGTGATAATGAAGGTCTCCCTTACCTGGAAGACGTGTTAATAAAGCTTGGTGAAAAAGAATTCATAGAAAGATAGGACGGCACTGAAAAAGTTCGGTCTTAAACTTTTTTTAAGTGCCGTCTAAGCAATGAGCGGAACGGTTGCATGTTTTAAAAGCCTGTTAGGAGTGGGGTTCTCGTAACAGGCGGGCAACCGAATGGAGCCATTGCCGCTTAAATAAAAGGCAGTGAAAAAGTTGGTTTGTACTTTTTCAGTGGCCTCAGATAGAAGGAGGGCTTCCATTGAAGATTCAACTGGCATTGGACCGGTTAACCCGAGACGAGTGTTTCGCGATTCTTGAACAGACCGAAGCGCATATCGACTGGATTGAGGTGGGCACCGGTGTAATTAAAGAATACGGCATGGCGATTGTGAGGGAGATAAAAGAAACGTTTCCTCACAGAACCGTGGTGGCGGATATGAAAACCTGTGATGCAGGCAAGCATGAGGCCCTCCAGGCTTTTGAAGCGGGAGCGGACATTACAACAGTGATGGCTTTTTCAGCGGATCAGACCATAGCGGATGTGCTGAAAGTTGCCAAAGACAAAGAAAAACGCGTCATGATTGATTTGCTTGGCGTAACAAACCCGGATCGTATTGCAGTCATTGAAGAACTGGGGGCGGACCTCGTAAGTCTCCACTACGGAAAGGATATGCAAAAGGGAGGGGCTATGAAGCTTGACTTGTTCTCCCTTACAGAAGGACGGAAAAATCTTGAAGTAGCAGTAGCAGGCGGCATTTCACCAGATTCACTCCCGGAGATTTTGCGCAAATCCCCTTCGGTTGTGATCGTTGGGAGCGCGGTTACAAAGGCGGATGATAAAAAACAAGTCGTATTAAAAATGAGAGGAGTTATGGATGACTATGAAAACAATCATTAATCAGGTCGCTGCTGAAATGGACACGGTTCTTTCCAACGTTTCCGAAAGCGAAGCCTCGGCACTTAGTCAGGAATTAAAAGATGCGAAGCGGATTTTTATTACAGGTGAAGGGCGCTCAGGACTGATGGGGAAAGCCTTTGCCATGAGGCTCATGCATAGCGGCTACACCGTTTTTGCAGTCGGGGAAACCATTACCCCAAGCGTCGAAGAAGGGGATCTTCTCGTTGGGATTTCCGGTTCCGGAACAACGGGCGCGATTAAGCAGTTTGCCCAAAAGGCCAAAGAGGCAGGTGCAAAGGTGGCGCTTGTCACAACAAACGACCAATCGCCCATCGCTGAAATAAGTGACCTCGTACTGGTCATTCCGGCAGCGACAAAGTTTAGAAGAGAAGAAGAACCTGAGACCATTCAGCCACTTGGAAACCAGTTCGACCAGGCCGTTCATCTGGTACTGGATGCGATTATCATTGGAACAGTTAAAGGTGAAGGGTACGAAGAAATGACCCGCCGCCACGCAAATATGGAATAGATAAAAATAAAACCGGGAGGAATAGGACATGAAGAAACTGGCAAGTACATTGGGGATGACCGTTGCTGCATTGGGATTGGTACTCACTGGGTGTGGAAATGACGATGAAACAAGCGGAGCAGAAGGAAGCGGGGACCTGAAAATCCTTGCTGCCCACAACCAGACTTCTCCCGACAATCCATTTCAGGAAGGGATGCTTGAGTTCAAGAATGTAGCTGAATCAGAATCAGACGGGGCTATTGAAGTGGAGGTTCATGCGGGAACCATCGGGACAGAGGAGTCGGAACTTGTGGAAAAGCTAAAACTTGGTGCAGCGGATGTTGTCCTTGTTTCACCGGGCTTCATGACGGCTACTGGAATCAAAGAAGTCGACTTATTAGCGCTGCCGTACCTGTTTGACGATTACGACCACTGGGAGTCTGTTGTAGACGGGGAAATAGGAGAAGAACTGGCGGAGATTATTAACGAACAATCCGGCAATGACTTTAAAGTACTCGGCTACTGGTCAGCCGGTGTCCGTCACTACTACGGCAAAGAGCCGCTCGAGACTATTGACGATCTTAGAGGAATGTCAATCAGAACCCAGACCTCCGGTGTCGTTGCAGACTTCTGGAGACAGGCAGGCGCAACACCTGTTGATGTAGCATGGGGAGAGCTCTATCAGGGACTGCAGCAAAATGTTGTAGATTCTTCTGAGAACGCTTACCCGTACTTTGTCCAGCAAAATCACCACCAGACACCAAATGGGAAGTACACCACAGAGACAGGACATGACTACACGACCCGTTTACTTCTTGTAAATGGAGAGCGTTTTGATGAGTTGACGGACGAGCAGAAGGAGATTCTGTTAAACGCTGCAGAAGCATCAACAGTGGCAGAGCGTGAAGCCCTTTACGCACAAGAAGAGGAGTATAAGGAGAAAGCCCTTGAGGAAGGTGCTGAAATCAATGAAATTGACCGTGAGCCGTTCATCGAGATTGCCCTTCCGATCCAGGAAGCGTTCGCAGAAGACGCGGGTATTGAAGATATTCTCCAAAGAATCAACGACCTTAAACAATAAATCAAGGGGGAAGAGCACACAGGAGTGATCTTCCCCTAATCTCTAACATGAGTAGGTGAAGCGAGTGTTCATTAAACGGCTGGAGCAGATTCAACTGATTATCGGTGTTGTATTTCTATGTATCTTTTTCGCGGCCATCCTTGTTCAGGTGGTAAGCCGTCAATTGGGCGTATCTGTCCTGTGGACAGGCGAGGTCGCTAACTATTCCTTTATCTGGGCCGTGTTTATGGGTGCGGCCGTGATGGTGAATAAAAAAGAGCATTTTAATTTCGATCTGCTGGCAAAGAAGCTGAAAGGCAAAGCAAAGTACGCGTTAAACATCACTATTGATGTGATCTTGATCGCCTTCAGCAGCGTGCTTTTCATTTACAGTTTAACGGCTTTAACGACGTTTTGGAGTTACCAGTGGGTGACCATACCGGCTTTGAAAATGGGCTATGTATGGATTTCTCTGCCGATTATGGCAGGAACGATGGTCATCTATCTTGCGGCACATGTGTTTACGAGTGTTAAGTTGATCTCGGCACGGGGAGGGGAGTAAGAGATGGGATTTTTATTAATAGGACTCTTTCTTGTACTGCTGCTGATCGGTGTTCCGATTGCGTTTGTTATTGGTATCATTGCCTTTGTCGGAATTTTCGCCATCCCTTATATTCCTGAAGTAACTGTTCCCGTAAGAATGCTCAACGGGTTGGACTCGTTTGTTCTGCTGGCCGTGCCGCTCTTTATTTTAGCCGCAAACCTGATGAATCACGGGCAGATTTCTCAAAAGCTGATTGATTTTTCCCTGAAAATCGTCGGCCATATCCGTGGGGGGCTTGCCCACGCGAATATACTCGTTTCGATGATTTTTGCCGGAGTTTCCGGTGCGTCACAGGCAGATACAGCCGGTGTGGGGAAAATTCTCATCCCCAGCATGAAAAGACAGGGATATGACACCCCGACTGCCGTAGGTGTGACCGCCGCTTCATCGACGATAGGGGTTATTATTCCTCCTAGTATTCCGATGATCATCTTTGCAGGCCTGACAAACGTCTCAGTAGGTGCGTTGTTTTTAGCCGGGATCGTGCCGGGCGTTCTCGTTGGTCTCGGGATGATGCTCCTTATCTACATCTTTGCCGTTAAGCGCGGGTATCCAAAGGCGAACCGCACTTCGGTAAATGAATTCACAAAATCATTTTTGGAAACGCTTCCTGCCATTTTTACTCCGGTCATTTTAATCGGGGGTATTATTTCAGGGATTTTCACTGCTACGGAAGCCGCTGCTTTCGCTTCTGTTTACACATTCCTGATCAGCATGTTTTTCTATAAGACTCTGAAACTAAGGGACATGCCGAAAGTGCTGACGGATACCCTGATGCTCAGTTCTCTCTCGTTGTTTGCCCTGGCCGCAGCCAGCGCTCTCGGGGAACTGCTGAGCTACTACCAGGTAGCCATCTGGGCTCAGGAATTCTTTACGAATAACATCTCAAGCAAGATTGTGTTCCTTTTGATTATTATCTTGTTCTTCCTGTTTATCGGTACGTTTATGGATGCGATTCCGGCCATGATTCTGTTTGTCCCTGTGGTCCTTCCAGTCGCGCAGCTTTTCGATATCAGCCCGGTTCTTCTCGGGATTATCATAATCATGACACTTGCCATCGGACTTATTACACCTCCGTACGGGCTCTGTCTCCTGCTCGCTGCGAAGATCGGAAATATATCCATTGAGCGTTCATTTAAAGCAGTGACACCATTTATTTTGGTGATCCTCATTGTGCTCGGTCTCGTAGCTTTTGTACCGGAAGTGGCATTCTTTATTCCAAAATTCTTTTTCCCTGATTTAGTCATATAACAGAAAGGTTGATAGCGTCTATGGTTAAAAGAGAAGTGTTGGCGTCAGAAGGATCGGTCATGGTTGTAAAAGTAGAGCTGGATAAAGACTTTCACGGAGACGAGGACAAGCACGTGGAAGAACAGGTCAGCTATATAGAAAAAGGCAGCGTGGAATTCGAAGTTGCCGGTGAAAAGAGGGTGTTGCACGAAGGAGATGTGCAGTACATCCCTTCCAATGCACCGCACCGGGTAAATGTGATCGAAAGCTGTACGATACTGGATGTTTTCACTCCGGTTCGAAAAGATCTCCTGGATGGGAAGTGACAAGATGAGTTTTCTTCTTGAAAATATAACAGACAGCGGAATTGTCGCCGTGATTCGCGGCGCCAGAAAAGACAGTATTTTAGACGTGGCCGAAGCCCTGAGTGAAGGGGGCGTCAAATCCCTGGAGATCACGGTGGAAACCCCCGGTGCCATGGGCGTCATTGAAAAGCTGGCGTCTGAGTTTACCGGAGGCGGGGTAAGTGTGGGCGCCGGAACGGTTCTGGATGCGGAAACTGCGCGGGCAGCGATTCTCTCCGGTGCTCAGTTTATCTTTTCCCCTACGCTGAACGTAGACACGATAAAAATCGTAAAACGGTACGGAGCTGTGAGCGTTCCCGGGGCATTTACCCCGACCGAGGTTCTCACCGCTTTCGAACACGGGGCGGACATGGTTAAAGTTTTCCCCGCAAGGACTTTGGGAGCTTCTTTTATCAAGGATATGAAAGGCCCATTGCCGCAAATTCCGTTGATCGCAACGGGAGGCATCGATCTTTCCAATGCGGGTGCCTTCATCGAGGCAGGTGCAGCAGGCGTCGGCCTCGGAAGTACCCTCGTCCCCTCCGGCGGGGCAATGACAGAAGAGAAGCTGAGCGCAATCACTGAGAGGGCGAGGGCGTTTGTGGAGCTGGTTGCAAGAGTGCGAGCGGGTGGAGGAAAAGAAGAGAGTTATAGAGTGTAGGATTTGTAGCGTTTTGGATGGGTTTGGTGTTCGATTTTGGGGTGCTTCTTAGGAGGAGCATCCTTTTTTGCGTGGGGGGGGAGGACGAATTGAAATTTTGTTATCTTAATTTAGATTCATATTTAGTTGACTCATAAAAAAACGGGAAATCAATACACCGAGATGTAAATGATAATCTTTCAGTACTAATATGAATGTTTGCCTGAGCCTTGTCCCAGCCGAAATATTCACTTCCGGGGAAACATTTGGATATACTCTGCGTTTCCACCATTGTCAAACAAAATAAGCATCCAACCAGTTCCTTTTATAACGTAATGAATACTTTATAAAAGGGAGGTGAGCTAAATGGGTATCATACCGTTTTGTCCGAGACAGTTACAACCGTGCGAAGGAGAGCAGTGTACTGAAAGAAGAGCGGAGATTGCTGTCAATAATTTTGATCCGGTTAGTGGACTTGCATATCTTTATACTCCACAAAATATAAGTTTTGAGAACGCATCAACTCTTTGCAGCAATCAAGGAGCCTTTTTAGCTTCTATTAATGAACTAAATCAACTTGCACACATGTTTACCTATACCGATGGAACAGGGAATGTTCAGAGGTGTCCTACCTTATTTTGGAGTACTGATCTTAGCGGGGATCCTGTTATTGTCCGGGTTATGCCTTGTAGTGGTGGCAATATAGAAGTGATAACAAATTTTGAGGATTGTCTGGCGCATGCTTTGTGTGTTTTTCAGTAGGTGCTTAATTTCGTAACAATGGGGGGGATCTCTCCTTCTTTTGAAAGGGAGAGAACTGTCCGTTGCTGCCATCAACACACAAAAGCCTCCGTTCCCTTACAATGGGAAATGGTAACGATCATTCTCATTTATACCTGTCCACTTTTTAGAGTAACTTTAATCTTAATAAAAAAACCGCATGTCTTAACACAAAATCCCATCACTAACGCCTGCAGGACCTGGAACCATTTCCGTATTTTGAAAACAATGAATTGTGTGCTATACTGGGGGCGAATAATTGAATACTCATAACACTGGGGGCGTCATAAGTGACTGAGATGGAAAGAGCAATTTCCAGACCCTTTGAACCTGATCTAGTTCAGACTAGCGTAGGGAAGTGGGATCGCTCTATCACTGTTGAATGACACATAGATTTTAACCACTCTTTACGTTAAAGAGTGGTTTTTTTGGTATTTTTGAAGAAAGAGCAACAAATTTGTTTCATTAAGGATGATTACCTTGCAGTTACATCTTGTTACAGATGGCAAAAAGACAAGAGAACAGTTGGTCTGCATCTTGTCAGACGTTCATGAGTCCGTGGATGTGATTCATGTAAGAGAAAAAGATCGAAGTGCAAAAGAGATAATGGAAATTGTGGAGGAACTTTTAGCGAGTGGGGTTCCGGCGGGTAAATTGATCATTCACGATCGCGTGGATGTGGCCCGAGTGATGAACTGTTACGGGGTTCAGCTTGCCTATCATAGTCTTGGCATTTCTGAGGTTCGAAAGTATTTTCCCCATTTAAGGGTAGGGAAATCGGTTCACCGCTATGAAGAAGCCATCGAGGCAGAACGGGATGGGGCTGATTTTGTCCTCTATGGCCATGTCTATCCGACAGCTTCCAAATCCGGGAAAACGCCAAAAGGACTTGACGAATTGAGCAGCCTGACAAGATCTTTAAGGATTCCAGTCATTGCCATAGGTGGCATCTCTCCTGAAAAGCTGCCGGAACTTCGGGCCGCTGGAGCAGGGGGGATCGCTGTCATGTCGGGAATAATGGATGCGAAAGACTGGGTACAAGCGGCAAAAGCCTATCAAACCGGCCGGCTTGCCGGGAAGGAGGAGATTCGATGACTGCACGTTATGATGCCATCGTGATCGGTGGGGGAGTGAACGGGTGTTCCATCGCCTACTATCTTGCTCTTGATGGGAAAAAGGTATTGCTGTTGGAAAGGGGGCGCCTGGCGGGGAAGGCCTCCAGTGCTGCAGCGGGAATGCTCGGGGCACAAGTGGAGCTGACTGAGGGAGGACCGCTATTTGACATGGCGAAAGAAAGCAGAGCCATGTTTCCATCCCTCCAACACGAATTAAAAGAGCAATCAGGCATTGATATTGAGCTTGTACAAAAAGGAATGCTGAAGCTTGCAAGAACAGATAATGAAACGGAACATCTGAAAAAGACGATTGCCTTTCAACAGAGACTTGGAGAAAGAGCGGAATGGCTGAAACCGGAACAAGTAATGGAAAGAGAGCGTCACCTTTCCGCCTCCTTTTTAGGAGCGATGGATATTCCCAGTGATGGCCATGTGAACCCGGAAAGGCTGACACACGCCTTTGCCACGGCTGCTGTCCATTTGGGGGCTGAGCTGAAGGAAGATACAGACGTGTGTTCTCTTGTTAAAGAGGTAGATTCCGTTTGTGGTGTCCAAACGGGCGATGGGACTTTTTACGGCGAAAGGATCGTGGTAGCTGCAGGGGCATGGACGAAGCGACTGTTAGAAACGTGCGGCCTTTCTTTGCCCGCTTACCCTGTAAAAGGGGAATGTTTTTCCGTATTGACAGAGCGTCCTCTCCTGTCCAGCACGATTTTTACAGACACCTGCTATCTGGTACCGAAGAGTGGAAACCGGTTAGTGATTGGTGCAACCATGATTCCAAATACCTTTTCTGAAAACGTGACGATAGAAGGCCTGTCACAATTAATGAAGGAAGCTGTGAACGTACTTCCGGCCTTGAAGAGCGCCACCTTCGAACGTTCCTGGACCGGCATACGGCCACAGTCGGGAGATGGGTTACCGTATCTGGGTAAGCATCCGGATGATGAGAATCTCATTATTGCCACAGGACATTATCGAAACGGGATCCTCCTTTCCCCGTTAACGGGCAGTCTTGTAGCTAAAATGATACGTGAAGAACCGCTGCCGTCATACATGGGCTCCTTTTCACTGGATCGAGTAAAAGAATCTGTAAAGAGGTGATAAAATGAAGCTGATTATTAACGGAGACCAGGTGGAAATGCCAGATTCCATTACGACCGTATCAGAGCTGCTGCACCATTTTGAATTGGATCAGAAGGTCGTCATTGTGGAGAAAAATAAGGATATTTTAACAAAAGAGCTTCATGAAGCAGAGCGCGTACAGGACGGAGATCACTTCGAGCTAGTCCATTTTGTAGGAGGCGGTTAATATGTTGAAGATTGGTTCAAATACGTTTCATTCTCGTTTATTGCTTGGAACAGGAAAGTACCCGGATTTTGATGTTCAGAAGAAGGCGGTGGATGTTTCGGAATCGGAGATCTTAACCTTTTCAGTAAGAAGAATGAACATTTTTAAGGCGGGTCAGCCTGATTTTCTCGAAAAGCTTGATCTGGAAAAATACAGTCTTCTTCCTAATACTGCAGGGGCGAAAACGGCGGAAGAAGCTGTCAGAACGGCGAAGCTTGCAAAGGCTTCCGGACTCTGTGACATGATTAAAGTGGAAGTTATCGGCTGCTGGAAGACACTTCTACCGGATCCGGTGGAAACGTTGAAAGCAACGGAAGAACTTTTAAAAGAAGGCTTTACTGTTCTGCCTTATACGTCTGATGATGTGGTACTGGCAAGAAAACTGGAAGAGCTCGGGGCACATGCGATCATGCCCGGAGCGTCGCCTATCGGTTCCGGCCAGGGAATCATCAATGAATTAAATCTGGACTTTATTATCGAGCAGGCGAATGTTCCTGTTATCGTGGACGCCGGTATCGGATCGCCGGCAGATGCAGCGAAGGCGATGGAACTGGGAGCGGACGGGGTGCTCCTCAATACAGCAGTGTCTGCAGCGAAGGATCCTGTGAAAATGGCCGAGGCGATGAAGCTTGCAATCGAAGCGGGGCGTCTTGGTTATGAAGCAGGCCGAATGGAAAAGAAGCGTTATGCCACAGCGAGCAGTCCTATGGAAGGAATGAGTGTCAAGTAATGGACCGATACTCACGTCAGACCCTGTTCAAACCGATTGGAGTAAACGGGCAAAAGAGCATCCGCGAAAAACATGTGCTGGTGATCGGTGCGGGAGCTTTGGGGACAGGAAACGCAGAAGCCCTGGTGAGGGCCGGTGTAGGAAAGCTTACTGTGATTGACAGAGACTATGTGGAATGGAGTAATCTCCAGCGTCAGCAACTTTATTGTGAAAAGGACGCACAGGAAAAGCTTCCGAAAGCTGTGGCTGCCAAGCAACGGCTGGCATTGATTAATTCGGAAGTAGAGATTGCCGCATATGTGTCGGATGTAACGAATGAGAGCCTGGAAGCCATGGTGAAAAAAGAACAATTCGATCTGATGCTTGATGCCACCGACAACTTTGATATCAGGCTAATCATGAATGATGTCTCCCAAAAATATCAGCTGCCCTGGATCTACGGAGCATGCGTGGGCAGCTATGGGATCTCCTTGACGATTTTGCCGGGAAAAACCCCATGCCTTCATTGTTTGCTGAAAACAGTACCCCTTGGGGGAGCCACCTGCGATACAGTGGGAATCATTGCTCCCGCTGTGGGAATGGTTGTGTCCCATCAAGTGGCGGAAGCATTGAAAATTCTGTCGGGTAACGAGCAGGAATGCAACCAAAAACTTGTTTCGTTCGACGTATGGAAAAATCAGTATATGGCGGTGAAGGTGGAGAAATTGAAGGACCCTGAATGTCCGAGCTGCGGGACATCCAGGACGTATCCTCATCTTTCTTTTGACAACCAGACAAAAACAGCCGTTCTCTGCGGCAGGGACACTGTGCAGATCCGGCCGTCTGTTCGTTTGGAGGAGGGGAGAAGGCTGGATGCTCTTAAAGAATCCCTTACTTCCCAGGGGATAGAAGTGGAAGAAAACCCGTATCTATTGTCCTTTAAAGTGGAGGAGTATCGCTTGGTGGCTTTTCAGGATGGAAGAGTACTGGTGCACGGGACGAAAGAGATCGGAAGAGCCAAAACCTTGTATCATCGGTATTTTGGATAGGAGCGGGGACAGTTTTTAGCTTCCTTTGGGGAGTGGAAGAGCTGTCCCTTTTTGGCTTTTGCCAGGGAATGGGTGACGTAAAGTGGTTCTTCTTGTCGTACGGTGTCTTGTTAATTAAACGTTTATTTAATGTGGGAATCTTCGACATGCTGGCAAAGCAGGGGTTGTTGTTAGATGGCTGCTTTTCAAGAAGGACAGAGCAGTACCCGTTAATTTTGACTGACAGGAGGTCGGCGGGGGAGAAATTGGAAATAAATTGGATGTCGATCTGGTTATCTTAACATAAATCAGTCATAAATTTATATTCACCGGGCAAATCTTAATATAAAACCGGCATATCTTTACACAAATCCGCATTACAGCCTCTCACCAGGAAATCCAAAAACCCAAAAGCATTCACTCCCAAAAAAAACAGAGCATCGGGTCTTTTCCCGAAGCTCTGTTCATTTATTTTATCCCTTCACCAAAGCTTCCTGTCCATAGAAAGAAACTTTAAAAAGATCCTTCATTTGCTCTACCGAAGTTTCACGCGGGTTGGTGCCTGTACATGGATCTTCCATGGCATTTTTGGCCATGGTGTCCAGGTGGGCGTTGAAGTCTTCTTCTGTTACACAACGGCAATTGCCATAGTGCTAATCGGAAACGTCTCTGACGCGGTGACAAAGGGGAAGAAAGTCCGTTCGGTCAGAGAAATGCGGCTTGCTTATGATCACCGCTAAAACGACGCCGAATATCACCGTGGTCCCCCAGCCCTGTGACAATCACTTGCAACGCAGCGGACAGATGAACTGTTAACAAAACGTCTTTTAACTCCCGGAACTTCGATCGGAAAAGGCTGCACAAAGGGTATATTGGAGAGCCTGGCACCCGATCCCATTGTTGTAACAAATTTCTTTCTCCTAAATCGTAGTTCATATCCTGAAAAACAGGATTCTTCTCTTCTGAACGGGAGTGGGGAGACTTTAATGTGCCCTCGTTAAAGGCCGGGTGTGAACGAGACGGACTTGCAAGTTCCAGTTCCTTTCTTATTGCTGTTCCTCAGGCCATGTCTCTTTGCGGTAGGACATCTCCCAGAACATGTATTCAAACCGCGTTGTCGTTAAAAAGATCTCTTCAAGGTGGCTTAGTTCATGCTCGGGCTTCCCTTCTGTCAGTTCATTCAGCAGATTAATAGTCCAGTTTGTCAATTCCTGAAATTCTTCGCTTGCGTACATCTTGATCCATTCTCCGTACTGATGGTCCCTTGCTCCCGGAGTCTCATCCAGCGCTTTTCCGATTTCGGCATAACTCCACATGCAAGGGAGCAGACTTGCCACAAGCTCTGCTAATCCGCCGTTATTTCCAACATGAAGCATGTAGTGCGTGTAGGCCAGTGTGGTCGGAGCCGGATTTGCCGATTCGAGCTCTTCTTCTGAAATGCCAAATTCTCTGGCATACTGTCGGTGGAGCTCCATTTCTGTATTTAAGGTCGAGTGAAGAAGTTCAGCAAATTCCCCCATTGTTTTAACGTCTTTCGCTTTCATCGCTCCCATTGCAAAAAGCCTGGCATAGTCAATCAAGTACAAATAATCCTGGACCATGAAAAAACGAAATTTCTCCTGATCCAATGTTCCATCCCCAATCCCCCGGACAAAGGGATGATCATGATTGGCTCTCCAGATTGGTTTCACATTTTCATATAATCGCTGACTAAAGGTCATATCTCTCATCCTCCCTTTTTGTATGACACCATTCATGGATAAACGTGACCATAACTTTTGTAAATTCGATGAGCTCCTGAACAGACACAGATTCATTTGTGTGGTGAGCGTTTTGTAAATCACCCGGGCCGTAAATCAGCGTTGGTATACCGGCATCTCCCAGCCAGCCACCGTCAGTAACAGTCGGCGACATACTGACCGTGGGATTTTCCTTAAAAATAGAGGAGTGGGCCCGCTTTAAGGAATGGACTTCCTTTCCATCTGGATCTATGTCCAGTGAGGGAAAGATTTCTCCCTTATCTTCAATCATGGACTTGCCTCCCCACTCGAAAACCGGTGGATGATCCCTTAACCAGGGATCTCCTTGCGCAACGTTTAACAGATGGTTTTCCACCTCTTTGGCGATATCCTCGTGATTTTCATCCGGATAAAAATGAACGGTGATCCAAAGCCTGCACTCATCTGCAACAAACGCAGCATGCCTTCCTCCTTCAATAACCGCAGGGTTTATCGTATTCATTCCTGCTGGAAATCCTGGATAAGACTTCGTAACGGCCCAATGCTGTTCCAGTTCTTTCAGACCTTGAATTATTTTCACCATTTTTTCGATGGCACTCGCTGCATGAAGGCCGCCTCCTGCATGAACCATGTTTCTCCGAACAGCATCATGATAGGTTTTGGGACTTTTCACTGTGACCCATCCTGTGATGACGCCTCCCTGTCCCTGGATATTCAGCTCACTCGTATCCACGACAACAGCAGCATCAGCGGTGTAGCCTTTTTCGCAGCATTCCAGCGTACCCGCTTCACCAACCTCTTCTCCAATCACCGATTGAAAGATCAAATCACCGGGCAGTTCAACCCCGCTCTCCCGCAACAACTTTATGGCAAACAAAGCGCCCGCCAGTCCCCCTTTCATATCCGCAGTCCCGCGGCCATACAACCTTCCGTCTTTCACAGAAGGGGTAAAGGGATCTTTTTCCCAGCCTTCTTCATTTGGTTCAGCCTCTGCCACATCCATATGGCCGTTTACGATCAGGCTCCTGTAGTCAGAAGACTGTTTCCCTTTCAGCGTTCCCACTACGTTGGGGTCATTCGGAAACACCTCCCATTGATCAATGTCAAATCCGAGGTCCCGTAATTGCCCAGCGAAAAATTCCTGCGCTTCCCCGGTATTCCGGGCAGGGGGACTGGGTGTCGGGAAACGAACCAGTTGCTTCACCAACGCCACTAATTCATCCTGTCTCGCATCAATTTGTTCGATTAACTGACTTACCTGGTCCCGCACATCGATTCTCCTTTCCATGTCTGGCACTGCAATTTAACAGACCCTTCCCTTTAGTGAAGGGAAATGATCTTAGAAAAACGAATGATAACTACAGAAAAAGCAAATTCAACTAAAATGTTTCCTGAACAACAAAAAAAACCACTCCAGCTGGAGCGGCAGTGTATGTCAAACAAGAACTCATTGGCGGCACGGTATAAAATACACCACGCCCAATGATGATAATGCTGACGCCACTTCCCTCCGCTGGTATTACCCAGTTCAGGTGACAGGGTTAAGACAAACGTCTCTCTCAGCAAAAAAGCACCCCTAGTGGTCTTTCATTAGGTTGTTTATACATACAAGATTAACATACTCAAGGTGCCCGTCACCACCCGAATGGTGTCAACTGTGGAGGGCCATTCTACATTCAGCGAGAGAGCAGGTCCGGACTGGGCATGCTCTCTCGGCGTGAAAGACCTATGGTTTCGACAAAAACCGGGTGGTGACAGGCACCACAGATAAATATGTTAAACTAATGGGAAATATGATTTTGGAGGTACATACATGAAAATTTTCATCACTTTGCTTTTGCTTATCGCAATTATAATGACAGTTACAGGCGTTGTTAAGAAAAATCGAAAAATGACAGTAACTTCTGCAGTTATATCTGTCAGTCTCCTCGTACTCTATATGATTTTATTTCAATTATAGAATGATTTGATACATGATCTTTTGTACAGGTGTAATCCAGCGTAAATTGGAATTTACCTGGTATGTAAAATTACTTCAATAAGAATTACTTGTTAATCATGCATTACAAATTGGCTGGCGGTCGATGCATGGAGGAAGAAGAAAAAAGAAGAGTAGTGGGATGTAAATAAGGGCGGTTCTTGTGTGGCATTATCTTGAATTTTGGAAGTGTCCTTTAGCTTGGGGCTGAGCCTGTGAATATAGAAGACCGCAGCACTCTCAAAAGAGTGCTGCGGTCTTCTTCGTATTAAAGTTGTCACGTGAAAGCTGCCCCACATAACATTTTCGTCTTATCCTGTTCACTTCTTCGTGCGACGAGCATAGACATCACATTAGCAACAGTGTGCAGCTGCTCTGTGCTAATTTTTTTGATAAAAATGGAGAGGGTGTGGGTGAGATAGGTGAGAGTGTAGAAGCTGTAAAAGAGAAAGTGAACGGCAAGGCGGTGGCCTCTCTTGTGCTGGGGATTCTGTCCCTGATTATTCCGTATGTGGGTTTGATCACGGGAATAATTGGGATTGTTCTTGCGAATCTGGCTCTAAAGGAAATCAAAGTGTCTTCTGAAGGCGGAAGAGGTCTGGCGGTTGGCGGGCTGACGTGCAGCATTATTGCTACGGTTCTGTACGGTATTTTGGTTATCATGCTTATTGCTGCCTTGGGATGGGTAGCCATTTTTGAAGTCTAGACTCAAGTGAATGGGTGGGGGAGGGGAAAGCTTGTCAGTATCAAGGATTCTAAAGTGGGTCACCGGGGGACTTGAGGCGGTGCTCGGTATTCCGTTCTTGGGCGGGATGATCGTCATCAGTCTGTTTTATACGCCTTTAGTGATTATGCTGGCGTTGCATATCGTCACGTTAGTTCTGACAAGAAAGGATGGAAGAGAATCTACAGGAAGCATCTTGGGCATTATTACTTCGTGTGTGGCTTGGATTCCGTTTGTGGGCATGGTCATGCACATTCTCACAGCCACCTTTCTTATGATCGATGCAGCAAAGCCGGATCAGGTTGCAGGAGAGGCTGTACAAACACAAGTAGAATAAGTTTGTTTGAAGAAGGCCGTTCAGCTCTCTGATGAGAACGGATTTTTATGGGTTTCACTGATAGAGTAAGTGTGGCTTTGATGATGGAGGAGGTCTGGATGGAGGAATTGGAAGTAAACTGGATGTGGATCTGGTTATCTTAACATAAAACCGTCATAAATTAATATTCAGCAGGCAAATTTTAATACAAAACCGGCATAACTTTACACAAAACTTGATTATGAAGCAAAGCGGTGGCGGTTATGTTCTTCATTAAGGAAGGGCAGAACCTTCTCAGGGTCGCCAAGTTAATACTCGCAAAAAAAGAGAAACAGCCAACCAGGCCGTTTCTCCTTTTATAGTTAGATTGTTGCTGCCGATTCAATTAAACAAACTCACAAGCCAGCCTAACAGGATACCGACAACGCCAAAGTCTGAATCTCCGAATGTTGTTCCTTCAAAGCCGAGGGAACCGAGTACCGGTAAAAGTAGGGCAGGCAGGAAGCTGATGAGGATACCGTTTGTGACGGCTCCAAGCATTGCGCCTCGTCTTCCGCCCATGGCATTTCCGAATACGCCCGCAGCTGCGCCTGTGAAGAAGTGAGGCACGAGCCCCGGTACGATCAAAGCTAGGCCGAACATCGGTAGGAAGAACATGCTTCCAAGACCCGCGAGAAAGCTGAATAAAAATCCGATGATAACAGCGTTTGGTGCGAATGGGAATACGATCGGTGCATCCAAGGCCGGTTTGGCGTTAGGCACGAGTTTATCCGCAATTCCTTTAAATGCAGGAACGATTTCCGCCAGCAGCATTCGTACCCCGGCAAGAACAACATACACACCGGCGGCAAACGTGATCGCCTGCATAAGAGAGAAGACAATGAAGTTCATTCCTTCACTCAGCTCGGTTTCAATGAAGGTTGCTCCTGCAAAGAGGGCGACAACGATAAACAGAATCGCCATTGTAAGAGAGACAGCAACGGAAGTGTCCCGTAAAAATCCAAGTGATTTAGGCACTTTAATATCTTCTGTGGTCTTTTCTTTATTACCAAAGTACTTACCAATTGTTCCTGAAACAAAGTAACCGACAGATCCGAAGTGACCGAGTGCAATGTCGTCGTTTCCTGTAATTTGTCTCATGTACGGCTGTAATAGAGCCGGGAAGAGAGCCATCACAGATCCTAAGATAAGAGAACCGGTAACAATGAGTGGAACTCCGGCCATGCCGCCTGTACTTAGGATAACTGCGATTAAACACGCCATGAATAAAGTATGATGTCCGGTCAGGAAAATGTACTTAAGAGGCGTCAGTCTGGCAATGACAATATTGGCAACCATACCGAATAACATGATCATGGCTGTCTCTGTGCCAAATGCCTGCTGCGCTACCGCTACAACGGCTTCGTTGTTCGGAATAACCCCGCGGATGCTGAATGCACGCTCGAACATTTGTGAGAAGAAGTCCAGGGAGGAGATGAGAACACCGGCCCCCACCCCTAGGATGACAAACCCCATGATCGTCTTTAACGTCCCGGATACTGTATCAGCAGCTCCTTTTTTCTGTAAAAGAAGGCCCATTAGAGCAAACAGACCAACGAGAATTGCAGGTGTACCCAGGATGTCATTCATAATCAGTTCTGCCATGAATTATCCCTCCTGTAGATGTTTTTGCAACGCTTCCTTCAGTTCTTGCTGATCCATCAAGTTAGTGAGGGGGATGATCTTTCTGTTGCCATCATCCAGGTTCATAATGATATCCCGTGAACCGATGTAGTAATCAGCCAGCTCCGTTTTTGATGTGGCTAAGTCTGTATGAGAGACCTCTGCATCAATTCCCAGTTCATTTAATACCTTTTTTACGTTCATCTCCACCATAAAGCTGCTTCCAAGTCCATTTCCGCATACAACTAATAATTTCATCTTAATTCCTCCTAAATGTGTTTTGTTTTACTCACTGTATTGATCAATGATTTGCTGAATTTCACCAATGTCTTTCGCTGCCCGTAACTTTTCAACGTTGTCTCCCTCGGACAGCATCGTTGATAGTTGGGACAATGCCTTGAGATGGGACTCATTATCCACCGCTGCCAGGACGAAGAGCAGGGATGCCTGGTGACGGTCTTCCTCTGAGAACCAGACAGGTTCATTTAGTTTCAAAACGCTCATCCCGAGTTTCTCCACCCCGTCTTCAGGTCTTGCATGGGGAATCGCTACTTGAGGAGCGATAATGACATAAGGTCCTAATTCTTCAACTTTATTAATCATCGCAGATACATAGTCCGGTGTGATGGATTGGTTATCGACCAAGGGCTGTGATGCGATTTGAATCCCTTCATGCCAATTCTCCACTTTATCCAGAATCTGAATCGCGTTTGACTGAATAATTTCATTTAGCATAGGCTTATAAGGCTCCTTTATCTGAAGTGGCTTATTTGATAGAATCTCCTCAATCTCCGACAGTAATTGTGCCTGATTGTGGACGGTTGCGTGCTTTTCCACGACTCGCAGGATGTCTTTTACTTTCGAATGTGATGGATTGACTTCCTTGTAGTTAAGAAGCCGGTTCACATTCATCAGAATTCGTTCTTTTTCCGTTTCTGTTAAGACGGCATTCACATGAAAGGTCGGTACATTTCTGTTCTTTAACGGCACAGTCGTAAAAATAAGATCAGGTTTAATCGTTGCTTCTTCCACGGATGTGACCACTTCGAAATCGATGGTTGAAAACAACGTCTCAAGCTGTGTTCTCAGGATTTGAGACGTCCCGATCCCGCTGGAACAGACTACCAATGCTTGTTTCCTCTCAGCCGCTGTCTGCCCTTCTTTTCTCATCCAGCCGCCAAAGTGAATCGTAATGTAGACGGTTTCATCTTCGGGGATAGCTTCACCTATAAAGCGTTCCAAATGATGAACCACTTTATGCGTAAGCTGATAGATATCGCCGTACTTTTCCTTAACAGATTGTGTTAACGGGTTTCTTGCAGGTAACTTGTATTTTAACCGGTAGTAGGCAGGGAAAATATGAATCAGCAGGTTGTTCTGCACCTCCTGGTAATTTCGAAACTGCATACACGCATAGCGCTGAAAGTCCAGAACCATGGCGCGGACAACATCCTCAAGTCCTTTAACCTCTGCGTCATCTTTATCGGAATTGATCCGTTGGCTGAGGAGGAGGATTGTAAAAAAATCTGTTTCCCCGGCAGGGACAGTCACTTCATAGGTTTGGCTGATGGACTCGGTCAGATGCTTTGCGCGCTTGTACATTGTTTTGCTTCTAAGCCCGTCCGCTTCATCAACCGGTACACCTATAAAATGATGATGCAGGATGCGCTGAAGACAATACGTCATATACCAGATCAGCGGGTTAAAACTGCCGGTACTCCCTTGAGCTCCGAACACTTTTTCCATCTGGTTGCGGAGGTGGTTCATGTTCTGCGGGATCTGGGAATCATTTTTTTCCCACAGCCCCATCATCGCTTTCAGCACCTCCGGATCCAGGTCTTCATGGACGGTGTTCATAAACAGCCTGCGGATGTTGAACTCTTTTCCCTCAAATGTGTAGCCTTTGGAATGAGAATAGGATAAATCCAGCTCATACTCTCCGGCTTGTTTACGAAGGCATTTGACATCGTTTAAGCAGGTATTTCTGCTTGCGCCGGTGGTCTCAATGATGTGTTGCAGATAGATGCTGCTGCTTTTTGTGAGGAGGAGAAATGTTGTAATTGCCCTTCGCTCATCGGAGGAAAAGAAGTAATCATACTGCTGATTTACCGTGAAGTATGTGGGCAGCTTTTCTTTCGTTTCCTCAGTCAGAAAAATACCAACCGACTTGACTCTCTGAACTTTCTCGAGCTTCTTGTCTGCCAGCCAGTCATCCACCTTGTTTAGGTTGTAATAGACCGTCCGGCGGGACACATGCAGATGTTCACTAAGTTCAACGGCTGAAACAGGTTCATTTTTAAGTGCGAGAACATCCAATAATTGAGCGCTCTTTTGATCCAGTATCATCATTCACCCACCACCTTTTCCATTAATGCCGGCCAGCTGAAAATCAGGAAACTGTTGAATGACTTACTTTTATAATAAAAGAATTTCGCAAGATTAGAAGTCCGAATGATGAACAGACGTGTGTGCAAAATTGGACTGTTGTTGTGTGTCAAAGATTAAGCCTTCCTTGGTTTAGATACTGTCAGTGTTGTCGCCTGTGGCGGAATTTAGACCTGAAGGAATGCTCGAGCCGCTGTCTCTTTTAGTTTGTAATTGAACGAAAGTACAAATGGTGCAATTTGGTTTTGTTGTATTAGGGAGTCACTCTCTTAAATGTAAGGTTGGTTTTAGTAGTTGGTGCGGTGGAGTAGGATGGATGTGGATCTGGTCGGCAGTTTATCCGTCGATTTTATGGATATATCGGTCATTCCGCAAAAATTCGCCACCTTCCGATTTAACAAAGCCAGCCCCATTACCTGCTAGCAGGTGCGATGCTCATTACAGAGAGGATGAAATAAATTAAACCGCAAAGATTTTTAAAGAATTTTCAAAAACTGTTGAAAAGGCTTACAAAATACACTACAATTTAATTATTGAAACGTTTCACTAATTTACAATCATAAGACATAGAAAATCATTAATAAGTCTCGCGGAATTTTGGAGAAACGTTTCAATTTTGTATCTGATATCAGCTACCCGTACATACTTCCGCATGGGAAAGAGTCGTATTTATAGTCTTTCAATTTTGAGGAGGTGATCGCTGAAGCTGCCGGCGTTATGGAAGCAGAATTTGGATCTGTAACTTTCTCACTTGTCATGTAAATCAAATCTCCATACGAAAGGGCGATTAAGATTATGAAAAAGTTATTCAGCATCATGTTAACTGCCGTTCTGGTTTTTGCATTATTACCATCCACACACCATGCCCAGCCAACACATCCTCCCGGGCATGACATTGCACTGGAGAAGCAGCTGAATGCGATTGCGAAGAAGACCTTCGAGTATTTTGAGGAATTTACGGATGAAGAAACGGGTTTGACCTATGATATTGTCCGCCTGGATGAAGACGAGGAAGGAAAGCACACATCACCAACGAACATCGGACTTTATATGCTGAGCGTGATTTCAGCTGAAGAAATGGGTTTCATTGAGAAAGAGGAAGCGGTTGAGAAAATCAGCAAAACGATAAACAGTCTGCAGGACATGGAAACGTGGAACGGCTTGTATTATAACTGGTATTATACGGACGATGCGAGCCTCATGACAGACTGGGGACAGTTTATCTCCCAGGTGGATAACGGCTGGCTTACGGCAGGATTGGTTGTCGTAGCGGAAGCATATGAAGAGCTTGAGGAAGACGCACTGGCTCTTGCAGAGGATATGGATTATTCCTCTCTTTACGATTTTGATGAGAACCTGTTCCGCGGCGGATACGATGCGGAAACAGACAGCCTGACTGATCATCACTACGGGGCATTCTATACGGAACCGAGAATCACAAGCTATCTTGCAATCGGGAAAGGCGACGTTCCTTCTGAGCACTGGTGGCATATGCACCGTACATTCCCTCCTGAATGGGACTGGCAGAGTCAGACCCCACAAGGGTATGAAGTGGAGTATGACGGCGTAACCTTTTTCCAGGGACATTATGAGCACAATGATATCAAGTACGTGCCGAGCTGGGGCGGAAGCATGTTTGAAGCCTTAATGCCAGGACTGCTTGTAAAAGAAAAAGAGCTCGGAACAGAAGGTCTTGGTCTGAATAATGAACGTCATGTGGAACTGCAGATCGACCATGCAAAAGAAGAAGGCTATCCTGTATGGGGCTTCTCCCCGGCAGCGGTTCCTGGTGATTATCAGGAGTTCGGCGTACCTGCAGGCGGCATGGAAGGCTACCCGGAAGACGGTACCGTTACACCACACGCGTCCTTCCTGGCACTTGAATATGCACCGATGGACGTCTTTGAAAACATTAAAGTGCTACGTGATATGGGAGTTTACGGTCCATACGGTTTTTATGACACCGTCAATGTCCATACTGGAGAAGTGACAGAGGCATATCTTGCACTCGACCAGGGTATGATCATGCTTTCCATCGCCAACTATCTCCATGACGGACTGATCAAAAACTATTTCCACCAGAACGAAATCGGGTCCAACCCGGAACACCTGCTTGAAAGAGAAGAATTTTCAATTAACGAATAGAACAGATCATAATTAGGAGGGACTGGCCGGGAGCCATCATCCCCGGCCCCTCTTCATAAAGAAATAGCAATTCTACTTGTTTTATCTGAGTATATTTGTTCAATAAATACTAAATATAATAGCGAAAGGCGACGACTACAGTGTCGAGCGTTGACATCACGAATAAACGTTGAGGTCCGAGCCGAAAGACCCCGCAGGGCGAATTTCCAGAAGCGGCTGAGGTGATGACCGCGGAAAGCGTCCGCCTGTAGCGAAATCCAGGTTCAACTTTGAAAGTAACGTGTTTATACCGAAGATACTCCTTTTTCAGCCACTATTTTTTAACAATAAATTGAAACGTTTCACTTAAATTAGGAGGGTTCAGGATGAAATTTAAAAAGAGTTTAGCGATGTTTGCCGGTGTTCTTGCAGTAGCCGGCTGTGGTAATGACGGCGATTCAAACGGAGATCAGGCGAACGGCGGTGACGGTGACAAGGTCACACTTGACGTATGGGCCATGGGTGAGGAAGGAAACGCCCTCGGATCATTCGTGGAAGCCTTTGAAAATGAGCACGACAATATTGAAGTAAACGTTCAGGCGATTCCATGGGATAATGCCCACGATAACCTGCTGACGGCAGTTGCTTCCGGTAACGGTCCTGACGTTCTGCAGCTTGGAACCACGTGGGTGGCTGAGTTTGCAGGCGCCGGGGCATTCCTTGATCTGTCAGAATACGCAGATGAGTACGACGTGATCAGCAATGATGATTTCTTTGAAGGGGCCCTTGATACAACGGTTTACGATGACGGCGTTTACGGTGTGCCGTGGTATGTAGATACCCGCGTGCTGTTCTACCGCACGGATATCCTTGAAGAGCACGGCTTCAGCGAGCCGCCTCAGAACTGGGATGAGATGCTGGAAGTATCCCGTGAGCTTGCCGACCGTGGTGACGGCATGTACGGCTATGATATCGATCAGAATGACCAGCTTGTTCCGCCAATCTTCGCATGGCAGAACGGGTGGGAATTTAACGAAGAAGAAGCAGAGGAGAACTTTGCCGATCCGGCATTCAGAGAAGCAATGGCCTACTACCACACATTCTTCGATGAAGAACTGGTTCAAGTAACAGAAGGTGTGCCGATTGAGCAGGGCTTTGAAGAAGGAAGCAAGCCGATGTTCTCAAGCGGACCATGGATGGTCAACATCCTTCGTGACAGTGCACCTGACATTGACGGAGACTGGGATGTTGCTATGCTACCAGGCAGTGAGCGTAACGCTTCTGCGATCGGCGGTTCCCACTTGAGCGTATTCGCTGAAACAGAGCATGTAGAAGAATCTCTGGAGTTTATCACGTATATGTCCCAGCCTGAAACGCAGGTCGAATGGTTCAAGGAGACAAACGCACTGCCTGCCCGCCAGTCTGCCTGGGATGACGAGGAGCTTCAGGAAGATGAAAAGCTTGCCGTTTTTGGCGACCAGCTGGAAGAAGCCGTAGCTCCTCCGGTACTGAGCCAGTGGGAAAACGTGGCCCAGGATCTCTTGTCCTCCCTTGAGCGCATCAACCGCGGTGGCGCCGACCTAGACGAAGAGCTGGACGATTTCCAGCAAAATTCCGCTAGACGCCTTAACTAAACAGGGGGCTGAACTGATCCCGGGGAATGTCTCCGCCTGCAGCGGAAGCTAGCACCCTTAAGAACAGTAATTCATTACACAAATTTCTGAGAGAGAGACTGGGATAAAAAGAAAGAGTTTAGCTGAGAATCGGAACAACGCGCTGACATAGCGGATGAAATATACGCAGACTCCTGCGGGAGGAAAAGCAAAGGTGAGACCCCGAGGTGCGCAGCACGAGGAGGCTCACCAGCTTCCCGCGGAAAGCGAAGTATATTTCAGTAGCGATTTATTTGCACTGCATTTGATCGCTCGGATTCTCGTTGACAAAAACACTTCTGTCCCAGTCTCTTCTCTCTTCTTTTAACGATCATTTGTACGAGGAGGAAAGGTATGTGAATCATAAAAACGCCCTCACACCATGGCTGTTTATCGGGCCTGCCGTACTGCTGCTGATTGCATTTTCACTGCTTCCGATTCTGGTAAGCCTTCTGATCAGCTTTACGGATATGAACCTGATTGGTCTAAGAAACTGGGACGTAATCAGCTTCGTTGGCTTTGAGAATTTCATTGCCCTGTTCCAGGATTCCCTGTTTCACAGGTCGATTGTTAACACACTCGTGTATGTCAGTATTGGTGTTCCATTAGTCATTGTCTGCTCTCTCAGTGTCGCACTTCTTCTAAATTATATGACGAACAAGCTGTTTACATTTTTCAGGGTGCTCTTTTATGTGCCTTCCATCACAAATATCGTCGCGATTGCGGTTGTCTGGGGCTTTCTCTACAACATGGACGTGGGACTGTTTAACTTTATCCTGAACAGCCTCGGCTTAGGAAAGGTTCCGTGGCTTGAACACCCATTCATCGCAAAAATCTCGCTGATCATCCTGGCAGTCTGGAAAGGGATCGGGATTAACATGCTGATTTATCTTGCCGCTCTCCAGTCAATTCCGAGGTCATACTATGAAGCGGCGGATATGGACGGGGCGAATAAATTCCAGAAGCTACGTTACATTACGATTCCTTCGTTAAGCTATGCGACCTTTTTCGTAACCGTAACAACGCTTATCGGCTGGCTTCAGTTCTTCGAGGAACCGTTTGTCATGACAGGCGGGGGACCTCTTGACGGCACGATGTCAATGGCCCTGTTTATTTACGAAAGTGGTTTCCAGTATAACGACTTCGGTTACGCAGCGGCGGCGTCCTTAATCCTGTTCGTCTTTATTATTGTCGCTACGTTAATTCAGTTTACGTTTAATAAATCGAAAGAGAATTGAGGTGAACCCTGTTGAAAAACAGATTTGAAAAGTTTTTCGTCACATCCGTTTTAGTAGTTGGTGGATTTCTTGTTTCGATCCCGTTTATATGGATGATTCTGAGTTCATTTAAATCGGAAAGGGAAGCGCGCACGATGCCGCCCACATTCTGGCCGCAGGAGTTCACCTTTGAGCACTATATCAATCTCTTTCAGAATCTGAACTTCGGCACGTACTTTATGAACACCATGATCATCGTCCTTTTTGCCATGCTCGGCTTACTGTTTAACACGATGGCGGGCTATGGGTTTGCGAAGTTCAAGTTTAAAGGAAGAGAAGTGGTGTTTCTCTGTGTTCTCGCAACGATGATGATTCCGGCCCAGGTTTCCATGATTCCGGTTTATCTGCTTTTAAACCAGATGGGGCTTACCAATACGATGGCAGGGATTATCCTGCCCGGGCTGATTGCCGCCTTTAACATCTTTTTGATCCGGCAGTTTATGACGACGATCCCGAATGATTTAATCGAATCTGCCCGTATTGACGGGGCAAAGGAATTCCGGATTTTCTTTCAGATTATCATTCCATTATCTAAGCCGATTATTGCGGTACAGGCGATTCTTACGTTTGTCGGTGCCTGGAACAGCTTTCTCTGGCCGCTCATCGTGGCAAATGATCAGGCACTGTATACCCTTTCCGTTGGTCTCGCACTGCTTCAGGGCCAGCATTCAAGCAGTTTTGCCCTGCAGATGGCAGGTGCGACAGTGATGGTCCTTCCTGTGCTGTTCTTGTTCCTGTTCGTACAGCGGTATATTGTTGAAGGCTTTAATACGACTGGGATTAAGTAAGTGAAAACGAGTTTGCATATTCAGGAGGACAGACGTTATGAATGAAACGAAATTACACGATCTGATAGAGAAGATGACCCTTGAAGAGAAAGCGGCCCAGATGTCGCAGGTGGTTTCTTCCTTTATTCACAAAGGAAGCAGCGACGAGAAAATAACCGGACCGTTTGCAGGAATGGAAGTGGCCAATGAAGATATGACCGGAAGCGGATCCGTCCTCGGGGCAACAGGAGCAGACAATCTCCGCACGATTCAGAAGGCATACCTGGAGCGAAGCCGCCTGGGAATCCCCCTTCTGTTTATGGCGGATGTGATTCACGGCTATAAAACCGTGTTTCCTGTTCCTCTGGCCCTCGGGTGCACGTGGGACCCGAAGGCTGTGGAGGAAAGTGCCGCAATCGCCGCTAAAGAGTCCGCAGCTGCGGGACTTCATGTTACGTTTTCACCGATGGTTGATCTTGTACGGGATCCGCGCTGGGGCCGGGTGATGGAGTCAACAGGTGAGGATCCGTATTTAAATGGCGTGCTGGCCCGTGCCCTCGTACGCGGTTATCAGGGAGACGATCTAAAGAATGATCAGTCTAAGCTTGCAGCCTGTGTGAAACACTTTGCCGCATACGGGGCTCCGGAAGGCGGAAGGGACTATAACACCGTCGACATGTCCCGGCGCCAGCTGATGGAGTACTATCTGCCGGCCTATGAAGCTGCCCTGGATGAAGGGGCTGAATTGGTGATGACGGCTTTTAACACGGTGGAAGGCATACCGGCTACAAGTAACAAGTGGCTTATGAGAGACCTGCTACGAAAGGAAATGGGCTTTGACGGCGTCCTCATATCGGACTGGGGCGCCGTTCAGGAAGCGATTCCCCACGGAGTGGCAGCCGATAACCGTGATGCGGCGCTTAAAGCCGTGACGGCGGGGTTGGATATCGAAATGATGACCCCCTGTTATGTGCAGCATTTAAAGACACTTGTGGAGGAAAACGTCATCTCGGAGGCCCTGCTCGATGAAGCGGTTCTCCGGATTCTGAAGCTGAAAAATAAGCTCGGTCTGTTTGAAAATCCGTACCGCGGAGCAGACACGGAACTGGAAGAAACAGTGATGCTCTCGGAGACCCACCGCAAAGCGGCCCGGGAAACGGCGGCCAAGTCCTGTGTCCTTCTGAAAAATGAAGGCGTGCTGCCGTTAAGGAAGAGCCAGAACGTGGCGCTGATCGGCCCGTTTGCCGAAAGCACGGATCTCATGGGTCCGTGGTCCATTTTCGGAGAAGAGAAGGATGTCGTTTCTGTCAGAACAGGAATGACCGAAAAGCTCGACACCGAGCCGGCAGTTGAAAAGGGCTGTGACATCGAAGCAGTCTTACCTGAACAGCTCGAGGCAGCCGTTGAAGCAGCAAAGCAGGCCGAGGTGGTTGTTCTGGCCCTCGGAGAGCATTCCGAGATGAGCGGCGAGGCAGGGAGCAGAACCAATATAAAACTGCCTGACGCCCAGCTTCAGCTGGTTGCAGAAGTCAAGAAGCTCGGTAAACCCCTTGTGACCGTTCTCTTCAACGGACGTCCCCTCGATTTGCACGGCGTGGTTGATGAATCGAACGCTGTTCTTGAGGCTTGGTATCCGGGCACAGAAGCAGGGCATGCCGTGGCTGATCTCCTGTTCGGTGACACGAACCCTTCCGGAAAACTGACCATGTCCTTTCCCCACAACGTTGGGCAGGTGCCGGTTTACTACAATTCGTTTAATACAGGACGGCCGAAGGATCAGATTGATCCCGAGGACCGGTTTGCCTCCAAGTATCTAGACGCACCGAACGGTCCGTTATTTCCATTCGGTTTCGGCCTGAGCTACACCACTTTTACCTACTCAAGCCTTGCCCTTTCCTCGGAAGTCATGGAGGAAAACGGAACGATCCGTGTTTCTGTTAATGTACAGAACACAGGAGCGGTGGCCGGTGAGGAAACTGTCCAGATGTACGTCCGCGACCTTGTCGGGGAAGTGGTCCGCCCTGTTAAAGAGCTGAAGGGCTTTAGTAAAATTCATCTGGAGCCTGGTGAAACAAAGCAGGTGGTGTTCGAGGTGGATGAAGAAAGCCTGAAATACCACCACAGTGATTTGACCTATACGTGCGATGCGGGGGAGTTTATCGTCAGTGTCGGGCCCGACAGCAGGAATACAGAGGAAGGTCGTTTTTCCTACAGTCCCGCCGGGAGATCTGGACAGGAGTAGGAGAACACCGCAACAGAGCTTATGGCGAGGAGAGATTCTTTGATGAAAATAGAAACAAGACCAATCAATGATCACGAGATTACATCCGGGGATTTGACATATATGTTTTTACCGACAGGGGATCTTTATGAGATCCGTTCAGGGCAGGCTATGATCAACCAATGGAACAGTAATACGATTGACGGCTCTCTGAATAACCTGTATCTGCGGGTTCATTCCGGGGGAGGGATTCAGTGGAGCCCGATGCTCGGCGTGAAATCCCCGTCGAGTGTTTCTTTCGGGGACGAAGCGGTGGAGTGGAAGGGAAGCTTTGAAAATGTATCGTACGTCGTCACTTTTTCACCTGACCCGACAGGCACCTGGTTCTGGAAGGTGGACCTGGAAGGGGACGGAGCGGAAGTGGATGTGGTGTACGGACAGGATCTCGGGCTCGGCGCAAAGGCCATGGTCCGGACCAATGAAGCGTACGCCTCCCAGTATATCGACCATAAGCCGTTCGACACGGAAGATAAGGGCTTTGTGATCGCCAGCAGGCAGAATCAGCCGCAGCCAGGCGGAAATCCGTATGTGCAGCAGGGCTGCCTTACGGGTGCGGACGGCTATGTAACGGACGGCTTTCAGTTTTTCGGCCTGTCCTATAAAGAAACAGACGAGCCTGAGCTGTTAAAGAGCGAGGCGTTTCCAAATGAAAACTACCAGTATGAATTTGCCTACACCGGACTGAAAGCCGTCCGGGAACCCCTAAACGGAAGCCGCACCACAGTCTTTTACGGGCTGTTTAAAGACAACCACCCGGAACCTGTGAAGAAGCTGGAATTTCAGGATCAGCTGCAGGCCGCCTGGGAGCGTGTGGAGAACAAAACGTACGGGTTAACTGAGGGTGAGACAGGCCCGGTACAGACACGGACCGGGGAAAGCCTCCAAACGTTTCCTCTGACGTCAGAGGAGGTAGACGCTCTTTTTCCTGAAAAGCGATTTGAAGAGAAAATGGGAGACGAACTGGGGGCCTTTTTCACGCCGACACAGGAGCATGTTGTTTTTCCTGCAAAAGAACGTAACGTGGAGCGCCCCCACGGACACATTCTGATGACAGCTGATCACGGCGATCCGGATCAGGAAATGATTACCACGACGGCCTACATGACCGGGATCTTCAACGCCCAGATTGCTGTAGGGAATACGTCACTTAATAAACTGATGACCAACCCACGCAACGCCTTGAATATACCGAAAACGTCCGGCCAGCGCATTTACATTGAAAAAGACGGCAGATACTGCCTGCTCACGATGCCGTCCCTGTTTGAGATGGGCTTTAACTACGCCCGCTGGTACTACAAAACAGAGGATGACCTGATCGTTGTGACGAATTTCACCTCGGTCCGTGATGCGGAAGTAACGCTGCACATTGAATCGAAGCAGCAAAAGCCGTACCGGTTCCTCGTGACGAACCAGCTGTCGATGGCCCCAAACGAATACGAAGTACCTTTTTATATTGAGGAAAAAGACGGGACTTACGTTGTGACGGCTGATGGAAATGCCCCAAGCCGGGAGGTTCACCCGGAACTGAGCTACAGGTTCTCGTTCAGTGTTCCGTCTGAAATGGCGGACGAAAAGGCGTTAGTGGACGGCCTGGTTCACGGAACAGCGTCCTTAATCGCCTTTGAACTGGAAGAAGCAGCCGAGTGGCGTCTGACGATTGCCGGCAGCTTAACCGGGGAATTTGACTTTGGCTCTGATAAGGTGTTTCAGCAGGAGAAGGAAAGCTACCGCCAGTACGCTAAGGAGCTGATGAACGGGTTCAAGCTCGAGCATCACGGAGGAATGGCTGAAGACGTGGAAAAGCTTAATACGCTCGCTTGGTGGTATACCCATAACATGCTTGTCCATTACGCGGTGCCGCACGGGCTGGAGCAGTATACGGCAGCGGCATGGGGCACAAGGGATGTGTGCCAGGGACCTGCGGAATATTTCCTCGCCATGCAGAAATACGACCGGGTAAAAGACATTATCAAAACCGTTTATGCCCACCAGTATGAGGATACAGGCAACTGGCCGCAGTGGTTTATGTTCGATGAGTATACGAAAGTCCAGCAGGAGGAAAGCCACGGGGACATTATCGTCTGGCCGCTGAAACTGCTGGCTGATTATCTGAAGATAACCGGTGATACGGCGATACTGCAAGAGGAACTGCCTTACACTGACAGAAGCAACAAGACGTTTACCGAGCATCAGCCTTCTTTACTTGCGCACGTGAACAAACAAATTGACTATATTAAGGCGAACTTCCTTCACGATACGTTCCTGTCTTCCTACGGTGACGGAGACTGGGATGACACATTGCAGCCGGCGAACCAGGAGCTCAAGCAGTATATGGTGAGCAGTTGGACCGTGGCGTTAACATACCAATCGTTAACGCGCCTCGGTGAAATGCTCGAGGAAGCGGCTCCGGAAGAAGCTGCCGAAGTGAAGCGCCTGTCTGAAGGGGTTAAACGGGATTATCAGAAGTTCCTCCGTGACGATAAAGTGATCTCAGGGTTTTTATATTTTGCGGACAAGGAAAACCCTGAAAAAATGGTTCATCCTTCCGACAGCAAAACCGGAATCGAATACCGGCTTCTGCCGATGACCCGCAGCATGATCAGTGAGCTGTTTGATGAAGAGGAAATGAAAGAGCATTACGAGCTGATCCGAAAACATCTTTATTTTCCCGACGGGGTGCGGCTCATGAACAAGCCTGCCCGCTATGACGGTGGTGTGAGCAAGCACTTTAAACGTGCCGAGCAGGCGGCGAACTTCGGCAGGGAGATAGGCCTGCAGTATGTGCACGCCCACATCCGGTTTATCGAAGCGATGGCGAAAATCGGCAAAGGTAAAGTGGCGTGGGAAGCGCTGAAGGTGATTAACCCGGTGGGAATCGGCGATGCGGTGCCGAATGCCGAAATGCGTCAGAGCAATGCCTACTTCAGTAGCTCCGACGGTAAGTTCAACACCCGCTACGAAGCGGCTGAGAAATTTGACCAGCTAAAGAGCGGCCAGGTTAAAGTGAAAGGCGGCTGGCGCATCTATTCCAGCGGACCGGGAATCTATCTGAATCAGCTGGTGTCGAATGTACTCGGTGTCCGGGAAGAAGGGGACATGGTTATTTTCGATCCGGTACTGGATGCAGGGCTGGACGGTCTCACGTTTGAGTTTGCAGTCGGGGGGCGTCCGGTTACGATTCGGTACCGTCTTTCAGGTGAAGAAAACGCGAGCGGCGGCAGAGTGACCGTCAACGGGGAAGAGGTACCATCCGGTGTGCTCTCCAACCGGTACCGAAACAGCGGGGTAAAAATCAGTAAAACCCACATCCATTCGGATGAAAAAAATGAAATAGACGTTTTTGTGTAGTAAATTAGTTGTAAGGTGCCGGCTTGCCTCAGGTGAAGCCGGCCGGCAGCTACATAGAGAAAGGGGGGGAATCCATGCCTACAATTAAAGATGTTGCGAAACGGGCGGGAGTGGCAGTGTCAACGGCTTCCTACGCATTGAGCGGAAATAAGAAAATAAAGGGTTCAACGAGAGAGAAAGTCCTGGCAGCAGCAAAAGAGCTGAATTACAGAAAAAACGGCCTGGCTATGGATTTAAAAAAGAATAAAACGAAAACGATCGCATTGATTTTAAGCGACCTTACAGGTCCTTTCTATTCCGAACTGATCAGAGGCGTCCAGGAGCTCGTGCTGGAAAAAGGGTATGACCTGATCGTCTGCAGCTCCTACGGGGACGAAAGCTCAACGGCTGTTAAATTTCTGCGGGAAACCCGGACAGATGGGGTCATCCTGCTTGCGCACAATATCGAAAACAGTTTCATCCAGGGGTCGGCACGTGAAGGATTCCCCATCATAGTGCTGGACCGGTACGTCACCGGTGACCCTAATATTATCAGCATTAATGTAAACAACGTGAACGGCGGGTACAAGGCCACGGATTATCTGATCAGGAACGGGAAAAAATCGGTGGCGTTTATCAGCGGTCCGTCGAATTCTGCAGACAGCAACGATCGTTATAAAGGGTACTTAAACGCGTTAAAGGACCATGGGCAGACGCCTTTGTCAAAGTGGATTTTGAACGGAAACTTTACACAGGAGGGCGGCTATCAGGCGACGAAAATGCTGATTCATCAGGGTGAAATGCCCGAATCGATCTTCTTTGCCAACGATGAAATGGCCATCGGCGGGCTGGAAGCCTTGAAAGAGAGTGAGATCAGGGTGCCTGGTGATATCTCCATTATCGGGTTTGACGACATCCAGCTTGCCCCATACCTTTCACCGCCATTAACCACGATGCGCCAGCCCAAATACGAAATCGGAAAGCTCGCCTCCCACGTCATCTTTCAGGTGTTGGAAAGGGTTCAGGTGAAGGAAAGCTACTCGTTTGATACCGAGCTGGTCGAGAGGTCGTCGTGTTAGGTTTTATCGGTGCCTGTCACCACCCGAACTTTGTCGAAATCGTAGTCTTTTATTCAAATATTTAATCCTTTCAGTTCTAATACTGGCCAGATAGAAAGGTAGAAGATCATATGACTTCACAAATTAATCCTTTGCTGATCGACCTAAATGGTTTCAGATACAGGTGAATTTCAAGGATATGGCGGTTGATGTGGCGTTTAAAAGTTAAACGGTGCATGGTAGTGGAGTTGAGAGGGTTTGACATAAGGGGAGCATCTTTTTTGCGTGTGCGGGGGACGACGGTTCGTGAGTGACCTATTATAAGCCGAAGTATAATATAAAACAGTTTCAATACTGCCCCGTCCGGCACTTATGTGCCGGGCGGGTTTTTGTTTAGTGTAGAAAGCGCCATAAGTGGTCGGCCAAGCGCGCCCTCTTCCGACATCTTTACATAGATCACTTTATGGTGGAGGTGTAACTGGAAGAAAAATGGATTCGGATCTGGTTATCTTAACATAAATCGGTCATAAATTAATATTCAGCCGGTAAATCTTGATACAAAACAGGCATATCTTTACACAAAACCTCATTATCACCGCTCGGTGACCCGGTTGGCTGCTGCACGAAATTAAAAGCCCAGCACGAGTGGGATTTCGTGCTGGGCGGAGCCATTTTCAGGCTCTAACGGTCATGTTTTATTCTTCTATCCAAAATTCATCAATATTGACTCTGCTTCCCTCTAAACCATCTGCCACGATTCTAAAACGAACATCTGCTTCCGTGTCTACAACGACTCTATGGCGTTCGAGTTCGGAATTGCTTATGATTGCTTCCCCGGCATCGTTCCACGTTTCGCCTTGATCGGTGGACTGTTGAAGCAGTATTTCCGCTCCGGTGTCAGAACCGAAATTTGCGTGATAGAAGCTGACGGCGTGGGCACCTGGAACATCGAATTCCATACTGGCATGCCCGTTAGCGCGGATGCGCAGAGAGCGGTCATCAATTTTTTTGTCACTCTGATGAGTGCCGATCAGAGCATTATCGAGATGCCAAAGGCCTGATGAAAGCTCGACATCAGCAGCCGCATAACTGCCTTTTGCGGCCCCTTCATATCCCTCCGCCAGAACAGGTTCTGTAATGCCTCCTTCTACATATGAGATGTGATCGATATTTACGCGGGTTCCTTCTTCTCCGCTTACGATAAAGCGAAGCCTCACATTCTCCGACTCATTTACATCAATCCGCTCTTTTTCCAGACTCCTCTGCGATGGTAGGGTAGTCACATTCGTCCAGCTGCTTCCATGATCAACGGACTTTTGAACGGTTATGGTTCCCCCTTCATCAGATCCATACAGTCCGTGGTAGAAGCTGAGGGATGCCACACCTTCAATATCTTCCTGCATTTCGATCATTCCGTCTGCTCGTACTCTCGCAGACTGACTGCCAAGCTTTTTATCGTTGGACAGGGTACCAAGCAAAGCATTATCAAACAGCCATGCACCGGAAGAAAGTGTCACTTCATCAGCGCTGTATGTTTCCTTCACACCGGATTCAAAGTCCTCATATGCCACGCCAATAACCTGATCTCCGCCGGCCCAGTCGTATTCAAATACTTCCTTGTAAAAGTCAGCCACGTCCTGGTTCTCAATAATGACACCGGCTTCACGGTTATTTTTTCCGCTGTTTTTTGACCAGTTGATACTGGATACAAGAACCCGGTCATCAGCAATGACACCTTTATTGTGAAGAATGGCCAATCCGATGGCCTCGGTATCTATGAGTTGAGCTTCTATATCGATTCCTTCTTGTTCAGCAATAGTATGGAGGTATTCAATGGTACGTGTATTATCCCTTGGATTATCAGGATCCAGCCAGGCATCCCCAAGGCTTACGCGAACGGTGGCACCTGCCCGCGCTGCATCAATGACAGCCTCCATATAGATATTCGGGTGAGAGTCTGATGAATCTTCCAGCCCTCCCCAGAACTTGTGGGAATACATCTGACTTACATAAACGTAGTCTTCAGCATCTTTAATCATACCCAGTATCGAATCTTCCTGCTTAAAGCTTGTATCAGGTGCGATGACCGGGGTGATTTTAAAGTCTCCTGTAATGGCTTTACTTTCAAATGGGGATGGATAAGAGCCAGTTGGCACATCATAGTCCGGTTCAAATCCAGCAGGCGGATTGCCGTATCTTTCATGGGACGGGTCATGGGCAAACACATCCGGATACAAGTCGTCCCAGTCTTCTTCAAACACATCCTGAAAATAGCCTGCTACATCAGCGTCTTCAATAACGACTCCGTAGCCGCGGTTACCGCTTGAGTTATCGACAGGCGTTCCTGTTTTTTTGAAGTTTTCACTTTGTACAAAGACAATTTCGTCATCAATAATGCCGTACTTTGAATGGTCCCAGCGGTAGCGCTTGTGTTGATCGTTGTCACGGCCCATGACGATATAACGCACTTCTCCTCCTGCATCATGGAGCTGCTGGGAGACCCATCTGGAATCGTCCTGGAGGCCCCCAACCGGTCCGCCGTCAAAGTGGGCCCGCACTTCAACCCCTCTCTCAATAGCGTCAACCAGGATTTCTGTCAAATACGGGCTGTGCATTTCATATACGCTCAATTCAATGGAATGTTGGGCGTTTGAAAATAAATCTTCGAGAACGCTGAATGTAGAATCGGGTGATGTATAAGGCCTGACAATCCCTTCTACGTCAAACGTCTCAAGGTCCAAATCAGACTGGGCTTGTTTGTATGTTCGCAGATCAGCGGTTTCTGCCAGTGGGTTTCCTTTTAAGCTGTCCCAATCCGAACGGCTGTCCGTATCAATCCAGGCACCTGTTCGTTCAACCTGGTTTCGTCTTAATACATCTCCGGAACTGCCGCGTGCAGCCGGGTCACCCGTCCAGCCGATCTCTTCATAGTCAGAGCTTCCATAAACGACCACATCAATGATTTCCCCGCTGCCGTCCTTTAAAAATACTTCGTCCCCTCCATTGGCAAAGCGCGGATTGGCGCCTGCCATATTAGGTACAGAAGGGTCTGTGTTTTCGGAAAACTCAAATTGTGGAGTAATGCCGCTTAAAATGTTTTGTTCAATGATGATGTTGGCTTCCCGAACAATATAAAAGGTTTCTCCGCCTTCCATGATTGTCCCTTGCGGAAAGACCGCTTTCGTTCCGTCATCGCCAATCTGCCATCCTGAAATATCAACGTTATTTGATAAGGGATTGGTGATGGCCACATATTCATCCGGTTCAAAAGACATGTGCGTATCATAATAGACTTCGGTAATGATAATGTTGTCAGCTTCGGCAGCGACACTGGAAAAAGAAGAGGTAGTAAAGGTAGGAGTGAGAAGAAGAAAGACGAGTAAAATTATTTTAACTTTTACATTGATACCATTCATTAGAATTTCCCCCATGTAAGTAGTTGTCCATATGTAAGGTGAGCAGAGCAGTCAATCCCCCTTTTCCTGTTATTTACTTTCAATTTAACACCTTTTATGAATCCTCTTTATTATAATCGTAACAATGTAACGTTTCATGATTTTTATGTTAAAGCTCCGTTACATTTGGTCGGGTCAGCTGGAATTGAATTAATTCACGTTGAAAAGTTTGTATAGAAAAACAACATGTTCCAACATAATAGAAAGGTGTATTTGCCACCCAAGAAGACCTCCATATCATTACCTTAGCTCTCCATAACCGGGGAGATTAATCTTTTTAGAAGGGAAGGACGATCAAAGAGCGCTATCCATTTGGACAGCGCTCTTTTTTAGATTTTTTTGATATAATGATTCCAAACTATTAGATAGAAAGGCAGACGATAAAATGACTTCACAAATTAACCCTTTGCTGATTGTCAGATCAACAAACCTTACCAGATTCATATAGAGGAGATTAGGCTGCCGGGGAAATAAAGGAAATTGGTTTTTTCCCCCGGGAAATGCAACTTCCTTCTTCCTGATTGCCGAAGTATTTATGGGAGACCGTGCGAAAGAGCTCCCGGTAAAAGAACGAACACTCAGGGAGAAGAGCACTTCCAACCTTTTCAAACGAAAAAAGAAAAAAGCCAAGAAGATGAAAAGAAGGAAGTGAGGCAGCGTCTGACGGAGGAGTGGAGGCGGTTCTTTTGCTTTCATTTTCTCGGTTTGTCTTCTGAAATCTACCAAAGCATTCACTCAAAAGTAATAGTTTAGAAGCCTGAATAATGCAAATCCAGGCTTCTTTTAAGGACAGAAACGAATACGACAAATCATCAATAAATTTCAAAAAAGATCGGTATATTTTTAGCTGACGTAGTTAAGATTTTGTTTATTTTAAACCGGTGTATTTTTCATATAGCTTGATATGCCCGCCACTTACTCCATATACTATGCCGCTATTTTTCCATCCGTATTTCTCATAATAACCTTCAAGGTCAGTAGATAGATAAAGCTTATCATATCCCTTTTTCGCTGCCTCTTTTAAGCCGTGTTGTAATAACTTGGAACCTATTTCATTTCCCCTGTGCTCACTTGACACAAATAAACAAGCGAGCCAAGGGCATAAATCCTGACGGCTATTGAGGTCATTTCTTAATAATGCGTATGTCCCTATGATATCGCCTTCTTCAAATGCCACATAAAAACAAGGAATATCTGAAGCTATGCTGCAAGAGTGCTGTATAGCATCTTCATAAAACTTGTAATTATGGTCGTTTCCCCATACTTCCCAGAATATTTGAACTGCTTTTTTAAACAGGTCATTCCGTTCTTGCAATTCAATAATTTCCATATAGGTTCCTCCTTTTATTTCATATTCATTACCATTACTCCCTGCACATCGGATATTCCTTCTCCACCATATATAGTCAAGAATTTTCTGAATATTGTTGACTTCTATTTTTGGAACGTCTATAGTATAGATAATACTTAATCCAGAGTCTGGATTAAGTTTGGGGGGTGAACGTGTCGCTGACTCGTACAGGAGACGTTAAGCTTATGCAGGAGCTTAATCGTTCAATTATTTTGGATACCATTCGAAAAGAAGAACCTCTGTCGAGGAGTGACATTGCCAAGCGCTTATCGATCAGTCCAACGACCGTTGCAACGGCAGTGAAGGAACTGATCAAAAACGGCTTTGTCATAGAAGGTGGAGAAGGTCATTCCAGCGGAGGAAGAAAGCCGATTCTTTTACGGTTTAACCCCAACGGAAAGCACATTATCGCAGTTTCCATAACGAACAGTGATTTGTCCGTAGGGATTATGAACCTGGCAGCGGAGACATTGTATAAAAAACATTATGAGGCGCCTCGTTTTTTCGGTCAACGTGTGATTGAAGTTGTAAAGGACGCCATAAAGGAGACGCTGGATCAACCGGGAACGCCCAAAGAAGACTGCCTCGGGATAGCTATTATCGCTCCGGGGATTGTGGATGCAAATTCCGGTGAGATTTTATACAATGCGCAACTCGATCTCCATAACGTCAATATTGTCTCGATTGTGAGAGAAGAGTTCCAGATTGAAACGTGGCTGGACAATGATGTAAACGCTTTAATGCTGGCGGAAAAGGAATTTGGCGACTACAAAACCTTTAGAAATATTGTCTATGTCAAGCTTACAGATGGCGTAGGAGCCGGTGCCTACCTCAATAATCGTATTTTCAGAGGTCATAATGGAGGAGCCGGTGAGTTTGGACACATCAGTGTTGATAAAAGCGGCATGAGGTGTGAATGTGGCAACAATGGCTGCTTGGAATCGTACATCAGTTGGTCTGCCATTGCAGGAAGAATTGAACTGGCCCTGCAAAGAGGGAGAAAGTCAATTCTGCGAGATCTTATGAATACTGAGGATAAGCTAAGTCCAGTCCTTTTTAAAAAAGGAGTGGAAGAGCGCGACCCGTTATGTATCGAAGTGGCAGAAGATGTTGGTAGCTATTTAACGAGTGGTTTGGTGAATATCATTCATCTGTATAACCCAGAAGTAGTGATTCTGGGTGGTGAAGTGATTGATCACAATGCCTTTTTACTGAAATATACGAAAGAGCAATTATATAAAAAGACGATGAGGGTCCTGTCGCAGGATTTAAAAGTCGTTCCGTCTTCATTAGGAGAAGATTATGAATTAATTGGTTGTGTGGCAGTGTTGTTTCAGGATTTCTTTCGCATAGGGGAATTTAGTCGATGAGGTAAATCCGGTTACTTTTTCCAGAGAGTGGAACAAGTTTAAAATATGAAAAGGGGTGCAGTAAGGATGAAAAAAAGTTGGTTGCCGATTGCGTTGTCTTCGATGTTTGTACTGGGTGCGTGTGGTGGAGGTGAGGCAGATGGTGATACCTCAGCTTCAGGAGAGAATGACGGAGAAGACGTGAGTATCCGCTACTTCCACCCAGGTGCAGATCAGCCGGGTACTCGGGATGGAATAGAGGAAATGATCGAACGTTTTGAAGAAGAGAACCCAAACATCAACGTTGAACTTGAAACGGTTGGCTGGGGAGATGCCTATCAGAAACTTGTAACCGATATCAGCTCCGGACAAGCCCCGGATGTGTTCTTTGGAGGCACAAGGTGGGTTCCGGCATTTGCGCTAATGGATGCCCTTCTGCCATTGGATGACTACGCATCTGATCGCATTGGTCTTTACCATGAGCCGTTGCAAAGAAATGTAACTATTAATGATTCAATTTACGCGATTCCACGAGCGTTTTCAACGAGAACATTGATTTACCGTACCGATCTAATTGATGAGCCTCCAACTACGTGGGACGAGCTGATTGAAACGGCTCAGACTGTTCAGGAAGAAAATGAAGGAATCTATGGTCTTGGGATCTCCGGTGCGAGCCATATTTCCACAGTTGAGCAGCTCATGAACTACGTTTACCAAAACGAAGGAGCTGTCTTTAATGAAGACGGGGATATTACACTTACAGAACCTGAGTTTGTTGAAGCTCTTGAATTTTATGCGGATCTCTACCGTGAACACGGAGTCGTACCAAATCCGCTTGAATACAATCGGGAGGAGCTTCCGACACTGTTCGCTCAAGGAAGAATTGCCATGTATGTGATAGGACCATGGGGAAGGAACATGATGGGGCTTGAGCCGGATAATGAAGAGGCACCTTACGACAACGCACCACTGCCTGAAGGAAAGCAGATGGCAAACATTTTTGGGTCTGACTCAATCATGATTTCAAACAATACCGATCACCCGGATGAAGCGTGGGAATTCCTCGAGTTCATTTCACAGCCGGAAGAACAAAAGCTTTATGACCTGGATCAGGGACTTGTTCCAATTCAGATCGATGAAGCAGAAGAGCCTGAGTTCCATGAAGATCCGTTCTTTGCAACATATGTAGAAAGCATTGAGTTTGGACATGAAGCACCTAAGCCTGCTGCGTGGGAGCCGTTCCAGGATATCATTTCAGAAGCGGTTCAAAAGACGTTAAATGGTTCAGATGCGAAAGAAGCCCTTCAAGAAGCAGCGAGAAAGATTGAAGAACAGGGGTTAACCCCTTCTGGTGAATAAAGAAAAGTAAGATGGAGAGGCTGCCGGGATCCGGTACAGCCTTTCCATCGTGAACATGAAAGGAGGGGTCATGTGGAAACAGTGACGTCCCAAAGGCAGGAAAAGAGCTCGAAACGACATGGCGGTTTAAGGAAACTTTTTTCACTGGAGAAATCGCCTTTACTTTACTTACTGCCAATGATCCTCTTTATGCTTATCATGATCGGCTATCCGATTAGCCGTGTCATTTATCTCTCATTTACACAAAACATTCTGACCCGGCCGGATTTGGGCGTGGAGTTTATCGGTCTGTCAAACTACTGGACGCTCATGACTTCCGCTGAATTTTGGAACACAGTAGCGAGAACTGTCGGCTGGACGAGCTTATCCGTTGGTGGAAAAGTCCTCATCGGGTTCGGTATTGCCCTGCTCCTCAGTAAGCCGATTGGGTTTAAGAAAGTATATATGTTCCTGTTAATGGTTCCTTGGGTGACACCGATGGTTGTTGCTGCGGTATCCTTCCGGTGGATGTTTGACGGTCAGTTCGGTACCGTAAACTACCTCTTGCTGACGGTCGGGATCATTCAGGAAAACATCATCTGGCTCGGCCAGGCTGCAACAGCATTTATCGCCACGGCTATAGCAGATATGTGGCTCGGACTGCCGTTTATGATTCTTGTCTTTATGGCAGGATTACAGGCGATTCCTGAAGAGGTAAAAGAGGCAGCCCGAATGGACGGAGCCAATGGGATGCAGCTTCTCGGCAAAGTCATTTTACCGATGATGAAGCCGGTCGTTCTGGTTGCGGTCACGCTTTCGACGATCTGGACGTTCAATTCCTTCGGTGTTATCTGGCCGATGACCCGTGGGGGCCCGCTTGAGAGTACAAGAACCCTGGTGGTAGATGCTTACGTACGTTCCTTTGGTGCTTTTGATTTAGGTATGGGTGGGGCTGTAGCTGTTGTTATTTTCATCTTCTTAATGATCTTTACGTATATGTACAAGCGATTGTTAATGAAACAAGGAGAAATGTAATGAAAGGGGGATTCCTATGTCAGGCCAAAAGTCTAAATGGTTAAAAAGAGGTGCAGTTCATGGTGCGTTGATCACCTTTTTTCTTATCCTGATGGCGCCAGTCATTGTTGCTTTCTCCACATCCCTTGAAACATTCCAAGGGGCAATGTCGTGGCCGCCGAGCCTGATTAAAGAGAACCCTCAGTGGATCAACTATGCTGAGGTGTGGAGTGGAAGATATAACTTTAGCGGTCCGTTTTTTAACAGCTTAATTATCGGTGCATCGACGGTTGTTCTGACGATTTTACTCGCATTTCCTGCGGCTTACGCCATTGCCAAATTTACGTTTATCGGCCGGGGATGGCTTTTGTTTATCGTTCTCATGACCCAGATGTTTTCGCCGGTTGTTCTGATTGTCGGACTGTACCAGCAGATTCAGGCATATCAGCTGCTTAATACTTTAACAGGGATTGTGATTACAAACTGTGCCTTTACAATACCGTTGTCGGTGTGGCTGCTTCACGGGTTTTTAAAAAACATTCCCGAAGAGCTGGAGGAAGCGGCATTTGTGGACGGCTGTTCACGTGTGAAGGGAATCATTCGTATTGTAATCCCGTTATCGGCACCGGGAATTGCCATGGCTGCGATCTATTCGTACATATGGAGCTGGAATGACTTGCTGATTCCACTTATTTATATTACGGATTCATCGTTACGCCCCGTAAGTCTGGCGTTAACGGATTTCGCGGGTCAGAATACAATCTACTGGCATGAAATGATGGCAGCAAGTATTATTGCCACCGTTCCGATTGCCATCATGTTTGCCTTTGTGCAAAAGTACTTTGTCCAAGGGTTTACTGCAGGAGCCATAAAAGGCTAAAGAAGGAAGGAGTGCTTGTCGTTGGTTAAAATTGTATTAGTAGGTACTGGAACAATGGGCGGTGTACACGCAGGTGCATATTCAAAGATGGATGATGTGACGATTGCCGGTATCGTAGATAAAGATGAAAAAGCCCTGGATGCAATGGTGAGAGCGTATAACTCAAAAGGGTTTACCAGTGTGGAGGAGCTTATTGAAAGCGGACTTGAATTTGACTTGATTGATATTTGTCTGCCGACTCCGCTGCACTCAAGAGTAGCGAAGCTTGCAGCGGATGCCGGGAAATCGATTATATGCGAAAAACCACTGGCGCGGACAGTAGAAGAAGCACGGGAACTGGTCGACTACTGTGAAGAAAAAGACGTTAAGCTTTTTGTTGGCCATGTGGTCCGCTTTTTCCACGAGTACTCATACGTTAAAAAGCGTGTTGAAGAAGGGGCGGTCGGAAAACCTTGTATTGCCCGCACATTCCGCGGTGGAGCGTTCCCTCAGGGACGTGAAAACTGGTATGCAGATCCGGAAAACAGCGGAGGGCTTGTTCTCGATATGATTATCCATGACTTTGACTTTTTAAGGTGGTGTTTTGGCGAAGTAGAGCGTGTCACTGCCAGAGGCCTTCTTGAATATGTGGAAAAAGGACTTGACTATGCGCTGGCAACGATCGTCTTTAAAAATGGTGTGATGGCCCATGTGGAAGGGAGCTGGGCTCACGAAGGCTTTTCGACGGCTCTGGAAATAGCCGGTGAAGATGGTGTTCTAGAACTTCCGAACAGCCGTAATGCTTCGGTTGAACTGGAACAACGGAAGGTAAGCCTTTCTGAAGGAGGAGTGATGGTACCGAAAAGTCCGGTTGTGGACGATCCATACTATCTGGAACTGAAGCATTTTATTGAATGCTGGAAAACCGGTGAAATACCTCTGGTTACAGCAGATGATGCATGCGAGGCGTTGAAAATTGCTCATGCTGTACTCGAATCTATTAAGACAAAGGAACCGGTAACGTTATCATAAATTTAGCTTAATAGCGGGGTGATCATAGTGAATATAGGCATTATTAGTTTTGCCCACCTTCATGCTGTGGGATATGCAAAAGCGATTAGTTCAATTCCGGATGTTAATTTGACAGGGATTGCTTACGAAGAAGATCCTGAAAAAGGAAAAGAGTTTGCAGATACATTTAACACTGAGTTTTACAGTTCCGTCGACGCCCTTCTCCATTCTGAAGTGGAAGCTGTGATTATTACATCAGAAAACTCCCGACATGTTGATCACGTGGTCAAGGCTGCGAAAGCCAAGAAGCATATTTTGTGTGAAAAGCCGATTGCGACCACCCTTGAAGACGGAAGAAAAATTATGAAGGTTTGTAAGGAAGAGGGTGTGTTGTTTCAAACAGCCTTTCCGGTCAGATATAATACTCCTGTTCTTGAAGGGAAACGCATTGTGGAAAGCGGTGCACTCGGTACCATTTTAGCCATGAAAGGGCTGAACAGAGGCACAAACCCGGGCGGGTGGTTTAATGACAAGGAGCTTGCAGGCGGCGGTGCCGTAATGGACCATACTGTTCATGTTACGGATATCATGAGATGGTATACAGGCTCTGAAGTGAAGTCCGTTCATGCGGAAACAGGAAACCTGTTTGGTACACCTGGGGTGGAAGATGCCGGTCTTTTAACACTGGAATTTGAAAGTGGCGCATTTGCTACCCTTGACTGCAGCTGGTCCAGAAATGAAAAGTACCCTACTTGGGGTGATGTGGTCCTGGAGGTTGTCGGAACACAGGGAAACCTTAAAATCGATGCGTTTGGCCAGCGTCTGCATGTCTATTCCAATGAGAACGGCACATCATGGGAGTCATGGGGAGATGACATGGACAAAGAGATGATTCAAGGATTTATGTCTCATGTAAGAGAAGGTAAAGAACCATCAGTAACTGCGCGTGACGGATATGAAGCACTTCGTGTCGCCTTGGCGGCTTATGAAGCCTCAGCTTCGAAAAAAGGTGTCGTTCTCGAACGGTAAGGGGTGTTTAGTCATTGAAGAAAGCGATTGGTTTAGATGTGGGTGGCACGAAGATTCTTGCTGCTGTTGTAAATGAAAAAGGTAAGATAACTTACCAAAAAAAATACCCAGTCGAACCTTTTAAAGGGGATCGGTTTCCGGAGTATGTGGTCCAGGTAATCGAGGAGGTTCTCGATACATCGGGAGAAGAACTCTCCTCGATTAAGGGAATTGGTATTGCTACAGCAGGCATTATAGACTCTGAAGAGAAGAAAATCGTGTTTGCACAGAATTTGGGGCTTGAACATTGTGCAATCGGCGAAGCGCTCAAGAATCACTTTAACATTCCTGTGAAGTTGTATAACGATGCCAATGCTGCCGCCGTTGCAGAGTATACGTGGGGCCATAAAAAAGCGGAACACTTAGCCTATGTTACGATCGGCACAGGTGTTGGTGCGGGGATCATCTCACACGGAAAGCTGATCCGCGGGTTCAGTGACAATGCGGGTGAATTCGGGCATATCTCGGTGAATGTGCATGGGGAGCGTTGTGGCTGCGGTCATCGTGGCTGTCTCGAGTTGTACACCTCTGGACCAGCAATGGAACAATCAGTCGCAGAAAAACGCGGCTTGAGTGGCCGCATTTCCATGCGTGAGATCAATGAAATGGCTGATGACGGAGATGTGGTTTGCCGGGAAGTACTGGATCATGCTGGTTATCACCTTGGAATGGGGCTTGTAAACCTCGTCCACCTGTTCAACTCGACTTCTATTGTCTTAGGAGGAGGGGTTATGCAGTCGGGAGAGTATTTGTTTGAACGGATTCGGGAAACAGTCGATACGTATCTTATGAACGGACTTAAAGGAAGCGTTCAATTACATAGATCAAGGTTCAGCTCTGAAATCGGAGCGTTAGGGGCAGGGAGTGGGTTTTTCGCGAACAGTGAGGAGAAGTCGCGTATTTCTTTAGTATAGAAAGTATTTATAAGACTCTTGTTTTTGTGTTGAGGTATCACTGTGCAATGTTGCAGTGGTGCCTTTTTTGTGAGGGAAGTAGGGTAATTATTCGGTGCCAGGCACTGTGTGCAGCATTACACACAGTGCCTGGCACCGGCTGAGAAGTAATTATTCCTCTTTGACTTTCCTTGTAAAACGGAAATAAACCAGTCCCCCTGCGGACATGAGGGCGAGGACAAGACCAAAGAGAGCGAAAGTCGGACTGTTCGTAGCGGTTACTGGCAATTCGCCGCCTTCCTGGACGTTGTCATAAGGGTCGAAGTCAATGCCCATGGCCTCGGCCATTAAGAAAGGAAGGTCTGTATTATCGAGGAACCCATGGAATTTCTCTGAGTGTTTTCCAAATGCATAAAGGGGGACATCTACACCGGTATGAGCATCGCTGGTGAACCCGACGAATGCCCGTTCACTGATGACCCGGTTGATTGCGATGTTTGGCTCTTCTGCTTCGGCAATGACTGACAGCTCCTCGTCGGTCGGTTCTATGTTCGCATAGGTTTGAAGCACGTCTGCTATGTTATCTCTGTTCTCGTCCAGCTGTTCGGCCATATAATCCCCGGTAGCTGTGACGCCGTGCAAAATATCAACGTTACTTTCATATTCGTCATAACCGCCGACGGACATGCCTGCTGTATCGTGGTCACCTGCAATAACCACAAGTGTATTTTCATCCTCTTCAGCAAACGCAACAGCTGCTTCTACGGCTGCTTCAAAGGCTTCCGTATCTTTTAAGATCCATGGCGAATCATGGGCGTGGCTTGCCCAGTCAATCTGGCTTCCTTCAACCATCAGGAAGAAGCCGTCCTCATTATTGCGTAACGATTCAATGGCGACTTCCGTCATCTCAGCAAGGCTCGGTTCCACTGCTTCATCTCTGTCAAGCTCAGGAGCCATACCCTCTCCCGCAAACAGTCCAAGCAGCTTACCACTGTCTGCCCCTAACAACTGATCCCGGTTTTCAATAAATGTGTATCCCAGTTCCTCTGCCTCTGCAATCAGGTTTACATCCTCATGATGGCCGCCTTCTTTTTCAGGCAAAAAGAAGTCCTTTCCGCCGCCCAGGAGAACATCGACTTCTCCGATCAACTGAGGAGCAATTTCCGCTTCACTTTCCCTGGACAGGACATTCGCAGCAAACGCAGCCGGAGTCGCATGAGTGATCGTTGAAGTAGCGACCAGTCCCGACGCCTTTCCATGCTGAGTGGCAGCTTTTAAAATAGAGTGAAGCTCGTTTCCATCCGGGTCGACCCCAAGCATTTCATTGTTTGTTTTAACACCGGTAGCCATTGCGGTCCCGGCCGCCGCTGAATCTGTAACCCTGTTATCCGCTGATGTGGTCTGCATCATCCCCACTAGCGTTTCATCAAAAATGGTGTACTCTCCTTTATAGTGGCGGTAATTGGTGGCATGTGAGGCTGAAAAACCATCTGGTATTAAGAAAATAATGTTATCTACGTTTTCCGATGAATCGGGATCCCCCTCTGCATGCGTGTGGTTCACCCCTGCAAACGAGGTCATGAGCATGATGCTTAAAAACGCTGAAAAAATCTTCTTCATTTACTTATTCCTCCTCCAATATGGATTGGCTTTTTTATAAGCCTTGATCAACCTTTCTTTATTTACATAAAAATACCTTTTTATTAATAAAAAACCATTCTTCAGCACTACCAGCCTAAAAACCACAGCTGTTTATGTAGAAAAATAGAATATACTGGGGCAGTTTGTCACAGTAAAAAAGGTCATTCCACCAAGTTGTTTAAAAAGAAACACTAAGCCGAATAAAAGGCAGTACATTTGAGGAGGACTTTTGGTTTGGTGAGGGTGGTTATGACAAAGGAAAGCCCGAGACAGCCGGCAGAGGAATCTTGTTCGGTGTTTTATTTTCTTCATAAGGTCTGGAGGCTTGAAGGGAAGAGCGAGAGGAGAGAGGTTAACTAAATGGAAGTTAATTGGATGGGAATCTGGTTATCTTAATATAAATCCGTCATAAATTAAAATTCAGCCGGCAAATCTTAATACAAAACCGGAATATCTTTACACAAAGCATGATTATCACCTCTCATCACCCCAGGCTCCACAAAAAAGACTTAACCCCTAAAGGTTAAGCCTCTGATTTTTATTTCATCCCCGTAAGCGTAATTCCCTTAATAATATGTTTCTGCAGGAAGAAGAATACGAGAATCAATGGCAGAGCGGTGATGGTAGCACCTGCCATGATCAGCTCCCAGCGGGATTCGAACTCTCCTGATGCGAAGTAGGAGAGACCTACAGGGAGTGTGAAAATCTCCGGTGACTCAAGAACGATGAGCGGCCAGAGGAAGGCGTTCCAGTTACTCAGGAATGTGAAGATACAAAGGGCGGATATTGCCGGCCAGACTTGCGGAATGGCAATCTTCCAGAAAATCTTGAATTCTCCCAAACCGTCTACCCGGGCTGCGTCCAGAAGATCGTCCGGGATGGATTGCATGAACTGCTTCATTAAGAACACGCCAAATCCTGTCATAAGACCGGGAAAGAGCAGGCCCCAGTAGTTATCGGTCCAACCGAATTCGGAACTCATGAGGTACCATGGAATAATGAGCATTTCTGTTGGTACCATTAATGTACTGAGAATCGCAATGAAGATGATTGTTTTTCCGATAAATTGAAATTTAGCGATAATGTAGCCCACCAGTGTGTCAAAGAAAGCTACGCTGATTGTGGTGAGAACGGCGATAATTAAACTATTAATAAACCACTTTCCAAACAACGTGTCCTGAAAGATTCTCCGGTAGTTCTCGAATGTCGGATTATCCGGAATGATGCTCAGGGAATACACTTCAAGAGGTGTCTTGAGGGAAGTGGAAACCATCCAGATAAACGGAAAGATCATGAGGATGGATCCTAAGATCAATAATGTATATACGATGATCGATTTTGCTCGTTTATTCATCTATGTGCACTCCCCTCTAGTAGTCAAATTTCTTCGACAGCACTTTCATTTGAATCACAGTGATCGCCAGGACGATCAGGAACAGAACAACAGTGGCGGCGGAAGCCATACCCATACTGAACTGTCTGAATGCAAGCTGGTAAATGTAAACCACGATTGTAAGGGTTGATTGGAGCGGTCCGCCCGCGCTGTCGACACTCATGTTCACAACCTGTGTAAAGGATACCTGAATAAAGTTGATACTTCCGATAACAACGGAGAAGACAATCGTTGGATTGAGCAGCGGGAGGGTGATGGATTTAAATTTATGCCAGCTGCTGGCTCCGTCCACTTCTGCTGCTTCATAAAAAGTCTTCGGAATATTTTCGAGGCCCGCAAGGAAGATGACCATCTGAAAACCGAGTGCCTGCCAGACCATGGTGGCGATTATGATATAAATGGCCTGATTGGGTGAGTTTAAGAACAGTTGTGCAGGCAGTCCGAGGTTTGTAAGCATCTCGTTGACAAACCCGTTGTTCATAAACAGCCAGCGGAAAACCCAGCTTACGGCTACAATGCTGGTTACATAGGGAATGAAATAAATCACCCTGAAAATACCGACGAACGTGTTGATGCGCTGCAGCAGCAAGGCCACGCCTAAACCGATAACGACTTGTCCGGTTACACCAAAGGCGATGAAGATAAACGTATTGAATAAGGACTTTCTGAATACCGGATCCTGAAACAGAGCAACGTAATTATCCATCCCTACAAAGGGCTTTTCAGGAGAGAGGATATTCCACTCATGAAAGCCGATGTTGAACGTATACAGCGTTGGTATGAAGCGGATCGTCACGTAAAAGATGAGCGGCACGAGCAAACACAAATAAACAAACATGTATTTGCTTTGTTTAAGGGTGAGCCGTGAACGCGGCTTTTTAGCTTTTGGTTTCAGTGGTTGATTGGTTTCCAGTGATGTGTCAGCCATGAAAAGGACCTCCTGTTAGAAGAAAGGCCGACTCAAAGGCCGGCCTTTCGAGTAGTGTCAGCGGTTTTCCCAATAGTCATCAAAGAGTTCCTGAGTAGATTCAACAAACTCTTCGAATGCTTCTTCCGGTTCGACCCCTTGAAGCAGGACACGGTCTACTGCCTGGATGGCAAGGTCGCGTTCGCGGCTTTCATCCACAAAGAAGTGGGCGTTGGCATATGGGAGCTGCTCAATGAATGCCCCGTATAAATCGTGCTCCAGGTATTCATCCTGCAGGGCTACACTTTCTTTAGCAGGCAGCTCTCCTGTTGCTTCGAGCCAGCGCTCCATTACGTCGTCACTTGTGAGGAACTGAAGGAACTTAACAGAGGCATCGAGCTTTTCTCCTTCAACGTTTCGTGTGATTCCGTTACTCCAGAATGATGCCTGTGTTGATTGCTCGTCTTTTGCCGGCAGTGGAGCAATCGCGTAGTTTAAGTCTGGTGCGTCTGCCTGAAGCGTACCAACACGGAATGAGCCGTCAATATTCATAGCAGCGTTTCCTGTCATAAACGCGGTTACGTCATCGGTGTAAAAGTCTCGTTCGGCAACTTCATGCGTCATTGGGAAGTCGAGCCAGTACTTGAATGCCTCCAGGCCTGCAGGGCTTTCATCCCAGAGAATCGTGCGGCGGTCCTCACTTAACCCTTCACCGCCTGCCTGGTAAATAAGGGCATCACGGAACCAGTGGTGTCCTTGCTGGCTAGGCTCCCAGGCCATTCCTGCCTGACGAAGACGTCCGTTGTCATCTCTTTCTGTGAGCTGGATGGAGTACTCCACAAGTTCGTCCCACGTTTGTGGTGGCTGATCCGGGTCAAGTCCGGCTTCTTCAAACATGTCTTTATTGTAAAAGAGTGCAATGGTTCTTACGGCTGTTGGAATCGTCCAATACTCGTCATCGAGCTTGACGGATTCAACCATCGGGAAAAACTCATCTTCAATTTCATCATGTGGAAAAGCATCCTGAGGCAGCGGCTGCAGGTAACCGGAATCTACATAACGGGGAACCCATCCGTAGAATAGATTAATCACATCCGGACCTCGTCCTGCAGGGACCTGCGCTGCTACCCGCTCATTAAATTGGTCATAGGGGAAGGTGGTCTGCGATACTTTAATGTCGGGGTTCTCGGCTTCAAACTCTTCAATCAGATCATCGATTAATGTAACTTTTGAATCGAAATGATATTGCCAGTATTCAATCTCAACCACATCTTCGTCACCGGATTCTCCGTTTTCTCCATTTTCCTCGGTTGCACCATCTGTTTCTGCATCCCCGCATGCTGCGGCCAGAACAGCCAGTGAGAGTAAGCCTGCACTCAATAATCCCTTTTTCATTTTTATATCCCCCTTGTTTTAAACTGAATAGTTATTCTTTACACACAGCTCAGCGGATTTTTCAAGACGACTGGCATAATCACGCAGGCTGTGGAAAGTTTCCATAACCCATTCTGAATCCTTGTCAGCCTTCGCTTTGCACTCTTTAATCTGCTCCTTTACTGCATGAGGAGAAGGACCGCCTTTAACATTTCTTACTTCAATGAAAGAAGCCGGATCTATGGCTTTTTTGTATTCATCCTCAGTCAGGGAGAGATCAGCACCGATGGTTTCTTTTGCGATGGTGCAGACAAGCCGGGCATCTCCACTGCGGATATCAGAATCCTCCCTGTTTAGGTGACTCACAAGGGAGCTGACAACCTTATGGGCTGAGCGGAAGGAGATATGGTGGTTTCTCACCAGTACGTCTGCCAGTTCAGTCACTGTTGAAAATCCTTCCCTGGTGCGTTCATATAAGGTCTCTTTTTCAAAGGTGGCATGCTCCAGAATTTCATTTAAGATGGAGAGAATGTTGTTTGCGCTGGTAAAGCCCGACATCAGTACAGGCTGGATGTCATCTCCAATGTCCACGATATCTCCGAGTGGGATGCTGTGGGCTACTGTAAAACAGCTTTGAAGGTTTCCGATTGCTTTGCTGATTGAAGCGCGTGTATGTTCCAGAGCGGATGGGTTTCGTTTTTGAGGCATAATACTCGATGTCTGTACATGCTGATCGTTAAGTTTGAGCGTGCTGACTTCGCTTGTAGCCATAAACATTAAGTCATAGACGAAGCGTGACAACGTACTTAGGGATATAGATAAAGCGCTTCCAAATTCGAGCATGAAGTCTGATGCGGAAATGGCGTCATAGGAGTTTGTCATAGGTGAGGAGAAGCCAAGCTGATCACTTATCTGCTGTCTGTCAATCGGAAAGCCTGTAGTGGAAAGGGCGCAGGCCCCCATTGGAGACACGTTTATTCTGTCATAGAGAGCGATGCCTCTTTCGGTGTCGCGTTTGAGGTTCTGCTCAGCAGCCAAAAGGTAATGAGCCAGTGTTGTCGGCTGTGCTTGCTGGTTATGTGTGTGGGCAGGCATGATGGTGTGTTTATGTTCTTCTGCCAATTCCAGCAGAAGCGTTCTCATGTCAATTAATTTATCGATCCATTCCGCTGTCTTTTGCCGCCACAGCATTCGGAAGATTGTGGTATCCATATCGTTACGGCTGAAGGCAAGGTGCATATTCCCGACCAGATCGTCACCAATCTCCTGGGCCAGGTCATGTTCAATCATAAAGAAAAGGTCTTCAAACTGAGGATTGTATTCTTTTTCATATCCTTTTCTTTTAAGAGCAAGTGTGGCTTCCAATATCGTGCCTGCATCCTGGTCGGAGAGGATTTTTGTTGAATTAAGCATCATCACGTGAGCAAGATTCACTTCCATGATATACGTATAAAAATGCTCTTTTGTAAAATCAAATAAAGGATTCAAAGTGTCTTGAATATAAAGAGGTGATCGAGATGTCATGCTACATGACTCCTTCACTTTTAAGTAATGATTCGTGTTCTTTTAAACAGAGGGCTCCGGCTCCGATTACGGACACATTCTCAAGTTCTGTTACTGAAATTTCGGTCTGAAGCGGAAGGTGTCTGCTTAATACTTCTTTCACTCGGGGAAGAAACCAGCCACCTGACTTTGAAATCCCGCCGCCCAGGATCACACATTGAGGGTTGAAAATGCATACGACGTTGACCAGTGCATAGGCGATGTGATCGACTGTTTCCTTTATCACTTCAGTGGCAATCGGATCTTCGTCTTTAGCGAGTTGAAAGATGGTTTTCGCTGACAGGTTTTCACTGTCGTAAGTACCATGATAGTCTGGCTCCTCAAGCTTTTTCTTCATCCGCTTTACAATTGAGGGGCCGCCTACATGACTGTCGAGAAATCCGTAGCCTTCAAAAATCTCATCATATTCTTCATTTGCTTCATTTTTATCCGTTACCATATAGCCGATTTCGCCGGCCGCGAAAGAAGAGCCTCTGTATAGGCTGCCATTGACAATGATGCCGCAACCGACCCCGGTACCAAGGGTAATGAGAATCAGATGGTCTGCATTTTTGGCTTTCCCTTTCCATTGCTCACCGAGAACACCGACATTCACATCGTTATCAATATAAACAGGTAGACCAAGTTCATTTTCGACAGCTTCTTTCAGGGGATAATCAATCCACCCGAGACTCGGTGCCTCAAGAACGGTGCCTTTGTCGGTATCGGTAATACCTGGTGCTCCTACTCCTACAGCCATTACATGCTCCGGGGTTCTGTTGATCTCCCCGAGAAGCTTGAGAATACAATCACCAACTTTCCTGATGATGTTGTTCTTCAGAGCGGGTTGCGTTTCAAAACGATCTTTGGCAAGGATCGTACCATTCAGGTTCAAGATCCCTATTTCTACATACGTTCCGCCAATATCTACTCCTGCTATAAGGCGGGAGTCGGGGCTGAAAGATAAGTGAACAGGTTTCCTTCCGCCCGAAGAACTGGCAACTAGGCTGTCTTTTTCTTCGATCCAGCCGTCTTCGATCAGCTCATCTACAATCGAGGAGACCGTAGGCTTACTGATCGAGAGGGCGAGCGCAATGTCGGCACGGGAGCGTTCATCATTTTCCCGCACATATCTCAGGATCTTCTTTTTATTCAGGTATTTCAGGTAGTTAGGCGTGCTTGTTTTTTTTAGGTTCATAAGCATGGCCCCTTGCACTTGATGAGTAGATTGTTGTTAGTGTGTTAGTTCGTAAACTTTACTAACTTAACTATATGTTAGGGTTTTGGCTAATATTTGTCAATTAATATTTTTAATTTTATAAATATTTAGTTTATTACTGAATTTACAAAACAGCAGGGTGTTCCTTAAGTTTGGACTTAAAGAACACCCTTTAGAGCTGTTGGTTTATTCTTCGGCAGCTAATGGATAGCTCATCAGGTTGGTAAATAAGCGGTAGCCGCCAGGAACCTGACCTTGAATCTGACGGTACCAGACCAGGTTCGTATGCATGTAGGTTCCCTCACCATACTCTGCCATCAGAATGCCGCTTGTATATGGCTCAGGGTCAACGGGATCTTTCATACCGATAAAGGTTTCGTACCTGTCATCCCAGCTCATCGGAAAATAGAGTGCCCGTTCCTGAACCCAGCCTTCCCAGTCGGAATCGGAGATCGCATTTGGGTAGGTGAAGAGTTCATGCTCAGGGTTAAAGATGTCAACGTCTGAGTTTTTATCTGTCACTCTCCAGCGAATCGACGGTACACCGATTTCGATTGGGTACGGTGCGTGCTTCGCATCATCCCAGCCGTCATTTGGTGTATGATACTGCACAATCAGGTGGCCGCCATTATTTACAAAGTTGAGCAGCCGGTCGTTTTCCTGTGCCAGGATATCACGGCCTCGGAAGGATCGGATTCCCTGAACGATCGTGGTGTACTCTGAAAGGTCGCCATTGGCAATTTCCTCGTCTGTGAGAAGGGTTAAGTCAATCCCGATGTTTTGCAGGTACTCAGGGATACGGTCAAACCCGCTGTCAATGTAGCCGACTTTTAACCCATCCGGGATGGCCAGATCAAAGGAAATGCCCGAAGCTTCTGCATCATAAAGGTAATACTGCGTTCGGATGTGATCGTAATCGATCAGCTGCACCGTGGTGTTGAACGTACTGCCGTTCACATCCACAAGTCCTTCTACATTGAATTCGTCATCAACGTTCTCTTCCGGAGGAGAAAGGGTGAACGTTACGTTTTGTGTTTCCAGTTGTTCACTAAACTCAACTTCCGCTTCTGATGGACTGACTTCCCATCCATCGGGAATATCAAGATAGGCTGACGCTTCCGCCGACCCGTTTACATAGTTCGTCAATGTCATGTCCACCTGTACATCATCCGGCACATCAAGTTCGTTGATCGAAATCTGATCGGGTGTAATGTGAACGGCTACGTCAGGTAAAACAGCTACAGTGTCCTCAGGATTTACGTGGTAATTTACACCTTGTCCGTTAACTGCATACGACACATCTGCAGAGAGGATGAAAGGTGCATACGGGTGGTAAAATTCAGCATCTTCAGGAACAGTCACTTCATATTGCACTTCATTTGTTTCGCCTGGAGTTAAGGATTGAGCAGTGGAACTTCCTTGTACTGTCCAATCTTCAGGTGTATTTAATCCGAGTTCGACGTCGTTAAGGGTCTGGTCCCCATTGTTCTCAGCCTGTACAGAAACCGTATAGGTTCCGCCTCTTGTGAGAGCAGCGTTCTCCACGTCTACAGAAACATCCAATGAAGAGGCCACCTGGCTGACTTCGGTCAGCTGGTCTTGTTTGACTTCCAGCTTGAACAGCAGGTCTTCCTGTAATTCGGGATCAATGTTTCTTGAAGCGATCCGGTCCATCGCATGTTCGATGTCTTCAAGAGCGTCGTGTGCAGCAAGAAGCGTCTGGCCGCGGTCCGGAAACTGGTTAATCACTTTATTCAGAGAGCGATCTGCTTGAAGAAGAACGCCTCTGATCTGGTTGTTGGAGCCGGAAAGCTGTTCGGCAGCTTCTTTAAACGTAATGTCAAGGCCGTCATAAATGGACTCCTCTGTCTCAGGAATATCATTGACGGATTTCACAAGATCGAGGTTTACATATAGGGGTGCAACCGGCAGATCGCGTCCCATTCCCTGGCTTTTGTGAAGGTATCTGGACTCTTCCCCAAGCTGGGCATATGTTTTTCCGTAAATCGGGTCGACCTCGTTACCTACTTCTATGGATAGGGTTGGGTTATTGTTATCAACTGCAGGGAGGTACATTTTCTTAATCTGCCAAGGTGTTAATCCTTCATCCATATGTTCAGGGAATACAGATGGATCAGCAGCGTCATCAAATGCTCTTAATGATAGGATCGTAATGGCCCGGTGGTGGCCATGCTGTGTATCAACATCAAGGAAGGAAGGGAAGACGATCTCAGGCCGTTCTTCACGAATTGAGCGGATAAAACGTTCATAGGTCAGTTCTTCTCCCCATTCTTCAAAGGTTTCTTCAGGAGTCTTTGAAAATCCGAAGTCATAAATCGGGTCATCCGTATCTTCACTGAGAATAATCAAATCCACATTGGTCACCTCTGAAGCTTCAATTAATTCTTCAGATCGGATAATCCCGAGACCATTGCCAAGCTCCTGGCCGATTTCATTCTGGCCGCCTTCGCCACGGTTAGCGATGTTACTGCTCGTGCGCACCCCTTCTTTGAGGGATAAGTAAGCGAGAAGGTGGCTTCTTTCATCATCGGGGTGAGCCCCTGTATTCATAAAGCTTGTTGTCGTTTTAAGTTGAGTAATGGCTTTCCACAAATCCTGATCGGGTTCATCATCGGCTGAAGTAAGAGGGGCCTGAGGGATAAGGATGGACAGGAGAAGCAAAAAACTTAACAAAACGCCAATTATCGGTTTCTTCAATCAAAAAACCTCCTTAGTTTTGGATGTTCGATGTCAGATTGCGTCCTTTGACCTCCTTTCAAAGCATGGATTGAGTAAGTAAGGTTTCCTTACTAACTTAACCATATATAATTTACAGAATATTTAGAAATGTATTATTTACTAATTATTGGTAGGTAAAAAGATGGTTATATTTGGATGATTAGACATAGAGGGTGATGAGTGGAGATAAAGTGACTGGAATCGACAATATCCAGGTGAATTGAGGGTGGGACTTTAGGATCGTGGGGGCTGGGCGGTGGTTGTGCTTCGTTGATACAACCGTTATATAATTTCATTACTTTGGAAGGATTAAAAAGGTTATTGTGGAATGGATGAGTTAACCTGAATTGAAAAGAGGGATTTCACATGAAGTTGGTCCTGAGCAGAAAAGGGTTTGATACTGGCAGCAGCGGTTGTTTTTCTCCATATGATCATCATTCGGGCAGGTATATTTGGTTCCCGATTCCTGAAAAAAAGAATCATTATTCCAATACAATCAATTATGCAGATGTCCGGATTAAAGAAGATTATTTTAATAACCCCAAGTACGAAGCCGGGAACTTGAGTGAGTTGTATAAAAGGCTGTTGGGCCATAATCGGATTAAAATGGGAAATAGCAAAGCGTGTTCAATCGATGACGTGGGACTGTCAGCCCACTTTGACCCTATGCTTGGAGAGCCGCCGTGGATGGAGAGAGGGAGCGGGTTGAAGATAGGAAAGGGATTCGGTCAGTCCAACGCTGCACCGCACCTTTTAAAGCAGGAGGTTGGTGCGGGTTCTGTTTTCCTTTTCTTCGGAGGGTTTAAATCGATACATAATCACTACTCTGGGCACTATTTTTACGGGTGGATGAAGGTTAAAGAGCGGATTGATAACTATGACAAGGCCCTTCAGGCGGCAGAGGAATATAACCTCGGCGACCACCCCCATCTAACAGAATCTGCTTTTCAGAAACTGAATTTTATTTATACACCGGAAGAGTGGCTGTTCGAGGATTTGGAGGTCCCCGGCTGCGGTTACTTTACTGCACTGAATGACAGTCTGCTTCTTTCAAGGAGTAAAGATCGAAACAAAAGTGAATGGCTGTTGCCGAAGTGTTTCTACAAGCAGCTAACCCAGGCTTACAAGAACTCGTGGGTTGACCTTGGTGATGACTTTTGCACGGTTAAAACAGGAAGAGGCCAGGAGTATGTCACTGAGTTATCCTCGGCGGGCGAAGCGTGGCTAAGGCAGCTTTTTAAGCGGAATGCAGATAATATAAGTGCAGCAGATGGTTAAAAAAACGGAGCTTCGGCCAGTGTCCCGAAGCTCCGTTTTTTTATGAAAGGCTATCCTATGAACATTGACTTAATGTGAGGCCAAATTAGCAGCTCTAAAAGTACACCACCCAAATTTTGTCGAAATCGTAGTCTGATATTCAAAGATTGAGTGGCGGTCTCATTAGTGAACATCAGTTTACCGAAGAGTCAGAGGAGCAGCCTCTGCCTGGAGCAGGTCTTCCTCAGATATTGATTACCCTCACTAGGTTTGGATCCGTTGTTATATAAAGCCCGCTCAGGAGGCGGTACATATCTGTGGTGCTGCCGGGGACGGCTACCCGTTCGACAATGGTAAACGCCTCACCTTTGAATACGGTTCCGGCGATCGCCTCATCATCCCAGGATGGTAGTGAATATACGTTCAGTGTATCAACTTCAACAACCACCATCTGTGTGCCGGTTTCCCGTTTTTGCAGGCCGAGGTGAGCTGCAATTCCTTCCACTACAGCCCGGCAGTAGGCTTCTTTAAAAGCGGCTTGTCGCATCAGGTTATTGTCCGTGATGTTATCAATAAACGCCTCTTCAAGAAGAACTGCAGGCATTGAAGTATTACGGAGGACACTGAAATTGGCTTCTTTTCGGCCGCGATCCGGCAGGCTGTAGCTGCCGAGTGCCGCAGCAACACGGTTATGAATGGCTGTCTGAAGGTTACGGGTTACCTGGCTCACTCCGCCATTCCAGATATAACTTTCGAAACCGCGGACAGATCCGTTAAAGGCATTTTTATGATCACTGATAAAGACATCTGCTCCTGCATTATTGGCGTTTTGGGCCCGGACTTCCAGGTCCACAAACACATCGGTACTGCGTGTTAAAAGGGTATGAACCCCTTCATATTCATCAAAAATCTGCTGCATCCTCAGAACACGGTCAAGGCACAGATTCTTCTCTAATAATCCATGTCCCGTAGCTCCCGGATCGTTTCCCCCATGTCCTGCATCCAACCATACTAATTTTGTCATACAATCCTCTCCTTTTTTCTTTTTCTGCTTTCACTTATAAAAGGGACGGAAGGACGTTTAGTAACAACCTGGGACAGTAGAAACTTTAAAAAGGGCACCGGATTTATTTTGCTTCATCCAGCCACTCCCAGAACCCCGGAACCTTCTGGGTATCAAATGACTGAACAACCTTCATTGTTTTGATCCGCAGTTCCTGTTCAAGGTTTTCCCTTTCCTGAACATCAGTCTGATACAGAGATTTCCTGATTTTTGGTTCTATTTTTCCAATGATTTTCAATGTGCTTTCTTCGTCGCCTTTCTGTGAACGTTCAATCAGCATCCGCCATTCCTTCATCTAATACTCCTCCCTTCAACGAACGTTTCAATTTTTTGATGGCTGAGCGGTGTATTTTTGAGACCGCCTGCTGGCTGACACCAAGTTCATGTGCAGCTTCTGTCATTGTTTTTTCTTCCCCGTAAATCAATTGAAGCACTTCCTGCTGACGGTGGGTAAGCTTTTGAAGACCTTTTTGGAGCTTAGGGTTTTCAATTCGTTCATGCAAAGCCAGATGCTCCCCTTCGATCACTTCGTCTTCAACCCGCTCGTCCGCTTCGATAGTTTCAACCACCGCTGAATCCTCTTCTTTTATGGGTTGATCCAGGATCAGGGGGAAGGTGATAGAAGTCTCTCTTCTTTTTTTGTCATAACTGACTGCTTCCCAATACAGTGTCTGTGAAAGGTAATTGATCATTCTCACTCCGGTGAAATAATCTCTGAACGCCCGGTCAAGTGCTGCGGCCTTATTGTTATCGGTAGGGTGCTTTAGAACATCAGTCAGTAAGGATCGGTGTGTATGGTCATTTAGAAACGAATTAAATAAAGGATTATCTGAAATTGCAGGGTGACGCTCTCTAAAACGATTAATGAGATGCTTTTCAGTGTTTTTCTTTTTTAGCATCGCTTTCCTCCTAAGGTGTTTGGTTACCATTTAAAGGGTTCATGCCAATCAATTTAACAACCAAAATACGAACATTTGTTCCTATTTTCGGATAAATAAACAGATGAAACAAGTGGTTATCTCTTTTTGGTTGTGAAGACCTAGGCGGATTCCCTCTTTTACAGGTATCAGGTCAGGGGAGAACGGCGTGATGACGATGGGGGCATGTGTGCAGATCCAAAACAGTGGCTGAAAAGAAGGAGGGAAAAGGATGGAGACGATTCCGGACTGGGCAATCATTGCAGGGAATGTAGGGTTTCCGGTTTTGGTCGCGTTTTATCTGTTAACGAGGTTTGAAAAACGCATTGAGAATTTAACAAGGGCCATTGAAAATCTTCAGTCGAGAATGAAGCAATAGTCAGTTTCCATTACGATTCATTAATAGAACAAAGGTCAGGGGCCTGTATTTATGTGGATGCTAAAGGTGAAAGAGGATTTTTGACAAGGTTGCCTTCGGAATGATTCTGTTAGAGGCCAACTGAAAAAAGACTGTCAACAATTGGTTGACAGTCTTAAGAAAACAAGAGGCATTTAAGAGATTCCTGGCGTAAACAACTCCCGCAGGACGAGGGTATAGGCGCCGACGACCATTCCTTTTTTCCCGAGTCTGGATAAAACGATCGTATCTTCATTAATGCTGTGCTGAATGGAACATTGTTTGATCATTTGTTTCATCGGTTCCAACACCATCTCACCAGCTTTAAAAATACGGCCTTCCAAAATGATTTTTGAAGGGGTAAGCAGGTTATAAAGGTTCGCAATGGCAATGCCTAAGAACCGCCCTGATTCCTGAAGGGTGTCACAGGCAAGACGGTCTCCCTGATCAGCGGCTTTCATCACAAGGTCAAACGTTAACTCACGTTCATCGTTGAGCCAATCACGAATGAGGGTTGTCTTGCCGAGCCGCAGGTCTTTCTTTATTTTATTTACAACTGCGTACTCTGAGGCGAATGCTTCCAGACATCCGTAATTTCCGCAGCGACACCTTGGACCGTTGACATCCACAATGGTGTGTCCGATTTCGCCTGATGTATTGTAAGGGCCTTTGTAAATATCATTGTTGATAAAAATCCCGGATCCTACGCCAAGACCGACACTCAGGCAGATAAAATCGGATACTTCCTGTCCTTCACCGTACCAGCTTTCGGCCAACGAAAGGGCGCGAACATCGTTTTCGATTAAAACAGGCACCTTTATTCTTTCCTCCAAGTACTCCTTAACAGGAATGTTTTCAAGGTTTAAGTGAGGGGAGAAGAGAGCAATGCCTTTATCGGGGTCTACCAGACCATGCATGGCCACCCCTATTCCTAATACAGATTGTTTTGTAATGTTGTTTTGCTCCAGCTGATTTTTGATCTCGGCATCAAGGAGGCGGAGAAACTGATCTTTTGTTGCCGGGTCTGGTACAGGTGATTTTTTCTCTGATACGATGTCGCCCTTTAAGTTGGAAAGGACGGTGTGGACGACCTCAGCTGCCGCGTATACACCTACGACATAATAGGACGAATCAGAGAGGCTTAGCATGAATGGTTTTCTGCCGCCGGTGGCTTTGCCTGTACCTTGTTTTTCGTAAATAATATCTTCAGTAAGAAGCTCTGCCACAATCGTACTGACCGTGGGAGGGGTTAACTTTGTAATTTTGGCAATGTCGGCACGGGAAATCGGTCCTCTCACCCGGATGAGGTTGAGTACGGAGGATTTATTCGTCGATTTCATGCTTTCAAAGCTTCCTTTTTTAGGAACGTAATGCATAATGGGAACCTCTATTCTATTCATAGGATCATAAAGATTCAAAAATAAAGAGACAGGTTGTACCTGAATTTTACCAATCTTTTAATTAAATGTCATTCGGATGATATCCGGGCACTTCTGTTATTTCCACGTACGCCATGCGCCTTTCCAGGATACGTCACCGCTGAACTCATAGTCGGCGACCTCGTGTTTATGGAGCAAAAAGATGAGAGCGTTATAGGCATTTTTCGCTATCCATCCAGCCCACACAGCCATTATAATGGTTATGACCGTACTGAAGAATGTGAGGAGTAATAGGTACAGTGCCATGTTAATGGTAAACAGATAGTTTTCACTTAAGAGACGGAAGGATCTTTTCAGCAGAAGAGACAGGCTGTGAATGTCCTGCTCTACCATTAATGGCATCACATAAAGAAGAAGCAGGAACCACATCAGAACCATATATAAAATAATCATCGCTGTAAAATAAGCAATAAACGAACCGGTGCCAAGGAGGATGAAAAAATAGATGCCTCCCGGTACGGTGATAAATATGGAGCAGCATGAGATCTTCAGCCCGATTCCCTTGTATTTATGTGCCCCTTTAAAGAAATCTCCCGGCACAGCCGGCTCACCGTTCCGGATTTTTTTCACAACATAAAACAACCCTGCAGTGGCAGGCCCGGATGTTACAACCGGGAGGATACAGATCCACCAGAGCATCGTTGCCCAGACGAGGGTCCAGAGATGCTGGTACGTATCAAAAATGGAGCGGTAAAATACAGTCATTGCCTGTTTCATAGCCATCTATCCTTTAATTCCAGATAATGCGATTCCTTTAACAATAAAGCGCTGGGCAAACATGAACAAGATGATAACAGGAAGCGCGGAGAAAATGGTTGCTGCCATCAGTTTAGCAAACTGGATATTGAATTGTCCCTGCATTATGGCCAATCCTACCGGCAGTGTTCTCATATCTGCACTTGTTGTGACGATGAGAGGCCACAAGTAGTCGTTCCAGTTCGCCATGAATGTAAACAAAGCCAGTACTACGAGAGATGGTTTGGACAGGGGCAGGATGATTTTGCGGTAAATGTAAAAATGACCTGCGCCGTCAATCCGTGCAGCTTCCTCAAGCTCGTGGGGAATGGAGATGAAAAACTGACGCAGCAGGAAGATGCCGAATACACTGGCAAGCCCCGGAAATATCATGGCTGCGTAATTATTAACCCACCCAAACGTACTGATCAAACCGTATAACGGAACAAGGTTCATGACTGGAGGGATCATCATCGTTCCCATCAGTGACCAGAAGAGGAGGTCTCTTCCCCGGAACTGTAATCGGGCAAAGGCGTAGGCTGACATGGAGTTGAATAAAAGCATCAGGGCGGTATGAATAGTGGCAATAAGAAAGCTGTTCCAAAACCAGCGCAAAATAGGTACATCCTGACGCAGCATCACGTCGCGGTAGTTGTCGAAGGTCAGCGTTTCAGGGATCCAGCGAATCGGCCAGGATATGGCCTGACTTTCGGGTTTTAAAGATGTTGAGACAACCCATATCAAAGGCAGGATCCAGAATAATGCCATCATACTTAGAAAGGTAAAACTGATCCATTTCGATTTTTTATCTTCAAGAGCCATAGGTAATCCTCCTGTTCCCGTGCATGAGGGCGTTATTTTTCCTTCGTCATAAGTTTAAACTGGATGAGGCTGATACTGAGTAAAATCATCCCGAGAACAACGGACATGGCTGCTGCCAGACCTGCACGGGGATTCCCTCCGGTAAAGCCGACTTCATAGATGTATAAAATCAAAACACGGGTTTCGTAGCCGGGTCCGCCTCCTGTAGCAAGCTGCGGCTGGGCCATTACGTTAAAGGAAGCCAGGGTTGTCATGACGACGACAAAGGCCATAGGTCCCTTCAGGCCGGGCAGTGTCACGTGAATAAACTGTTTGAACCGGTTTGCTCCGTCTATTTTTGCTGCTTCATAAAGCTGGTCGGGAATTTCACCGAGTCCGGCAAGGAAGAGGATCATATTTGTACCGATTGTCCACCAGATCGTCATTACAACGAGTGAAATCCAGACCCACGGTGTCCGGGTAAGCCACGGAACATTGTCGAGACCGATTGTGCCGAGATAGTAGTTTACAAGACCTGCATTTGTATCAAGAAGCCAGATCCAGATAAGAACAACGGTTACAACGGATAAAAGGCTCGGTGCATAAAACAGGGCCCTGAAAAAATTGTGTCCCACAGGACGTGTGTGAATCGCCATGGCCAGAAATAAAGGAATAATGACAAGAAAAGGAACACTCATGACGACAAAAATCAGGGTGGCCCGAAATGCAGACCAAAAATAGTCAAAATAGAGACTTTCGCTGTTCCAGAGAATGTTTGCGTAGTTTTGCAGACCGACAAACTGCATGTCGGTGAAAAAGTTCCAGCTGTGAAAACTGATAATAAACCCGTATATGGTAGGATAGGCCAAAAAGATAATGAAGAAAATCAGATGTGGTGCAAGGAAAAAGAGCGGTGTGAGCTTTTCTTTCCAATCTGTTTTTTTGTTCGGACGGGGACTGGTGCTTGTTCGATTCATACATTTCCTCTCCTATTTAACGAATAAGGAGGGGATTCCCCCCTCCTTATTCGTATAAATGTTGGTCGATCATTCATCCATATTACTGAGATGCATCTCTGGCGTTTTCTTCTCCTTCACGGGCTGCCCGCTCCAACGCTTCAGCCGGAGTAAGCTGGCCAAGCATGGCTTCGTCCACAGCCGGGCCTGTAGGACCCCAGGCATCACCATAAAACGGTGACGATGGAGGAAAGACAAATTGCTGCTGGGAGGCATTGTACTGGTGCTCAAGCTCCTGGAATTCGTCACTTTCCAAAACGGAATAAGTGGCCGGGACCTGTCCGGCTTTTGCCCATTGCAGGCTGTTCTCGGAAACATATTGAATGAATTTCATCGAAGCTTCAAGTCTTTCTGGATCTTCTTCCTCCTGCTTAGGGAGAACAAAGTTATGGGACCCGGCCCATACCGCTTCTTCACTTCCGAATTGCGGTACAGGTGCTGTGGCGAAATTCAACCCGTCCTGTTCTTCGAATCCAGAAATCATCCAGATCCCGTTAATGTGGAACGCGCTGTTCCCCTGACGGAATAAGGTTACTTCTCCATCAGCCTGCACATCAGAAGGAGAAACCTCATGTTCAAAAACAAGGTCTACCATTTTCTGAAGGGCTTCTTCTCCTTCCGGGCTGTTGTAAAGAGGTGTAATTCCATCTTCAGCATCAACAGACTGCCCTCTGTGAGACATAAGGGAAGAGTAGAAAATCATATTACTCGGCCAGTAAACCGGCATTGCAATTCCGTATGCGTCCGTTTCTTCCTGTACCGCAAGTGACATTTCAACAAGCTCATCATAAGTGGCTGGCGGTTCACTGTACCCGGCTTCTTCAAGTAAGTCTATATTGTAGTAAAGGGCGAGAGGGTGCACATCCAAAGGAATGCCGTAACGGCTTCCTTCATATTCTCCTGCTTCCCATACTTCTGTAATGAAGTCGTCTGCCTCAAGACCTATGTCTGCGGCAAGTTCGTCAAGTGGTGTTAGTAGATCATACCTTGCATAACCGGCAATTGAATCAAGGTGCATAACGGCAATGTCCGGTGCTTCACCGCTTGTAACGACCGTTCTGTATTGATCGTAAAAGTTATCCCAAGGCATGGTTTGTGTCCGGATGGCAATTTCACCTTCATGTAATTCATTGAACTCTGCGATGATTTGAGCAATGTCATCTCCATCGGGTCCGGTAAAACCGTTCCAGAAATCCAATGTAATTTCGGCTTCTTCCACATCTCCGGGAAGGTCTGTCTCCGTTTCCCCATCAACGCCATCTTCTCCGGAACTTTGCTGCTCCGGCTCACTGCAGCCGACTACGGTTAACAGTGCTGCAGCCGAAGCTGTCATAAGCCACTTCCTGTACTTTTTCATCATCATTCCCCCTAAAATAAAAGATTAATATAAAGGGTATCTCTACCCGTCGTGCTGAGATACTTGACAGAAAATACAGACATTTAATTCGGTAGGTATGTTAAATTACTTAACTTATTTGAGTTAATGATAGCGCATACATGGAAAAGTGGCAAGGAAATTTAAAATAAAAAGTTAAATTAATTTACTAACCTTGATTTTTGTCCGGTTGATCAGCTATTGTAAAAGAGACAATATTCTAAATCTTTTAGTCTGGAAGGGGAGAATGGGCTGGTGGAGAAAGAAGGCATGCAACATTCCGGGGAAAAGAAAAAGGTGAATGGCAGGCGGATCGGAATCGCTGCTTTAGCTTTAGTCGTTTCATCGGGAATTTTGTTTTATTTTTTATTTGAAAGGGAGAAGGATTCAGCGGCAGTGGGTACAGAATATCAAAACCCTGTTTTTGAACCGGTTATCGCAGACCCTTCCATAATCAAAGCTGAGGATGGTTTCTATTATGTGTACGGTACCGAAGATAACTGGGGTGATGGGATGGGTTCGAGAGTGGTCCCGATCGTCCGCTCCAGAAACCTGACAGACTGGGAGTATGTGGGAGAAGCATTTCATGAAAAGCCGGACTGGAAAGAGGACGGGGGAATTTGGGCACCTGATATCTCCTTCTTTAACGGAAAGTACTACTTGTATTACTCCCAGTCTACTTGGGGGGATGCTAATCCTGCAGTCGGAGTCGCTGTATCGGATGCGCCTGAAGGTCCCTTTGAAGATCAGGGAAAACTCTTTGACAGTGAGGAAATCGGCGTTCCAAACTCCATTGATCCCCAATTATATGTGGATGAAGGAACCCCCTATTTATTTTGGGGGAGCTGGTATGGAATATGGGGAATTGAGCTGACCGAAGATGGATTGGGTTATACCGGGGAAAAGTTTCAGATCGCAGGAACTGATTTTGAAGCACCTTACATTATTGAGCGTGAAGGAAGCTTTTATTTCTTCGGTTCAAAAGGATCCTGCTGTGAAGGGCAGTGGAGCGAGTACCGTGTATCCGTGGGGAAAGCCGATAATCTTAAAGGTCCCTATCTTGATAAAGAAGGGAATGACCTCAATGAATCGAGCGGCAGTTTAATTCTTACGGGAAGTGACGCGTTTGCCGGACCGGGACACAATGCGGTCATTACCGATGAGGCTGGGGAAGACTGGATGATCTACCACGCCATCGATAAGGAAAACCCCTGGATCGGAAGTGGAGTGACGAGGCGCCCGTTGATGCTTGACAGAATTGTGTGGAATGACGGATGGCCTGAAATTGAGAACGGCAGTCCGGGCAGCGGGTTGCAGGAAGGGCCGGTAACGAACGAGTAAAGGGAGGAATGGTTCAGTTGAAGTTACCCTTTTTATGGGCAGTTGGCATTGAAAATACCTTTGTGACGCAGGTTGAAAGAGGAGAACGTCCGCTCGATGAATATGAACTGACCCAGCACTACCGATACTGGAAAGAAGATCTGGACAGGGCGAAAAACCTTGGCGTAACCATGATCAGGTACGGTATTCCCTGGCACAAGGTAGAGCCGGAGGAGAATGTGTTTGACTGGTCGTGGGTTGATCAGGTGATGAACTACTTCAGGGAAAGTTCGGTACTCATACCGGTTATTGATCTTATGCATTATGGTACTCCGCACTGGCTGAAGAATGAATTTTCCAATGGCGGGTATCCGGAGTATGTGGCACGTTATGCAAGGGCGTTTGCTGAGAGATACGGCAGTTTCATAAAATATTACACGCCTCTCAATGAACCTTACGTGAACGCTGAGTTTTGCGGACTGAACGGTGTCTGGCCGCCTTATCAGACGGGTCTCGGCGGTTTTTACAGTCTTGTGATACAGCTTGGCAAAGGAATTGTGCACACTGTAAACGCGGTAAGGGACGTCGTACCGGATGCAATCTTCATACATGTGGATGCTACTAAACATTACTTTACGTACGACCCGCTCCTCCAGGGTGAAGCCGAATTGTGGAATGAAAACAGCATGGTGATGTGGGAGCTTCTTCGGGGGAGGATCGATAAATCTCATATGCTGTATCCGTTAATGACCCGCTATGGAACAGCCCCTTCTTCACTGGAATGGTTTCAACACAATCCAATAGATTTTGATATGATCGGCGTCAATTATTACCCTCAGTTCAGTGTTCATGAAGTGAAAAGGGATGAAAAAGGGTTCGTTATTTATCCTCATGTCCTGGGTGGGGGGAGAGAACTGAAGTCTATCATCAGTACTTTTCACAAGCGCTATAACCGGCCTGTGATGATTACGGAAACAAGCTTCAGAGGCTCGGAAAATGAAAGAATATCATGGCTGGAAGAATGTTATGCCGCCTCATGTGGCATGGTCAGGGAAGGCATTCCACTGCGCGGATTAACCTGGTTTCCATTTATGGATCTCGTGGACTGGGGGTACCGCACATCAGGAAAACCCGTTGAGGAAGAGCTGCTTCCGTTCGGCTTATATGACCTAAGGATGGAAAACGGCGTACTTAAGCGGAGGAAAAACCGTGTAGCAGCAGCGTTTGAAAGGCTTATAAACAACACCAAAAAAGGTGCGGGAAGTCATTTGGATTTTAACGGCAGCTGCTCTTTAACTAGTTCTTGAAACCGTATACAAGTTGGGTTAGGATAAATGTTAAGTAAATTAAGTTACTTAACTAACCATTGATCTATTATTCATAAATTCATAAAAAGGAAGTGTTGAATGTGACAAGCATACCTCGTTCGGAATATCCCAGACCCCAATTTGTCAGAGAAGACTGGAAGAGTTTAAATGGGCAGTGGCAATTTGATTTCGATGATGAAAATAAAGGACTCTCGGAAAAATGGTTTACCCATGATCACCTTTATTCAAAAGAAATAACGGTGCCTTTCAGCTATACCAGTGAACTGAGCGGCATTCACGACACCGATTTTCACGATATTGTCTGGTACAGCCGAACGTTTGACGTGCCTGATAAGTGGGCGGGAAAAGGGATCATCCTCCACTTTGGTGCAGTAGACTATCAGGCTTCTGTCTGGGTAAACGGGCAGCTTGTTGCAAGCCATGAGGGTGGGCACGTGCCTTTTAAAGCGGACATTACGGATGTTATTCAGGAGCGTAATCAACTGACTGTCCGGGTGGAAGATGCAACAAAAGACCTTGACCAGCCCCGCGGAAAGCAGTATTGGAAAGAAAAATCGGAAGGTATTTTTTATACAAGAACCACAGGGATCTGGCAAACGGTATGGATGGAGGCTGTAGCACCAACCTACCTTGAAAGGGTGAAGATGACCCCGGATATTGATAAGGACGAAATCACTCTGGAGTATGCACTGAACGATGCAGCCCCCGGTTATCAGCTTGAAGTGGAAATTGCCTTTGACGGGGAGGCAGTAGCGCTTGACACAGTGAACCTTCTCCATAAAAAAGGTAGCAGGAGTGTTTATCTAAATGATTTCCATGTCCATGACGAGGGACGTTTATGGAGCCCGGAGCATCCGAATCTTTACGATATCACCTTCCGGGTAAAAAAAGACGGAGCAATCTTCGATGAAGTGAAGAGTTATTTCGGCATGAGGAAGGTCTCCATTGACAATGGTACCGTGATGCTCAATAACCGCCCTTATTATATGAAACTCGTATTGGATCAGGGGTATTTTGAAGACGGACTATTAACGCCGCCGTCGGATGAAGCTATTAAAAAAGATGTGGAACTCACAAAGGAAATGGGCTTTAACGGCGCTCGTAAACACCAGAAGATTGAAGACCCAAGGTATTATTACTGGGCGGATCAGCTGGGTATTCTTGTCTGGGGAGAAATGGCAAACAGCTACACGTATACAGATGACGCTGTACGACGCCTGACAGCAGAGTGGCAGAAAGCCGTAGAAAGAGATTACAACCATCCCTCCATTGTAGCGTGGGTACCGATTAACGAGAGTTGGGGAGTGCCAAAGCTTTTAGGGGATAAAAAACAACAGGAACATACACTGGCCATGTATTATTTGACCAAGTCCCTGGACTCAACCCGACTCGTGATGTCAAATGACGGCTGGGAGCATACGAAGTCAGATCTCTGTACCATTCATGACTATGAAAGCGATAAAGGCGTCCTCAAAGAACGTTATCGTGAGGTAGATAACATCCTAAATTCCCAACCGGGTCACCGCTTTATCTATGTACCGGGATATGAATACAAGGGAGAGCCTTTTCAGGTAACTGAGTTCGGGGGGATTGCCTATAAGAAAAGTGACTGGGAGGGCTGGGGCTATTCCGGAGCTACAGACGACAACGATTTTGAACAGCGTTATTATGATGTCGTATCAGCTATGCTCGAATCCCCACTCGTACAGGGGTTCTGCTATACGCAGCTCACCGATGTAGAACAAGAGATTAACGGCCTACTCACCTATGACCGGAAACCGAAAATTGATCTGAATATCATCCGGGCAATCAATGAGGGGAAGCATGAACCTAAATCGCCGGACGAAGGAGACCGGTAATGGACTACAATAACCCGGTTATCGCAAAGAAAGGGACTGATCACGGCGATCCCGCGGTTCTCAAGTTTAAAGGTGTTTATTATCTCTATCATACCGGCCCTAGAAAAGTCCCCGTCTACCGGTCTTTTAATTTAGTAGACTGGGAGGAGGCAGGTGTTGCACTCTGGGCTTCGGATGACCGGAATCACTGGGCTCAAATCGACCTTTGGGCCCCGGAGGTACTCTGCAGCAACGGTATTTTCTACATGTATGTAACCGGTGCAACGAGAAGCGGGGACGGCACCGCCGATGATGAGAACCGGCGGATAGGTGTAGCTAAATCGGCATCGCCGACAGGACCGTTCATCCTGGCAGACGAACCATTAACCAGAGAATGGTCCATTGACGCCCATCCGTTTCAGGATGATGATGGCACGTTTTATATGTATTATAATGTGCGCAACGATCTCACCCGGGGACCGGGAGGCATTATTGGAACCGGCAATGTGGTCGATCGTATGAAAGACCTTGAAACACTGGATGGCAAGCCGGCGATGGTTGTGAGGCCGGAACATGCGTGGGAAGGCAACAAGGAAGGAACCTTTTTCTGGAACGAAGGCCCCTTTGTGTTAAAGCACCTCGGCCGCTATTACCAGATGTACAGCGCAGGATATTTCGGGGATGACAGCTATGGCATGTATTATGCCACCTCGGACGAGCCTATGGGAGAACAAGGAATGAAGGATACGAGCTGGAAGAAGTGGCAGGGAGGCAAAGCCATTCTAAAAAGCAATGAATTCTGTGAAGGTCCCGGGCACCATGTGGTCACTAAAGGTCCTGACGGGGTAAACGATTATTACATCTATCATGGGTACAGCCCAGACGAAGGCGTTCAGGAGCGCCGGGTAAGGGTAGGACTTTTTGAGTGGCAGGACGACCATATTTGGCTGGAGCCTCCGTCGGACAACCGCCTGCCCTTTCCGGCAACTCCCTCCGTTGATGCTCGTTTTATGTCTTCTTTAAAGGACATAAACAGGCTTTTGAGTGAAAAAAAGACGGATGACTTTTATTTTGAAACGACTGCCACGTTTTTGGATAAGTGTGCAAAAATGGGAGTAAGCCTGTCAGACAACATCCGGTGGACAATTTACAGCGAAGGTCACCGACTGGTTGCTGCGGTCGAGAATCCATCGCAAACTCAGTGTAGTGATTTGCCGCAACACGTTGATTTCACCTTCCCCCAGCGGATAAGCCTCCTGAAAAAAGGAGGTCGTTATACTTTTTCGATAAACGGTTTAGAGGTTTTAACTGTTGAGACAGGGGAGAAATACAAGGGTGAGAAAGTCTTAATGGAATATGATGAAGGGCAAGTACGAGCAGAAGGAACGATTTTAACGACACTTTAGAAAAGAAGGGTGTCAGGCACTGTGTTCAGCACCGCACAAAGTGCCTGGCACTTTCTATTTAATAAAACGCTCTACAATCTCATTAAATTTATCACTGTGCTCCCAAAACATCATATGCCCTCCCAGGACTTCCACTTTTGTTTTCGGGGTCAGTTGGTTCGTATAGTTGACCGCAGTTTCGGACCAGTGCTCTGCTACGATGTTTAAGGTAGGCACCGCTTTGCTCGCTTTTTTCGCTTCTTCTCGGTAATCAGAGAACATGCCTGAAGCAAACAGGCTGCCGGCAATATAATAAGGTGTCTTCAAAGACTGTTCCACAATCCAGGTTAATTCCTCATCACTGAGCTCTCTTTGAATCATCACCGAGGTTATGTAGCTCGTGATGAAGTCCCTTTGTCCTTTGGAATCCCTCAGGTATACATTGTAGATACCTGAAATATCATCCAGCGAGCCTTCTACCCAGTCTGCTGCGCTGGTCGATAACGACTTAGGCGGCATATCAACAAAAACCATTGACTTCACCCTGTCATAGCCATTCTGTTTTACATACTCCCAGGCCGTCAGACAGCCAAAGGACCAGCCCACCAGAACCGCATTTTTAACATCTAGTTCTTCAAGTACTGCATGAAGATCCGTTCCGTGAGTAACGTAATCATTCCCGTGAAGAACCACCGTTGAGCGGCCATGACTTCGCGGATCCATAACGATGACCCGGTTTGTTTTGGAGAAATGCTCCAGCTGCTTTTGGAACACTTCTGTTGTGAACGTAAACCCCGGGATAAACACGATCGGCTCGCCGCTGCCTGCTTCCTGGACAAACAGTTCCACACCTGAGTCTGCCTGAATGTACTTCTCCCTTACCTTGGTCATTTATCTCACCTCATATCCTTTTTAATTACTATATTCGAGGGTGATACCTTTCAGACTAGAGTCAGTGCCGATGGTTTAAAGTTGCTAATTACTTATGAACTATGATTCCGGAAAAAGAGACGCGAATATGCAGTAAGTGACACAAAACGCCTTTACCAGACAAATACAGCTGGGTTAATTTTCTTATTTTTCTGAAATTGGTTGACTCTATTATTTCGGTATACGAAAATTAAGGGAGTAAAATAAAAGGAGGTTGTTTGATGAAAAAGTTTATAGGTCTTGGTTTAGCAGCGGTTATGGCATTTACAATGGTAACGCCCGGGGGTGCAGGTGCTGAGCCTCAGTCCAAACCGAACGGTCCGTGGATCAAGCCTGGGCAGCAGGTTATGCTGGAGCGTTTTCTTTCACCTGAAGAGCTACATACAAAACTGGAACAGATTGACGAGCGAGACAGGGATAACCGGATGGAGCTGGAGGTTGTAGGCCATTCTGCAAAGTATGACCACCCGATTTACGTAGCCAAATTCGGGGATGCGGATTCTGACAATCCCAAGGTGTTTTTGCAAACACAAATACACGGGGATGAGCAGGCAGGTACAGAAGCGGCAGTTAGCCTGATTCATAACCTTGCCATGAGTAATAACAGAGACATCAGGGATATCCTGGATAATGTAACGGTTTGGATTTTGCCGATGTTGAACCCTGATGGAGCGGAAATTATTGAAGTGGAACAAGGGCAGTCCAAGCAGCGCCGTAACTTCCAGGAGTGGACGCCTGAAGAGTGGGGGCTGTCTGCGGATACGCCGGCTCCTTGGTACCATGGAACCGATCAGGCCAGTGGAGAATTAGGGTATGATGTAAACCGTGATTTCCACCCGGATCTGTCTTTTGAACTGTCAGAAGAAGATGCTGGTCTTTTGCCGGGCCTAGGTTCAGAACCTGGCTTTTATGTAACGCCTGAAGCGAGAGCATCCCGTGATGTGTTTGAAGAGCTTCAGCCGGATCTTTTCATTGATCACCACCACAGATACAGTAATGTCGTATCAGAGGACGATGACCGGCTGAACACGCTTCAGCTCATTGCACAGGTGGTGGATGAAGATAACGTCATATCCTACGGCGGAGAAGAGTACCAGCTGAGTGAAGAGTCCTTGAATCTTTCCAAGCAGGTAAACTCCCATGTCTATCAGGTTCTGCAAAAAGGAAATTCACCATTTGGCGCGGTTTCCCGTTATCCTGACGTAAACCTGCCTGGTACAGCTCTCGGAAGCTATTCATTAAATGATGCCGCAATCATGCTGTATGAAACACGCGGACAGCAGCACCCGGACGGCCACACAGGGCAAAAAGGAAGCGGAATGCTGATCCAGCAAACGTATATCGGTCTTTATGAAACGCTCCTGGGGCTTGCTACAGGAGAAATCTATGAGATTGATCCTGAGTTCTATGACACTGAAATTCCAAGAAACAGCCCAAGAATCGGGCCACCTAATTTGTAGGATAACATTGCTGATGCCAGTCACTGTGTTTAGCGTTTTACACAGTGACTGGCACCTTATTTATGACAGCGAAATTAAAACTACCCCCGTAACGCCCCATGTGCCAGCATCGCGTGCACCCCTTTAACGCCGTTCACCACCTGTGTAATGCGCAGGTCCACAACTGTACTCGCAATTGCCATTGCTTCAGTTTTTTTAATCCCGTATTGTTCCTCCATTAAAGTAATCATGGAGCTTAGTGCTTCTCCGGTGGCAACATTTAAATCTTCATTGAAACCAAAGGTGACCCATCCTGATGGTGTTTTTGCCAGTGGGGAGGTTAGGGTCATGTCGTCTCTTACTGTTAACGTCACATCCACGTGGTCCATCGGGCATTCGATGGCTGTGCCGGAGACTTCACCGTCCCCCTGCAAGGCATGCCCGTCACCAATGTAGAAGTGAGCATCGTCTACAGAAATCGGAAGATAAAGTGTGCTTCCTTTGACCAGCTCTTTACAGTCAATGTTCCCGCCCGAGTAGCGGGGGGGAGGGGTGTCATGGGTACCGGGCTCTTTAGGGGACGTTCCCATGAGTCCCATAAAAGGGCTTAAGCCTACATGGAAAGACCTGTCGCCAATCTGGCAGCTGCCGGTCAGGTTGGTAGTGTTCAAGTGCCAGTCGAGCTGAATTTTTTCCTCTTCTGAAATGCCGGCTGCTTGATTTTGCCATGATGGTCCGCCGCCAGCCCAGTTTTCCCCGTACCACCCGGGAACGATATCATTCAAGCGGACTTCAAGAACGTTTCCTGCCTTAGCCCCGTTAACCGCAATCGGTCCGATCATCGGGTGACCTGGTTTTTCTTCCTGTTGGTTGGATTTATAGAAGGTTTTTGGTGTGTCTTCATTGGGCGAATAGCCCCACTGGATATCGGGAGTTGTGAGGTGAAGGGAATCCCCCGAATTGATTGTGTGAACAGGTTTGTAGTTTTGGTCGAAGGATCCGCTAAGATAGCGGGAATCCAGTTTTAGCTTATGGATCATTTATAGGTACCTCCGTAGGTTTGATGCTTTAAGTGTAGCAGGTTGGCTGTCATATGAAAGGGAAGTTTGTAGATTAGGGATCGAAAAGGAAATGTGTTTGTCGGACTGTGTAGGGTTAATTAAACGTTTATTTAATGTGGAGCATGTCAACATATAATGGCGAGGTTCAGCAAAAGGTCTGTAAGATAGACAACTCTGCTAAGATAGCTTGATACCACCAAATGTCCGCCGTAAGCTTAATAAATACCAATTAAATTCCATTTTACACAGACTTTATTCAATAATAAATATAATATAGATATTTAGTAGTAAATAAAGCCCTTTATATGTAAAATATGATTAGGTACTAAGGTCTAATTCGATAATAGGGGGCTATCATATGTTTTGTTCAGGTTGTGGCAGTCAAATGGCTGATCATACCAAGTTTTGCGGGAAGTGCGGGACTGCGGCAGAGGTCCAGGCAGCATCAAATGAAACAGCGGCAGCGTCTGAGCCGGTGCAAGCCGGGACGAGCGGCAATGACATTAAAGACAATGTCTATGTGAAACAAGGAAAAGAAGTAGGAAGCATGTATCTTGCTTTCGCATTAGCGGCAATAAAAGCGCCGTTTACGACAGCAAAGCAAACCGATGAGACGGGGTTTGTAAATGGAATTATTTCTATCTTACTGTTTTCGGTCTTTTATTCTTTAACTTCGTATAACCTGATAGGCAGTTTTGTTTCATTTTGGGAAGGGGCCATCGTTCCGGCTTTTCTTCTGACGGTTACATTTTTTCTGTTTGCAGGGGTAATGACGTTAGTATTGAAATTAATGAATGTGGGAGCTACATATAAAAATGTGCTGGCTCGTTACGGAGCACTGCTTGTTTTTCCGGGCGCACTTGCCATGTTTGGCTTTGTGCTTGCCCTTTTGTCCCTCAATTTCCTCGGGGTTTTCATTGCTCTTATGAGTGTGGTCTTTATTCCACTTACTTTCTTCGGGACCATGTTTTCCTTTGAACGAAAAGGGCCTGGCGGGCTGGATGCTTTTTACGGTATCGTACTGACAAATGTTCTGATAATGATCATCTCAATTCTTACACTTGCAAGCATGGTACAGCGGATGATTGAAGAGATCACGTCTTCCTTTTGGTTTTTATAAGCTGTATGCACAGTCCTGGAGTCCGGATAAGACGGTACTCCAGGGCTTTTTTTGCAAAAAAAACAGCCCCCTTTAAGGGAGCTGAAGGTTAATACTCTTCACTGGATAGTTCTGTTGTATCAATCAGTTTGGATACTTTCAGGCCGTTGCTCGTAAAACGTACAGAATAATTGGATTCAAATGACTTTACTTTTGCAGAGGCATCCTCGTAATAAATCACGTATTCTTCCTCGGTTGTAACGGTAAAGTGGATATTATCCTCTGTATCTACCTCAACGATTTCCACTCCCAGAAAGTCTTCTGAAACCCCTCTCCCGTATAAATAGTCAATGTAATCGACGACTTCCTTTAAGTAATCGGGCGCTTCCGGATCGACGTATTCTTCCACCCTGGAAGAGTCGCTGTAATTAATTCCATACACGTTCGCACTGATGAATTCGTCAAACAACACTTCAAAGGCTTCATCAGAATGCTCAATCACTTCTGCGAGAGACGCCTCCTGTTCATCAATGTCAAATGAGTAAGACTCGGTGTTGGCATAGTCCAGGCTGTAAGTTGAATAAACACCATGGACGAGCCATTGTTCATCTGCCTCATCATACATGAGTGTATACTCATTAGTTCTGGTGTCCGGGTAGGATGAATTGCCGGTATTTACTTCCCAGGCTTCTTCCACCTCCACATGAACATACCAGTCTCCTTCATAAAAAGTAAGGTCGAACGACTGAAGGTCAAAGACGGTTCCTGTCAGGAAGGCCATACTGCTGCCCCCGTAGTTTCTCACATCCTGAATAACATTGTTGAACTCTCCTTGGTGTGAGGTGGTAACGGCACTCAGCGTTGCAGCATCAAGTGTCATTTCTCCTTTGCTTCTTTCCATCATGTACGTATGCAACGAGTCAATGACCGGCTTATGATATTCGTCGTTAAGGGCAAGAGAAAGTTCATAATAATGATTCATCAGGGTAACAGGCGGTGTTACGAGTGTCCCAAATGGAGATTCTTTTTCCAGGTGCATGTCCATGGAGCCGTCGAGTAATACGGGTCCATAAGTATCATCGTTCCCGTTCATCACTTTACCGGTATCTTTCCCATTGATATAAAGAGAAGCTCCTTCAAATGGAAAGTAAACATCAATTTCTTCCATCTCGAGATAAAGATCGATGTATCCATCATAGAAATGGGCGGTACTTACTTCGGTCTCAAGCTGCACAAGGTCTGTATCCAGCTTTCCGGCGATGTCATAATAACCAGGCAATAGTGAACCCAAATAATAGACACCATCCCCGTATTCTGGATTCTCAAATTCTTCCCCGTCTATGTAAAGCGTCAAATCGTGGTGGTTTGAATGTACGGTTAATGGGACAGGGTGGAGTACAAATTCATATCTATCGAAAAAGAGAAACGATCGTCCGGTTTTTTCATAGGTCAGGAACGAGTGGCCCGGAAGGTATCCGCTGTCTGCAACTGCAAAATTCGTTGTTTCTTCGATTGTATTGATATGCTCCATCTGGTCATTCAAATAAGTGTAAAAAAACTCTTTTTCATAATAATTGTCCTCAAAAAAAGACAGCAGTCCCTCTATGTTTTTTTCATCCACGTGAAGTGACTCATCACTTGAGACAAGGCGCTTGCTTATGTACTGTGCGTCATTGTTCTCCAATGCCTCCACAAAACTCCGTGCGTTTTTCATTGGATCATTCATCGATGCCCCGACCTGATAAAAACCGGTAAATAAAAGAGCCAACCCAATTAAAGAGGCAGCTATAATCTTTGATCTCTTACTTACCTGAGAAAAGCCGGTACTTTTTGGTACGGCAGCAGCTGCACGTGCCGGGTTAACGGTCTGATTATTACTTTCCATTTTCGCTCCGCAGGCTGTACAAAAGGATGATTGCTCCTCCTGTTTCACACCACAGACAGTACAATACTCCATCTAACTCACTCCTAATACGTTTATATGATTCTATTATACTAAAACTTTAGTCTTATAAGGTGTGAACTTTGATTAGAATAAGGAAAATTCAGGTGATATCAGTAGTTTTGTAAAAAAGACCTAGAGATCCATTGACTTATTTTTGATTTAATTATTATTTCTTTGACAACTCATTCAAAGAACACCGATCCTTCAGTACTTTCATATTCTTAAAACAACAAGCATATCGGAGGGTGAACGGTGAAGAAATCCAGATCGGAGTTATATATCAGGCATGTGCTCGCACCTCAGTATGAATTTACAAGAACCCATTTTCTCGGTTATATTCTCGAAATCAACCTGGCGTATATTACCATGCTGTGGGACAAGAAGTTAGTCGGTTAATAAAGCGTATGGCGGGCAGTGAAGATCTGTTTTTTATGATTGAGCAGTAACTGAATGAGCGGGTAGGAAAAGACGTCGCGGGAAACCTTCATATGGCATTCAGCAGGAACGATATGGAAGCGACAGCGTTTGTAGCGTGTTTTAGCAAGCGGGTGATGAAGCCTGTGGACATTGGGGCGGGGGACGTTCTTAAAGAAGTTGTAGTTGAAAAGACCGGGAAGAAGCTGAATATATCAGAGAAAGCGTATAGGCGGATGATTGATCCTGAGGTGTTTATTTCTGTGAGGATTCTGCTCGGAGGACCGGCTCCGGATGAAGTGAAAATGCAGCTTGAAGATGCGAAGGCGAGGTTATAAAGGTATCAGGCACTGTGTTTTTCGTTTCACACAGTACCTGGCACCTGTATTTATCCGTGTTTCTTTTTTAATGCGACAAGGCTGATCATTTCATAAGCGACAGCGGAGGCGAGGCCGGCTGTGATGTCGCCGGAGTCATAGGCTGGAAGGACTTCTACGAGATCGAATCCTTTGATGTTCAGTCCGTCCAGACTTCTCACGTACTCGAGGGCTTCAAAGCTGGTTGGGCCCGCCACTTCCGGGGTGCCGGTGCCGGGGGCATATGCGGGATCGACAAAATCGATGTCAAAGCTTACAAACACCGGGCGGTTGGCGTCTCCGACCCGAGCGTGAATGCGTCTGTTTACTTCTTCCTGGCCGAGTTTTCTTGCTTCCCGCATAGGAATGACCTGAAAACCAAGGTCTCTGGCATCTTCAATACAGCCGGGTCCGTAGAGCGGGCCCCGCATACCTACCTGAATGGAGTGGGCGGTATCAATCAGTCCTTCCTCCACGGCGCGGCGGAACGGGGTGCCGTGCATGTATTTTTCACCGTAATAGTTATCCCATGTATCTCCGTGGGAGTCAAAATGAACGAGAGAGACAGGGCCGTATTTTGCAGCGAAAGCCCGCAGACTGCCGAGTGAAATGGAATGATCTCCGCCGAGGATAATAGGAATGACGTCATCGTTCAATAAAGGCCTGAGTCCTTCGGTAATCTGGTCGTAGGTCCGATGAATGTTCCCGGGAATGACGTCAATATCTCCATAGTCCACACCGGAGCAGTAGTCAAAAATATTCACATCCTGATCAGGGTTGTACGGTCTTAACAGCACAGAGGCATCGCGGATATGCTGTGGTCCATAGCGGGCTCCGATGCGGTTGGAAGCGGCAGTATCGAAAGGAATGCCTAAAACGGCAAAATCCACGTCCTTTGTTGTCTGGATGTTTTCCAGTCGCATAAACGTTCTCACCCCGGTGAAGCGGGGGGAGAGTGAAGAGTCTTTGGGCTGGTATTTAATCAACGTGCTTCCTCCTTTAAATGACTTCGTCTCAAGTGGTTGTCCGTTCTTTTTCAAAACGTGTCAATGCCCGGTCGAGTGCCCGCAGGCCTTCATCTATCTGTTCCGTCGTTACGGTAAGGGGCGGAATCATCCGGATTACTTCTCCTTCATTGCCGCAGAGGTAGAACAGCACACCTTCGTCCAGGGCCAGGTCAAGAATACGTAGGACCGCTTCGCCATCCGGTTTACCTGTGGAAGGTGAAACAATTTCGATGCCGATCATTAACCCGAGACTGCGAACGTTGTTAATCACAGAATGGCGCTGTTTCAGTTTTTCAATTTCCTTTACGGCATGTGCGCCGGCATTGACTGTGTTTTCAAGAAGAGATTCGTCTTTAATAATCTCAATGGTGGCAAGGGCGGCACTGCACGCAATCGGATTACCGCCGAACGTTGTGGCATGGCTTCCCATAGGCCACTGCTGCATGAGTTTATGGCTGGCTGCTGTGGCGCTGAGTGGGAGGCCTGATGCGATGCCTTTGGCAACAGCCATAATATCAGGTGTCACCCCGAAGGTCTGGGCGGCAAACCAGTTTCCTGTCCTGCCGAAGCCGGTCTGAACTTCGTCAAAAATCAGAAGCATGCCGTGGCGGTCGCAGATTTTTCTGATGGACTTCAGCCAGGAAGCAGGCGGCATTACATACCCTCCTTCACCGAGAACCGGTTCCACGATCACACCGGCCACTTCGTCAGGGGAGACCTGATGGTTAAAAAGCGCAGCGAAGTCTTCCTCCAGCTTTTCGATGGCTTCGTTTTCCCGGATGGTGCCGTCTTCATCTTCGAATTTTTCAGGGCGGTAGTACGAGATCTGGTACGTGTTGCCGTCAGTCTGAAGGTGCTTCCGGTATTTGCTCTTCGAGGTGGATACACCGAGTGATCCCATTGTCCGGCCGTGAAAACAACCGGTAAATGAGATCATATATGGACGTTTCGTTACGTACCTTGCCAGTTTCAACGCCCCTTCAATCGCTTCTGTTCCACTGTTGCCAAAAAAGAAGCAGTCAATCTCCCCGGGCATGATTTCAGCCAATTCGTCGGCGAGCCGGAGGATGGATTCATACTGGATGACCCCGATCGGACCGTGGGTAAGTTCATCTGCGGCATTTTTAATCGCTTCTACAATTCTGGGGTGCCGGTGTCCCACGTTTGTGACAGCGATGCCCGAAGTGAAATCAAGATATTTTCTTCCGTCCACACCCCAGTAATAGCAGCCATCTTCTTTTACAACAGGGAGGTTCGGGTGGTCCTTTGCCATGGAGGGAGCGAGTCTTTTTGAAATGTTTTTCGATAAATGGTTCCAGTCTTGTGTCATCACACACCACACCTTTCAGAGAAGTTAAAAGAACAGGAGATGCGCCATCAATGTAATGATTGGCAGTGTAATCAGCGTACGCTGAATAAAGATAATGATCAGGTCAAGAAGGTTGAGCGGAATTTTGGAACGGAGAAGCAGGATACCTATTTCAGACATATATACGAGCTGTGTAAGCGAGAGGGCTGCCACGATAAAACGGGTCAGCTCGCTTTCAATGCCGCTTCCCACAACGGCCGGAAGAAACATATCTGCAAAGCCGACAATCATGGCAGGAGCTGCAGCCTGTGCTTCCGGAATCCGCATCAGTTCAAGAAGAGGAACGAGCGGATACGAAAGATATACAAAAAAGTTCGTATATTCGGCGATAACAAGAGCGATCGTTCCAAGGGCCATGACGAGAGGGATCAAACCGAACCAGATGTCAATGACGTTCTGAAAGCCGCTCTGGATAACGCGGGAAGCACTTTTTACTTCGGAAGCTTTTGCTACAGCTTTTTCAAATGCCCACTGGTTCGGGGATTTGCCCGTTGGTACTTCCTCTGAAATCTGCCGGCCGGCTTCTTCAAAGTACGTGTTTTTCTTTTTTGAAAGGGGCGGAATCCGCGGGCAGATGATCGCTGCCAGAAGACCTGCAACAACTACGGTCACGTAGAACTGGACAAACATGTGCTCGAGGCCGATGAAGGAAATAACAACGAGACTGAAGGCAATGGAGGCAACAGAGAAATTTGTAGCAATAACGGCGGCCTCCCGTTTGGTGTAATACCCGCTTTCGTACTGTTTTGTTGTAATGAGAACGCCGACAGTACCACTTCCCATCCAGGATGCGACGGCATCAATTGACGATCGGCCCGGAAGCTTAAATACAGGCCGCATCACTTTTCTTACAACAGTGCCGATATAGTCCATCAGGCCGAATTCCAGCAGCAGCGGCATCATGAGTCCTGCAAAGAAAAACCAGGTCGTCAGAACAGGAATCAGTTCATAAAGAACCGTTCCCCCTGTAAACTCGTCCCAAATAAAGGCCGGGCCGGCTTCCAGAAGCACCATAACGGCGAAAGTGCCTCCCAGAATCCGCATAATAAGCCAGAAGCCTCCAACGTAAAACAAGGACTTCAGAAAAGGGGAGTTCATTATCCATGCTGGTTTTCCTAATCTCGCAATCAGCGTCATCACAATTGATATGAGAAGAATAGCAGACATAAACAGAGGAATGACGTCTGAAAACAGGCCTAGGAAAAACTCGGCCAGGATTCCGACACCGATCGTCCATTGTCCTGTAAAAGGGACAGGGACAAGAAAGAGTAGAAGACCGAATAAGGAAGGAATGATGAATTTTAACTTGTTTGTCTTCGTCATCGTTTCAGCGGTGTACGAGGTGTTCTTTGTCTGAGCTTGTTCATTCAAGGCTGTCACGCACCTTTCTTAGATTGGCGTAAGGGTTGGAGCCGCATAACGCTTTCCCTAGAATTAATGCAAGACCTGTGCCAGAACTAATCATTTATTCTGTATTTTTTTAATTTTCTTACGATTGATGGCTGGCTGATTCCCAATACTTCAGCCATTTTAACGGTTGTTTTCCATCTTTTTTTAGCATCGCGGAGAATGCGTTCCTCCACTCCATCAAGTGTCTGCCTGAGGGGAGCTTGAAAGCTTGTTTCCAATGGACTGACGGTGTCACGGTAGGACTGAGGCAGGTCAGAATGGGTAATTATCTGGGAATGGGAAGTGACTACGAGACGTTCAATCAGGTTCATGAGCTCCCTTACATTTCCCTGCCATTCCTGTTTGTAAAGCTCTTGCATCACAGCATCATCGAGCATTTTCTTCCTCTCGTATTTTTCAGAAAACAAGTGGAGAAAATGGCTGATGAGTGGTGCAAGATCTTCAGGTCGTTCTCTCATAGGAGGGATGTGGATCGGCACAACACTAAGGCGGAAATACAAATCTTCACGGAATTCTTTAGCCACAACCAGGTCCTGAAGTGGCTGGTTTGTAGCTGCAATGAGGCGGAAATCCAATGATTTCGGTTTTGTGCCGCCTACCCTGTAAAATTGCTTTTCTTGTATGAATTTCAGGAGTTTGACCTGAAGGGAGAGCGAGAGTTCACCGATTTCATCGAGAAACAGAGTGCCGCCTTCGGATGTTTCAGCGAGTCCGACTTTTCCTTTTTTACTTGCTCCGGTAAATGCGCCGCCTTCATACCCGAAAAACTCAGCCTCAAAAAGAGATTCCGGAATGGAGCCGCAGTTCACTTCAATAAATGGTCCTTTATTTCGCGGGCTTTTCTGATGGATCATTTTGGCAAGGTGCGTTTTCCCTACACCGGATTCGCCTAGGAGAAGGACATTTACATCCACAGCGGCTACCCGGGAAGCCGTGTCAAGACACGCTTTCATTGGCGGTGATTCTGCAAACAGCTCGCCGTATCCGCTGCTTTTCAGTCTCAGCTGATCGAGTTCATGCTTAACCCGCTTCATTTCATCCTGCATGTCTTTTAGATGCGTTTCCATATTGGCCATTTCAGTAATGTCGTGGGAATAGGATGCAATCCTCCAGACATTGCCGTCTGCATCGAAGACCGGGACTCCGGTAATGAGCAGTTTTTTGCCGTATCTTGTTGTCTGCACGACGTTTACCCGGTCTCTTTTCTCAAGTACGAGAGGGGTGACGATAGGGGTGAATACCCCTTCCTTTTGAAGCTGGTACACCGTTTCCCCCACCACATTGCGGCCTTCTATGCCGTAGAGCTTTTTTGTCTCCTCACTTACCGTCATAATCGTTCCGTTACAGTCGGTTACAAGCAGGTCATCTTTTAAGGCCTGCAGAATACGTTCACTGTCGTTCAGGATGGGTCTCGTCATGCTTATGGCACCTCCGGGTATTCGTTTTTGAATAGGATAATGGTTATAAGAATGTATGAATACGGTTTCATTTTCCGAAAATTAATGCTATTCATAAATAAATATAGTATTCATTTTTGGATAGCGCAAGGGGTGGTGGGGTCTGCTGGTCTGGCACCGCCCGGATTTTGTCGAAATAGTAGTTCTTTCCCCCGCTTAAAGAGTTTCATTTATAAGACCTATGAATCTGGCAAAGTTCGGGTGGTGCCAGGCACCCTCCTCAGCGCCTCCTCAAGGTTGCAAAATAATCTTCCTCCTTAAATAAAATACAGATATTTGGTAAAAAATATCGGTATTGGAAAAAGAGGCATCAAAAGGAGGCACTATCATGCATTACGTAAAAACCGTTCTATTGAAGGCAGTGATCATCGCTGCTGTTCTTCTCCCTATACTCTCTCTGGGTTATCAGTACAGTTTTCTTGCTACCCTTCTTCTTACAGGTGTCCTGACAATCGTAGGCTTTGTAGCAGTCGACTTGTTTGTGTTGAAAATGTCGTCCAACTGGATGGCGACAATATCGGACTTTGGCCTTGCTTTCCTTGTCGTTCAGGTAATTGGATCATTCTTCTATGGGGAAGGCATGATTGCTATCGGTGTTTCCCTCGTAGCAGCCACCGGCATTGCCATCGGGGAGTGGTTTGTTCATGCTTACTTGAACCGGACATTGGCAGTGAATTAAATTCGTTTTGGGCGCCAGGCGCTGTGGGTGACTCACATGGTGCCTGGCACCTTTTTTGTCTGTGTTTTGGAAATTAATTGGATCGGGATCTGGTTATCTTAACAAAAATCCGTCATAACTTAATATTCACAGGGCAAATCTCAACAAAAACCCGTCATATCTTTAATATCGATGATCTACCAGCTTCTCCCCTCTCAGAAAGCTAAAGAATCGCGTTTCTGCTTCACCCCAACTAGGATGATATTCCCTTGCTTAACCTCTCTCCTGCTGTATAATGATAGGAACTACAGCAATTTCCTTCCTTCATCCACCACAACAGACACACTTTCCGTCTGACCATTCCCACTTCCATTTTTCAAAAATCAGTGAATCAATCCAACGCCTTTTCGCACGTTTGAGAGGAGTGAATTTCAGATACGAAGAATGCTCTGCACTTGTTCGGTACATCGCTCTATAAATCTGGTAAAGGTGGTAGGTCTATGGCTATTGATAAAGAAAAAACGAGAGAGCTATTGAGTTTAATCGATGATTTGTTTGATTCGTTTTCGGGGAATCTGAATCCGGAAACGAAAGATTCATTAAAGAAGCTGGTCATGGGGCCGGCGATTGAGGAGATCAGAAAGCTGGTGGATGACAGCAGGCCGCCGGTTATGCTTGTGATGGGCAGAAGCGGGCACGGGAAGTCTTCATTAATTAACGCGCTGGCCGGTAAAGAGGTTGCGCCTGTAGGTGATGTGAAACCGGAGACTCCGGAATCGATCCCGTATTTGATCACATTTCCTGAACAGTATTCTACATGGCAGATTGTTGATACGAGAGGGATTTTCGAGACGACGAACCCTGATGGCGGTATCCCGGAAAGTGCCGTTTCCATGCTGAAGGAATCGGTGAAACAGTATTCGCCGGACATTATTCTCCATGTTGTCAGTGCTCCTGAAATCAGAAGCTTCAGCCAGGATCTGACTCTCTATCAGGAGATTGTGGACGAGGTTCATAAAGAACAAAATGTAAAAACACCGACCTCACTTATTTTAAATAAAGCGGACACCATTGGTAACCCGAGACACTGGCCGCCGGAAGAGTTTGCGAACAAAGCGGCTCTGTTACAGGAAAACCTCAGTTATGCGGCGGATGATATTTTGAACGTAAATGCAACGCTGCTTAACCAGAACGTTCCCTACTATGGCTATGAAACAACAGGAAATCAGTATGCGGGCATCGTGCCGGTCTGTTCGCTGGAAGGCGAAGAGTGGAACATTGATACTTTGTCCGACTTGATCGGAAATAACATTGGTGAGGAAGCGAAGCTGGATTTTTACCAGGCCCAGCGGAGGGACAAGCAGTTAAAGAAGGTGTCTTCATCGATCATCAAGAGGTTCACGACCATTTCCGGCGGTGTCGGAACAACGCCGATTCCTCTTTCGGATATCGCTGTGCTCACACCGCTTCAGCTGTTGATGATTACGGTTATCGGTTCTTTGGCCGGACGGGAAGTATCGAAGAAAACCGCGTATGAATACCTGGCTGCGGTAGGTGTAAATGTAGGAGCCGCGTTTGGTCTGCGTGAAGGGGCAAGACAGCTCGTGAAAATCGTCCCCGTAGGCGGCTCGATCATCTCCGGGTCCATGGCAGCCGCCGCGACGTACTCGATCGGAAAATCAGCAGAAGCCTACTTCTTCCACGGCAAGAAAATTAAGCCTCAAAAGGTGAAGAAGGATGAGGTTGAGGTTTAAGTGGGAGGGCAAAGTTGGACAACTATATGAACATCATTTCCGGTCGTCTTTCCAAACTTCTGGACAAGCGTGTATCGGTTCCTATATCAGACGACCTCCTGCTTGGCGTACTTACACGGACGAAGGTAAAGAACGTGACTATTGAAGCGGTAACGATTACAGACGAAATAATCATGATTAGCGGCCGCGTAAAGAAAGCGGGACTATCCATCCCGTGTGCCATCACACTTGCGCCATCAGAAACGACCGGCCGCACGGTCTATTTCGATGTGATAAAAACGAAGCCCCTGAATATGAAGTGGATTCACAAAAGCATTTTCAACAGGCCTCCTCATATTACTTACGACAAAGGCGAGGTCGGAATTGATTTGAACCAGATCACGATTGTTGAGCGGATCCCGGTGGGGAGGATAAAGGGGTTCACGGTAAAAGAAGGTGTACTTGTAGTTGAGGTCGGGGTTTAAAATACTGCTGGGTGCCAGGCACTGTGTTTGATATTTCACACAGTGCCTGGCACTCTTTTTTTTCGAATAAAAGACTACGGTTTCGACAAAGTTCGGGTGGTGACAGGCACCATCTAGAACACCAGGTCCTACGATCCGGTCATTTCTGCATGTTTTCTACTACTCTTTCTTTTTATGTCGGGAGTCGAAGACCTTTGTCTTATCTGTGAGCTGTGTGATGTGATTCCAAGGTCTTTTATATAAGTCTGTCTTATGAATCTATTAGTAATGGATATAAATGAACGCCTGGAAATAGTGTTATTATTTTGAAAAGTAAGAAAATTATCTTACATATGGGAGGTAGAGTCTGCGCTTGGGTTAGTGACTTAGTAGTCTAATCTTCTTTAGGAGGCGGTTGAATGAGACATAAAAATTGGATTCGTATGATTTCGGTTATGACTGTTATGGCCTTACTGGTAGCCATGAGTCCGTTTCATGCGTCGGCGAAAAAATATGACGGGGATATTGATTCGGTTGCAACGGGTACAGATGGGATGGTTTCCACCTCTCACCCGATTGCTTCACAGGTGGGCGCTGATGTTTTAAATAAAGGAGGAAACGCTGTTGATGCTGCGGTAGCGATTCAATTTGCCTTGAACGTCGTTGAGCCGATGATGTCAGGAATTGGCGGCGGCGGGTTTATGATGGTGTACGACGCGGATGAAGATGATGTGACAATCGTCAACAGCCGGGAACGGGCACCGGCAGGAGCAACGCCGGATATGTTCCTTGATGAAAACGGCAATGTCATTCCTTTTCAGGAACGGGTAAGGCATGGTACCTCTGTAGGTGTGCCAGGGACACTTCTCGGACTTGAAGAAGCCTTGGACCGCTGGGGATCAAGACACCGCCAGCAGTTAATGACACCAGCAGTTCAGCTGGCTGAAAAGGGATTCGAAGTAGACAAGCAGCTGGCGGATGCCATTGCCGGCAATGCTGAAAAACTCTCATTAACCCCGGCAGCCGATGTGTTTTTACCAGGTGGAGTGCCGGTAGGGGAAGGCGAGGTACTGGTTCAGGAAGATCTGGCGGATACGTTGAAGAAGATTCGTTCCAACGGTGCTAATGCCTTTTACCACGGTGAAATTGCTGAGGCCATTGCTGACACAGTTCAGGAATTCGGGGGCAGCATGACCACTGAGGATCTTGCAAACTATCAGCTGACCATTGACGAGCCGGTTGTTGGCAATTACAAAGATTACACGATTGCCAGTATGCCGCCGCCAAGCTCAGGAGGGACCTTCTTAATTCAAATGTTGAAGATCCTTGAGGATTTTGATCTGGGTCAATACGAAGTAAGGTCTTTTGAAAAATATCATCTCCTTTCGGAAACGATGAGACTTGCTTATGCCGATCGGGCGGCTTATGCAGGAGACCCTGAATTTATAGACGTGCCGGTAAATGGATTGCTACATCCGGATTATATTGAAGAAAGACGTTCGCTGATTTCTCTTGACTCCGTAATGACAGATATCGAGCCGGGTGATCCATGGGCGTATGAAGAAGGTTCAGCAGACTATGAAATTGATGCGTCCGGTCACGATGTGGACAATAATCCAGGTGAAACAACGCACTTTACAGTAGCTGACCGCTGGGGAAATGTAGTCTCCTACACGAGCACGATCGAGCAGATATTCGGCTCCGGTATTATGGTTGATGGGTACGGAATTATGCTGAATAACGAGCTTACTGATTTTGACGCTGTACCAGGCGGGGCGAATGAAGTGCAGCCAAACAAGCGTCCGTTAAGCAGTATGACACCGACGATGATTCTTGAAGACGGAAAGCCGGTGGCAACTCTTGGCTCACCGGGTGGTCCGAGAATCATTACCGCTGTACTTCAAGTGTTCCTGAATATTGCCGAATACGAAATGGACCTTGAGGATGCAGTCAAAGAACCGCGTATTTACAATACCCATACGACAGCAACGTGGTGGGAAGAGGGCGTTCCTGCGGATGTTCGCGCACAAATGACTGATTTGGGACACAGGTTTGAATCGAATCCCAACCTCGTAGGAAATGTTCAGGCTCTGCAAATTAATTATGATGCCGGAATGTACTACGGAGTCGCCGATGAGCGTAGAGATGGAGCGGCAATCGGTATTAACCGGCCAAGCCGGGGAAAATAAATAGAAAAAACGGAGCCGATGCCTGGTGCACCGGCTCTGGTTACATTCGGGTTAAGTCCTTTGAACACGGGTTGAGAGGTCTTCAAGGAGGTTAAGGGCATGAAAGGTAATTTCGGGGATGGAGGTGGATTGTTTCCAGACGATGGAGATGGTGCTGGACAGATCTTGATTTTTAACGTCGATGCCTCTTATTTGATGAGACGGCAGCAGGTCAATCATATCCGTTGGCATAAGGGTGACACCGATATCATTGGCGATCAGGTTCGCAATAGTCAGGAGTTCAGGTCCAATCCCCATCGTTTTAGGAATAAATCCGGCAGTCCGGCACGCCTGTTCCAGCGTCGTATGTAAAGAGGAGGAAGTGTCCGGGTCATAATGGAGAAATGTCTCGTTTCTTGCTTCATAAAGGTTGATGGATTGAAGCCGTGCAAGGGGGTGTGCGGCCGAGACGACAAGCTTTACGCTGTGGCTGGTTAATTCCCGTATCATTAACTGGTTCTCAGTTTTTCGCCGGATATGAGCAGGCATGCGGAAAAAACCAATGTCGTAGTCTCTGCCCTTAACAAGATCAACAACGTGCTTCGAAGATGTCTCCTGTATGTGAAACTCAAGGTCATCGAATCGTTCACGCAGTTTATGAAGGAGTGGTGGAATCCAGTTGCTCGCTGCAGAAGGAATGGTAGCGATGCGTATCGTCCTCTGTGGAATAGCGCCTGTTTTTTCAATTCTATGAAGCGTACTTTCGATATTTTCAAAGGAGGGCTGGAGGTTTTCGTATAAAAACGCCCCTTCTTTTGTGAGTGTCACACTTCGCGTATTTCTAATGAGCAGCTTAAAGTTAAAATGCTCTTCCAGCATGGTAATTTGCTGACTTAATGCCGGCTGGGAAATATGGAGGTTTTTTGCCGCCTTGCTGAAATTGAGACAATGGGCGACCTCCACGAAGTAACGGAGTGCCTGTAAGTTCATGTTGAATCCCCTCCTTATTTACGCATGCAAGGCTCTGTGAAAGTGGGACGTTGATTTCCGCCCGGAGAATCTGAAGAAAAATATTCCATGTATACGAATTACATTCATTATAGAAAGTTACAAATCTATCAAACAAGTGGAAAAAGCCCTGATTAGGTGCCAGGCACTGTGTATGACTTCTCACAGTGCCTGGCACCTTTTTAATTCATTCTTAACACGGGGTATAAATTCGTTTCTAAACCTGTCTTTTTTAAGCAGCCCACATGTAAACTTGAAAGAGAAGTAAAGGGGGAGCGCAAATGGAAAAGGTGACAATTAAAAGAATGGATGATTTTGAAAGGGACGTACGTGAGGAGGCTGCTGCAGTTTTTATAGACGGTTATTATAAGGATTTATCCTTTTTCTCGAAGGACCGTACAACTTTACAAAAAGCCATACGACATGCTTTTTGTGAAGATGTTTACTATCTTGCAGAGTGGGAGGGGGAGGTTGTGGGTATTCTTGCCTGCTCAACAAATCAATCCCGTGCAATGAAAGTGAACAAACGGGAGATCGTTGATGCTCTTGGGTTTCTGAAAGGAAGCTTTGCTTACAGTATGCTGAGCCGGGAATTGCATCCACCTTTGCACTACCCGGATGACACAGGTTATATCGAATGTGTGGCTACAACCAGTGAATCTCGTGGGAAAGGTGTAGCATCAGCCTTGGTTAATCACGTTATCGATCACCTTCATTTCAGCACATACATTCTCGAAGTAGTGGACACAAACACGAACGCACACCGGTTGTACAAAAAACTCGGTTTCACTGAATACAAAAGGAAAAAAGAACGTTTTGGAAAAATGAAGGGATTCCGGGAGAGAATTTATATGCGTTTTGAATGCTGATGGTGCCGGGCACTGTGTGTACGATTTCACACAGTGCCCGGCACCATTTTTTGATACAATGGTTCAATTTTTGCAGGATCTATTCCTCTTTTCTTTGTTCTTGTTGGAATGAATGGATTTACATTAACATGATTACAAGAGATGAACAAAATCTTATTTAATAAGGGGTGAGTGGGAATGAAATTAAAATTGAAATTATTTTTAACATCTATTCTTTTGGTATCGCTTACATTAATCGCTGCGTGCGGTGACGGTGAAGAAGCGGACAATGAAGGAAATGAAGACGGAGCGGAGGCTTCAGAAGGGATGCCTGATGGTTATCCTGAACGACCTATTGATGTTGTGGTTGCCTATGCAGCTGGCGGAGGTACGGATGTAGGTGCTCGGGTATTGGTCTCAGCAGCAGAGCAGGTAAACGGAGACAACTTTGTTGTTCAAAACCGTGAAGGAGCCGGGGGAGAACTGGGTTTTAACTACATGACAAGCGCAGATCCGGATGGTTATACAATTGGGTTTATCAACCTCCCGACTTTTGTATCTTTACCACAGGAACGCCCGACTGAATACGGACTTGATGATATTGAGCCAATCATGCTTCATGTATACGATCCGGCTGTTTTGGTAGTGAAACCTGAAAGTGGGCTGGATACACTTGGAGAATTTTTAGATTATTCAGAAGAAAACCCGGGTAAAATTACTGTTGCCAATAATGGAACCGGTGCTTCAAACCACATCATTGCTGCTCATTTCGAACATGAAGCGGGCATCGAGTTAAACCATGTTCCTTTTGATGGAACGAATGAACTTGTCACAGCTCTTCGCGGCGGTCACGTGATGGCGGGGGTTGCTAAAATCAGTGAAGTTGCTGCTCACCTTGACAGCGGTGAAATCATCGCTCTTGCTTCCATGACGGATGAGCGTCTGGAAGAGCTTGAGGATGTTCCAACACTTATGGAGAATGATATCGATGTCATTGGTGCATCCGGTCGTGGTATCGTTGCTCCGGCTGGAACAGATCCGGAAATTATCGACTACCTGCATGAAGTGTTTAAAGAAGCGATGGAATCTGAAGAACACATCAATCAGGCTGATAACATCAGCCTTCCACTCCGATACATGGGACCTGAAGAGTTTGGTGAATTTATTCACCAGCAGGATGAAGATAACAAACAATTACGTGAACTGTTAGATCTATAAAAGGAAGGCAAGGGGGGATCCGGAGTGATCCCCTGCCTTTATATAAAGGGTGAGATGAGTGAGAAATACCGACCGAATGGTTGCTGTAGTATTTATCGTAATCGGAGCTGTTTTCTTTTATCAGACGTTGTCTTTTCCTGAAGGGGCACAAATGTACCCTCGGTTTATTATCGGTATCATGGTTGGACTGGCCTTATTATTGCTTATTCAAACTTTTATCAAAAAACCTGATACATCGTACAAAAAGCTTTTTGGCCATATTCACTGGAAGAGGTTCATCGGCGTTCTGGTATTTAGTTTTCTATATCTTATTTTAATCAATCAGATTGGTTTCTTTGTGACAACAGTTGTTTACTTAGTGGGGACGATGGTGTTTTTACGTGCAACAGTAAAGACAATTGCTATTGCAGTTCCATCCTTTGTACTCGTGCTGTACTTAATCTTCAGTGAGTTTTTAAATGTACCTCTTCCTTCGGGAATTTTGGTATAAGGGGGCAGAACAATGGATTTTGAAGTAATGCTGCAAGGGTTTGTAAATGCCCTCAGCTGGCAGAATATTATCGTGATTGTTTTAGCAACAACCTTAGGGGTCGTAATCGGTTCCATGCCGGGTCTTTCTGCGGCAATGGGTGTGGCACTCCTTATTCCAATGACCTTCACAATGGATCCTGCAACAGGATTGATTATGCTGATCGGAATATACTGCGGTGCTATTTTTGGGGGATCGATTTCTGCAATTCTGATCAGTACTCCTGGTACTCCGGCGGCATCAGCTACCTTAATTGAAGGATATGAAATGACGAAGAAGGGACAGGGAGGGAAGGCCCTTAAGACAGCTGCCGTTGCCTCATTTACTGGCGCTATGGTGAGTGCAGTAGCACTTTATGGATTTGCGCCGCTTCTGGCTCAGCTTTCTCTTCGCTTTGGACCCGCTGAATATTTCTGGTTAGCTGTATTTGGACTTACAATTATCGCGGGTGTAAGTACGGGCTCTATGCTGAAAGGGTTATTGGCAGGTGCTTTTGGTCTGGTTCTTGCCATGATTGGTCTTGATCCGATTACCGGCATGCCTCGGTTTACCTTTGGGATGAACGAATTGATCTCCGGGATTCCATTTACTCCAGCTCTTATCGGACTTTTCGCTATGTCACAAGTACTGATTATGGCTGAGAAAAGGATGAAAAATACCGGGATCACAAACCAGGTTAAGGACAATTCCACCATCACCTGGGGAGAAATAAAGAAGATGAAAACAACCCTGGGGCGTTCGTCCATCATTGGTACAATTATCGGTCTGCTGCCCGGGGCCGGGGCTACCATTGCGGCTTTCGTTGGGTATAACGAGGCGAAGCGCTTTTCAAAAAACAAAGATGAGTTTGGGAAAGGGGCTCAGGAAGGGGTTGCCGGTGCAGAAGCAGCCAACAACAGTGTAACTGGTTCCTCTTTAATACCCACATTAACTCTTGGTATTCCTGGTGAAAGTGTAACAGCCGTACTGTTAGGGGGACTTGTGATTCACGGTCTTCAGCCAGGTCCTGATTTGTTTACGGTTCACGCAAATACAACTTATACTTTCTTAGCCGGTTTTGTTTTTGTTAACGTTGTCATGCTTCTTCTCGGGTTATATGGAGCAAGATATTTTGTTGGTGTAACGAAGATTCCTGATGGTGCTCTGATTCCAATTATCTTTACCCTGAGTGTGATTGGTTCTTATGCAATTCATAATAACTTCTTTGACGTCATACTTATGTTTATCTTCGGTTTGATTGGTTATTTCTTCAGGAAATTCACCCTCAATTCAGCATCTATTGTACTTGCATTGATTCTTGGTATTCTTGCTGAATCAGGTTTCAGGCGTACATTGGTTATCTCGGGTAATGACCCTCTGGCCCTTGTGGCAAGTCCGATAAGTATTGTTCTAATTGTTTTGACAGTACTTTCATTATTTTCACCGATTGTAATGAATAAGTTTACGAAATCAGCAACGTAACATGATGAAGTCCGGCGTTGAAGCCCATTTGCTATCAGATGAGAGCCCATGTCGGGCTTTTCTTCATTGTGTAGTAGTAAAAATAGACAGGAGGAAAGTGAATGGCACCGATAATGAAGAATTTTTCATATGAAATGAACAAAGTGCACGACCGTCTGCTCGTTCTTGCCGAGATGACAGAGGGACAATTCGCGCTGACTCAAAGCGTAGTTGCTCACGGAGCGACGCATGTTAATAAAGTGAAAAAGCTGGATCGTGATATTGATGAAAAATATGAGGAGATTCAAGAGGGTATTCTCAATATGTTTATCATTCAGACTCCTTTACCGAATGAAATAAAAGCACTGACGACAATCATGCGAATGTCCGGGGAGTTGGAAAGAATAGGCGACCAGATGGTCAATATGATGGCTTCATGTGAACATTTGAACCATAAAGATTCAAGGTCCTATGCAACAACGGTGATTGAGATGCTTGGTCATGCCGGCCGCATGCACGAAATGTGTACGTCCATACTCAAAATATATGATGAGGAAAAGGCAACAACCATTATTGAAACAGACAGACTTGTTGATCAGGCTTTCCACCATTTCCGAACTGAGCTTCCCCAGCTGATACAGGAACACCCACAATATATAGAAGATTTTATGCAGTATTTTTTAATAAGCCGATACATTGAAAGGGCGGCTGATCATATCGTTAACATTGTAAAACGAATTAACTTAATTACGTGAATGGAGTAATAGTTTATGGACTTAATACAAATTATTCTAGGCGTTATCGGCGGGCTTGGAATCTTCTTATATGGAATGCATCTGGCAAGTGATGGATTAAAACAGTCAGCTTCCAAACAGCTGAAATCATTTTTAAAACGAGTAACAAAAAACCAGGTATACGGTTCTGGGGCAGGGATGGTTTTGGCTGCTGTACTGCAATCATCGAGTGCGGCAACAGTAATGGTCGTTGGATTTGTGAATGCAGGTCTTATGACACTCCGCCAGTCGATGGGAGTAGTACTTGGTTCGGCTATTGGAACGACGCTGACCGTTCAGCTTATTGCCTTTAAGGTCACAGATTATGCTCTCGTATTTGTCAGTCTGGGAGTATTAATGTTTTTAATTGCAAAAACCCAAACGATACAGCACGTGGGGAACATTATTCTGGGATTTGGTTTTGTGTTCTTTGGAATGGCACTCATGACAAATGCCATGATTCCTGTCCAGCAAAGTCCCGAGTTTATGAACTGGTTTGTTTCTGCTACAAGTAACCCTATTATTACTATTTTAATTGCTACTGCGTTTACTGCTATTATTCAAAACAGTGCTGCTACTATTGCTATTGCTATGACCCTTGCCGTTGGTGGGTCCATGAGTATGGAAACAGCCATTGCTATTGTCTACGGAGCCAACATCGGTACCGTTATAACCGCGCTTATTTCAAGTTTAAATGCATCAAAGGATGCCCAACGGACGGCTGTAGCCCATGCTTTGTTTAAAATTATAGGAGTTCTTGTTTTTATCCCGGCTACATTCTTGTTTATTCAGGTCCTTCAAACAATGGGAGGCTCTGTAGAACGGCAGATTGCCAATGCTCACACGCTCTTCAACATTGTGAACTTATTGATCCTTCTTCCTTTCTGTAACTTGTTTGCAGACTGGATGACAAAGCTTATTAAGGATAAAAAATCAGTCGATGACTTCAAGTATCTTGATAAGAATAGTTTGAACTTCCCCACGGTTGCCCTTTTAAACACTCAAAAAGAGCTCCAGTATATGGCTGAAAAAATCAGTGAGCGCATGTTTCAGCCACTCCTGCCCATTTATGTAGAGGAAGGAAGTGCAGTAAGGCAGCAAATTCAAAGTGAAGAGAAAAGGATTGATCATTTATACAGAGGGATCTATCATTATCTTCAAGAGATTACAGAGAAAAAATTAACGGACGATGAGTCTCGTGAAAGTTTACAAATGTTATATGTGAATAATGACTTAGAAGGAATATCTGATATAATAAATGAACTATCTTCATTGTCGATTAAGCTCGAGGGGAACGATATTTTGTTGAGTGAATGGGAAAAAGAGTCCATCCAAATATTGTTTGAAGACGTTTTTCAGAATTTTCAGGATGCAGTTGAGTGCTTCTCAGAAAAAGATCACGAGCTGGCAACGAAGGTTGTTCATCAAAACCCTGCAATTATCCGACTGGAGAAAGAGCTTAGGTTTAAGCATTTTCATACAGAAGGAGGCCCGAGCAGCAGGGTAAGTTCTGTTTATATGGATCTGCTGAACGGCTTGCTGCGAATTAACCAGCACTCTGTTAATATCTCACAAACGACGTTAGGAATGATTTAACATGGTCCCGTTTAATCAGAGAAGACTTTTAATCATGAAGGAGCTTTTAACAGCTACAGCACCTCTTACAGCAAAAAAGCTCGCCAGTCTCATTTCTTGTTCTGAGCGGACAGTTCGTGAAGATATTCAGTTTTTGAACATGTGGCTGAAGGAGCTGCAATATCCTGAACTCTTGAGAAAACCTAACCTCGGTTATTTGTTACAAGTTAATGAAGTGAAGAGGGCATTCCTTAGAGAAGACTTGGAATCCATTGACCTTACCCATTATGAGTTCAGTCGAGATGAGCGGATTAACTTCATGACCTTGGAATTGTTAACGGTTTCAAAACCTACAACAATTAGTAAATTTGAACAACTGTTTCAAGCAAGCAGAGGCACGATTATGCGGGATCTTACTTTATGTGAGACAAACCTCTCTTCATTTGACATCAAGATGGTAAAGAAGCCGAAACGAGGCATCTGGATAGAAGGAGAAGAGCTTTTGATTCGAAGTGCTCTGTCTCATACATGTAAGACAATGGACCCTCTATTAATCCAGGTGGTAGCGAGAAACCACGAGCGCTATGAGAGCTCAGCTGAACAACAAGTTTCTGTGTCCAAATCAATGGCCCATATTGTAGATGAACTTCAAGTTGAAGAAATTAAAGAAATCGTCGAGCCGATTTTGTCTTGGAAGGAAATTACCTTGAGCGATGACAGCCGGCTGGCGTTATATATGCACATCGGTATGGTATTAAAAAGAATTCGTTCCTCCAATTCCTTTACACTGCCTGAAGGAGATCTTTCTGCTATCCTGAAGCAACGGGAATTTCATATTGGTCAACTTTTAGCTTTTCAGTTGGAAAAGTATTTCCATATTCACATTCCTGAACAGGAAGTGGCTTACATTACACTGCATTTGATGGGCGGACAAAATGCTCCTTCAAACAAAATAGCAGGGTTGTCACGGGATGAAGATGAAGGGTTGCTGCAGTTAATTATGGAGATGACCAAGGCTATCGAAAGGCGACTGGGACTGTCTTTTGAAAAGAAGGAAAACCTTTACCACGGTCTTCTCCTGCACATGCGTCCTGCCATATTCAGGGCCAAATACGGGATGACAGAAAACAACACCCTTCTTGAAGATATAAGGCAGGAATTCTACAATCTTTTTGAAGCGATTAAATCCGAAATTTCAATGATTGAAGAGGAGTATCAAGTCCAATTCCCCCAAGAAGAGGTCGCTTATATAGCGATGCACTATGGAAGTGCGGTTGGTATAGTTGGAGAAGAAAAAGAGGACAAGCTTCTGCGTATTATGATTGTTTGTAACAGTGGGGTTGGTACGGCAAACTTATTGAAAAACCGTATCACGTCTCTTTTTGAAGGTATCCATATAATTGAGACTTTATCGTACCAGCGTTTTCAAAAAGAAGACAAGTGGGAAGAAGTTGATCTGATTGTAAGCACAATTGATATTGAAAGTCCGCTTCTTCCCGTATTAAAAGTAAATCCTCTACTGCCGCCAGAAGATTATGAGAGACTTTCCAGATATGCTGAAGTAAAAGGGAAAGCCCAATCTACCTCACAGGAGATTTATGAAACTGTATGGCCGCTTATCGAAAAACACTGTGATATCAAAGATTCGAAAGCGCTGACAAGAGAAATGATCGAGCAGGTCGATCTGTTACTGAAAAAAAACAGAACCGGAATTCCAATGTCACTTGGATCCCTGGAAGGCATTCTGACTGCCGATATGATTCAGCTTAATGAAAAAGCATCGTCTTGGCAGGAAGCTATAGCTATTTCTACAGCCCCTCTTGAAAGGAGCGGATTGGTACACGGGAAGTATAAAGAGTGTATTATTGAAGCTTTGTATGAGAGAGGCCCCTACATGGCTGTAGTTCCTGAAATCGTCCTGGCACATGCTGCACCGGATGCGCATTTCCCAAGAGTCGGATTAAGTATGACAAGATTTGATGAAGGAGTTACTTTTGGGCATGCTGGGAATGATCCTATTTATTATGTGTTTGCTTTTTCTTCACCTGATCAAACGAGTCACGTACCAGCTCTTCAGCAACTCTTCCAGGAACTTATAAAAAACGATAAAAAAGAACAACTGCGAAAGGCTAAACATTCATGGGACATTTTGAAAGTTTTTTCACAGTGAGGGTTAGGTGATACCAATGAAACAGCCGATAACAATTGCCGTTGTATGCGGACAGGGAATGGGAACAAGCTTATGGTTAAAGATTCAAACCGAGAACGTGTTAAAGAGCATTGGAATCAGCGCATACGTTCAGCAGATCGACCTCGGGACGCTGCCTTCTGTCCATCCGGACGTTGCTATAAGTGTGAGTTACATGAAGAGTAAGGTAGAGGGTCATGCCCGTTCAACAATTTTTATAGATAACTTGTTGCAAGAGGCAGAGCTTAAAGCCCGATTATTAGAAAACCCTTTTGTAAACGAAGTGAAAGGATAGAGGGGTAAGACTATGTTTTCTCAAATGGTAGGAGAGACAGCACTCATAATAGGGCTTGTTTCGTTCTTAGGGTTGCTGGTACAAAAGAAAGGCTTTCCCTTTGTGATTGAAGGAACGATAAAAGCAATCGTAGGTTATGTGATCTTACAGTTTGGAGCATATCTGGCTATCGAACAGCTGAGCCGGTTAACCGTGTTGTTAGAGCGTGCATTTAATGTAAGCGGAATTGTCCCTAATAATGAAATGATTGCAGGAATTTCTCAGTGGTATTACGGGCAGACAATCGTCATGATCATGTTTACAGGTTTAATTGTACATATTTTGATTGCCCGGTTCAGTCCTTATAAATTTATCTTCCTTACCGGCCACCACATTTTGTATATGGCCTCTTTAATGGCAATTATTATGGTAGGATCCGGAATGGTGCTCTGGGTTCAGGTGCTGGTGGGAGGGGTTGTACTTGCTCTCTGTATGACGTTCTTTCCTGCTATATGCCAGCCTATGATGAGAAAGGTTATCCCTGATCAGAACGTTGCCATCGCACACTTCGGTTCGATTGGATACGTGATTGCCGGTTATTTGGGAAAAGCAGTTGCCTCCAAGAAGCCAAGTGAGAAAAAATGGTCAGAGAAAACCGTGTCTTCTCTTTCCTTTTTCACAAACATGAACGTAACAATTACATTGTTTATGCTTTCCTTTTTCATCTTCGTAGGGGTTTTTGCAGGCATGGATATATTAAGTGAACAATCAGGCAGCCGTAATGTAATCATTTACGCTGTTATGCAATCGGTTAAGTTTACTGCAGGGATCTATATTATCATTATTGGAGTGAGGATGGTTCTTACAGAAGTACTCACCGCTTTTAAAGGAATTACAGACAAGCTAGTTCCCGGGGCCATCCCTGCCATGGATTGCCCGGTTATCTTTCCTTACGCACCGGCGGCAGCGGTAATGGGTTTTGCTGCAAGCCTTGCAGGGGGATTTGTATCCATGGGCATCCTGATTGGTTTTAATATGGCAATCGTTTTGCCAGCAATTATTGCACATTTCTTTTCAGGTGGTGCTTCTGGCGTATTCGGATATGTGATGGGAGGCGTCAGGGGAGCCATCGTTGGAGCTTTTGCCCACGGTATGCTCATTACGTTTTTGTCCCTGAACCTTATGCCAGTAATGAATCGAGTTGGCTACACTCAGACTACTTTCAGTGATTCTGATTTCAGTATTGTAGGATTGCTGTTGTTTTGGTTGTTAGAGTTGGTTTTTTAAATGACCGGATGGTGCCGGGCACTTTGTGTACGATTTCACACAGTGCCCGGCACCATTTTTTTCGAATAAAAGACTACGGTTTCGACAAAGTTCGGGTGGTGACAGGCACCGATTTCCAAAATCCACAAAAATACGTTAGGATTAAAACTATAAACTGCAATGAATGAGAGGTGGCCATGATGAAGGGAATAATCGTCTTTTTGTGCTTCATACTAGTGGGCACCTTTAGTATGTCTGTGAGTGCCGAAACCGGCGAACCGCTCAGAGTCGGCTATGACCCTGAGCTTCCCCCGCTTCATTTTAACGACGATGGCGTGAGAAAGGGCTTTGCCATTGATGTGATGGACGAGGTGGCAGAGCGGATGGGCCGGAGCATTGTGTATATAGAAGTGCCCAGAAGAGAAGGAGTGGCCTTTCTTGAAAACGATACCATTGACGTGATGCTGAGCGGTTATTTTAATGATGAAGATGCCCGGTCCGTGGAGTTCACGGACGACTACATCAGTACGTCGGTGGGGCTGTTTGTACATAAGAGCAATGACAAGGTTGACGGCCTGGCTGATCTGGGCGAGGTGATCACGGCCCTTGAGCGGGACACCCTTGAGTATGAATTTCTCCGCAATATCCGGGGGATTCGTTACCATACGGCGAGCACGCCGGGCAGTGCGATCGACCTTCTTATTTCGGGCAGGGCGGACGCCTTTGTGGGAAATATGCTCACAGCTGACTATGAGCTTGAGCGGCAGGGAGTCCGTGACGACTATAAAACGATCGGCAGTTATTTGCTGCCGGTGGAATATTCCATGGTGGTTCAGGGCGAGAATTATTTACTGATGGACCAGATCAACCGGGCGCTCAGGGATGTCCGGGGTGACGGGACGTATAACGATCTTTATGAGAACTGGTTTGCCGGGGAAAGCGAGCTGGCTGACCAACTCTGGCTGATCATTCAGATTATCGGGACGCTTCTTATTCTGACGCTTATCCTTTTTCTCATCGGGGTGAAATGGAACAGACAGCTGCAGCGGGAAGTCAATAAAAAGACAAATGTCCTTAACCAGCTGAATCAGTCCCTCCAGCATCAGGTGGAACAGACCCAGAGCAGCGATGAGTTTAAAAAGCAGATCCTCAACAGCAGTCCCCGGGGGATTGCGACGGTTGACCGAGAGGGAATGATTACGTCGTTTAATAAAAAAGCAGGGGAAATGGCGGGAATAAAAGAGGACGCTGTTTCCATGCACTATCAGGACGTGAGGATTTTAAACCAGCTGTTAAAGGACAAGTTTGAGCACGTGTTTGATTCAAGCCGCCTGTACCTCGGGGAAGATGCGGAGTGGAAGCGTGACGACGGACGTCTTTATTTCCTCCGGTATTATGTGTACCCCCTTTATGACCTGAACAAAAAAGCAACGGGAATCATCGTCACCTTTGAGGATGTAACGGAAGAGAAAAAGCTGCGAATGCAGATGTTTGAGCAGGAAAAAAACCAGGCCCTCGGCAGGGTTGTGGCGGGGATCGCCCATGAAATCAGAAATCCCCTTACTTCAATTAAAACGTTCGTGGAGCTGATTCCGAGGAAGTACAACAACCCCCGTTTTCAAAAGGAGGTTTCGACTTACGTACCCCAGGAGATTGAGCGGGTAAATACGTTGATTGAAGGCCTGATCGATTACGCGAAGCCGAAACAGATCAACAAAGAAATCATGGAAGCAGGCTCCTTTTTGGAGGAGTGTACGATTCTTTTTAAACGAACTGCGATCAACAGTGGGTTTGATATGGTGTGTGAAACCGAGAAGGATCTCTATATTGAAGCCGATGAAAATCAGCTCAAGCAGGTGGTCATCAACCTGATCTTAAACGGCATCGATGCCATGACCATGAGCGGGACAAAAGAGCAAAAAACGCTGAGGCTTGCGGCGTTTCAAAAAGGCAGACAAGTTGTAATTAAAGTGGAAGACGAAGGCATCGGCATGAGTGAGGAAGAGAAAAAGCAGGCCATGGAGCCATTTTTTACGACGAAAGCAAAAGGAACGGGACTCGGACTTGCGATCGTTCAGCAGTATGTGCGGGATAATAACGGACAGCTGATGATTGAAAGCAAAGAAGGCCGGGGGACCTCTGTTTTCCTTGCTTTTGACCGAGTCGAGAGGGGGTACCAAACATGAAGAAAGTCATAATCATTGATGATGAGCCGTCGATTTGTTCTTCACTGGCGTTCGCTCTGGAAGATACGTATGACGTGGTGACGACCACCGATCCCGAGAAGGGGCTCGCCATGATTGCCGAAGAGCATTTTGACCTTTGCCTCCTGGACCTTCGAATCGGCAATGTGGACGGTCTCGATGTGTTAAAGCAGATTAAGCAGACACGCCCCTCCGTTATTGTGATTATGGTGACTGCCTACGGGACAATATCTTCCTCCGTGGAGGCCGTGAAGGAAGGGGCCTTTTCCTATATTACGAAACCGGTGAATATGGACGAGCTTTTTACTGCTATTGAACAGGCTTTTCACTACCGGGAGCTGAGTGACCAGGTGGAATACCTGAGTCAGGAGCTGGAGAAGAAGTACCGGTATGAAGGGCTCATCGGCAAAAGTGAAGCGATGCAGCACGTGTTTAGGATGATTGAAAAAGTGAAGAAAGTCGACACGAACGTGCTTATTACCGGCGAGAGCGGTACGGGAAAAGAGCTGGTCGCAAGAGCGATTCACTTTGCCGGGAAAAGAAAGAAGGAGCACTTTGAAGTGGTAAACTGTGCGGCTATTCCGGAGCAGCTCCTCGAGAGTGAACTGTTCGGCTATGAAAAAGGGGCGTATACCGGAGCGGTTACTGCGAAGGAAGGCAAGTTTCAGCTCGCAGACAAAGGGACGATCTTTTTGGATGAAATCGGTGATATGCCGTTCAATCTACAGGCAAAGCTCCTTCGCGTCCTTCAGGATAAACAGGTCACGAGACTCGGATCGAACAAACAGGAAAAAATTGATGTAAGGGTCATAGCAGCGACGAATAAATCCTTTGAAGAAGTGATTCAAAACGGGGAATTCAGAGAGGATCTGTATTTTCGCCTGAATGTCTTGCAGATTCCCCTGCCCCCGTTACGGGAAAGAAAAGACGATCTGCCGTCGCTGATGGACCACTTCATCCGGCTGTTTAATAAAGAGCTGGGTAAAGACATCAAAGGGTTTACGAAGGAAGCGAAGAAGGTGCTTCTGAATCATGATTATCCCGGCAACATCAGGGAGCTTTCCAATATTATCGAGTCCTCCATGGTGCTGGCAGACGGAGGGATGATTGAAGCGGCGGACCTGCCCCCTGGCATCAAGCAGGGGCTGACCATGCCGTCTGAGGATTCAGGGACCCTGGAGAAATATGTGGGGCTGACTTTGAAGGAGCTGGAAACGAAATTTATCATGGCAACCCTCGAGCACAATGAAGGCCACAGGAAAAATACAGCGAAGATGCTCGGGATCAGTGAAAGAAGCTTGAGAGATAAAGTGAAAGCATTGGAAGAGTGATAAAAACCGGCAAAATTTGCAGAAGGGGCAGATTTTGCCGGTTTTTTAACGGGCAATTTCTGCCGCTCGAAAAGAAAGCGCTGTCATAAAGGGTTTTTTAAAGTTGGCATAACTCTTGCATTATTCAGACAGTGACTACAAATTCCAAGGGGGACTGAAACATGAAGAAGAAATTATTAGGTGTTCTCGCAGCGACAATGCTTTTTGCAACAGCGTGTGGAGACGACGGTGGAGATACAGGCAACAATGAAGAAGGCGGCGGGGAGGCAGAAGGTTCTGAAGGCGCTGAGCTTGATGACCTGTTTGTAACCGTTGCCACCGGTGGTACATCCGGTGTGTATTATCCGATTGGCGGAGCGATTTCCACGATCCTTGAAAGCGAACTTGGCATTGACTCGTCCGTTCAGGCTACAGGGGCTTCTGTTGAAAACATCAACCTGATCGAGAATGGCAGAGCCGAGCTTGCGATTACAATGGCAGATGCCGTCCAGCAGGCTTATGAAGGAAGCGGGGCTTTCGATGGGGAGGAACCGACTGATAACCTCCGTGGCATGGCTTCACTTTATCCAAACTTTGTACAAGTCGTAACAACGGAAGATTCCGGAATTGAATCCATCGAAGACCTGGAAGGGATGACCGTAGGTGTAGGTGCCCCTAACTCAGGTGTTGAGCTGAATGCCCGTATGGTTCTTGAAGCTTACGGCATGTCCTATGACGATATCGATGAAGACTACCTGTCTTATGCAGAAGCGATTGACCAGATCAAAAACGGCATGGTCGACGCGGCGTTTGTAACAAGCGGTGTGCCAAACGCAACGGTAATCGACCTTGATACAACCCACGATGCAAAAATCATTCCGATCGAAGGAGAAGCCATGGAGTACCTTGAGGAGAACTATCCGTTCTTCTCAGCAGAAACGATTCCGGCAGGGGAGTATAACAATGACGAAGACATCCCGACAGCCGCGATCATGAACGTTCTCTTAGTATCCAATGATCTTTCTGAAGATGAAGTATACGAAATGACAAAAGCACTCTTCGATAACCTTGAAAACATCCAGGGGTCCCACAACGCAGCCCAGGACATCACGCTTGATACTGTAGAAACAGGTATGCCGGTACCCCTTCACCCAGGCGCAGAGCGATACTTTGAAGAAGTTGGCGCGTTGGAGTAAATCTCTGAAAAAAATCATTAGAAGACATTGCTAAGCTCAGGTGTTGATTTACGCTCACTGCGCTCCCTTTCTGCGGGGGCGCCGTTGAGCCTCCTGGAATTTTTATATCTGCTTCTTCCTCTACCAGCAACGCTACGTAGATATATACGTCGAAGCAACTCGCAGTATATTCCTGGTGTAACCGCTCGTTGCTCCCGCAGGAGTGTCGCGCATTCACTCCAATCATCATTGTTAAAGACTAACAATGATTTGCTAAACAGTTACTTTTGTTAAAAAGATAATAAACCTTAAGTGCCCGCGATTCCTGTGGGAGGGATGATCGTTTCCATCACGAATGAGCTGTGAGTTGCTTCAAAGCAAAAATCTGCAAAGTGTTACCGAAAGAGGATGAAGCAGGGGTGTTTCTCTGGGCTTCTTCCAACCGGCCACGGAAAGCGAAGGGCATGGAGTCTGTTTATTCAACTGCTGTCCTTTAAAGTAAGAGCGAAGTGCAGTATCGTGAAACTTCTTTAAAAAAGAATAGATGCTGCAGCAAGAATGATATTACTAATAAAAAAGGTGATGAAGCCGGCATGTCCGAAGACTCCTGCGGTAGTGGGGGCCAGGGAGAGACCCCGCAACGGAGTGAGGAGGCTCGCCGGAACCACCGCGGAAAGCGAAGGACAAGCCGGCGGATTCACCAGTCAATACGATGAAAAACATATTTAAAATCATTTAAATGGAAGTAGATTTTATTAAAGAGAGAAGGCGCAAACCCTTTCTCTGCCTTATAAAGAGGGATGAATGATGAGGACCACAACTTTACTCGCCTTCCTTCTCCTTTTCACAGGAGGGTGCCAGTCTGAAGAGAAACTCTACCTGGTCATCTCCGATCAGGAAAACGACCAAATCTACGTTGAAGAACCAATCACCCAAGGCGAACAGATTACTCTCAGCTGGATCCACTCCGTTGAAAAAACACCGTGGAGCGAAATCTACGACGTTACCGAAAAAGGACAGCTGGTCCTCACTGAAACCGAATTCGAATCATTCGGCGCAGGCGTTGATTTTTCAGGAGGAACAATGACCGTGGAAGACGGTAAGGTTGTGGTGAAAGATATCGATCAGCCTGTTGAAAGCATCACGTGGCTTCATTCCCGGAACGCGGAGCATACCGTCCGCATCGGGGACACAAAAAAAGCAGGCTTTGAGGATTTGCCCCATCATCATGCGATTGAGTTAGTAATTGAAGAGAGGTGACTGTGTGATGGCAGACAAAAGAACATCTATCGATGAGCCTGAAATGACAGGTGAACAAAAGAAAGTGTTAGAGAAATATTCCGCAGAGTCACGCTATCGTAATTTTTCAAACAAAACAGTAGCGATTATTGTATCCGCGCTTGCGATCTTTTTATCCCTTTATCATATGTATACATCCTACTTCGGCACCCCGGTGACCCTGCAGCACCGGTCCCTTCACGTGGCCGTGATTCTTGCCCTTGTATTTCTCCTTTATCCGCCGTTTAAAAAAGCATCCCGCACGAAACTGCCTTGGTACGACATTCTGTTTACACTCATGGCGTTTTCCACGACCGTCTACATTTTTGTAGATTACCTGGGCATTGTAAACCGCGGCGGTATGCCGAACACGTACGACCTGATTTTCGGCGGCATGCTCGTCATCCTTGTTCTTGAAGCCGCCCGCCGTGTAACCGGCTGGGGACTTCCGGTGCTCGGTATTCTGTTTCTTTTATACGGCTTGTTCGGCCGTGAGATGTCAGGGATCTTCAGACACCGGGGTTACACTTGGGATGAGATCGTAAACTTTATGTATGTAACAACAGAAGGGGTGTACGGTACTGCCATCGGCGTGTCGGCCACCTACATCTTCCTGTTTATTTTGTTCGGTGCCTTCCTGTCCAAATCGGGAATGGGTCAGTTCTTTAACGACCTGGCCATGGCCATTGCCGGGCAGACTAAAGGGGGGCCGGCGAAAGTTGCCGTTATTGCCAGTGGTTTCTTAGGAAGCATTAACGGAGCTGCCGTGGCCAACGTTGTAACAACAGGATCCTTTACGATCCCTCTCATGAGAAAAATCGGCTACAGCCGGAACTTTGCCGGTGCCGTTGAAAGTGCCGCCTCTGTCGGTGGACAGATTCTGCCCCCGATCATGGGTGCCGCCGCGTTTATTATGGCTGAGATGCTTGGCATTCCTTACAGCCAGATCGTCCTGGCTGCCCTGCTTCCGGCACTGCTCTTTTACCTCGGAATCATTGTCCAGATCCACCTCCGTGCCACAAAGCTCGGGCTGAAAGGGATCTCAAAAGACAACCTGCCCCAGGTAATGGATGTTTTAAAAGAGCGCGGTCATCTGCTCATTCCACTGATGTTTTTAATGTACATGCTCTTTTTCAGCGGAAGAACGATCATTTTCTCCGCATTTTTAACCATCATCGTAACGGTTATCGTTGCCATGATCAGAAAAACGACGCGCATGTCTGTGAAGGATATTCTTGACGCTCTTGAGAACGGGGCGAGAATGGCCGTCAGTGTTGCGGTTGCCTGTGCGTCCGTAGGGCTCGTTGTCGGTATCGCCACCATGACAGGCTTTGGCCTGAAGCTCGCAAACGGCATTGTCACTCTTGGTGGCGAAAGTCTGTTCCTCACACTCGTGTTCACCATGATCGCGTGTATCGTTCTCGGAATGGGACTTCCATCAATCCCGACATACATTATCACGGCAACAATGGCAGCGCCGGCCCTTGTCAGCCTTGGTATTGAACCGCTCGTTGCCCACTTGTTCGTGTTCTACTTTGGTCTTTTTGCCAACATCACACCACCGGTAGCTCTGGCCGCCTTTGCCGCAGCAGGAATATCGGGAGGAGACCAGATGAAGACCGGCTTTGTGTCACTGAAGCTCGCCATTGCCGGCTTCATCGTACCGTACATGTTCGTTTACAACCATTCGCTCCTTCTGATCGACACGTCCTTTGTTGACGGAACGCTCGTGGTTATTACGGCAGTAGCCGGCGTCATCATGCTCGGTACAGCAGCGGAAGGGTACCTGTTCACCTACATGAACCCGGTTGTGCGTCTCGTCCTGTTCGGCGGTTCACTCCTGTTCATGAACCCAAACGTGATTCAGGACGTCATCGGCTTCTCAATCATCGCCATCGTCTGGTTCTGGCAGTGGCAGAAGGCGAAGAAACACGGAAACATGGAACCCGATGAATCCGCCCGCACAACATCATAGGAGGAGATACACATGGATTTGCAATTGGCTAAAAAATCAGTCGTCGTCCTTGCTTCAAGCAAAGGTTTAGGGAAAGCATCGGCTCTTGCCTTTGCCCGCGAAGGAGCTAACGTCACGCTTGCCAGCAGGAACTCAGGAAGCCTCAAGCAGGCGGCAGATGAAATATACAAAGAAACCGGCGTGAAGCCGTCGTTTAAAGAATGCGATGTCACAAACCCGGAAGACATTAAGGCCCTTTTCGCCCAGGCCGCTTCTGAGTACGGCACAGTGGATGTATTGGTCAACAATGCCGGCGGACCGAAAGCCGGGGGCTTCGACAGCCAGAATGACGAGGACTGGCAGACCGCCTTTGAACTGAATCTCTTGAGCTTTGTCCGTGCCGTCCGGGAAGCCCTGCCATATATGAAGAAAAACGGAGGAGGAAGAATCGTCAACATCGCTTCCTCTTCCATCAAGGAGCCGGTAGAAGGTCTGCTTCTGTCCAACACGTTCCGTATGGGCATCGTCGGCCTTTCCAAGACACTGGCTAAAGAATATGGCGCGCATAACATTCTCGTAAACACAGTCGGTCCGGGAAGAATCGCCACAGACAGAGTGGCCGAACTCGACCAGATCCGGGCAGACAGACTAGGCATGAGCTACGATGAAGCCAAAAAGCAGCACGAAAAGACGATTCCCGTCGGGCGCTACGGCGAGCCCGGTGAATTCGCCAAAGCCATCGTCTTCCTCGGTTCCTTCGCCAACACCTACGTCACCGGCCAGTCCATCGTCGTCGACGGCGGCTCCACAAAAGCATACTGATTTTGGTGCCTTTTCTGGTGCCTGTCACCACCCGAACTTTGTCGAAATCGTAGTCCTTTATTCAAAAATTGATCGAGCGCAGTTTCTGATGCAGAAACTGCGCTTTTTTTGTACCAATCAGCTAATGTTGTGGGGAACGGGTGTTCTTTTTGGTATTTGATATGGTATACTTTTTTATGAAGACTACCTGCACCTATTCCTCTCCCCCTGCGTCTCGACCTCTGAATATTCACCTTCTTTATCATTGGCTTTCCGTTACTCTGTACCATTAATTATTGTTGAAGACGTTCCCTATCTTCCTTATACTGTTAGGAAATGGAGATCGGCTGTAAAGACTTGAAGTTAAAAAGGAGGCAAAAAAATGAATGAGGATAAGCTGGACTTAATTGCCGCTCAGTTAGGAAATATTGAACACGATCTAGGGCAGGTCAAGAAAGACGTCACCCAGGTAAATGGACTAAAAGAGGATTTAACGCAGGTCAAGAAAGACGTCACCCGGATACATGTACTCGAAGAGGATCTAACGCAAGTAAAGAAAGATGTCACTCAGGTTTATGGACTTAAAGAGGATGTCAAAAACAGTCTGAATCAGCTTGATGGAATAAAAGAAGAATTAAAGCGATTTGATACAATTGAAGCTACCCTCAAGCGCATGGAGGAAAATCAGCCTAAAGACATTGAAGCGATTTTAAACTAAATCAAAAAGAAGCTAGACAGCCGTGACTATGAGGTACAAGTTTTAAATAAACGTATGTTCAAAGCGGAAAGTGAAATAGTAAGACTGAAGGAACAGCAATAGTTTGATTGGTGCCTGTCACCTCCCCGAACTTACCACCCGGAATTTGTCGGATTCATAGGTATTTTCTATATAAAAGAATTTATGCCCCTACGTGAAAATAAAAGGGAGGCGATGATAACTGGCGAGAAAACAAAGAGTGTGGATTCCTGAGATGTTCTATCATGTGGTGAGCAGAGGGAACAGAAGAGAACCGTTATTTATTGATGATTATGATTTTCTCGAGATGCTCCGGATTCTGGGTGAGGTTTCTCTGAAGGTTCCTTATCAGTTAGGATCCTATTGCTTGATGAACAACCATTTTCATCTGCTTATTCGCTCAAAAGAACAGTCTGTTTCAAAGGTCATGTCGTTGGTCAATAAAAAATATGCGAACTATTTTAATACAAAGTATAAGTACGAAGGGCACGTTTTTGAAAAGCGATTCTTCTCAGAGCCTGTGATGGGTAGAAGAGGAATTCTGGACGTCTCCTGTTACATTCATCTAAACCCCCTGAATGCGAAAATGGTGACCTCCGTCAGAGAATATCCCTGGAGCAGTTACCCGCTGTACTTAAGCAATACCCTTGCATCCCCCACCTATTTTGATAAAACCTTCCTGTTACATTACTTTCCCGGCACGATGGAAGAAAAGAGAGAACAGCTAATTGAATACACAGAGAAAGCCAAAGCTATGCGCTAAAGAAAAGCGTTGCTTCCATTTCCTGTGGGAGCAGCACTTAATTATTGAATAAAAGACTATGGTTTCGACAAAGTTCGGGTGGTGACAGGCACCATATAACGGTAGTAAAGTTCTACATGGAGAATACATAAAAGAGGGGTAGTATGTTTAAACACAAAGGGTTAGTAACACTGAAAAGTTTACTTGTTTTTATGGTCTTGCTGTTGATTTGGCCTCATTTACTGCATTTATTCAGCGGAAGGGGGGCTGACATAGGAGGCGGTTTCTCTCATATACTGTGGTTTTCCTTATACGCTGTTCCCGTAATCTTACTAACTGCCGTTCCTGTTACAGTTGCGGCCGGTTTTATAACAATGTGGCTTAGCGGATTATCAAGGACCGCTGTTAATTTTACCATCCATATAGGAAGTGCGGCTTTAATTGGCCGAATCCTCTTTGATGGGTTCAATGAATTTACCTATTTAGCGATTGCTGTAGGAGCATTCTTCTTCTTTTTTGACGAGTGGCCCCATGCCTGGGGGAGAAGAAATAAACGCGGTTTGATTGCTGTGACTGCACTGGTGCTGCTTTTTACCCTGATCCCTACGTGGATCTCTAATTATCAGGTGGTTCAGGATCTCAGGAAGATTGATAGTGAAGGGTTTCCTGATGTGGTCATTTTTATTAATGGCCAGGAAGTGCCCGGCACGACTGTATCAACCAAGTACCTCTCCACCGGCCTCGAAAAAAGTGACTACAAGGGTCATAGCGCAGAGATTTTGCCTAAAGGCATTCTCGAAGACTCACAGTATGATATCTATGAAGTAAATGAAGGAGATGTTCTTTCCGTCACGATGGACGGCAGCTTGAGTGAGGTCTATACACTGGAGCTTTTGTATATCGACGATACAGGGCAAAAAACCGAAGTCCTTTCTGAAAATAATAACGAGTTTGTTTTACCAGGTGAACTGGATCCCCAGGCTTTGTTATTCAGAGCTGCATGGAAAAGACATATGGTGTTGTTTCAGGTGTATGTGAAATAGGTGCCAGGCACTGCAATGCACATAGTGCCTTGCGCCTATTTTGTATTCTTGGTCTATAATTTGGAATTGTATGGATTCAAATCTGGTTACCTTAACAGAAATCCGGCATATGTTTACACAAAGCCTTGATATTCAAAAGTCCCACACCTATTAAACTAACAAATCAGTCTTTATTATTAAAAATTTGTATATACCGGTTGAAAACGATTTCATAATGAGTTAGTATAGATCTATGAAAGGCTTTTCATAAACAATGTGAGGTACTGCCTATGGAAAAAGTAACGATGAAAGATGTTTCCCGCCAGGCCGGGGTGTCAATGAGCACGGTGTCCAGGGTTTTAAATTCTCCTGAAAGCGTTAACAGGGAAAAGCGGGAAAAAGTCTTAAATGTCATAAAAGAACTTAAGTATCACCCAAATGCGTTGGCTCGGGGGTTGGTGTATAAACGGACAAACTCTCTTGGGGTTCTCATTCCGGATGTTTCCAATGCCTACGTGGCCGAGGTGATCCGCGGAATGGAGGACACGGCGCTGCACTTCGGCTACAACCTGATCCTGTGTAATACTGACCTGGATCAGGAGAAGATGGTTAAGTACCTGCAGGTGTTAAAAGAAAAGCAGGTGGATGGAATTGTTTTCACCAGTGAGCCTGTGACGTCGGAACTGAACGAACTGTTTGAGCAGCTGGGGCTGCCTGTGGTACTTGCTTCGACTCAGAGTCTTGAATACAACCTGCCGTCTGTGAAGGTGGACGATGAGAAAGCGGCGTATGATGCAGCTACCTATCTCATAGGTAAAGGGCACCGAAAGATCGGGATGATCAGCGGACCGACCTTTGATATCATTTCAGGCGCCACCCGCTACTATGGATTCCAGCGTGCGATGAAAGAAAAACTTCAGATTAACGCAGAAAACATGGTGGAGTTTGGAAGCTACCGTTTTGAAGATGGCTACAACGCCATGAAAAAACTGCTGAAGAGAAAGCCGGATATGACGGCAGTTTTCTCTGCAAGTGATGAAATGGCTGTCGGAGCTATTACATATCTACATGAAGAGGGTATCAGTGTTCCGGGTGACATTTCGATAATGGGCTATGACAATACGAAGTTTGCGAGTATGTACATTCCGAAGCTTACTACGGTTGCCCAGCCAATGTACGAAATTGGAAAAACGGCAGTAGAAAAGATGATGGAACAGCTTGAGGGGAAGGAAGAGACAACACTGCGCTCCTATCTTGCCCATCAGATTATAGAGAGAGACTCAGTAAGAGAGCGGTAATTTTTTTACCAGACTTTGAAAGGCTTTTCATAAGTTTATAGAAAGATGGGATTTCATCAACCTATTTATGAAAGGCTTTTCAAAAAAAAGGGCAAGAAGGTGCCTGTCACCACCCGAAAATTGTCGCATTCATAGGTCAATTTAATCGCCTTTATTTTCGAAGAAAAGACTAGGGTTTCGACAAAAAACGGGTGGTGACAGGCACCGGAAACACAGGAGGGGAAAGATGAGATTGAAGAGGTTCATGAAGAAGTACAAGCTTGAAATCGCCATGTTTATGCCGATCGTGTTATACATAGCTTACTTTACAATCGTACCGATCATAAACACGGTTTCCTTAAGTTTTCAGAATCCCCGCGGGAGCGGGCTCACCCTTGGGAACTATACGGCGATTTTCAATAACATCAACTTTAATGCCGCGTTATTTAACACACTGTTTATTACATTGATCGGGATTGTCCTGCAATTATCCATCGCCATTGTGGTGGCGCTGATTTTAAAACAGAAGTTTAAAGGCCGGGGATTCTTCCGGACGATGATGCTGATTCCCATGGGGGTGCCGACGCTCGTTTCGGGGGTAACGCTGCTCTTCATTTTTGGCCAGACCGGCTACTTCAATGAAATGCTGTTGCGCCTGGGCCTTATTGAAAATCAGAACTTCTGGCTTGGAGGCGGGATTGACACACTCTTTGTGATTATATTTGCCGACATGTGGAAGGTGCTTCCTCTTACGATTCTCTTATTGCTGGCAGGTCTTGAAGCGATTTCCGATGACGTGTATGAAGCGTCATCTCTTGACGGGGCCAACCGGTGGGAAACGTTCTGGAACATTACACTGCCATTATTAAAGCCGTCGATCACGATGGCGATTATTCTCCGGGCCATCGATGCCTTCCGGATTTTCGAGCTTCCTTTGGTTATGGCGGGTCGGAACGCACCTGTACTGTCCACGTTCTCGTTTGAGGAGTTCAGAAGAAATAACTTTGAAATGGCAGGGGCGGCAGCGTCGATTCTCCTCGTCATTATTCTGATTTTTATTACACTTTATATTCTCCTTGTGGAAATGAAGAAGTTTAAGGGAGGGAAGGCACAGTGAGGGATAACAAACTGTTGAAGTATACATCTTATGCGCTTTTATTAGCCTTTACTTTTGCCATGATCTTCCCTGTCTATATTTTGTTTAAAGTGTCGTTGAGCAGTCCGGAAGAAGTGATGACGGACCGGCCGACGTTTACGATTCAGCAGCCTACCCTTCAGCACTGGCAGAACATCCTGCTGACGGATAAAACAACCGATACAGGTCAGGCGATTTATGAAGTTGCTTCCGGGGAGTACACCCTCAGTAACGAAGAGGGAGAAGAAGCCACGTTCGGTGAAGGGGAAAGCCTGACGGTGAACGGGGTCACGAGAAATGTCCGCTCACTTGATGTGGAAGGAAAGCAGATTCAGGTGAGCCTGGAGGATCTCCAGGTGTTCCGGGAAGAGCTGACCACCTCGAAGACGATGTTCGGGGCGGTTACGATGAACAACCTGTACATGCCCCTTCTGAAAAGTCTGATGGTAGCCTGTCTGACAACGGTGGTGGCAATCATTATCGCTGCACCGGCAAGTTATGTGATATCGAGAATGCCGAGAATGATTGCCTATGCGGTTGTGCTGGCATTACTCGTCACGCGTATGTTCCCGGATGTGGGAATTGCGCTTCCGATCGCAACACGGTTTATCTCGTGGGGATTCATTGATTCCACTTTCGGTCTTGTTTTGGCCCACCTGATTCCCAACCTGCCATTTCTCGCTTGGATATTGGTCGGAACCTTTATGATGATTCCAAAAGACCTTGAGGAATCGGCTATGGTTGATGGGGGAAGCCGGATTACAGCCTTGGTGAGAATTGTCTTCCCGGTCGCCATGCCGGGAATCGCAGTCGGCGCGATTTTCGTCTGGCTCAACTCGTGGAATGAATTTATCTTTGCACGCTACCTGTCCACAGAGTCAGGTACACTGCCGCTGAGAATCTATGAAGTGATCACAAACGGCAGTATTTTTCCAGCAGCAGCATACTCAATGATCCTTACCATTCCCGTTATTTTCATTACGTTCCTACTGCAGCGCTACCTGAAATCAGGCATGCTCTCGGGGGCCGTAAAAGGATAACCGGAGTGTAAGATATGGGCCTGCCGGGAGAGGGGATCTCCCGGACGGACCCGGACATTAATTTTAACTAACAGGGGGAAAGCAAAATGAAGAAGATGAGAACGTATTTAACAGTGTTGACAATGTCGGCGTTCGTACTGGCAGCCTGCGGCGGTACAGATGACACGAATGACGGTGGCGATGACCAGCAGGGTTCAGATGAAGCAGGGGAAACAGAAGGCGGCGACGATGACATTCTGTCAGAAGAGGAAGTTACGGAGCCTTCTGAAGATGGGGTTCTTCACGTATCATTCGGTCTTGGTGAAAGCGAGTGGGCCGTGTTCCGTACGGAGATTCTGCCTGCCTTTGAAGAAATGACAGGCATTGAAGTCCGTGCCGTTCAAGTGGAAAGCGGCGATCTGGTAAACAAACTTACAGCTGAAATTGACGCGGATAATGTAACAATTGATATGTTTGCCCAGGACGTTAACCACCTCACAGGCCTTGTGTCACGTGACCTTGTGGAAGACCTTTCAGACTACCGCGATGTTGTGCCTGACAGTGTGATCGACGGCATGATGGAAGTATCTGAATTCGAAGACGAGCTTCTTTTCCTTCCATATCGTCCGAACGTGGAAATTACATTCTTCAACGAAGAGAAGTTTGACGAGTACGGCATCGATTTACCCCGGAACTGGGATGACCTTTTAGAAACCGCTCAGGCGCTTGAAGAAGAAACAGGTCAGGGACGTGTAGCGATCAAAGGGATCCTCGAAGACGACACGGTTCTTCACATGTTTGACTTCATCCGTTCTGCCGGCGGCGACCCTCACCAGTTTAACGATGAAGGAAGTATTGAGGCGATGACATTCCTTCAGGAGCTGTGGCCGCACCTTTCCGAGCAGAGCACAACAGCGAACTGGGATACAATGAACCAGTATCTTGAAAATGACAGCATTTACTTAGGCAAAAACTGGCCTTTCTATATCGGTGAGTTCCACGCCAACGGTAAAGATGAAATCCAGGCATATGCTGGCTGGGAAGGTCCGGAAGGCATGAGCCATGCGCTTGGGGGCGAAGTGATCGGGATTCCGCGGGGGTCTGAGAACGTAGACGAAGCGATTCAGTTTGCCGAGTTCCTTATGTCTCAGGAAGTGCAGGAGCTTCTTGTAAGTGAGCTTGCATGGCCGGCGGTCCGCTCTGACGCTTATGGTCTTGTTCAGGGTTACCAGGAGCCGTACTTTGAAGCGATCCGTGACGCTCTTGAGCATGCAGAACCACGCGGCAACGTACCTTACTGGGAAAATGCAGAGCAAATCTACATCGACGCCTTCCAGCAGATCGTTGTAAACGGTGAAGACGTAGAGTCAACCCTTAACAATGCAGCCGCTGAAATTGAAGAGCTGCGGGAAGATGCTGAATAATAACTAAAGACTAGAGGCTGTCCCAGCGGTAATCTGTTGGGACAGCCTCGAAAGTTTAAAGGACATTTAACGATATACATAAACGGAGGTATCACTATGAACACCCATGTCGTACGAGATCATGACTTATTTTTAATCACCAGCTCCACAGGGGAAGTGTCATCTGATCAAAACGAAGCGGGGCTCGGGCTCTACACGAAGGATACCCGCTTCCTCAGTGCAAACGCACTTAAAGTGAACGGGAAAAAACCAAAGCTGCTTGCGGCAAGAGAAGAAGGGTACAACCTCTCATCCTTCCGCCTCATGCATGAAGAACCCGATAAAGGCGCCGTGGAAATCCTCCGCACTCCTTTTATCCATAACGGCACGATGTATGAAAAAGTAACGTTCAAAAACTATTTCCCATATGAGTACAACTGCGAAGCGGTATTTCACTTTGAAGCTGACTTTCAGGATATGTTTATTGTAAGAGGCTTCCGAACCGGAGAAACGGGAGACGTTCAGCCGAGCACCCAAGGGGAAAACACGTTCACCCTGAACTATTCAGGTAAGGACGGGGTAAAAAGAAGTACTGCGATCCGTTGGAAAAGTGATGCAACTGGCCGCGTGGAAGAAGGGGATCTGATTTTTCCAATGAATCTCCGTCCACAGGAAGAAACGAGCATCGTGTTTACGATTACGCCTGCCCATGACGGTCAATCGGCTGAGCCTATCGGGTATGATGAAGCAAAAGCAAGACTGGTGAAGAGCTATGAAGAGTGGGAAGCGTCGTTTCCGAAGCTGAGCATGAAGCATCCGGCTTTTGACGGCATGTACAAGCAGGGCATCAAGGATATGAAGATGCTTCTTGTGGATGTCGGCTACGGCGACATTCCAGTTGCCGGCACGCCGTGGTATGCTGTGCCTTTCGGAAGAGACAGCATCATTACGACTCTCTTTATGCTTTCATCGAAGCCGGAGCTGGCTAAAAATACCCTCCGCACCCTGGGCGCGTATCAGGGGAAAGAAGTAAACAAAGAGCGTGATGAGGAACCGGGTAAAATTATGCACGAACTCCGCTTCGGAGAACTGTCCACAACCGGGCAGACGCCGTTTACCCCTTACTATGGAACGGTTGATGCGACTTCATTGTTTCTTTATCTCGCTGCAGAGTACTATCACTGGACGGCAGATGATGACCTGATCAAAGAACTGAAGCCGTCGCTGGATGCGGCACTTGCCTGGATCCGCTCAAAAGAAACGGCCCGCCCGAACGGTTTTGTTTCCTATCATAAACAGGCAGACAAAGGAATCCCGAACCAGGGTTGGAAAGATTCCTCAAACTCCATGGTCCATAAAGACGGCGCTTTTGCCGCGTCACCGATCAGCCTCGTTGAAGTTCAGGGCTATGTGTATGCGGCTAAAAAAGGACTGAGTGCCATTTATGAAACGATCGGCTGGCAGGATGAAAGCGACGTTCTGAAGAATGAAGCATTGAAGCTGCAGGAGGAGATTGACAACCATTTCTGGGTGGAAAAAGAACAGTATTACGCCCTGGCCCTCGATGAAAACGATGAGCAGGTTCAGTCGGTCACGTCCAACCCGGGCCATCTGCTACTGGCAGAAGTAAAAAGGGATGCCTCTGTTGTAAAGCGTTTGTTTGCACCGGACCTGAACAACGGATATGGCATCCGCACCATGAGCGATCAGGAAAAGGGATACAACCCCCTAAGCTACCACAACGGCAGTGTCTGGCCTCATGATAACGGCATGTGCCTCCTCGGCCTGAGCAAGAAGGGATATACAAATGAAGCGGCTGCATTAATGAAACAGCTTCTTGACGCGTCTCTTGAGTTTGAGGACCAGCGTCTGCCGGAGCTTTACTGCGGTCATGATCGTCAGAGTGAGGGACTTGTACCCTATCCAACTACTTGTTCCCCGCAGGCATGGGCAGCTGCAACCGCACTGCTGTACACCCAGGCCGTAACGGGTCTGAATCCCGACGGTGTCTCAAAAACCGTCACGGTCAACCCGGCCTTTTTAGAAGGTGTAGAGAAAGCAGAAGTAACAGGGGTGAAGCTTGGAGAAGGATATCTATCCCTGAAACTGATGAAAACAGACAACGGATATGACTACAGCGTGGTGGAGAATACATCGGGGTACGAGGTGGTGCCTGTCACCACCCGAACGGTGTCGAAACCATAGGCCGTTTCTATCTGAATATCTTTGAATAAAGACCTACAAATTCGACAAATATCGGGTGGTGACAGGCACCGGCACAAAGAACCGGGCACCATTCGAGCACAAGGAGTGTTTGCATTGACTTGGAAGCTAACGAGAACTGCGATAAACAACGAAGAACTGCTCACCAACGAAAGCCTGTTCGCGATCGGGAACGGCTACATCGGGGTCCGCGGCAATTTTGAAGAAGGATACGGCGAAGGAATGACATCGATCCGCGGTACGTACATCAATGCGTTCCACGATGAAACAGGCATTGAATACGGAGAAAAACTCCACGGATTCCCTGAAACCCAACAGAAGCTGCTGAACGTCATCGATGCCCAGACAGTGGAACTGTACCTGGACGGCGAGCGTTTTTCACTGTTCGATGGAGAAGTCCTCAACTACGAACAGAGTCTTCACTTTGACCGTGGGTTTTCCGAGCGTATAGTGGACTGGAGATCACCAAAAGGAAAAGAAGTGCGCCTTCATATCCGACGTCTTACCTCTTTCGTAACCAAGGAACTCTTCGCCATCGACTATAGAATTGAAGCCTTAAACGACGTGAAGGAAGTCAAAATCATCACTACTGTAAACGGAGATGTGACCAACTTTGTCGACCCGAACGATCCGCGGGTGGCGTCCGGCCATGCAAAGCGTCTGAATGTCCTCGACGCAAAGCACGAAAACTGCACAAGCATTGTACAAAACGAGACATACGAATCTGGTTTAAAGGTCGCCTGCACTTCAACAACTCAACTTGCAGACCAAACCGAGCCTGAAGCAGAAGTAGCCCAAGGCGAGGTAAAAGAGACGTACACCGCTTCTCTCGAAAGCGCAGTTCAGTTTACGAAAAAGAGCATCTACACCGACACCCTCCGTCACGGCGACCGGACAGCTGAAAATGGAGCGGAACTGCTCACCGAAGTCTCGGACCAGTCCTTCGACGACCTTCTCGCTGAGCAAAAAGACTACTTGGACAGCTTCTGGAGCACAACGGACATCCAAATCGACGGTGACAGCGATCTTCAGGAAGGGATCCGCTTCAACCTGTTCCATCTTCTTCAGTCTGCCGGTAAGGATTCTGTGAGTAACATTGCTGCCAAAGGGCTCTCGGGTGAGGGATATGAAGGGCATTACTTCTGGGACACGGAGATCTATATGTTCCCGGTATTTCTCATGAGCAACCCGGACCTCGCAAAGAATCTTTTGCTTCATCGCTACTCCCTGCTGGACGCAGCTAAAGAAAGGGCGCGGGAGGTAGGTCATACGAAGGGCGCTCTCTTCCCCTGGCGCACGATCACCGGTACGGAGTGCTCCGCCTTTTTCCCGGCAGGCACGGCGCAGTATCACATCAGCGCTGACATTGCCTACAGCTACATTCAGTACTATCTGGTGACGAAGGACGAGGCGTTTTTGCGTGAGTATGGTGCGGAGGTGCTGTTTGAGACGGCGCGGCTCTGGCTGGATACGGGTCATTTTTACAACGGGCAGTTCCGGATCGATGATGTGACGGGGCCTGACGAGTACACATGTATCGTGAACAACAACTACTACACGAACGCTATGGCGAAGAACAATCTCGTGTGGGCGGTGAAGGCGTATGAGCTGGCCGGTGACGCGGCCGGGTGCGGCGTTACGGCAGGCGAAGCGGCAGAGTGGGCGGAAGCAGCTGAGACGATGTACCTTCCATACGACGAGGAGCTCGGCATTCATGCCCAGGATGACACGTTCCTGCAGAAAAAAGTGTGGGATCTTGAGAATACACCTAAGGAGAAATTTCCGTTATTATTAAACTATCATCCGCTCACCCTGTACCGCTATCAGGTGTGCAAGCAGGCGGATACGATCCTTGCCCACTTCCTGCTCGGGGAAGAGGACGAGGATGTTGTGAGACGTTCGTACGATTACTACGAAAAGGTGACGACGCACGATTCGTCCCTGTCCTATTGCGTGTTCAGCATCATGGCATCGAAGCTCGGTTACGATGAAAAAGCGTACAACTATTTCAACAAAACGGCACGTCTCGACCTGGATAACACCCACGGTAACACGAAGGACGGCCTGCACATGGCGAACATGGGAGGCACGTGGCTGGCCATCGTCTACGGATTTGCAGGCCTTCGGGTAAAAGAAAGCGGAATCTCGTTTTCCCCAACGCTCCCTGAACAATGGAACCGGCTGGCGTTTTCGATCCAGTATCAGGGTCGGGTGATCAGTGTGACACTGGAAAAAGCGCGTGTCACGTACACGTTGAAGTCCGGAGCCGCCTTGACCATTAAGCACGGAAACAATGACGTTTCGCTTACGGAACAAGAAGCAGTAACAGAGGAAATTTAACTTTGGAAGGGGGCGCTGTCCCCCTTTTACTGGAGGCAGATTGGGATGAGTTCAACCATTAAGGCGTTTATTTTTGATCTTGACGGTGTCATTACAGACACTGCCGAATACCATTTTCAGGCGTGGAAGGCACTAGGCGAGGAGCTCGGCATTTCGTTTGGCCGCGACTTTAACGAGCAGCTCAAAGGCGTGAGCCGGGAGGAGTCCCTGGAGCGTATTCTTGCTCTTGGCGATCGGGACCTCGGGCTGAGCGAGGAAGAAAAAGCCGCATTATGCGCGAAGAAGAACGATCACTACAAGCAGCTGATCGAAGGAATCTCACCTAAGGATATCCTGCCGGGGATCGAAGACCTTCTTAAAGACGTGAAGGCAGCCGGCATTCCGATGGCGATCGGTTCGGCAAGCCGCAATGCCCCTGCGATCATTGAGAAGCTTGAGCTGAACGGATACTTCGATTACATCGTCGATGCCGGGAAGGTAACGAAAGGCAAGCCCGATCCGGAGACGTTCACTGTCGCGGCTGATCACTTTGGGGCAGACTACGGGAGCTGCGTCGGAGTGGAGGACGCTCACGCCGGTATCGAGGCGCTGAAAGCAGCCGGTATGTTCGCAGTAGGCGTCGGTTCTGAGGAATCTCTCGGCAAAGCCGATTACCGCGTGGACAGTACGGAACAATTGAAGTTTGATGCAATCGTCCAGAGATTCGTTTAAGCGGTGCCTGTCACCACCCGGATTTTGTCGAAAACGTAGGACTTTTTTGTAGAGATTTTTTCTGGTGCCAGGATCTGTGAGCAGTACTGTACACAGATCCTGGCATATTTGTGTTGGAGGGGCGTATTTAGGAATTAAATAAATAAATGTAGTTCTGTCAATATCGCCGGTTCAAAAGAGTGGCGGGAGAAGATAAATTCTATCAAATACCAATTAAATTCTATCGATAATGCATTTTATTCAATCAAAAATGTCATTAATTCTATCAAAAATCCAATTTATTCATCCAAAAGCTAAAGTGCAGCATGCCAGACAAAGTTTCCAAATAAAAACGCCGGCCCTTCGCAGAGGTGAGCCGGCTTTATATAATGTTTATTTCACTTCAAACGTCTCGATGACATGGGGAAGTTCTTCATTTATCATCGTCTGAAGCTGAATCAGTTTGTCTTCGTTCTCCGGTTCTAGCAAGTCATCACTCGGCTCCGAAGCGATATTGTAGGAAAATATGTATTCTTCTGAGGAGGCTATATACACCCACGGCGTGTCCTCGAGGTACTCCTCGCCATACTCTCCCGGCAGGACATCGATAGAGAAAAAGAAATGGGAGAACTGGTTATCTGGTGTGTAATTGATGATGAACGATCGCACCGCATCAGGTGCATCGTCGCTTTGCTGAATCGAAATGAGACCTCTCCACGCTGCAGGAAATTCGAGCGAAAAACCGAATTCGTCATTTTCATAAAGGTAAGGTTCAGCCCCCTCCGGTACATGCAGCGTTTCTTGTTCCTCGTCAGATACGATATCTTCTTCAGGGTTGGAGTCAGTTTCAGGCGGCTCATTTTCTCCGTCGCCTTCTTCTTCTGCAGGTTCGGGCTCATTAACAGGGGTATCTTCTTCATCTTCAGGTTCTTCAACTATTACGTCATCTTCTTGTCCAGCTTCTGTTTCCTCATTTTCGTCGACAGCATCATTTGTTTCCGTGCTCACACAGCCGGATAAAATGATGATGCCTGCCAATCCCAAAAGTACCAATCGCTTCAACAGCCCCACGCCCCTCTCACGTTCGTACTATAAATTTTACCATAACGCAGCCTTCTTTAGGTGCCAGGCACTGTGTTTATCATTTCACACAGTGCCTGGCACCTTTTCTTGTACTTGTTTTTAGAAATGATGAATAGGATAAGACAAGTGCACATATAAGAGGGGGCATGGAGATGAATATTGGGAAACGGGCACTGGCTGCGGGATTGGCTGTATCGATTGTATCCATGTGTGTATTGCTGGTTCTAGGACTTGGGGCGTATGCGCTGGCGGGGCTTGTGGGACTCGCGTATCCGCTTGTTACATTGCTCCGGGGGGAGAACGTTCACCGGGTTTATGGAACCTTATCATTGATGTTTACCGGGTTGATTGCCATCATCTTTTTAACAGACATTTTTTATAATCATTCGGGATTGGTTAGTGCAGGAGGATTTATGTTTCTGCTGGGATTGTTTCTCGCACTCTTCGGTGTGTGTTATAAAGACAGAGCACATGAAGTCACTGCAGAAAAGTAGAGTGAAGAATCATAGAAAAAGCCTGTCACTTGAGCAGTGGCGGGTTTTTGTGTTGATGGATTGAGGGAAGTTCTGTCGATTAAAGAATATTCATGTCATCTTGCGGGTGTTTAATTAAACGTTTATTTAACAATTCAAATTGCGACATAGGATGTGTGAAAGTGAGAATGACCGACAATCCCTTGATGTTGTTATGCTAATTTCCTTAATATGTAATCGAGGTGAAGGCGATGGACTATCAGTCCAACTCTGGTCCCTATTCTGAGGATCAGGTACTGTATGAGACAGAAAAGCGCACGGTGGAATTTGCTATGAAAAAGAGCCTTGTCCATCGTAAAAAGGAATGTTACTTCCTATGTGGTTTCGCAGGAGGCACAACTCTTTTTCTGGTAAACGTACTTGCTGGTCTGGGTGGATTCATCGGTTACTTTTATGGGAGGCAGAGAGTTTTACGTCCTTTTCAGACAAGACTGGCAAAATTGGAACAGAAGTTTGCTAAAGAGCATGAGCGGAAAAAAGGTGCGCTTAGACTTTACCGTTGGAGATACGATCGGATTGGTCTCGTTCTCGATGCTCGACCAGGACCTTCCCATCATTCACGGGACTCATGAAGACGAGCTTGCCCGGGGTGTCGGCCATCACCAGGCAACCGCCCTTTCTGGTGAAGGAAAACAAACGTTGTTATCGGGACACCGGGACAGTGTGTTTCGCAATCTCGGCAAGCTTGAGCTCGGAGATATAGTGGAAGTGGTCCTTCCCTACGGAGAATTCAGGTATGAAATTACAGATACCTATATTGTGGACGCTGATGACCGGACCGTCATAGACAGCACAATTGACACTGAAATCCTCACCATTTCAACGTGCTATCCGTTCAGCTTTATTGGCCCCGCACCGGACCGCTATATTATCGAAGCGGTGCCATTGGACTAAAAAGAGGGTTCTCCAAAACCTTGGACAACCCTCTTTACCTTTAAAAAAACCGATCCTCCCTCAGCCGGTATTCGTCCCGGCTCTTTCGAATTGCCTCTTTTGACAGCTCAAACACCTTCACTTCTTCATTCTCCGAAAAAATAGCCGCCTCGGTGTTGTAATCAACCCACGGCGGGCAAAAGACAGATCTTCCGTACTTTTCCCCGGCCTGGTTCAGGCTGAGCATGTAAACCTGATTCTCTAGGGCTCTGGTATGAACGAAGTGGTGCCAGCTCGGGTAGGACTGGTCCTTGTAAAAGGCGACCGGGTGAAGGAGGCAGTCAACTTCTTTTTCCAATGCGTACTTTCTCGTAAGCTCCGGAAACCGCATGTCGTAGCAGATCATCAACCCAAACGAAAACCCGTCAATCGTAAATGAAACGAGCCGGTCACCCCGGGAAAAGTACTGCTTCTCAAGGGACGAACCAAACTGTGCGAGATGAATTTTGTTGTAATGGGCCACATAGTCACCACCACTGTCCAGCACAACCTGTGCGATAAAAATTCTCCCGTTTTCTTTCAGCGGCATGCCGTAACAGACAAACGCACCAAGCTCTTTGGCCAGCCAGGAGAATCGCTTGAACGAGGGTCCGTCAAGCTCCTCCGCAAGTTCCTGCAAGTGAGCAAACGTGTCTTTGGAATAAGAGATCGTAGAAAGCTCCGGAAAAACAACAAGATCCACCTCAGTTTCCCGAACTTTTTCCCGTGTCCTGCCTGTCATGGTCCGCACATGCAGGTCTCTTTCCACCATCGAAACGATGTGCGGAACCGTCACCTGGCACCCCGCAATTTTAATGAATGTTGTTTCCATATAAATCCTCCTCACCAGCGGATAATGGTATAATATACCTAATTTATAAAAGTGGAAGGCGGTGTTGAAGTGGCTACAGTAAAAAAATCCTCTTCCGATTTAGAGGATCAGGTGAAACAGTATGATAAGGAAGTGCGGACGATTCAGTTTGCCCAGAAAAAAAGTCTCGAAGTCCGTAAACACGAAATACATAGAACCATATGGATAGGAGCTTTAGCCGGTACGATTATTCTGATCTTTATTTTCCCAATCGGGACACTTCTTGGAGCGGGAATTGGTTATTTAATTGGGGTTGAAAAAATCAAATCCCCTTTTAAAAAACGTATGTTCAGACTTCACGAGAAATATCCTTCAATTAAGGCCGTAAGAAAAGGCATGGCAGGAGAAATGAGTGTAACAGAACATATTACAAAAAACCTTTCAGATGACTATCTGCTTATAAATGATCTCACCATTTCCACTGCTAACGGACGAGGCACTCAGATCGACCATATCCTCTTTGGAAAAAGTACAGTCTATGCCATTGAAACGAAAAATATCACCGGGAGGTTTTATCCTTACTCAAAGCACAAGTGGCTTTGGTATCCAATAGTTAGCCGAGGAAAAGTAAAAAAGAAAACATACGTGGACAGTCCTGCTGCCCAGTCCCAATATCATGCAACTCAACTCCGGAGGCTTTTGAAATCAAAAGGTCATACCTCCATAAAGGTAACTCCTGTCGTCATATTAACGAACGCTCAGTCGGTTTGGCATGGACGTTTTAACCAGGAGTGTCCGGTCTTTAGTAATCCCAAAGCATTTATTGACTACATCCTTGAAGCAGATATCGGTCCGGGGTTGGAAGATACGGAAGAAGTGGTGGATGGTCTGCTGGAATTTCAGGATGAAAAAGAGGAGAGCTACGCATAAGGATTCGCCTCACAAAAAAACCACAGAGGATGTCACCCTCTGCAGCACCTTTAACGAGTCATATTGCATTCAACTTTGGGTTGTTCACTTTTATCAACAGAACCGGTATGTTTCGCCATCATAATCTTCAATAGTTTGTCTTGATGAAAAGCTGCTTTTTTAATGAGTTCACTTCGTTTCTTGTGATTATCCTCGCTGCAATGATTGTACAGGTGTAAATAATAGTCAACAGAGAATTCGTGCCACATTGTTTTCATCATCAAAACCTCCTATCCTTTTTCATACGTAGGCCAGCACTAGAGATAACCGGAATAGACTACAAACCTGCGCCAATCTTATGACTCATGATTATCATAGGTCTATTATTGACTATAGATACCCTGAAATCCTTTGTTTAAGCTGTATTTAACTAAAAATAAATACGATGTCATATATGTAGCTAGTTCTATATACATAGATTTGTAGATGATTATGGTAAGACCCTGCAAATGTTATAATAGGATAATCAAAATCGAGGAGTTCATCATGAAAAAAAGCAGGTACATCTTCTTTAACATCCTACCCATCTTTATTATAATGGCCATCATTTTCACCGCTTCATCCCAATCCTCCGATCAGCAGGATATCAGCCCTGTCGTTGACCGGATAACGGACCGGGGTTTTTTGAAGGACAGCATTATATGGGTAATGGACAAGGCTGACCGCGTGGTTGAGCGGGGGGCGGCCGCAGCAGCAGCCAGGCCCTACCTTGCCCTCGGAGCTGCCGCTATACTCGGCCTTTTAACAGCCGCAGTCTTTTTCCGCTTATTCCGGTCAACCGATTCCCAGGTTAAAAAAGGGCTCAAATCACTTATCTATACCGGCATTTTATTCGCCTTCGCGCTTGCCGTTCTTGCCCTGTTAAAAAGTGACGCCATCGTAGAGGTCATAAGAAATCACACCTCCTACAACCAGCTGGTCAACATATTAAACAGAATCGAATTCACCTATGCCGGCACAGTAGTCAGTATCGAGGCCAGGGGAGTGGAAAGCTTCCTCACTTTTCTAATTCGCAAAACCGCTCACTTTACACTATTCGGGCTGCTCGGATTCTTCCTGTTTCTCGCAATCCACCGACTCAACGGGCGTACGATCGTCACATTCGTTTTGGCCATGCTCTTCGTCGTGGCCTACGCCGCCCTCGACGAATACCGCCAGACATTTATCCCGTCACGGTCCGGTCTCGTGGAGGATGTGATTCTCGATTCGGCTGGAGGAGTGTTCGGCACGAGTATGGCCTGGCTCAAAGTGAAGATATCCCAATGGTGGGAACGGACGTAATATCTAAAAAATGGATGACTATTTGATTGTATCTTCTAGAGTACTCGATTTACTATTGGCAGAATAAACGGGATTTTCGATAGAATAAACTGCTTTTTAGGCATAAAATTCCATTATTGACAGAATAAAGATGGGTTTTGACAGAATATCTTCTCTCTCGCAAATACTTTTTTCTTTTGAAAGAATAAATTGCATTTTTGATAGAATAAACTGCTTTTTAGGCAGATAAAATACCATTATCGACAGAATAAAGATGGGTTTTGACAGAATATCTTCTCTCTCGCAAGTACTTTTTTCTTTTGAAAGAATAAATAGGATTTTCGATAGAATAAACTGCTTTTTAGGCAGAAAAAATTCCATTATTGACAGAATAAAGCTTGGTTATTGATTGAATTCCTTTTCTATCGCATGCACTTTTTACTTTTTAAACAATCAAACCATCACATAACCTAAAAAAACACCTCCTGTGTGAAGGTGATCTCTGCCATAATAAAGATAAATCGTTTTAACGGAGGTTTTACCATGCACATGATCGATCACAGCCAGATCACCGAACTCATTACCATGCACGAGGTCATCGAAGCGATCGAAGACTTCTATTTGAACGGAAACCAGGAAAGCGTCGTTATTCCGGAACGGATGCACGAAGGAGACGGTGACAACACCATCCTGTTGATGCCGTCCTTCTTTGAAAATTATTATGGTATAAAAATGGTCGGCGTTGCCCCGAACAACCCGTCCCTTGGCAAGGATACGATTCACGCCCAGATGCTTCTGTGCAACCGTGAAACTCTTGAGCCCCTCGCTCTTATGGATGCTCAGGAAATCACCGCCCTCCGCACAGGGGCCCTCGGCGGAATCAGCATGAAGTACCTGGCCAGCGACACCGCCTCGACCATCGGCATTGTGGGATCAGGCGTGCAGGCCTTCAGCCATCTCCAGGCCGCATGTGCTGTGCGCCCGATCAAGCGCGTTCTCGTTTACAGCCGGAAAAAAGAAAGCGTAGATCGTTTTACTGAAAAAGTAAACCGCGCGTTTCCCGAATTAGACGTGGATTACGCCGAAACTCATGACCTTATGAAGCAATCCGAGATCATCGTTACCGCTACAAGCAGCAAAACGCCTGTTCTTCCTGAACTGAGTGAAGATGATCTCTCCGGTAAGCACATCGTCGGCTGTGGATCCTTCCGCCCTTTTATGCAGGAAATCCCTGACTGTGTGTTCAAGCAGGTCAACGATGTGTACGTAGACAACCTGATGGCCCTCAAGGAATGCGGTGAACTGATTCAGGCCAGGGAGCTTGGAATCACAAATGGACACATCTTTACTCTTGAAGACCTGATTCAAAACAGCAGACGCTTCACCTCTGAAAAAGAGAAATTAACGGTTTTCAAGTCAGTTGGCCTCGCCATCTACGACCTTGTCACGGCCATAGCTATCCACAAAAAGCGTTAATGCTTTTCAGCCTCCGGAAGACTCCTGTCTTTCGGGGGCTTTTTCGTGAGCAGTCCCTGAAAACACACAAAGGTAAAGCTGCCTAAACTGTTAATGAGTACATCCAGCACTCTTCCCGAGCGGCCCGCGAGAAAATGCTGGTGAATTTCATCAACCATTCCGATCGTGGAAGTTGTCATGACCGCCATAACCGCAGCAATCCACCGTCTTTTTACCGGAACAATCGCAGACAGAAACAGAGCGATAACGCCGTAAACAAGGAAATGAACGAGTTTTCTTTCAAAGTTGGAAGTTAACGAATAAGAGTAGTAGAAGGAACTTTCCCGGTCAAAAAGAAAGGTGAAAGACACTTCGTTTTTATAAATCGAAGCCATCCCGGCAGTTGCCCGGTCAAGTTCGTATAATATGCTGAAAGAGGTAATCAGCGAGGTGATCACAACAACGGTGAGGAGATAAAAGCGCATCGTTTTGCCCCCGTTCATGGAAACGTCCTACAAACAGTTTCGTCATGAAGAGGGGGGCGTAAACAGGTCTAAAAATGAACGATGTCTTTTCTGATTAGTAGCTTCATAACTTCGTCGCAGATAAAGAAAACGACTGCAACGACGGTGGCAACGATGAAGCCGAGTGTGGCCGTAACCAGGTATCCGGCCAATGTATGTATGAGAAGGGAGGCGATGACCCGTGGCGCACCGGCGAGCTTCCCTGTAACGATGTCGCTCAGCAGTGATACGGTGAGTCCGAAAAGAAGGATTCCGATAAAGGCAGCGGATAAAACGAACAAAAGAAGGATGAAGCTCTCGAGCAGCTGGGTATGGGGAGGAATAAGTAAGAACGTAATCATTCCAACAGCCAGCAGCAGTGTGGTGACGGCTGCAACAGTAGACTTCATCCATATTTTTTTTAACATGTATAATCACATCCTCCTTTCACATTTTATAGAAGGTTTATAGGTGTGTATAGAGGGGGTTTCCAGAGAACTGGATGCGGATCTGGTTATCTTAACAAAAAACAGGCATAAATTAATAATCGCCGGTCATAACTTTACAGAAAGCCCGCATAACTTTACACAAAACCTCAAAAACGGCCATTTCGACTCGAAATCCTACATTTATTATTTGCTAATCTAGTATTATACCCAATCCACATTAAGGAGTGATTCCCCGTATGATACTCAAACATCGCAAGCAGTCTGTCTGGCTTTTAAAGCTGACTGCATTGAAAAGAAGGCTACCTCATTTTCACAAACAGTTGGCCAAAGTCAGCGAAGATCACTCATTGAAAAAGTCGGGATATCGAGGTGAAAAAGCCCTCGATTATCAACTGGACTACATTATTAATGAGACTGATTGTGTTGTTTTACAGGACTTGCGACTGACCGGCCAGCTGGAACGACACTTTCAGGTGGATACCCTTTTCATTACGCCAAAATTCATAACCATAATTGAAGCAAAAAACTATGCCGGCACGATAGAATTTAAGCCGGAATTCAATGAGCTGATTCAGACAAAAGAAGGTAAGCAAAAAGGCATTAAAGACCCTATAACTCAGGTAAAACGTCAGATGCAACACCTCAATTTCTGGCTCCGTCAACATCATTATCCTTCAATCCCCCTCCGCTATTTTATTACCATCAGCAATCCCACCACGATAATAAAAGCTCCCTCTACATACAAAGATGCATTGGAAAAGGTGATTCATGTAGAACAAATTAATACAAAGCTTCTGGAATTAGACAAAACTAAGGAGGATGTACTCCTGAATAATGAGTTAATGATAAAATAGCACAGCAGGTTCTTGCCAAAAACGAGACTTATGATAAGGATGTTCTGGAACATTATAAAATTGAGCGGGCTGATATCATTACCGGCGTCTGCTGCCCGGAATGTTCGAAGCCTGGGATGAAGAGGGGATATGGGGTTTGGATATGTCCTGTGTGTAAAAAGTATTCTGATGATGCACATGTCGAGGCTTTTCGTGAATATGCTTTACTCTTTGGAAGTCGTTCAACAAACAGACAGTTGAGGGCTTTTCTCGGGATAAATTCAAGAGAGGTCGTAGCGAAAATGATGGACGATTTAGAGGTGAAGAGGGTAGGAGAGAAAAAAGGGAGAGTGTATATGTTGGATCGTTTACTGGAGTGAAGGTGTGATTTCCAGTAAAATGGATGCGGATCTGGTTATCTTAATAAAAAACAGGCATAAATTAACATTCGGGCGAGATAAATCCACACAAATACGGCAAACCTTAACTCAAATCCTCAATAAAGAAAAAGTATGGACCTACATGGCACTGGCCAGGACTTTAGTATTAGGGTGAAAATAAAATCACTTCCATAATCACACACAATCTCCCATGATTTATCAGAATATTCATTGTATAATTTAAAAGTGAAAACGTTTGCACAGAAAATATTAAAACCTGTTTCTGGACCAACTTAATTTTTTAAGCTTTTGTGAAAACGCTTTCATTTACTTGTGGAAGTAAGAAAGGAGGATTAATCGAGCGTTTCTATTACACAACGGAGGGGATTAAAGGGATGAGAAGAAAAACGAAACGTTATTCGTCCATGTTCATGGTATGGGTTATGCTCATGAGCATGCTGCCGTTTTTTGTTCCGGCTTCACAAGCCGGTGCAGAAGAAGCAACAGAGGACAATGGTAACAGAACTGTAAAGCTTACTTATGAAAGAGAAGACGGTATTTTTGACGACTGGGATGTCTGGGTCTGGAATACCGGGGTTCAAGATAACAATATTGATTTTACCGGGTTTGGGGAGAACTCAGCTACTGCTTATATAGGAGTAGCGCAGAATACGAGAGAAATAGGATTTATTGTAAGAAAAAACGACTGGAGTGACCGTGAGCCAAACGGTCAGGAAATGGATCGTCATATCCGGATCAATCATCAGGACCCTGTAACCAAGGTACATATCAAACAGGGGGAAACAGAATTCCATACTGTACCGACTGTTTCCGGACCGGTTGTTGATGACGGCACAGCAACGTTTTTTTACCGCGATCCGGCTCTTTACTTAGCTGATGAGATGGATACGATCGAAAAAGTCGAGCTCAGCATTCTCGGTGAAACCTATGAGCTCGAATACGAATCGAAAAACGAAAGATTTGTCTACACCTATGAAAGCCTTCCGGAAGGTGAACACGAATACACCTACCTCGTAACGAAAGACGGAGAAACAACAGAAGTAACGGATCCATACAATACTGTGGATGGCAAGTCGGTTGTGAAAAATTCCGCAGCAAACGTTGAGGTTTCAGGTGCTGTTGAGCCTGGCGCCGTTGATTACAACGAAAATGCAGTTCTTTCAGTAAATGTAGAGAGTGATGCGTCGATCAGAGAGTTATACGCAGACACGACAGCTCTTGGCGGACCGGAGCGCCTCGCTATTGACCTTGAGCTGAACGAAATTACACTGTCTGTTGCCCACGATGTGACAGCGGGTACAAAAGAAATTTCACTTACGGCAGTGGACGAGTATGGGACCCGTCACAATGGAACCGCCGAACTTGAAGTGAAAACCCGTCAGTTTGTCGGTGATCACGATTTTGACTGGGATGAAGCAATGATTTACTTCATGCTGACAGACCGTTTCTTTGACGGTGATGAAAGTAATAACGATCCATATGGCATGGGTTACGATACAGACAAGCGGGGAACGTACCAGGGCGGAGATTTCAAAGGTATTACTGAGCAGCTCGATTACCTTGATGACCTTGGAATCAACACAATCTGGATCAGCCCGATTGTAGAAAACATTAAGTATGACGTTCGATTCAACCCGGACGATGACATTGAAGATCAGCCTTACTTCGGCTACCACGGCTATTGGGCGAGCGACTTCACCAAGCTCAATCCGCACTTCGGTTCGATGGAAGACTTTCACGAGCTCATTGACGAAAGTGCTGAGCGTGGCATGAAGATTATGGTTGATGTGGTGCTTAATCACACCGGCTATGGGTTAAAGGAAATTGACGGAGAACTTCCTGAAGGTGAACGTCCGGAAGGTTATCCGACAGATGATGAGCGTGCATTCTTCAGTGACATGCTTCGTCAGGGAGACGATGTTGGAGGAGATGAAGTCACAGGAGAACTTGCAGGGCTGCCTGATTTCATTACGGAAGATCCTGAAGTACGTGAGCAGATTATCGAATGGCAGACAAATTGGATTGAAAAATCTCGTACCGCAGCCGGAAACACGATCGATTACTTCCGTGTAGATACAGTAAAACATGTGGAAGATACAACGTGGATGGCGTTTAAGAACGAACTTACCCGTGAAATGCCTGAATTTAAAATGATTGGTGAGTCTTGGGGAGCTGACCAAGACAGAGACCATGGTTATTTGAGAACTGGCACGATGGATTCACTCCTCGATTTTGGTTTTAAGTACACGGCAAGAGACTTTGCCAACGGGAATCTTGAGCAGGCGAACAGCCGCCTTGAAGCCCGGAACTCCAAGCTTGATAACGCAGCCACACTCGGACAGTTTCTTGGAAGCCACGATGAAGCAGGGTTTCTTGAAATGGTCGGTGGTGATGAAGGAAAGCTGAAAGTTGCAGCGGGTCTTCAGATTACGGCAAAAGGTCAGCCCGTCATCTACTATGGTGAAGAGCTTGGTCTGAGCGGTGACGATAACTATCCGTTCTATGACAACCGCTACGATATGGCGTGGGATCAGGTAGAGGATAACGCTATTCTTGAGCACTATCAGAAGCTTCTTTCTTTCCGGGGCGAGCATTCGGTTATTTTTGCCCGCGGTGACAGAAGTACGCTTGCCGGCTCGAATGAAGATGGTTTCCTTTTGTTTGAAAGAAGCTATCAGGATGAAGAAGTGTATGTAGGTCTGAACACATCAGAAGAAGCTCAGACTGTTACGCTGGAAGTCGATTCATCCGAGGCGATTGTAACGGACGCTTACAGCGGGGAAGAGTATGACGTGACAGATGGTCAGGTTACAATCGAACTTCCAGCCATGAGCAGCGGTGGTACCGTTCTTTTAACAGTGGAAGGCGGATCGTTTGTAGGTGAAGGAGACGGGACAGTTGATCCTGTGGAGGGTGACACACTAAGAATTCACTACGAGCGTTCAGACAATAACTATGAAAACTGGGGACTGTGGACTTGGGATGACGTGGCTAACCCTTCTGAAAACTGGCCATCAGGAGCAACACCATTTGAAACAGCCGACGGGGCTTCATTCAGCGCGGCTCAAGTGACCGACTTTGGTGCCTATGTTGATGTTGAGCTTCAGGAAGACGCTGAACAAATCGGATTCCTTGTGGTGAACCGGGAAAACGGGGAGAAAGACGGCGACGACAAGCATGTGAACATCCTGTCCCCTGATATGGATGAAGTCTGGATTAAAGAAGGCACGGACCGTGTCTGGCTTTATGAGCCGGTTGATCTGCCGGAAGATACGGTTCGTATCAATTATGAGCGTGTAAACAGCGATTATGAACCGTGGGGCTTGTGGACGTGGGGAGACGTCGCTGAACCATCTGATGGATGGCCTGATGGTGCAACTCCATTCTCCAACGATCAAGTAGGAAAATACGGAGCTTACGTTGATCTCGAACTTAAAGAAGCGGCACAACAAATCAACTTCCTGGTTGTAAATCGTGAAAACGGAGATCAAACAGGTGATATGAGCTTTGACCAGCTCGCAGACAATGAGCAGCTGTTTATTCGGGAAGGGGATGAGACTGTGTACACAAACCCTTACTTTCAACAACTCGAAGGCCTTGTTTCCGGGGAGCTTCTGAGCAGTGAACGAATTGAGCTCACATTTACTTCAACCTTGTGGCTTGATGAAGAAGAACTGGCGGAAGCGATCTCAATCGTGGATAAAGACGGAAACGACGTTACCTTTGACAGGGTCACAATTGAAAGTGAAACAAAAGTGTTGATTCACGGCAGCTTTGACATTGACCAGGCACCGTTCGCTGTTACATTTAACGACCGTACCGTTCAGGCATCAGCAGGATGGCGTTTGATTGACGAAATGTACGCGTATGACGGTGAACTTGGTGCGAAACTGCATGAGGACGGCACGGCAGCACTCAAGCTGTGGTCACCGAATGCAGACAACGTCAGTGTGATAGTGTATGACCGTGATGATCAGTATGAAGTCGTGGCAGACGGCATTGACATGGCCTATGGTGACCGCGGTGTGTGGGAAGTCACACTCGATGAGACCAACACAGGCAAATCTGATCTAACCGGATTCTACTACCACTACGCGATCGAGCGGGATGGGGAGACAAAGCTTGCTTTCGACCCTTATGCCAAATCCATGGCAGCGTGGAACAACCTGGATGAAAGAAATGAAATCGGAAAAGCGGCGATCGTGGATCCTTCCGCTCTCGGACCAGAGCTTGATTTTGCCGATATCGAAGGTTTTGAAAAGCGTGAAGATGCGATCATCTATGAAATTCACGTTCGCGATTTCACATCCGATCCAACGATTGACGAGGAATTGGAAGCACAGTTCGGTACGTTCGCAGCGTTTGTGGAGCGTCTGGACTATATTGAAGACCTGGGTGTCACGCACGTTCAGCTCCTGCCGGTGATGAGTTATTTCTGGGGAGACGAGCTGGCGAATGCCGAAAGAATGCTCGAGTATTCTTCAACGGGCAACAACTATAACTGGGGTTATGATCCTCACAGTTATTTTTCACCAACGGGTATGTACTCTGAAAACCCTGAGGACGCGGAACTTCGTATCAAAGAATTGAAGAACCTGATCGACGAGATTCATAACCGCGGTATGGGAGTAGTTCTCGATGTCGTCTACAACCACACTGCCCAGGTTAAAATCTTCGAAGATCTTGTTCCAAATTACTATCATTTTATGGATGCAGACGGTACGCCGCGCACAAGTTTCGGCGGGGGACGTCTCGGCACGACACACGAAATGGCCCGCCGCATTCTGGTGGATTCCATTACGTACTGGACAGAAGAGTTTAAGGTGGACGGGTTCCGTTTCGACATGATGGGTGACCATGATGCAGAAAGCATTCAGATTGCTTACGATAAAGCAAAAGAAATTAACCCGAACACTGTGATGATCGGGGAAGGCTGGAGAACGTTTGTAGGAGATGAAAACGGCGGCGACGTGATGCCTGCAGACCAGGATTGGATGCAGCACACAGAAAGCGTTGGTTCATTCTCTGACGACTTTCGAAACGAACTCAAGTCCGGATTCGGAAGTGAAGGACAGCCGCGCTTTATTACAGGCGGTGCTCGGAGCATTCAGCAGATTTATGACAACCTGACTGCAAACCCGCATAACTTTACAGCAACAAATCCTGGTGATGTGGTGCCTTACATCGCTGCACATGATAACTTAACGCTGCACGATGTAATTGCACAATCGATTAAGAAAGATCCTGAGTACCATCAGGAAGAAATTCATAAGCGCATTCGATTGGGAAATACAATGGTTCTCACTGCGCAGGGAACGGCTTTCCTCCACGCAGGACAGGAGTTTGGCCGTACGAAGCAGTTCAGAGCTGAAACAGACGAAGCACCGTACAAGTCAACGTATATGACGGATGAAAACGGAAATCCATTCGTGTATCCGTACTTTATCCACGATTCGTATGATTCAACGGATGCCATCAACAAGTTTGACTGGACGAAAGCAATGGACGCTGAGGCGTATCCAATCAATAACCTTACTCGTGAGTACACGACCGGATTGATTGAGCTTCGCCGGTCAACAGATGCCTTCCGTCTGGGAACGATGGAAGACATCGACAACCAGGTGTCATTCATTGATGCACCTGAAATCCAGGATACGGACCTGGTTATCGGGTACAAAGCCGAGTCCACTGACGATACAGGCACGTACTATGTATTTGTGAACGCAGATGATAAAGAACGTACCCTTACTCTTGAAGAAGACATTACGGATGGTACAGTAATTGTTGACGGAAACGAAGCCAATATTTCCGGGGTTTCTGATCCATCCGGATTTGAACTCACTTCCGCTCAAATTACGATTGATGCACTAACGGCAGTCGTCGTTCGTGTCGGAGGAGACGTTCCGGATGAAGAAGACGAGGAACAGCCAGGAGGACCTGGTAACGGCAATGCACCACCACATGCCGGCCAGCCGGGACCACCACCACACGCAGGACAACCGGGGAAACCTGATCACGCAGGCAATCCGGGAAAAGGTAAAGGGAACAACGGAGGGAAATAGGATTTACGAAAAACCAGAAGCCGAGAGCTTCTGGTTTTTCTTTTTGATGTGAAGATATGTGCAAAACTTTATAGGAATTTTCTCCTGGAAGGATAACAATACACATACAGCGGTGAACATTCTATGTAAAAAAGGGGGACAAAGTATGGCGGACAATGGTTTTTTTATAAAAATCACTTTGAAGATAAAAATGAGGTAACATGCCAAAAACACCCTGTAGATTTTTATCTAAAGAGTGTTATTTTTACTATGCGGGTCATTCATATTAAAATGTAAAACTATGCCTCGCTTACTTCGGCTTTACTGTTTGAATTAGTCGAAGGCATATCTTTTTTGGTGAATTTCAGCTGATGCGCCGAAAATGCCATGTAACAATCAGGGCATTGAAAAGGGAAAGAAATCTTTTTGTCTAAAGAGGCTACCCGCACGTCAGGACTGTCAGGACCGTATGTATCTTTAGCAATGGTATTCCATTTATCAACACTCTTTGTATTTTCACAGTTTGGACACTCTATGTGAGAAAAATCCAGTGTTTTCTTTTCTTTCAATTTCCTGAAGAACATCATAACCACCCCAAATAACCATTTTCTCTTTTTCTATTATATAGATAATGAAAGAGAATGAAAACGCTTTTGTCATTTTAAGTAGAATAGTCACGAATATCCAGCCTAAGAAACATATGGGTTATCGTTAATAACAAGCAATAGGGCTATATGTGGAGAAAAATCAGAAAATTAGCGTTATGTATTTGTTTTTGATAAGATAGTAAAAATACGTGAGCAGTATTCTTTTTCCTCGATAGGGACGCAAAGTGTCCCTGTTGACGAAAAGTGATCCTACGCTATTACAAAAGGAGATGATTTTTATGCAACAGACAACAGACAACAGTACCCTTTTGCGAAATGATGTAAAAAAGCTGGGCAATATTTTAGGCGACGTCCTGAAACAGCACGGCGGCACAGAGCTGTTTGATAAAGTAGAAACGATTCGTGAAGCAGCAAAAGAACTGCGTAAAGACTACAGCGAAGAAGCGTTGAATAGATTAAAAGATCAAATTGCATCCTTGGAGTCACCTACGAGGCAGCATGTGATCCGGGCATTCTCTACATATTTTCACCTGATCAACATTGCTGAGCACAACCACCGTATCCGGCGTTCCCGTCAGTATCAGCTTGACGACAGCATTCTTCAGCCGTTTTCGATTGAAAGTGCAGTTGCAGCAATAAAAGAAGCGGACTATCCGGACGATGTTATTCAGCAGGTTCTGAATGACCTGTCCATTGAGCTCATCATGACTGCGCACCCGACTGAAGCGACAAAGCGGACGGTGCTGGAGATTCAGAAGCGGATCTCAACGATTATTCAAAAATTCGACAATCCGCTCCTTACAACGAAAGAGCGGCGCAAGCTTGAAGAAAGTCTCACAAACGAAGTCACAGCTCTCTGGCAGACGGACGAGCTTCGTCAGGTGAAGCCGAGCGTAATTGATGAGGTGAAAAACGGTCTTTATTATTTTGACCAGACCCTCTTCAGCGTCCTTCCGGCGATTCACCAGGAGCTTGAAGACCAGCTTGACGATTACTTCCCTGACCATCAGTGGAAAGTGCCGAATTTCCTCACGTTTGGCTCCTGGATTGGCGGAGACCGTGACGGAAATCCGTATGTAACACCTGATGTCACGTGGGAAGCCTTGAAATTACAGCGTGAACTGGCAGTTAAAAAATATGACGAGGCGATGGTCGAACTGATGCGCCGTTTCAGCCAGTCAGACAAATATGTTCCAGTCAGTGAAGAACTGAAGAAAAGTGTGCAGGAAGGGGAGCGAACGTTCTTACGCAAAGGGGAAGCCTGGAAGATAGAGCCCGAGTACTACCGCCGTAAGTTTGCGATCATGCTCAAACGCCTTCGTCACGTGGATAAATCAAAAGCGGGCTACAACGAAGCAGAAGAGCTTCTTGAGGATCTGCAAATGATTAAGCGCAGTATTCTTGAGCATACCCAGCCGGGACAGAAGCTGAAAAAGCTGGATAAGCTTATCCGTCAGGTTGAGCTGTTTGGCTTCCACCTTGCTACATTGGACATTCGAAATCACAGCGGTGAACACGAAACAGCCATCACGGAAATTCTGAAGATGGTCGGAATCACCGACGATTACAGTCAGCTTTCTGAAAAAGAGAAGATAGCAACACTGGAGCGGGTATTAAAAGACCCTCGTCCACTGATGCTCTTAAATGAAGATTACTCAAAAGAAACGCAGGAAATTTTCAGCGTCTTTCAGCTGATCAAAAAAGCCCATGATACCTTCGGACCTCGTTCAATTGAAGTGTATCTTGTAAGTATGACCCAGTCTTCCAGTGACCTCCTTGAAGTGCTGGTGCTCGCAAAAGAAGCAGGGATTTACCGTCTTCACCCTGACGGCCGGGTGGAAAGCGGCCTGAACGTTGCGCCGCTGCTTGAGACGGTAAACGATCTTATTGCAGGACCTGAAATTATGGAGACGCTGTTCAGCATGGATGTGTACCGAAACCATATTAACGAGCGGGGCAACCATCAGGAGATCATGCTCGGCTATTCTGATGGCAGTAAGGACGGCGGAACGATTACAGCCAACTGGAAGCTGTTTAAAGCCCAGCAGGAAATTCACGATATGGCGGGCAAGTACGACATCCGCCTGAAGTTCTTCCACGGACGCGGAGGATCTCTCGGACGTGGCGGCGGCCCGCTGAACCGCAGTATTTTATCCCAGCCGGCGCAAACACTTGGGGACGGGGTTAAAATTACGGAGCAGGGTGAAGTTCTGTCTTCCCGTTACATGCTCGGGGACATTGCGTTCCGTAACCTGGAGCAGGCGGCATCGGCGCTGCTTGAAGCTTCCGCCAAGGCCACCAAAGACGTTGATCCGGTTAAAAAAGAGTGGGAAGACGCCATGGAAGAAGTGTCAGAGAAATCACTGGCTAAATACCAGCAGCTCGTATTCGGTGACGAAGACTTCCTTAAGTACTTCAAACAGGCTACACCACTTGAAGAAATTAAGGAGTTAAACATCGGCTCCCGTCCGACGAGCCGTAAAAACAGTGAGAAGTTTGAGGACTTACGGGCGATCCCGTGGGTGTTTGCCTGGACCCAGTGCCGCCACATGCTGCCAGCATGGTATGCCGCAGGAACAGGCCTTGCAGCATTCGCTGAACAATCGGAGGAAAACGTGAAGATGCTTCAGGAAATGTACGAAGCTTGGCCGTTCTTCCAGGCAACGGTAAACAACCTGCAGATGGCCCTGATGAAGGCCGATATGCAGACTGCGAAAGAGTATGTTGATCTCGTAGAAGATCCGGCCGTGGCCGAGCGGATTTTCGGTGACATCGAAGAAGAGTACAACCGTACCCGGAGCGTTCTCCTTGAAATCTCAGGGGACAGCGAGCTTCTCGATCACACGCCGAATATCCAGGGCTCCGTGCACCGCCGTAATCCGTACGTTGATCCACTCAGCTTCCTCCAGGTGGATCTCATTCGCAAAATGCGCGAATCAGACGAACAGTCCGATGAACTGTTAACAGAAGTGCTGCTTACCATTTCCGGTGTAGCTGCAGGACTCGTGAATACAGGTTGATCCTCTTATGGTGCCAGGCACTGCGTGCGCAAGTTCACACAGTGCCTGGCACTTTTTTGTGCCTGGCACCGTATACCCTAATTCACAGAGGGTCTGGCCCTGTGTTTGAAGGTTCACATGTCTATTGTGGGATAAGCCGGAATAAACATGCTGTAACGATATTTGGAGGGAGTTATCAGCATGCGCAGGAGACGCTCACCGGTCATATCATTTTTGCTTGCATCTTTTGTACTTATTGCAGGCATTATCCTTCTGTTCACTCTGCTATCGTCTGATGGCAGACAGGCGGAAAAAGCAGTCGAACTTTTTTACACACTCGAACAGGAAGGGAAATTCTCATCTTCCTGGGAGTTGCTGCATTCCAGCATGCACAACCACTTTTCAAGGGAGAATTACATTCAGGATCGCTCTCATGTTTTTATCAATCATTTTGGAGCTGATTCCTTTCGTTTTACACTAACTAAGCCGAAAAAAGTGGATGATTGGAAAAAGCATGAGGAAGCGGAGATACTGGATGTCTACCACCTCATAGCAACAAAAAAGTATCATGGAAAATACGGCTACTTTGAGTTTGTGCAGTATGTTTATGTAACAGAGGAAGATGGGGAATGGAGAATTCTTTGGGATTACAATGATGATAAAGGAGCTTAGTTGACTGTTATTTCAGTTAACCTGGCTTTTTTTATGGACTTTCACTACTATTGGACTACTAATTCTCGGTGTGAATATTGAAAAAAATGGGTATATCATCTTTACGGCCAGAAAAATATCCATTACAATAGTACTTAATCCATAATTTGTAAAGAGGTGTATTACATAGTGAATTCGGACAATCTCATGCTCTCACAAGACGATCTCAAAGACCTGTTGTCGGAACTTTTGGAGCTTGGAAACCAGGAAAGTGCCACTACAGAAACACTCGTAGAAGAAATAAAAGTAAGGTTAATAGAAAGATAGCCCACACAGATGTGTGGGTGTTTTTTTGCTGTTCCTCCCTCTTTCCAAACAAAAAAGGCTGGGACATAAAGAATGTGTTTATCTCAAAATCCGAACAATGCGCTTGTGTAGCGGATGAAATATACGCAGACTCCTGCGGGAGGAAAGGAAGCCACTGAAAAAGTACAAAACAACTTTTTCGGTGGCTTTTAATTGAGTAGCAATGGCTTCAGCGGTTGCGCGCCTGATACGAGAAACCCACTCATACCAGGCTTTAAAAAATGGCAACCTTTACGCTCATTGCTTAGAAGGCACTGGAAAAGTTAAAAATCGAACTTTTTCAGTGCCTTCTGAAAAGCAAAGGTGAGACCCCAGTGACGAGCGTCTGCTTCATGAAAATGCTGCGAGTTGCTTCGACGCATACAGCTTCTTAGGTTAGCTGGCAGAGGAAGAAGCAGGATAGCACACGGAGGCTCACCAGCTTGCCGCGGAAAGCGGAGTATATTTCAGGAGCGGTTTTATTGCACCGCATATTGTTCGTTCGGGTTTTCATTCAACTAAAACACTTTTGTCCCGCCCTCTTTTAATCTTTAGAATCCCAACTCCCATTCCTTCTCGGGTCGCTGGCTCCATAGATTTTATTGTTTTCGTGATCAATGACTAATCCTTGGACATTTCCAAAATTGGTTGTGCTGTCGGTATTGTTGATGTTGATGCCGCGTTTTTCCGGGTCTTCTAAAAAGACATAATCGCTTTCTACATGAAGGGCATTCTCATTAAACTCGAGGAATGACCGCGGTTGTTCGACCGATTCTTGCACTGGTTCATTGAATTTAATCATCTTCACAAGTTCCTGGGTGACCATTGAGGTAATGCGCCGGCCTCCAGAAGCCCCTATGCCTATTACCGGTTTGCCATTTTTAGCTAGAATCGTCGGTGTTGTATAGCTGAACGGTCGTTTTCCGGGTTCAGGACTATTCGGTGAGTTTTCATTGTTACTGAAGTTTTTCAGTTGGTTGTTGAGAAAAAATCCGTCCACATATATCCCCGATCCAAAGGACTTACTCAAAGTGTTTGTCACGGATACCATCATGCCATCATGATCGACTACAACGAAATGTGTGGTATTCTCATGGTCTTCAAGGTCTGCATCTGAATCAAGCTCTGCCAGGTATTCATCCGAGAGCTTCGTACCATCACCAATGTCCGAAGTAAGATTTCTCAGATTATCCTCAGAAAGCATCTTTTTCACAGGCACCTTATTAAATTCAGGGTCACCTACATTCTCTAAGCGATCCTTGTAGCTGGCTCTGTTGATCATCCCCATAAGCATCGTAAAGTCCAACGGCTTCTCCTTCGTCTCCTTAGCTTTCAGCATTTCAGCCATTTTTAGATTTTGAAGAAGCATAATTCCGCCGGATGGAGGGGGCGGCGCTAAAACATCATAGTCACCAAACTCCCCTTCGATAGGCTTTTTGACTTCTACTTTATAAGACTCCAGGTCATCCTTGTCAATTTTTGATTCTTTCTCATTGATTGATTCAGAAATGTCTCCTGAATAGAACGCACTTGGACCATCCTGCTGTATCCTCGTTAAAGTATCCGCAAGCTGCTTCTGTATCAAAATTTCGCCTGCTTCAATCGGATCACCATCTGGATACATATGGCCCAGATTCGGCATACGGTTTTTTGCTTCCTCTAAATGCTGGTGCATCGTTTCGGAGACAACGATACCGTTTTTAGCAAAATAAATCGATGGTTCAATAAGCTGTTCCATTTTCATTGTGCCGAAGTCATCATGGACACGATTCATCCCTGCCACAAAGCCGGGCACTCCTGTTCCGCTTTCAGGAACGCTTTTTGAGCTGGGTGCTGTCTCTCTGTAATCGTAAACGACAGGGGAATGATCGCTGCCTTTTTGAGGGTGGATAAGCATCGTTCCTCCCCCGCCAATCCCTGATCCATGCGGCTCTGCAACGCCCAGTGCATAACTTACGGCAACGGCCGCATCAACGGCATTGCCGCCCTGTTCCAACACCTTCATTCCTACTTCCGTCGCAATTTCACTATCCGATGTCACACCATATGAGCCATCTTCTTTATCCGTTTTTGTATCATTTAATGAAAAGTCTTCTGACTGACGGTGGTTTATCTCATCAGTATTCTGCAAAAACAGGACCAGAAATATGAATAGGGTGACAATTAAGCTGCTGATGATAATGATACGGTTTCTTTTTATCATTTTCCTACACCATGCCGATTACAAATAGAATCACCATAACCGTAATGCCGATGGTGGCATCTTTCATTGTCCTTTTTTTATGTAATTTGATCGTTTTCAACATCCATTCGCTCAGGGTCAATCTAGATTCTTTCTTAGATGCTTTATTTTGTTTTTTATCATTTAATGCTGTATCCATTATTAAATTCCTCCTCCAATAAAGTTTGATAGAGTTACTGCGCCAAAGGTGACAGCACTTTACCCATTCCATAGCACAAATGTTTAATGTGGATGCCGGATAATTCGCAGAGAATACGTTGACTAAGAAGCTCGGATTGCTTTCATCCCCAACCATGACGATTGGTGATGTCGTTTGACGTATCCGAAGATAATAACCTTCTATTCACTGATCGTCAACTTTGTGGGGATGAATTTATTGCACTACTTGAGAAAGTTAATTTGCAGACTAATATGGGTACGTTTAAAAAAACCTGCAAAACGAAGTCAAAGAGCATATTCTCATATTTAATAAGAAGAATCAAATATCAGTGAGTGCAGGAAATAAATATATTACTAGAAATGGGGGAATGGACTTGGGAGAATAGTTCTTTATTTCCGTTAACATTTCAGTGATTCAAATGAATGGAAAATAGAGCCGATGCTTTTAATAAAATTCATGAATAAAGCGAAATGGGTGTTGGCATATTTTCAGATGATTTTGGTACGGGTTATTCGTCGTGGCAGATGATTAGAAAATTAGCTGAACAGTCGACAAAATTCACAAAAGAATTAAAGAATAACTCCAAGTCTGCTGTCGATGTGATGGAAAGAGTATCTAGTATTTTAGAAGAACAAGAAATGAGTGTAAAAAAGAGTCAGGAAAAGTATTGGATCATCAATGAAGCAATGAAAAATATTAACTTAATTAAACGTTTGATTAATTTTATTTGAATAGACATAGCGTTTATAGATTCAACACAATTTTTCATAATTTGGAAAAAACTGCTGATCACTACAGACTTTAGATGTATAATAAACATTATTAAGCAGCTAAAGGAGTCACATTTATGAAGAAAGCCGTTTTTGCATTTATTATACTTTTATCAATAGGTACAGTTCTATTCGGCAAGCTCCATTACGATAAGAAATTACAGAACATCTCGGTAGAGGCTTCCGAGGCTATGGTTTCAGAAGAAGCAAATGTTGAAGAAGATAATTCACACTCAGAAAGCACGGATAACGTTAATAGTGATGAGAACCAACTTGATATGGAATCCCTTGTAACGCCGCTCCCGAAGGAATTAGGTAAAATGCTGATTACTGCTCATGCCAGCAATACAAAACTATCCTTTGTAAGTGTCGGTTCAGGGGCAATTACAGACTATCATGACGAGGGGATCTTACCTTGGACAGATACAGTTGCTTCTGAATTAAATGACTATTATGGTGACCTTTTTAATTTTCACGTTTCTTCCTATGGAGATATGCACAGCCTGAACTTTATTATTAATGACCATCATAAAGAAGTTGCCTCACTTGAAGGAGACATTTATTTAATAGAACCGTTAATGGGGAATAACCTTTACCGTGTTGGAACGGATGAAGCCATCATCCACCTCCGTAATTTAATAGGTGAAATTAAAGAACGAAATCCCCACAGTTATATTATTCTCCAGCCCTCTCAACCAATTCCGAATGCAGCAAATTTGCAGGATCATATGGCCGAAATCCGGTTGTACGCTAAGGAAGCATCCATTCCTTATATAAACCACTGGCAGGATTGGCCCTCATATAATGACGAAGAGCTCATGCAGTACATAGCGGAACATGGGTATCCAAATGAAGAGGGACATCAATTATGGGCCGAGAGCATTTTGAGTTGGTTCAAAGAGGAATAACGGTAGGCGTATATGAAAATCTTGTTTTTTTGTTTTTTCGATTTCTAGGCCGGGTACTATTGTCAGTCTTCACAAAGTTGATGCACGTAGAAAATAAACCAAACCTTTCGATATCCTAAGAAACTATTATCTTTTTTTCACTTAACTCTTCTGAATTTATTACATCTATGAGTAGTTACATAATACAATTAAATATATTGTATATTTGAAAACAATTTTTCAGGGTGGTTATGTAATAATTCAGTTGCAAAATTTGTTGAAAGAGGGCTTAAATTAAAGATTGCATTAGAAAAGAGGGTGTTTACCTATGTATGTCGGTTATATACGGAATAACAGCAAACCACAAAAGTTTGCAGGATTATTAGCTAGGACTACTCAGTCATATGGAAATGAATTGGTGCATTTTCACCCGGAGGATATAAATATTGAAAATTCAATATCCAAGTAAAAAACATAACTTGCAGTACCTTGTTCCCAACTAGCAAGAATTTCAAAAATCTTTTTCCCTTGTGAATTGAAAGGTGTAATTCGATATTTGATCCTAAAACATTATGTTCAGTATCCCATTCTCTTACTTGATAATTTTTTGGTAAGGTTTCAAATTCAAAAGAAATATCTGTAGATGCATCTACTTTATGTGGTTCTCTCATTTCAACAATTATTGAGGGGGTATCAGAGTCGGATTCAATACTTTGGGTGGTCCCATCACTATGCTCAAAGGTCCAACTATGCCATCCGAGTATTGGGTTTATTGTATCCTCCCCAACAAAGATGTATAAGTTTGGTGGTTTACGTAATGGGCTTACGTTTTCGTTTGGTTCATTATTAATGTTTATTTCAAGAAGGTCATCCTTAAGGGTGATCTTTTCTTATTTTCAGGGTCATAGCTTTGCTAATGCTAGTAAATAACAGTCAAAGTTTGTGCTTTGACTATGTTATAATTTGATATTGTTAACATAGTGAACTGTATACTTAATAGTTAGATAGAGAGGCTGTCGTAAAAAGATGAAAAAAATAAAAATCTTGTTCTTTATATACCAAATGGGAGCTGGTGGAGCTGCCAGAACCTTGCTTAATATTATTAATAACCTCGATCGTACTAAATTTGAACCTGTACTTGTGACCTTAAACTTTAACGGATCTTACGAAGGTGAGTTAAAGAGTGATGTAAAGTTCATTAAACTGGATACCAAGAGGCTTAGTAGATCTGTATTTAAATTGGCAAATATAATAAGGAAAGAAAAAATCAACCTTGTATTCAGCACAATACCGAGAGTGAATACCATTGCAGTCCTTGCGACCCGTCTTTCCTTTACAAAAGCAAGATGTATTGTGAGAGAAGCAGATAATTTAAGCGGTGATTTTTTAACAAAGGTTCAATTAGTAGCCTTTGGATTCGTGTATAAGTGTGCAAACCAGGTTGTATCCTTGTCTGAAGGAGTAAAACAAAATCTTGTAAATCAATATAAACTTAAAGCCAGTGACATTAAAGTAGTTTATAATCCCATAGATATCCCCGCAATTAACGAGAAAATAGAGACGGGTAAAATGCCTGATTCTCACGAGGCTTTATATGATCCTGAGGAAAAAATCCTTATTACTGCAGGCAGGCTTGTTGAACAAAAAGACCAGATAACATTATTACGGGCATTTTCAAACGTTGTTGAATCGATACCAAGCAGGTTGATTATCCTTGGTGAAGGACCGTTGGAAAAGCCTTTGCAAGCAATGGCCAAAGAATTAGGTATTAAGGATAAAGTGCACTTCATAGGTTTTCAAAGTAATCCGTATCAATATTTTCACAAATCTGACCTGTTTGTGTTGTCATCGTTACATGAGGGCTTTAGTCATGTTATAGCAGAGGCATTGGCATGCGCTACTCCTGTTGTTTCTACCAATTGTAAATCAGGTCCGGAAGAGGTACTTGATAAAGGAAAGTATGGTTATTTATGCGAAGTCGGTGATGCTGAAGAGATGGCATCCCATATAGTGAAAATACTAAGAAAAGACCAGCAAGATTTAAAGAAGATAAAGGAAAAAGGTATGACGCGAGCGGCAGATTTTGATGCTCGTAAAATTGTAAAGACATACGAACAAGTCTTTATAGAAACCCTTTCAAAATAATATCGACTAAATATATTAGAGGTGCAAGAAATGACGGAAACAAAAAAAGTTGTTCATATAACAACTGTTCATCATCCGTTAGATCCGAGGATCTACTACAAGCAATGTATGTCCCTGCATGACGCCGGGTACAAGGTAACTCTTATCGCCCCTTATTCAGAAGACCTCACTCATGAGAATTCTGTGCCAGTTAAAACATTTAAAAAACATACTAACCGGTTTGTAAGCATGTTGGTGTCTCCAATTAAGGCTTATAAAATGGCTAAAAGCCTCAAAGCGGACTATTACCATTTTCACGACCCTGAATTACTTCCGGTTGGCTGGTTGCTTAAGAAAAGAAATAACATTGTCATATATGATATTCACGAAGACTATGAAACAGGGATTGTTCAGCGGAATTACCTTAACAAACCTCTAAGGTGGTTGTTAAGTAAGGTTTACAAAGGCGTGGAGAAAGCTTTGTCCCGTTCAATGGAGCTGTGCCTTGCGGAAAAATACTATAAAGAAAAGTATCCGCGAGGAACGTGCATTCTTAATTATCCTTTACTAAACGAGCAACTCCTTTCTTCTGAAGTAAAGCCGGTAGAGGACAAACTTATTTATACAGGTAACGTAAGGGAAGACCGAGGGGCTCTTATTCATGCTGCTGTTCCTGGCTTTGAACCTAGCGTTACCGTTCACTTTTATGGACAATGCTCAAAAGCTCTTTTTCATAAAATGGCACAGAATGCAAAAGGAGAGGGAATTTTCATTAAAGGTGTAGAGAAGTATGTACCTAAAAATGAAATTGATAATGCCTATATGGAATATAACTGGCTCGCAGGGCTGGCTACATTCCCTCCTTCTGAGCATTTTAAAAAGAAGGAACTGACCAAATTCTTTGAATACATGACTTCAGGATTGCCTATCATTTGTTCCAACTTTCCAGTATGGAAAGATTTTATTGATAAATATGATTGTGGCATTACTGTAGATCCTTATAACAAAAATGAAATAAGGAATGCGATCCGGTTCTTGCGTGAAAATCCCAGAAGAGCTAAAACGATGGGTGAGAATGGAAGAAAGGCTGTACTTAATGAGCTGAACTGGATAGCTGAAGAGCGTAAGTTAATTAACTGGTATAAAAAATTAGGTGAAAACAAGTAGGGAGAAAGTATGACTAGTTATAAATCGAAAGAGGGGCCGCTTGTATCGGTCATTACCCCCGCTTATAATGCTGAACGATTTATTGGGCAGACCATTGAATCTGTCATGGCTCAGAGTTTTCAAGATTGGGAAATGATTATTGTAGATGATTGCTCAACTGATCAAACACTGGGCATCATAGAAAAATTCGCTAACCGGGATGGTCGCATTCGAGCGACCCAACTTCCCACTAACAGTGGGGCAGCTGTAGCTAGGAATGAAGCAATAAAGATGAGCAAAGGTCAATATTTGGCTTTCCTTGACAGTGATGACCAATGGCTTCCCGAGAAACTCGAGAAACAATTGGATTTTATGAAAGAAAAAGGTGCGGCATTTTCCTTTACGGATTATATTTTCATTGATGAAACTGGTAAAGAGACAGGTGAAGTAACCGAGGTGCCAGAGTGTGTTTCATATAAAGACTTGCTAAAAGAAAACATGATTGGTTGCCTGACTGTTATGATTGACAGAGAAAAAACCGGGTGCGTAGAAATGATAGATATCCGTACCAGGCAAGACTATGTATTGTGGCTTGACTTGTGCAAGCGTGGCTTTAAAGCCCGAGGCCTTCAAAAGCCGCTGTCTAAATATAGAGTAGTGGAAGGTTCTGTTTCCAGTAATAAAATTAAAATGGCAAAGCAAAACTGGAAGGTTTACAGAGAAGTTGAAAAGTTGAATCTCGTTAAAAGCATGTGGTACTTCTTGAATTATCTTTATTTTAAAGTGAGGAAATACTCTGCTCTATAAATTTAGAGAGTATTTGTAGTATTGAACAATAGGATTGGCGGTGTACGGGTAAGGTTATGAGAAATTACTTAACGGAATTAATTAAACGAAAAGATCTTTTGGTTTATCTTGTTAAATCAGGATTGAAAGCTGAAAATCGCAACAGCTATCTTGGGTATTTTTGGTGGCTTCTCGATCCACTACTAAATGTTTTAGTTTACTTTTTCCTAATTGCTATTGTTTTAGGGCGAGGTGGGGATGACAAGGCTCAGTATGCTGTATATTTAGTAATCGGTCTGGTTGTATGGAGGTGGATGAATACAACAGTCACTACCTCAGCTAAATCAATTATGAAATATTCATCTATTATTAACCAAGTGTACTTACCAAAGTCGATATTTCCCTTATCAATGACTTTTACACAAGGCTTTAACTTTGTTTTTGGATTAGTCGTCGTAGCGGTATTTTTGGCGGTGTTCGGTGTAGTTCCAGGGTGGCAAATTATATATTTACCCTTTATAATCCTTGTTCAATTACTGTTTCTATTAGCTCTCAGTTTGTTTGTGGCATATATCTGCGTTTTTATTAGAGACATTGATAATATCCTATCTCATATTTTAAGGGTTTTCTTTTATGCTTCACCTATAATTTGGATGGGAAGAGAGTTGCCTGAACAATATGCTTTGTTCGTTCAGTTAAATCCCGTTGCTACAATTATTGAATCTTATAGAGCAATAATCATGTATCAATCCAATCCGCATTTTATTGGATTACTTATTATTGCTGTTATCTCAACTCTTGTTATTTGCACGTTGGTTTACCACTATAGTAAAAACGAACACAAGATTATTAAAGCTTTATAAAATGAGGGAACGTTATGTCTTTAAAAAACAATATGGTTGATAGACTCGCCGATGAACGTAAAGAAGTTGTCCTACGAGCTGAAAACCTCGGAGTCTCCTTTAATTCCGGTTTTCGTAAAGATGACTATAAATCCCATGTGATTGACTTCTTTAGTAAAGACAAAAATAAAGGGAAGTCATCCAACAAGACGGTATGGCCACTTAAAAATATTAATTTCGAAGGTTATAAAGGAGAGATTTTAGGTATTATCGGTTCAAATGGAGCCGGTAAAACGACTCTCTGTAAGCTCTTGTCGGGCATTCTTAAACCTGATGAAGGAAAAGTGAGAGCGGACGGTAGAGTATCCGCTTTGTTCTCGCTGGGTATGGGATTCAATAAAGAGCTGACAGGCAGAGAAAATATCTATTTGAATGGCATGATGATTGGTATTAAAAAGGAAAAGATAACCCAATCAATTGAAGACATTCATGAGTTTTCAGGTTTGGGAGATTTTATTGACAGACCCATGAAAACTTATTCTAGTGGTATGAAAGCAAGGCTGGGCTTTAGTGTAGCTGCTTTTCTTGAACCGGAAATCTTGATCCTTGATGAAGCACTAAATACAGGGGACGCTGCATTTGGCCGGAGAGCAGCAGAAAAAATGAAAGAACTAGTTTCTAAAGCGAAGATGGTTATCCTTGTAACTCACAGCCTTCGTTATGCTAGGAAGAATTGTGATCGCCTTATATGGTTGGACAAGGGGTCTATTAAAGATGTAGGAGAACCAAAGGAGATATTAAAAAAGTATAAAGCGACTATTCCTCCTCGGAAAAGAAGGGTGAATAAAAAGCTCGAACTTAAAAAAACGGAGGCTCACCTCAAAGATAGAACCGTTATTGATGCGAGGAACGTGAGCATTATCTTTAAACATAAAAAAGAAACGCATTGGGCTTTAAAAGATGTTAACTTTAACATCAAACAAGGGGAAGTAGTGGGAATTATAGGGCATAACGGGGCTGGTAAAAGCACACTTTGTAAGGTGCTTACTAACATTTTATCTCCTGACGAAGGATCCATTAAAATTAATGGTGAGACGTCCGCTCTTTTAGGCTACGGGACCGGATTTAATGATCAATTGACGGGAAGAGATAATATTTATTTGAACGGGATGTTACTTGGTATACCTAAGCAAAGGGTAGAAAGTGACAGCCCTAAAATCATTGAGTTTTCAGAGTTGGCAAAGTCGATTGATAAACCGGTAAAAGGGTACTCCAGCGGTATGAGGGCAAGGCTGGGTTTTAGTATTGCCGCCACTCTTCAACCGGATATTTTCATTATAGACGAAGCCCTTTCTACAGGGGACGCGGCATTTAAACAAAAGGCAAGTGAAAAGATTCAGGAAATGATGGAGAATGCAAAAGCGGTCATTATTGTCTCTCATAGCATGAAGTTTGTTGAGACTGTCTGTACCCGAGCCATTTGGATGGAAAGAGGTAAGGTTAGGGGAGACGGAGATGCTGAAGAGATTGTAAGTCAGTATAGGGAATCCGTTCAGGAAAAGAAACAGAAGGATAAAAAGGAAAACTAAAATTTGGCGGTGTTCGTATGCTTCGTATGTTTAAAAAAGGGATAACAAATAGCGTGGATTTGTTGTTATACAAAGTGTTAAGCACAAAGCAGAAACAACAAATTGCCAACCTGTTCACTCAGGAACAAAAGAACAGGCTAAAGAGGATCATTAAGCCTGGTACAAACAGAAATCAAGTAAGGAAGATCGAGCGCTTGAAGTATCGTCTTTATAACCTTGGATTTACGAAAAAGGGGCTAAAAGACCTTGAAGACATTGTAAAGTCCGGTGAAGATGCTTATTTAACGAGGCTCGCTGCTTGGGAATTGGCAACCTGGCACGCTAACACCTACAGTGTGGAAGGGGCTAAAAAATGCTTGAGGTTTATAGATGTTGCTATTAAAAGCGACCGAGATAAAAGTAATTTGAGAAGAGCTACCATCCTTAAAGCGGAAAGTTATAACCTGTTAGGTGAAAGTGGTAAAGCTAAACAGTTGATTGAACAAGCCTTGTCTTTATCTAAACACCCTGATCTGTACCTCGCTGCTGCAAGTTTGGAAGGCGATGCATCTAAAAGGATTGATTGGATTAATAAAGCTCTTGAGAAGCATGACTATACAGAGATCTTTTTAAAGGAAGGCAAAGGCAAGACACTTTACGATCGAATCGGAAGTAAAGCGGGACAAGCTGAAATTACTGCTTCTGTACAACCAAGAGTAACTGTTGTTGTGCCCGCATACAACGCTGGAGAAAGTATAAAAACGGCTATCGAATCCCTTTTAACACAAACATGGGAAAACCTTGAAGTTTTAGTGGTGGACGACTACAGCACAGACAATACAGTAGAAATCGTTCAAGAATATGTAGAAAAAGATCCACGAGTGACATTGATAAAAGGAACTGCCAATAACGGAGCTTATGTTTCCAGAAACCTTGCTTTAAAACAGGCATCGGGAGACTTTGTTACGATTAATGATGCTGACGACTGGTCTCACCCACAAAAAATTGAAGTGCAGGCCCGGCATTTAATGAAAAATCCTCAAGTAATAGGTAACTTTTCACAACAAGCACGAGCTACAGAGGATTTGAAGTTTTATCGAAGAGGGAAGCCGGGTATTTATATTTTCAAAAACATGTCTTCTCTTATGTTTAGAAGAAAAGAAGTAATGAGTTCATTAGGTTATTGGGACTGTGTTCGCTTTGCGGGTGATTCCGAGTTTTTAAAACGATTGAAAGTTTTATTTGGAGAAAAGGCTATAGTTGAATTAAAGTCCTCTCTTCTTTCTTTCCAAAGGCAATCGGATTCCTCTTTAACTGGTCATTCTGCTTTTGGATTCCCTGGATATTTTATGGGTGTAAGGAAAGAGTATGACGAAGCAAATACCTTTTATCATCAAACGGTACCTAAAGAAAAACTCTATTATGAGTTTCCTCAAAAAAACAGACCCTTCCCAGCACCGGAGCCGATGTGGCCGAAAGGCGAAAAAAAGCAAGAGGGAGCGCGCCACTTTGATGTTATCATTGCATCGGAGTTCAGGTTGCTCGGTGGAACAAACATGTCAAACATTGAAGAAATAAAGGCTCAAAAAGCGAAAGGTCTTCGAACAGGGTTAGTTCAACTGTCTCGTTATGATTTAAACTCAGTGGATGCAATGAACCCAAAAGTTCGTGAATGGATTGACGGAGATAAAGTCCAAGTTGTCTCCTATGGGGAAGAAGTAAGTTGTGATGTTTTGATTGTACGTCACCCCCCAATATTGCAGGAGTGGCAAAAGTACATTCCTACTATAGAAGCTAAGCATACACACGTCATTGTAAATCAACCACCAAAGCGAGATTATAGTGACAACGGAGAAACTCTTTATACAATTGACGCCTGTGTTGGCCACATGCAAGAATATTTCGGTTCAGCCGGAGTGTGGGCTCCTATCGGTCCGCAAATTAGAGATACCTTATTAGTCCACCATGAAAAAGAGCTGAATCAAGTCGAAGTAGATGAAGAAGATTGGGTTAATATTATTGACGTGTCGGAATGGAGAAGGTCAACATTACCAAGACAAGCATCGAGTATAAAGGTAGGGCGTCATTCGAGAGATCAATACGTAAAGTGGCCAAATGATAAGGACCAACTTTTAAAAATCTATCCTGATTCTAATAAATACGAAATTCATGTTTTGGGTGGTTGTTCCGCCCCGAAGAAAGTACTAGGTAATATTCCTTTAAATTGGAAGGTAAAAGAGTTTGGCGAGATCCACCCGAAAGATTTTTTAGCAGATCTTGATGTTTTTGTTTATTATACACACCCTGATTGGGTAGAGGCGTTTGGAAGGGTTATATTCGAAGCCATGGCTGCAGGGGTCCCTGTTATTATTCCACCTTCGTATAAAGAGTTGTTTGGAGAAGCTGCGATTTATGCAGAGCCCGATGACGTCCAAGAAAAGATAAATGAGCTTATGAAAAAGCCACAGTTGTATAACGAACAAGTGGAAAAAGCTTTTGTATATGTCAATCGTCACTTTGGATACGAGAAACATGCTTCTAGATTGGAGAGCATTTCAAATGGAAAGTTCAGGTCACGGCCGGCCAAATAGCATGCATGAAAATGAACAAAAGAATAAAGACCGGCAATGCAGGTTAGAAGAATTGAATAGTGAGATTGCTACTCTTGAAAGGGAAAATAGGTTAAATAAGAACGAGTTGAGAAGCCTTGAATCTGAATATCAGGCTATTAAGCGAAGCAGGGCCTGGTTGACTTTAAAAGGATGTAAACGAATAGCGAAGCTTTCCGTTCAACTCATGCTTCGAAGAAAGAATTTCAAACAAGTGTTTAGTTCATCCTGGAAGAAGAACAATGCTAAACAAAAGATTAAAAAAATTAAATACAAACTCTATGAATCCGGATTTTCATTAAAAGCTTTAGAAGAATTAAATACTCTTTTTAATAAAGCAGATAACAAAATATTAAGAAACGAAACAGCTTGGGAACTAGCCTTGTGGCATGCAAATCAACAAAACTTTACTGATGCGGAAAAAGCACTTCACTATCTTAATGAAATAAATAGAAACGGGATTAGACGGGAGTTCCAGAAGAAGATAGGGATTGTTGAAGCAGAGTGTTTACATCTCATTGGTAAACCATCTGAAGGAATAGATCTTTTGGAAAGCATAATGGTAAAGAATAATCACCCGGATCTGTTTCTTGCAAGGGCAAGTTTGGCATCAAACGAAGAAGAGCGTTTGAAATGGATTAACAATGCACTTACCAATTACGGGTTAAAGCAGATAAGCAAAACGGATAAAAAGGGAAGAACGTTGTATGATTCTTTAACATGTGCTGTTTCCGGAGTCAATTTACAAGGAAGTAGCGACCCTCTTGTTACAGTCATCATACCTGCTTATAATGCAGAGGGTGTTATTTCCACTTCCATAGAGAGCATACTCAAGCAAAGTTGGCGAAATATAGAAGTTATTGTGGTGGATGATTGCAGTACAGATGAAACGAAATCAATTGTAAAAGCATACTCCACAAAAGATCGAAGGATTAAATTAGTTGAAGCAAAAAAAAATGGGGGAGCTTACGCAGCAAGAAATCTTGCTATAGATCATTCTAAAGGAGATTTTATTACGATCAATGATGCAGATGATTGGTCACATCCTGAGAAGATAGCGATCCAGCTTTCTCATTTACTCGAGAACCCTTCAGTTATAGCGAATACTTCAGAACAGGCGAGAACAACAGAAGAGTTAGTATTCTATCGGCGTGGAAAGCCGGGAAACTATATTTTTGCAAACATGTCTTCCCTTTTATTCCGACGGGAACCCGTATTAAAAGAATTAGGGTATTGGGATACTGTCCGCTTTGGTGCAGATGGTGAATTTAAGCGTCGATTAAAGCTTATATTTGGCGATAATGCTGTTGTTGATTTAAAAACAGGACCTTTATCATTTCAAAGACAAACGGAAGGGTCTCTTACAGGAAATGATGTTTTTGGCTTTCACGGATACTTTATGGGGGCAAGGAAGGAGTATTTTCACAGTTATTCTAACTACCATCAATCCGGCAAGTCACTTTACTATGACTTTCCTTTAAATATACGTCCTTACCCTGTTCCTGATTCTATGAAAGTGAAAAGAGAAACAAGAGAGAGAAGGCGTCATTTAGATGTTGTTATTGCATCTGAGTTTCGTTTAATGGGCGGGACGAACATGTCCAATGTTGAGGAGATTAAAGCTCAGAAAAGAGAAGGTCTTCGTACAGGTTTAATTCAAATGAATCGTTACGATTTTACTTCCAGAAAAGAAACAAATCCTGCTATTAGGGAACTAATCGACGGTGACCAAGTGCAAATGTTGGTATACGGTGAGAAAGTAAGTTGCGATGTTCTTATTATCCGCCATCCTCCTGTTCTTGAGGAGTGGCAACGATATCTCCCTGATGTTGAAGCGAAATCCATCAAGGTAATTGTGAACCAGCCTCCTAAAAGAGAATATAGCAAAGGTGGGGGGACGCTTTACCGAATTGAAAAGTGTGCAAAGAACCTGGAGAAATATTTCCGCAAGCCGGCCACTTGGTATCCAATCGGTCCACTAGTCCGTGAAACACTGTACAAATACCATCATAAAGAATTAAAGTCGATCTCACTATCAGACGAGGATTGGGTGAATATTATTGATGTAGAGGAATGGCAAAGGACAACCCGTCCCTCTCATTCAAACACGATAAAAATCGGCAGACATTCCCGTGATCAATATGTAAAATGGCCTTCCAGCAAAGAAGAAATTTTGAAGGTTTATCCGGAAGAAGATCCATATGAGGTCTTTATACTTGGGGGAGCCAATGCTCCAAAAAAGGTGATGGGAGAACTTCCGACTAATTGGCGTGTAATGGAGTTTGGTCACGTTCATCCGAGGCACTTTCTAAAAAATCTCGATGTATTTGTTTATTATACACATCCGGATTGGGTGGAAGCATTCGGAAGAGTCATCTTCGAAGCCATGGCTGCCGGAGTCCCTGTTATCATTCCGCCACAGTATAAAGAACTCTTCGGTGATGCGGCTATTTATTCAAGTCCTGAAGGGGTCAGAGAAGAGATTGACCGGCTGATGAATGATGATCGTTATTACAAAAAACAAGTAGAAAAAGCAAAAACATTCGTCGATCTTCACTTTGGATACACGAAGCATCTAAAAAGAATTTCTTTTAAACCTGAATAAAGGGGGGTGGTCAGATGGAAGAAACACAGAAAAATAAAAAAGATGACCTGTATGTGGAAAATGAACGAGAAGCGGAGCTTGTGGAGGAATTATTTGAAAAAGAATCACAATTGCAAACACTACACGTTCAATCAAAGCAGATAAATAAAAGAAAAGCTCAAATTGAAAACAGCAGGTTATGGAAATTGATAAAGCCTTTGAGATACTTAAAGCATAAATTAGGCTCCCCTTTCAATCGTAACCGCAAAGATGAGGCTTTTGATTGTTTAAAAAAGGAAAATGAAGAGCTTGTTCAGGAAATAAAAGAAACTAAACAAATCCTTCACAAACAAAATGTACAAATAATGTCCTTAAAAGCAGATCAAACTCCCTTTGATCGTGACCACCTCAAGGACCAGCTTAAAAGAGCAAAAAAAGATGGTTCAGTCATTGATTATATTGAAGAGTTAAGTAGGTTAAAACAATGCAGGGATTACGAGTTTGTTTCTCTCCTTCACTATGCAGGACGACTGTTCAGGAGAGATTTATCAGACTATAAAAGTGTAGCTTACCAGAAGATTCTTACTGGTCTGAATAGCTGTGAAACACCTGAATACATCGTTCGCCATGGGGAGAACAACGGGGACTTTTCACTATCCTCCGTTTCGTCTTTTCGTCAAGGATTAACAGTAAGGGCGAGAAAAAGGCAACTAGATCTGCTACCAGAAGGCTTTTTGGACGATAAAGTGACAGCTTTTGAATTTTTAGACCACTTAGGATTGAAAAGACCATGGGTGTCTAAAGCTTACGATCGTTTACACCTACCCGAAAAAACAGGGGTGGTAATTAAACCTGTTAAAGGGGCAGGTTCTAGAGGTGTTTATCTAGTCTTAAATAATGACAGCATTCGTGATATCAAAAGAGGTCGCACACTCGGAAGCCAGGAGCAGCTTCGTGAGAGTATGGAAGAAGACCTCAAATTAAAATGGGTTTCAGAAGACCGGTGGGTTTTGGAGGAACTTATTTTAGAGGATGCATCAAATACTACCCCTGCAAGAGATCTTAAGTTTTATACGTTTTATGGAGAAGTTGCCCTCGTTTTAGAAGTAGTAAGATCTCCGGAACTGAAGTATTGCTGGTGGCTGCCTGATGGAAAACGCATCGAGACAGGTAAATATAGTCATGAATTATTTATTGGAAAAGGCTTTAGAGAAAAGGACATAATAGTGGCCTCTGAATTGAGCAAGAAAATTCCTTCACCTTTTGTAAGAATTGATTTTCTTGCTACTAACGATGGCTTGGTTTTTGGAGAATTCACTCCAAAACCTGGGAATTATGAAGAATTTAATGAGGCAATAGATCAAAACCTGGGAGAGGCTATGTTGCGAGCTGAAAATCGTTTGTTTTATGATCTATTAAATGGTAAGAAATTCGACTATTTCCTAAAGAAATTGACATAAATGGATAGGTCAAATAGACTGATTGCAGTAAGCTTAATACAATACAAGAAATTATTCAAGATTAATAGATAGTAGGTGGCAATTTTAATGGTTGAAAATCAAGTCTCGTGGCTTCCACACCTGACAGAGGAAATTGTATCTGATGCGAGGGGCCCTGAATTAGACGCATATGCAATAGCGCTGGAAGGCTGGAGAAGAGGGCTTACGTTAAGGTGGCATGCAAAGGATTCTGAAAAGTTCAGTGAAATGGATACCTGGTTTGTAGATCGTCCGGGCAAACTATTCAGTTTAAGTTCTGAAGATAAAACACACTATTTCTTTAGAACACGAGGAGATAAAGTTACAAATGAGGCTGTGAGGATTGGTGGAGATAAGGAAAAAACTAAAAGTCTACTTACTAAAGCCGGAGTATGTACACCGATAAGCAAACAATTTAAATTAAGCACGGAGAATTATGATCATATACTTCAGTATGCAGCAAGTATAGGATACCCTCTAGTAATTAAGCCTGTAAATGGGAGCTTTGGTAAAGGTGTCTTTACAGATATAAAAGATGAAATTGAATTAGCAAAGACAATGAATTACTTAAATGGAAAATATGAGTCGGAAGATGTACTTGTCGAAAAACATGTAGAAGGTACAGATTATAGACTTTACGTTATAGAGGACAAAGTAGTTGGAGCTATCAAACGTATCCCCGCTAATATTGTAGGTGACGGAGTACATTCAATAAAGGATTTAATTTATGAAAAAAATCAAGAGAGAAAGAAGAACCCTAGATTAATTAGTTGTCCCATAAAAATAAATGATGATATTAAGAGCTTTCTTCAAAAGAAATCCCTTGATTTATTTACTGTACCTAAGCAAGGAGAAGTGGTATTTTTAACGGATAAAAGCAATATATCAATTGGAGGGGACCCTATCGATTCTTTAGATGACCTACCATACTCTATAAAAAAATTAGGAGTAGAGGCTATAAAATCCATACCTGGCCTGTACCATGGTGCAGTTGATGTTATTGTTGAAGGAGAAGGCGATAATTGCATTGGTTACGTACTAGAATTAAACCCTTCTGCACAAATAGGCTCGATTTTATTTCCGGAAGAAGGGGAAGCGAGAGATGTCCCTGGTGCAATCATTGATTACTACTTTCCTGAAACAATAAACACTTCTACTGATTATAAGAAAGTATTTTTCTCTTTATCAGATGTACTTGAGCCTTTAATTACTAAAACAGCTACTGTCACTACTGTCTCTCCCGCCCCAGTTGGTAAAATATATGCTACAAAATATACACTAATGGGTGATGTGCAAAATGTAGCCTATCACAGGGGAATAAGAAAGCAAGCTTTTGAAAGAAGGCATAGTGGATATATAAAGAACTTGAGCAATGGAAATATTGAAGTTGTAGTCATGGGTACTTGTGATGACACCGTAAATAATTTTCATGAAGCTCTCATTAGTGACACGGAAAGAGCTGATGTCAGAGATATCATACAGGAAAAGTGGAATGGACCAGTCAAAGTAGGGTTCGAAGTCAAGGCAGACTTGAAGACTCAGATTGAACAATTTAAATTTCTTAAGAAACAGATGGAACTTGTTAGGTCTGATTTGAAGATTGTAGAGAAACAAAATAGGGCAATAGAAAAAAGTATTACTTGGAGGATGACATTCCCAATTAGAAAAATTAGTGACCTTTTAAAAATAATCGGGCGTAAGATGAATAACTAAAACTTGAGTTTGGAGTTAGGGAGGTTTTTTTATGGAGAGTAATCAATTGATTAGTCTACCAAATTTAACAAACGATATTGTAACTGGTGCCCGTAAAACTAAACTATGTGCTTATGCGGTTGCTCTTGAGGGATGGAGAAGAGGGTTGAAATTAAAATGGTACACCATTGATTCAGGTAAATTTGATGAAATGATTACGTTTGGTGTAAACCCCCCAGGGCGATTATTTTCGTTAAGTTCAGAAGAGCGGACGCACTTTTTCTTTAGAACAAGAGGAGATAAGGTAACGAATGAAGCAGTAGAAATTGGCTCTGATAAGGACGAGACAAAAGTTTGGCTAGCAAAAGCAGGAGTCCCGGTTCCGGAAGGCTTTATGTTTAATCAAGATGATTCAGACGAGATGATATTAAAACAAGTAGAATCTATTGGTTACCCTTTAGTCTTGAAGCCGACCAATGGAAGTTTAGGCAATGGAGTAATAACAAACCTTAAAAATGATATAGAACTTATAAAAGCCTTGTCTTATGTGCGGAACGATTTGGGATATGAAGAAATTATTGTTGAGCGATATGTTCCTGGTGAAGAGTATCGTGTATATGTGGTAGAGGATAAAGTGATAGCCGCTTACAATCGCGTCCCTGCCAATATCATTGGTGACGGACACCATACAATTGAAGAATTAATAGAACTAAAAAATAAACAGCGGAAAAAGAATGCCAGGCTATTTAGTTGTCTAATTGAGATTGATGAAGAAACATTAGAATTTATTAATAAAGAAGGCTACAATTTACAAACCATTCCTGAGAGAGGGAAGAAAATTTTCTTGAAAGAAAAGACCAATGTATCGGCGGGAGGAGACCCTGTAGATGTAACGGATGATTTACCACAAACTATTAAGCAAATTGCCATAGATGCTCTAAATGCCATCCCTGGATTGTACCACGGTGGTGTTGATATTATAGTTGACTTAGAGAATCCAAATATTGAAAAGTCTGCTGTTGTTATAGAACTAAATCCTACTGCACAAATAGGAGGTATATTATTCCCTATGAAGGGACGAGCTAGAGATATACCTGGAGCTATAATTGATTACTATTTTCCTGAAACTAAAGGTGTCAAGACAGCTAAGTCAAAGGTATATTTCGATTTAAACACGGTATTAGAGCCACTCCAAAGTAGGTCTGCAGTAGAAGTTGAAGTAGCACCAGCACCAATAGGAAAGTTACATGCAAAGTTATTCATAGTAAAAGGAAGTACTCTTCATTCTTACAGTAAACATAGAATAATTAAAAGGCTTGCTATAGAAAAAGGTTTGCATGGGTTTATTAATTCTGTAGATAACAATTTAGAAATAATGGTAGCCGGTATCGGTAAAGAAGCAATATCAACTTTTCAGCAGACCATTTATAGTGTTTTTGAAAAAAAGAATATAAAGAAAATTGTTGATGAGGTTTGGAAGCACCCAGTAAAGGTTGGTTTCGAAATTCATGAAAGGTATAACATGTCCAATATAAGGTCTGTGGATACTTCGTTAAAGAAGATTAATAAGGAAATTTCTAAAAGAGAAAAAGAAAAGAGAAAGTTAGAAAAAAGAAACCTAAGGATCCTTCAAAGTAACTCATGGAAATTTACAAAACCACTCAGAAGGGTAAGAAAGTCGGTTGTTGATAATATTACCAAGGGTGTTAGCAAGAGCGGTAAATGGGTTTAGAAGGTCTTCATAGCATAGGAGGAAATAGATTATGTCAAATAAATGGTTAAAGCACTTGAAAAACTCTATACCTGAATCTGCTTTTGGGTATAAATTATGTATTTACACAATAGCTCTCGAGGGTTGGAGAAGGGGATTAGATTTAACCTTCTTTAACATTTATAGAAAGGAAAAGGGAGATATTAAACTCACTGTAAGATTTTCATTAAGTAATGGAACAGACAGATACGACTTTGCTGTATCAAGAGGTGGTCTCGTCTCTAGAGAAGCAATTGATATATGTATAGATAAAGATAAAACAAAGCACTATCTGGAAAAAGCAAATGTACCTGTGCCAACGGGAAAAAGTTTTGGTGCTAATGATTCTGATCAAGAAATTGTGGATTATTTTAAAACTCTTGATTACCCTGTTGTTTTAAAGCCAACTGATGCAGGTGGTGGAAAAGGGGTAATTACAAATATAAAGAATAATGATGAGTTAATGAGCGCCATTAAGCATGTGAGACATGAGCTTAATTACAAAGATGTTATCTTAGAAAGGTTCATTGTTGGGCGTGATCACCGAGTATATGTAGTAGGTAATGAAGTTATTGGTGTATATAAAAGGATTAATGCCAATGTAATAGGTAATGGGAAAGATAATATTGATAAACTCATAGACCAAAAAAATAAAGAAAGAAAGAAGAACCCTTATTTGTCTGGTAGGCTAATAAAGAAAGATAAGGAAATGTATAATTATCTTTCATCCAAGGGAATGTCACTTGAATCAGTTCCGGATAAAGGTAAACGTATTATTATCCGAGAGAAAGGGAGTCTATCTGCTGGTGGTGAACCAATAGATGTCACAGAGGATATATCATATGAAGCTAAGCAGACTGCTATTCAAGCAGCTAATGCAATTCCAGGATTGCCACAATGTGCGGTTGATATGATTATAGATGAAAAAAGTGAAATAGCAGTGGTAAACGAAGTGAATTCCAAGCCTCAAATTAGTAATCATCTTTATCCAGTTGAAGGGGTTGCAAGGGATATCCCGAAAGCAATCATTGACTTCTACTTCCCTGAAACAAAAGAAACAGAAATAAACACAAGCTTTTATTTCGACTTTGACAGTATTATTCCAGTTTTGCGGAATGGTAACATGAAGGAAGTGGCTGTACCTAAAATGCCTAGTGGAAAAATAGTTTCAACAAGATTTAGAGTTAACGGTGTTAAAAAGAGATTAGGGTTTAATCGTTGGGTTAAGAGGACGGCGCACGGTCACAAATTACACGGTCGTGTAAAATCCTTAAAAGATGGAGGTATTTCGATTATTGTTGCTGGTAGACAGAGCTATGTTACTGAATTTAAGAATCAATTGAATAAAGAACTAGCTTCTATCGGAAATGATATTACAGTTAATGAATTCAGTTGGAAAAAACCGGTTAAGGTTGGTTTTGAAATAGAAAATATAAAGAAAACCTCTAAAAGTACAATTGTTTCATTAGAAGAGAAAATTGCTAGATTAGAAGAAGTGAATATGCATTTAGTAGATGTCCAAAAGGACTACAATAAAATTATTGAAAGCCGAACATGGAAAGCTACATCACCAATAAGAAAATTAGGGGACTCACTCAAGAAATAAATGCAATGGATTTTTAAAGTAGAATGGAGTTAACATTGTGGAAAAAGCCATAGGTGTTATTGATTCGGGAATTGGTGGTCTAACGGTAGCTCATGAACTGATGCGCCAATTACCTAAGGAAAAAATTATTTATCTAGGAGACACGTTAAGGTGTCCGTATGGTCCAAGGCCTCAAAATGAGGTGAAAGAATTCACCTGGAACATGGTGAACTTCCTATTAGAGAGAGATATAAAGGCATTAGTTATTGCATGTAATACTGCAACTGCATATACGTTGGGAGAGTTAAAACAAAAACTAAATATCCCGGTTATAGGGGTAGTTCAACCTGGAGCGAGGGCTGCAATCAATATAACAAAAAGTAATAAGGTTGGCATTATTGGTACAGAAGGTACTATTAATAGTAATGTTTACAACTATGCTCTAAAAAAAATTAATCCCAACATAAAAGTTCATTCTTTAGCTTGTCCATTGTTTGCACCAATGATTGAACAAGGGCTGTTGTCAGGAAAAAGCTCAAGAAAAATAGTAAAGAAAACTATGGACCAAATGCATAAAGAGATTGACACATTAATTCTGGGGTGCACACATTATCCTCTTATTAAGAACTTGATTCAGGAAATGTTGGGCAATGAAGTAACTCTAGTATCATCCAGTGAAGAAACTGCTAGAGAGGTTAGCACAATCCTTGAGGTTACTAACATGTTAAACCAAAAGGTAGAGTTACCTAAACATGAGTTTTATACCACAGGTAAGAATGACGTGTTTATTAAAGTGATTAAAGATGTTTTAGGTTTTCATCACAACCTACACTACCCCATAACCACTGAAAAAGCAGTGATATAAAGAAAGCCGGAATCATTTAAAACGAATGATTCCGGTTTTTTTATGTATGTAAGGTTCCAATTATATAGAAAAATCCTATGTGCATTGATCCTAATAAGTGATATAGTCAACTAGGAAAAACCTTATATTTCGTCAAAATTTACAAAATACTAGCAAATTTTGCAAAAAATAAGTAGGGAGAGAGTATAAAGTTGAAACTTATTAAGAAAAGATTAGTCAGTGGTTTGATTATGCTTTTAATGATGACTGTTGCGCCAGGTCTGGTACAAGGGGGAGGGGATGGACTTAAGAACGGTGATCGTGATCCACAAGTTATTGATCTGAAAATCAACCTTAGTATTCTAGGTTTTCATGTATCGGATAATCCAAACGAGAATTACGGTCCTTCTACAGAGCGTGTAGTAAAAGAATTTCAAGCCTATTACGGTCTTGAAGTATCCGGCGTTGCGGGAGAACTCACTTTCGCTAAAATAGATGAGATTTTAAGCAGCCCTCTTAGTAATGGTCGCAACCATACAGATACCATCACACTAAAGGAAAACCTATCAAGATTAGGTTTCCATGTGTCGGACAATCCGAATACGGCCTATGGGCCATCTACCGAACGACGAGTCAGAGAATTTCAATCGTTCTACGGTTTGCGTGAAAACGGGATCGGAGATGAAGTAACGCTTGCTAAAATTGAGGAACTTATCCGAACACCAATGGGAAATGGTGATTACCGTCAAGATGCGGTTCTATTAAAAGAAAACATGGCGAAGCTTGGCTTTGTTGTTTCAGCGACTCCAACTCCGCAGTATGGTCCGTCAACAGAACGGACGGTGAGAGAGCTTCAGTCATACTATGGTTTATCCGTAACAGGGAGTGTTGGTGAAGAAACGTGGTCAAAAATAGAAGAGGTTCTTAACAGCCCTCTACAGAATGGTCAAAACCATGCTGATACCATCCCATTAAAAGAAAAATTGTCTATGCTAGGCTTCCATGTGTCGGACAATCCAAATACAGCTTATGGGCCTTCTACAGAGCGGCAGGTTAGAGCATTTCAGCACTATTACGGCTTAAGGGAGAACGGTATTGCGGATCATCCAACATTAGATAGGATAGATGAGATTTTAAGTAGCCCGTTGCAAAACGGCCGGAATCATTCAGATGTAATTACACTGAAAGAAAACTTGTCAAGGTTAGGTTTTCATGTATCGGATAATCCGAATACGGCCTACGGTCCGTCAACCGAAAGTAGAGTTAGAGATTTTCAAGCATTTTATGGTCTTCGTGAAAACGGCATCGGAGATGAAGTGACACTCGCTAAAATGAATGACCTTATTCAAACGCCAATGCGTATCGGTGATTACCGTCAAGATGTGGTTTTATTAAAAGAAAACATGGCGAAGCTTGGCTTTGTTGTTTCAGCGAACCCAACGCCACAGTACGGCCCTACCACCGAAAGGACGGTCAGAGAGCTTCAGGCATATTACGGACTATCAGTAACAGGGGGAGTGGATCAAGAAGCTTGGTCAAAGATTGAAGATATACTAAACAGTCCGTTACAAAACGGTCGAAGTCACCCAGATACCATCACACTAAAGGAAAATCTATCAAAATTAGGTTTCCATGTATCTGATAATCCCAATACATCCTTTGGACCAGCAACGGAAAGTAAAGTGAAGGCATTTCAACTTTATTATGGAATTCGTGTTAATGGAATTGCAGAACAGCCAACTTTAGCTAAAATTGAAGAAATTATAAACAGCCCCCTAAAAAGAGGGGAGAGCAACCCTGAAGTAATTGAATTAAAGCAGGATCTCGCGAGTCTAGGTTACGTAGTATCAAGCCAACCTAACGAGAATTTTGGACCTGCTACAGAAGCAGTAGTAATGAACTTCCAGGATGATAACGCTTTAAGAGTAAATGGGATAGCTGATGAGGTTACTCTACAGAAAATTGAAAATCTAAAAAGTCAGAGTGTCAAGATCTTTATAGATCCTGGTCACGGAGGACGAGATTCTGGAGCAGTTGCCTATGGACTTCAAGAGAAAATGGTAGCTCTAGATATTTCACTTAAAGCATCTGAAAAGTTAACAAGTCAATATTCCGATGTAGAAGTCATGGTAGCGAGGACGACTGATACATATGTAGATTTAGAAGAAAGAGCGCGAATTGCAAACGAGTGGGGAGCAGACTATTTTATAAGTATACACAATAATGCGTTTAACGGAAGTGCAAATGGCTTTGAAACCTTTATATACAATGGCAGTGTTTCAGCCGAAACAGTCCAAAGGCAAAGGGATATTCATAATTATTTGATTGGTGAGTTAGGGGTAACAAACAGAGGTATGAAAAGTGCAAATTTCAGTGTCTTGAGGAACACAAATATGCCTGCACTTTTAGTGGAATATCTGTTTATTGATCACCCATTAGAAAATACTCTTTTAGCCAGCCCTCAATATAGAGAATGGTTAGGCCAGATTACAGCGGATGCAATTGCTGAGTCCTTCAACTTAGCTGATAAATAAAAGGTGAACAGGAGAGGAATTTAGGGTGGAACATATTAATAAAAAGAAGTACGCATCTATTGGGCTTGTTTGTTGTTTGATATTTGGACCAGGGTTATCATTGGTACATGCAGAAGGGGTGAAAATTGATCAAATGCATGAGGGGCTACTAGATAATTACAACCAAGAAATTATTCAATCTGATTTCATAATGGGGAAGATTGGGTCGATAGAAGAGGGAGATCCAATCGTTATTATTCTTGACATGTTTGGCTTTAAAGCTGAGGATGGCAAAGACCTTGAGGGTAATGTCATTAGTGGTTTGGCTGAATTTATAAAGTACTATAATTTTGAAAATGCATATAACAATGGCAGTACCATTGAACAAATATTTGAAGAAGTAATTTCTTCAAGTTTAAAGCTGGGAGATGTCGGTGCAGAAGTAATTGCATTAAAAGAATATCTCTACTTACTGGGAATTATATCTTCAGAAGATATTAATGATGAGTTTGACCTGACTACTGAAGAGGTAATTGTAGATTTCCAATCCAAACATAACTTAAGAGAAAATGGGATTGTTGATTCTATCACTTTTAATAAAATTGAGTCTTTACTTCGAGAAAAAAAGGATTCGGAAAATGAGAGTTATTCTGAAAGTGGAGAGGGAAACTTACTTAGTGATAATAAAGATATAGATAGTATTCTATACAAAGACAATAATAAAATTGAAACTGACTTTGAATACGAAAAAAAATTGGATAAAGTAGATGAAGTAGAAAACAGTATAGAACCCCATTCAATTACTGTCGATAAAGAGGTTAATACTGAAACTACTATAATAAAAACTGAAGAAGTAGATTCAACCGAAGCAATAACTTCATTCAGTATGACTAGTACAAATGATGCTCAGAGCAATGATGGACTAAGAAATGGTGATCGTGAGCCACTTGTTATTGATCTAAAGATCAACCTTAGTACTTTAGGTTTTCATGTATCAGATAATCCAAATGAAAATTACGGCCCCTCCACAGAGCGTGTAGTAAAAGAATTTCAAGCCTATTACGGTCTTGAAGTATCCGGCGTTGCGGGAGAACTCACTTTCGCTAAAATAGATGAGATTTTAAGCAGCCCTCTTAGTAATGGTCGCAACCATACAGATACCATCACACTAAAGGAAAACCTATCAAGATTAGGTTTCCATGTGTCGGACAATCCGAATACGGCCTATGGGCCATCTACCGAACGACGAGTCAGAGAATTTCAATCGTTCTACGGTTTGCGTGAAAACGGGATCGGAGATGAAGTAACGCTTGCTAAAATTGAGGAACTTATCCGAACACCAATGGGAAATGGTGATTACCGTCAAGATGCGGTTCTATTAAAAGAAAACATGGCGAAGCTTGGCTTTGTTGTTTCAGCGACTCCAACTCCGCAGTATGGTCCGTCAACAGAACGGACGGTGAGAGAGCTTCAGTCATACTATGGTTTATCCGTAACAGGGAGTGTTGGTGAAGAAACGTGGTCAAAAATAGAAGAGGTTCTTAACAGCCCTCTACAGAATGGTCAAAACCATGCTGATACCATCCCATTAAAAGAAAAATTGTCTATGCTAGGCTTCCATGTGTCGGACAATCCAAATACAGCTTATGGGCCTTCTACAGAGCGGCAGGTTAGAGCATTTCAGCACTATTACGGCTTAAGGGAGAACGGTATTGCGGATCATCCAACATTAGATAGGATAGATGAGATTTTAAGTAGCCCGTTGCAAAACGGCCGGAATCATTCAGATGTAATTACACTGAAAGAAAACTTGTCAAGGTTAGGTTTTCATGTATCGGATAATCCGAATACGGCCTACGGTCCGTCAACCGAAAGTAGAGTTAGAGATTTTCAAGCATTTTATGGTCTTCGTGAAAACGGCATCGGAGATGAAGTGACACTCGCTAAAATGAATGACCTTATTCAAACGCCAATGCGTATCGGTGATTACCGTCAAGATGTGGTTTTATTAAAAGAAAACATGGCGAAGCTTGGCTTTGTTGTTTCAGCGAACCCAACGCCACAGTACGGCCCTACCACCGAAAGGACGGTCAGAGAGCTTCAGGCATATTACGGACTATCAGTAACAGGGGGAGTGGATCAAGAAGCTTGGTCAAAGATTGAAGATATACTAAACAGTCCGTTACAAAACGGTCGAAGTCACCCAGATACCATCACACTAAAGGAAAATCTATCAAGATTAGGTTTCCATGTATCTGATAATCCCAATACATCCTTTGGACCAGCAACAGAAAGGCAAGTGAGAGCATTTCAAAGAGAACACGGCTTGATAGTGAATGGTATGGCGGATGATGTAACACTCTCTAAGATAGATGAACTGCTTTCTGTAGGTGACTCCTATACTTACACTATTTATGAGCTATCATTAGAAGAAGCAGTTAGTGAGCAACAAAAGCTAAATCCTCCTCCACAGACGGATCTGTACAGAGGTTTGTCGGGCTTTATTCACAGTAGTGATTTGCAACTCTTTGGAAGTATAACAGGAAGTAGTGTTAATTTAAGAAGAGCTCCAAGCACAAGTGGAGCAATCGCTACAAACGTATCAAGAGGTACAGAATTTGTTTATGTAAGGGAGGTTATTGGTGATAGTGTATCTGGGAGTGAGGTATGGTATGAAATCTCGTACGATAATCGACAGCTTTATGTTCATAGTAGCTTAGCAAACAGATATGGGTTTCCGGTTGTTTCTATTAATAAGCCAGCAAAAGTTTATCAGAGTGCGAATAGGAGTAGCTATATCTTTAATAACTTTAACAACCCCGCCTATCTCACTATGAGACTCCCAATTCATGCTGAAGTGAAAGGGGAAACGGTTAGTGGGAACGATTTTTGGTATGATGTTAGACCGGTTTGGAGAAATGCAAAAGTTGAAGATTTTATAAAATACTTAAATCCTAATAAAAACGACCCACTTCAACATGTGGTACTAGATAAAAGCACCGGGATCCCTTCTTCTCAGTTAAACAATGTTTTAAGAGGTCAAGGTATATTTGACAGTAAGGGACAGGCGTTCATTAATGCGGGGCAAACGAATGGTGTAAACGAAGTCTATCTCATAGCCCATGCTTTGCTGGAATCAGGAAATGGTTCATCTCAGCTATCAAATGGCATTGAGGTAGGTAAAGACCATAATGGTAACCTCGTTCTTGTAAACCTTAATAATAGAAATAGCTTAACTGAAATAAAAACAACCTATAATATGTTTGGTATAGGTGCACAAGATCAGGACCCCTACACGTTAGGAGCAATCAAGGCATATGAAGAAGGGTGGTTTACTCCGGAACAAGCAATAATAGGAGGAGCTGCCTTCATTTCAAACAGCTATTTTGAAAGAGGACAAAATACACTGTATAAAATGAGATGGAACCATTTGTATTTGAATAGTTGGGGAGGGTATTCCCAATATGCTACAGATATGGGGTGGTCTGTGAAGCAAATCCCACGTATGAAGTCTCTATATGAACAAATGGAAAATCCAAGAATGGAATTTGATATTGTTCAATACAAATAACCTAGAAGTCCTTGGGCGAATTTACCTAAGGGCTTTTTAGAACTCATTTTCTTTTGTTGTCACCTTTTTGTAACTATATATTGGATGTGTCGACAATATTATTATAATAACTAGATTCGAGTAATGTTTCGTACTATAATGAGATGATGGAAATAATCCGAGTTTATAAGCCTTCATGGATAAGCAATAGGGAAGGGGAAAAACAATGCAAGTAAAAAAAGCAATAATTCCTGCTGCAGGGCTTGGAACAAGATTCCTTCCTGCTACGAAAGCACAGCCTAAAGAAATGCTGCCGATAGTGGACAAGCCTACAATACAATATATTATTGAAGAAGCGATTGCTTCTGGTATAGAAGACATTATTGTGGTCACGGGTCGTGGAAAAAGAGCGATTGAGGATCACTTTGATAAATCATTTGAACTAGAAGAAACTCTTGAAAAGAAAGACAAGCAGGTACTTTTAAAACAAATGCAGGAAATTTCAAGTATGACAAATATTCATTATATTCGTCAAAAGGAGCCAATGGGCCTTGGACATGCCATCTGGTGCGCACGTAAGTTTATCGGAAATGAACCATTTGCCGTTTTACTCGGTGACGACATCGTACAGTCCGAAACACCATGTCTTGAGCAGTTGATAGACGTTTATGACCGTTACCATTCATCGGTTGTAGGGGTTCAGGAAGTGCCGGACAAAGATGTTTCGAAATATGGGATTGTAGCGCCTAAGGGACAGGAAATTGAATCGAATGTCATTCATGCTGAAACCTTGGTTGAGAAGCCGGCGATTGAAGATGCGCCTTCCAATTATGCGATTATGGGACGTTACGTGTTGCGTCCGGAGATTTTTGAGATTCTTGAGAATCTGCCAACAGGATCCGGCGGTGAAATTCAGCTTACAGATGCGATTAATGTGCTGAATCAGAAGCAGGCCGTTCTGGCTTATAACTTCGAAGGCATCCGATACGACGTGGGTGATAAATTCGGTTTTATAAAAGCGACGGTTGATTTTGCCCTTCAGCGGGAAGATCTATCTACAGAGGTAGCTGAATACTTAAAAGAAGTTTACGAAACCAAGTTAAGCGCAGTGAAAGGTTAGGAGATTACTAATGAAAAAAATAGCAGTAATGGGCACTGGTTATGTTGGACTTGTATCAGGGACTTGTTTTGCTGAAACAGGAAACCAGGTAGTATGCTGTGATATTGATGAAACAAAGATTACTAATTTAATCAACGGTAAGATACCAATTTATGAGCCGGGACTTGAAGAGGTTGTGAAACGAAACGTCAAGGAAGAGCGTCTAACATTTACAACTGACATTCCTCAAGCCATTCGTGATGCTGAGATTATTTACATTGGAGTAGGTACACCGATGGCTGAGTCCGGTGAGGCTGACTTAACCTTTGTTAAGAACGTCGCTCAGACAATTGGGGAAAACCTGAACGGATATAAAGTCATTGTTAATAAAAGTACCGTACCTGTTGGAACAGGAAGACTTGTTCATGGGATTGTTTCAAGCAGAAGCAATGGAAGAGCGCCGTTTGACGTAGTATCAAATCCTGAGTTTTTAAGGGAAGGCTCTGCCTTGTATGACACGATGAACATGGAACGGGCTGTGGTAGGAGCAACAAGCGATCATGCTGCAGATATGATTATTGAATTGCACAAGCCGTTTACAGAGACGATTGTAAAAACCAATCTTGAAACAGCAGAAATGATTAAGTATGCTTCCAATGTCTTTCTTGCAACCAAAATATCCTATATCAATGATATTGCGAATATTTGTGAACGTGTTGGCGCAGACGTTACAAAAGTCGCCGAAGGTATGGGGTATGATAAGCGGATTGGTGCACAGTTCCTCCAGGCCGGTATCGGTTACGGGGGCTCCTGCTTCCCTAAGGATTCTAAGGCACTTGTTCATATAGCTGAACAGGTCGGTTATGATTTTAAGCTGGCGAAAGCTGTTATTGAAACAAATGATAAGCAAAAACTGAAAGTAGTTTCAAAGCTTAAAAGTATATTTCCAAGTTTGAAAGGCAAGCGAATTGCTGTACTTGGTCTTGCATTTAAACCTAACACAGATGACATGAGAGACGCTCCCTCACTTGAAATTATTCCTGAGCTTGTTAAGCATGAAGCAGATGTGGAAGCATTTGATCCTATTGCAAACCGTGCAGCCAAGCAGTTTTTTGGAGAGAGTATCACATACAGCACAGACTTATACAAAACGATTGAAAATGCAGATGCATGTGTGATTCTCACCGATTGGAAAGAGATTGTTGAAATGGACCTCGATAAAGTCAGAAGACAGTTAAAGATGCCGATTTTAATCGATGGACGTAATTGCTTTGATCTGAAAGAAGCAGAGAAAGCTGGTCTGATCTATCATTCAATCGGACGTCCGGTTGTAGAACATAGTGCAAAAGTTATTCAATAACACTGCTAAAGTGGTTTATTTATAAGGAGTTGTGTGTATTTATTTTACAAGATGGAAACATTGACTCAATGTGAACCAGGGGTTTTACAGTAAGAGAGAGAGGTATTTACGATGCCTGACAGTAATCAATTAACAAACCATAAAGGCTTTATCATTGTAGCCGATTTACTCATTATTTTAGCGGCTTACGTTGGTGCCTTTTATATCCGTTACAATGGCTTCCCGCAGGAAAATTGGAATTCTTTCATTTCACTTTTACCATGGATCCTGCTGATCGGTCTTTTCTTTATATCCATCTATGAGCTTTATGCGCTGGATCGCAGGAAGACCCTCTGGGATATCATGATTAAAGTAGTTGTAGCTGTAATTGCTATGGCTTTCCTTACAATGGCAGCCTCCTATTTATTCAGAGAATTTGCCATGCCGCGATCGATTATCCTTATCGGAAGTATATTCATGGTAATTTTCCTTACTTCATTTAAGCTGCTTTATTTGAAGTTTACGAGAGGCAATGTTGTAGGGAATGTCCTTTTTATCGGTGATGCTGAAAACACAGATAAAATTCTGTCGAAAATTAAGAAGCCAATGATGAAGGGAACAAGAATTACCCAGATTGCTCCATCTACATCAATGGATAGAATAAAGCTGTATATGAAAGAAACTGATTACGTACTATTATGCACCAGTGTCAGCAAAGAGGAAAAATCACAAATCATCTATTATGCTATGAAACAGAATAAGCTGGTTTATGTTATTCCAACACTTTACGAGCTTTTGCTGCAACGGGCTAATGTATCACCTTTGGACGACACCCTAGTAATGTCAGTAAAACCTTTTGGTTTAACTTGGGACCAGACGCTCGTTAAGCGGGTATGTGATCTTGTCGCTTCAGCTTCCCTTTTAATCATTCTAAGCCCAGTATTGCTAATCACAGCCATTGTTGTGAAGCTGGAAGACCCTAAGGGCAGTGTGATCTACAGCCAGGAGCGTTTCGGCAAAGACAACAAGCCGTTTACAATCTATAAATTCCGGTCTATGATTGAAGGGGCAGAAAGCAAAACCGGTCCCGTGCTTGCTGTTGAGGATGATGACCGGATTACCAAGGTAGGAAGGTTTATGCGGGCGACCCGTTTGGATGAGCTGCCACAGCTGTTTAATGTTCTTAAAGGTGACATGTCTCTTGTAGGACCGAGGCCTGAACGTGGTTTTTTTATAAAACAGTTGTCGAAAAAGCATTATCATTACGGTTATCGCAATAAAGTGAAGCCGGGGATCACCGGTTATGCACAAATAATGGGTAAATATAGTACAGAAGTGGATGACAAGCTCAGGTTTGACCTGTATTATATCCGTAACTATAGTTTCTGGCTGGATATTGTCATTCTATTAAAAACGTTCCTTGTGTTATTGGACAAATCAAAGGCAGAGGGAACGGAAAAGAAAGAAGAACGTACAGAAAAAAGGGTCAGCCAGCTAACCAAATAAGGCTGGCCTTTTCTTTTTGAAAAGAGGGTTGATGATGAAGAAAGTGCTGGTTACAGGGGGAGCTGGATTTATTGGCTCTCATGTAGTAGACATGTTGCTTAAAATAAAAATGAATGTAGTCATATTGGATAATTTAAGTACAGGCACTCTTAAAAATCTTGATTCCAGTCTGGATGAGGTTTCTTTTTGTGAAGGCTGTATTACACATATGGAAGCGGTACAGAATGTTTTTCAGCTGCATCCGGACATTGATCATGTCATTCATCTGGCTGCTCAAAGTAAGGTGGGGCCGTCTCTGGAGAATCCTGGTGCAGATGCAGGTGTTAATATTACGGGGACAATTAATCTGCTTGAATGCAGCAGGAAAGCGAATGTCCGTACGTTTATTTATGCTTCCTCAGCTGCTGTCTACGGAGAAACTTCAGTACTTCCGATTAAGGAACAACATGAGGTTAACCCGCTCTCCCCATATGGTGTATCAAAGCTTGCTGCTGAAGAATATGTGAAAACATATGGCAGACTTTATGATATGGAAGTGAAGTGCCTCAGATTTGCCAATGTTTATGGACCAAGACAAAGTGCAGCAACAGAATCAGGTGTGATTACCATTTTTATTGAAGACCTCATTAATGGTAAGAGACCTGTCATTTTTGGTGACGGTCTGCAGACGAGGGATTTTATCTTTGTAAAAGATGTATCCAGAGCTGTCTGCCAGTGGATCGATGAAAAATCTGACTCCTTTGTGTATAACGTAAGTTCAGGAGAGGAAACAAGTATTGAAGAACTGCTGAAAGTAATCTGCGAATCAACGGGGCAGGATTATTCACCAAGGTTCGAAAAAGAAAGGCCGGGGGATATAAAGAGAAGTTATTTGGACAATGTCTCACTATGCAGGGAGAGCTCCTGGACAGTTGATGTTCCATTAAACAAGGGGCTTGAAGAGACAATTGATTATTATAGAAAGAAATAAAAGAACCGGGTGGTAAATTCCACCCGGTTTTCTTAATACTCCGTATTCGTTTCTTCGGTCTGTTCTGCAGATTCAGCTTCGTCTGCAAATTCAGGCTCTGTGTCAACTTCTATATCAAGGTGCTGTTTCAGCATGGTTGAAACTTCTTTAACGGAATCTTCTCTGAGCTGGTAATAATAAACGCCGTTTTCAGTATAATTGTCTCCTGAGAATGACACGGATTCAATATTATTTAACTCATCGGCGTAGGAGTGCATCCCGAGTACATGATTAAAGCTCATGTTGGTATAGATATTTCCGTCAAGAGCATCCATCAATGAGCCAAAATTAGTAATGGAACTCAAGCTTGCTGCTTCTTTAATAACGGATTCCATAATTTCTTTTTGGCGGTCTCCTCTGCCGAGATCTCCTCTCGGGTCTGACTTTCTCATTCTTGCATACGCCAGAGCTTCCTGACCGTTAAGTCTTTGAGGACCTTCTTCAATTGTAAGCGTACCATAGGTAGCATTATCCGTTTCGGTAAATGTCATTGGAACCTCTACATCAACACCGCCTAATTCATCGATGATCTTCATAAATGCATCAAAATTCAATGATAGGAAGTAATCAACGGGAATATCCAGCAGGTTTTCAACTGTGGCAATGGACATATCCACTCCGCCAAATGCATGAGCATGATTAATTTTATCAATGCGCTCACGTCCGGCGATCTGAACTCTTGAATCCCGTGGAATATTCAGCATTTTAATGGTTCCTTCTTTTGGGTTGAATGTTGCCAGTACCATTGCATCCGAGATTCCGGAAAGGTCACCGTCTCTCGTATCCAATCCTAAAATCAGCATTGAAAACGGGTCCTTATTCGGGTTAATGGCAGCGTCCCGGTATTCAGAATGTTCACCACGGTCAAGATCAACCTGGGCGCTTTGGGAAACATCATTTATTTTCCAGAATGCGTATCCGCCTGTAGTTAGAATCAGTAACAAGAAAACAAGTGAAGTAACCTTTATAAATCGTTTGAAAGGTGACCTTTTTTTTCTGCGTTTCTTTTCCATTCGTGAATGTGCCACCGTCAGACACTCCTCTTCTTATTAACTACTAGAAATGAAGGGATAGGATGTCCTTTTTTAGTAGAAAATTTATAATAGCCTCATAAAATCTTACCGTATCTTGTCGAAACAGTAAAGATAATAATGAGAAATTTTAAACAAAATGCTGTTAGATTGCTATAGTAGGAGACGTCATTTTGAGTATTAAGTTACACACATCCTTTGTATCGGGTATTTAGATACACTCCTCTTTTCCCGTTTTATTATAAACAATAAACCAGCATTCAATGGCGAATGCTGGTTTTGATAGTTTAATTGAAATAATCCACAATACCGTTCTTCAGGCTGTTCACAACCTTGTCCTGTTCATTTTTAATAATGTGCAGGTCCCTTTGGTTTGTCATAAAACCGATCTCAATCAATGTGCTTGGCATTGTCGTATAGCGGATGACTTCAAAGTTTGCGTTCTTCACGTTTCTGTCTCTTAAGCCTAACTCGCCTACAAGGCGGTTATGGATGCTGCTTGCAAGCTTCTGGCTTCCGGCCGGTGCGTGTACTGTGTTATAGAATGCTTCAGTTCCATGAGCCGTTGGATCAGGGAAGGCATTTAAATGAATGCTTACAAAGATGTTGGAGCTCGTATTATTTGCCATCCGGACGCGTTCACTTAAAGCTACATAGCGGTCGTTGGTGCGACTCGTAATAACGGTGGCGCCTAGCTTCTCCAGCTCAGTTTTCAGCTTGTTGGAGATTTGAAGGGCCAGGGCACTTTCCTTATCTCCCCCGACTACTGCTCCTGGATCATTACCTCCGTGCCCCGGGTCAAGGAAAATCGTTTTTCCGTTAAGCTGTCCACTCGATGGTGGAGGTGTTGTACCCGGTGTTACAATTTGCACATAATCACTATGGATGAAGCCTTTCTGGTTGCTGTAACTGATTTGATACCAGCTGCCTGACTGGCCTTTAAGGTCGACTACAGTCCCATTACGCAGAGAACCGATGATGGAAGCTGATGAAGATGCCTGAGAGCGGACATTCAGGTTTGATGCCGTTATCTGACCTTTTTTATCGATGCTTCCGTCTCCGCCGGAACCATTTACTTTCACATAATCTGCGTGAATGTAACCCCAACGGTTGTTAATGTTGATTTTATACCAGCTGCCTGATTTTTCGTACAGGTCCACTTTTGTTCCTCTTGAAAGGGACCCGATAATGGATCCGGATGTCGAAGCCTGGGAGCGGACGTTTAAACTGGAAGCCGTAATTTCACCCTGTTGTTCAGGTTTTGTACTATCAGAAGAACCACTGCCCTGAACTTTTACATAGTCTGCATGAATAAAGCCCCAGCGATTGCTGACGTTGACTTTATACCAACTGCCGGACTTTTCATAAAGGTCGACTTTTGTTCCTCTCGATAATGATCCGATAATGGATGCAGAGGATGATGCCTGAGATCGTACGTTTAAGCTTGAAGCCGTAATTTCCCCTTGCTGCTCAGGCTTGGTGTTACCTGATGAACCACTGCCCTGTACTTTAACGTAGTCAGCGTGGATAAAGCCCCAGCGATTGTTGACGTTGACTTTATACCAGCTGCCGGATTTTTCATAAAGGTCGACTTTCGTTCCTCTTGATAGTGATCCGATAATGGAAGAGGAAGACGATGCCTGAGAGCGGACATTCAGGTTTGATGCCGTTACTTCGCCTTGGTTCTCGGGGGTTGCGCTCCCGGAACCACTGCTTGTTACTTTAACATAATCACTATGTATAAAGCCCGAACGGTTATTATTATTAATTTTGAACCAGCTTCCATGCCGTTCCTGAAGTTCCACAGTTACGCCTCTGGATAAACTGCCGATAACAGCAGAGGATGCAGAAGCACTGGATCTGACATTCAAGCTTGAAGCGGTGATTTGACCTTTTTGACCTGACAGTGATTCACCGGGTTGACTGGTGACTTTAACAAAGTCTCCATGAATATAGCCTGTTTGATTATTTACTTTTACTTTGTACCAGCTGCCTGAGCGTTCATATAATGATACTTTGGTACCTCTCGATAGTGAACCTATCACATTAGAGTTGGTTGATGGCTGCGATCGGACGAATAAAGAAGATGCTGTGACTTCACCGGTCATTACATCGTGGCTATTCGCCAATGTGGGTTGTTCAGAATCAAACATGATAAATGGCATCATGATCATAAACACTAAGGCAAAGATTGTGAGATTTTTCTTCAAAAAATCAACTCCTCATCTTTTACCTCTCAACCGAAACTGAGAAAATATTTCCAAATTGTGTCCAGCAGCATTGCCAGTCCGATTAAAAAGATTCCCAGACATGCAACACTGATGGGTGAACCCCATTCGACATTCTTCAAGCTCCCTGCTTCCCCCTCCTTTATCTATTTCCATAAAAAGTACCATATACGGAATGGTATTACTATCCGACTTTTTTTGATAAATTCAGCATTTAGGTGTCTAAATGAGCTTATTTTTGCAGAATATTATCTATTAATGCCATATAAATCTCCCAGGTTTACAAAATAAGGTGAAATATGATAGCAATGGTAATAGAATATGAATCTTGGTTCATATGTCTTTCGTCTATATAACAGAGGGGGAGATCGCGAAATGATTCGAAAGTCATTATACATAGGTTTAGGGGCAGGGTTTGTCCTGCTTGCAGGGTGTTCGGGGGAGGATCCGAATCCGGAGGAAACACTGGAAGACTATCTTTCTTCATGGGAGAGCGGTGATTATGCCGGGATGGAGAATCTGTTAACGGAAGCATCTGCTTCTGCAATTACGGGGGAAGAGCTTTCTTTTTCTGATAAATATGAGGAGCTTTATGAAGAACTCGGTGTGACAGAACTTGATGTTAGCTTTACCGGGCGTGATTTTGAGGAAGAGGAAGTGGATCTCGGAGAGCTTGAAGAGATCACCTATCCGGTCCAGGTGGGAATGGAAACGGTGATTGGTTCTTTTGACTACGACACGGATGTGACGCTTTTGAAAGAAGAAGGAGAAGACGGTGAGGAATGGAGGATCGACTGGAAGGCCGGTCATTTGTTTATGGGGATGCAGGCGTTCTCGGACAGTGTGGAAGTGACGACGGAAGCGCCTGATACGAGAGGGCAGATTTTTGCCGGGAATGGTGAGAGTCTGGCGGTGAATGGGACATATATGAGTATCGGATTCGTGTTTCAGGATATTGAAGACCTTGATGCCGAAGCGGAGGAGCTTTCTGACATTATCGGTCTTGATGAGGAACGGATCCTTGAGCTGGTGGCAGGTTACGAAGAGAATCCGGAGTGGCATGCGCCGGTGATGAATGTTCCTAATGGTCATGCCTTCATTGACGAGGTTCTGGAAGCCCAGATTCCGGGGGTACTGGTCCGTGAATATACCGGGCGTGAATATGGATACGGGTCGCTGACGGCTCACCTGACAGGACACCTTGCCATCGCAACAGCCGATTTTCTGGAAAAGAACGATTGGCCGGGGTATCATGGCAACAGCTATTACGGACGGCGCGGTCTTGAGAATGCCTACGAGGAAACCTTGAGAGGTAAAGTAGGATCGCAGGTAAACATTGTGGACGGGGAAGGAAACCAGCGTGAAGTCCTTCAGCGGACGGAAGCGGAGAATGGGGAAGATCTGTTCTTAACGATTGATATGGAATTGCAGGAAAAGCTTCATGATGCAATGGGAGATGAGATGGGTGCCGGGGTCGTGATGGATCCTGTGTCAGGTGAGGTCTTGGCTATGGTGAGTAAGCCGGATTACAACCCTGGTGAGTTATATTTACGAACAACGTCAATTGAGGAAGAGCAAACGTTGAACCGGTATAATTTCCGCTTTTCGCCCGGTTCTGTGTTTAAACCGCTAACAGCAGCGATCGGTCTTGAAGAGGGAACCCTGGATCCCGAAGAGCAATTTACAATTACAGGTGAGCAGTGGCAGCCTGAGGGATCTGACTGGGGAAATCACCAGATTACGCGGGTGAATGATGACGTTGACATTGTTGATTTGGAAGCGGGGATGAAGTATTCCGATAATATTTACTTTGCCATGCAGGCGCTGGAGATAGGTGAGGAAAAAATGGAAGCGTGGACGGAGCGGTTTGGATTCGGCGGGAATTATCCTTTTGAATATCCTATTTATGTTTCGAACCTTTCCAATGAAGGACTTGGCAACAGCGCATTGCTTGCTGACACGGGCTACGGGCAGGGGGAGGTACAAATGAACCCGGTTCATCTGGCTTCTCTTTATACGATGTTCGTTAATGAGGGAAGTATTGTTCAGCCGGTCCTGTTCCAGGACGAAGATCCGGCGTATTTTAGTGAATCGGTTATTTCAGAAGAGACGGCTTCCACGGTTCTTGATTCAATGGTTGCGGTCGTTGAGGATCCGAATGGAACAGCCTACCGGAGTAATCCGGGGCACAGCCGCTCCCTTGCGGGGAAAACGGGAACGGCTGAAATCAAAGATTCACAGGATGATGTGGATGGAGACAGAATCGGCTGGTATGCCAGCGTAGATGTTGAAGAGCGCGATCTTCTTTTGGTTATGATGGTGGAAGGAGCCGGAAGCGGAGAAGTGGTTGATAAAGTGAATGAGTTCTGGGCCAGTCTGGAATAACAGATTTGGGATAGACCGTAGGCGCTGCCGGCGGTATTTTCCGGTGGTTTGGATTACCCTTTAGTGCGTTTTTTTTGCAAAATCAGACATTTCATAGGTCTTTCAGACAAATTAATTGTGGTCTTTCTTATATTTCGTAAAAAAACTAAAATAATTTCACCTCCTTTAGTAGGAGGTGAATTCGCTTTTGTCGAATTATTATGATATGAAAAAAGGTTGTGACAGGGGGAATGCTTGATGAACACTCATGTGATTTCAAATGTGATCACTTCAGGGTCTTCGGGAAATATTAGATGCGGAGTGTTTATCACGGATCAGTTTGGAACAATCCAATTCGTTCAGTTTGCGGATGAGTCCCTTCGTGTCTCCCAAGGGATTGCGAGGGGAGTAAATATTTACTCCACCGAACTGGGCATGTATTTTAACAAAGTTAACGAGAGTGGCGCACAGATTTTCGCATTAAATCCCCCCGGATTGCCTGAGCGTCTATTTCACCTTTCAAAAATACAGGAGAATGATGAAAGCAGCGGATGGATTGGTGTGATCTACCTTAAATCAGACGAAGAAAGACAAGAACCGACTCACTCGGAAAAACTCGTCCGTCTTTTGTCCATGAGGCGTGCTCATGAAATGCTTAATGTAATGACCCCGGTTTACGGGACGCTTCAAATGCTGAAACGAAACACCGAAAGCCGCAATGATCGCAGGTTGATCGAGCTTGCGGAGAAAGAACTGCTCAAGGGCAAAGCCCATGTGAATGACTTTTTGAAAATCAATAACTTTGGGGAACTGAAAGCGACAGGGATCACCGTCGAGTCCTTTATCCGGATTCTTCAGGAGAAATTAAATGTGCAGCTGCCCGAAGCGGTTCCCTATGTGATCTGGCGCTTTCCGGAAGTGGAAGAAATACAGCTTAAGATGGAACCTGACTCCGTCTGTATCGCTGTGTTTTTTCTATTAAAAAAGTGCATCGATTACCTTAAAGGGGCGGGAAAGATCTGTCTGTCTTTCGAAAAGTCGGAAAGTGATGAGGTTCAGCTGAAAATCCGTCATGCTTATCAGACCGCTTCTTTTTCAGATGACGAGGAAATGCAGTTTTACACGGACATTGCAAAAAAGGTGCTGCAGAAGCAGGGGGGCTATCTTCATAAAAGCAAAGAGGAGCTCGTTCTTCATTTGCCGGTTTCATAGAAACAGCGGTGTGACCCTTATCGGGGGCGCACCGCTGTTTTCTTTCGATCTATTATTTATTTTACAGGTTACCAGGAAAAAGAATTGAAACTCAGCTTCGTTGAACGGAATACGCTCCCTTTCTGCGGACTCGCGCTGAGCCTCCTCAGGGCTTTACCGAGGCCACTTAAAAATGTCCACTTACTTTAAAATTGGCTTAGAAAAGGTAGGTGTTGATTTCCGCTCATTGCGCTCCCTTTCCGCGGGCGGTTCAGGAGCCTCCTCGACGCTTTGCGTCTGCGGGGTCTCCCCTGAACTCGCTTTTCCCGCAGGAGTGTCGCGCTTTCGCTCCAATCAACACTCTTTTTAAAAACGAGAATGACCTTTAGCACATCAAAAAATCAAATCCCATTTTATGTTGCAACTAGAACCTTCGGACTTTGACTTGATCAGTGGTCTCCTATGCCAATGCGGGGTCTCGTCTGTCTCGTGCTTCCGCAGGAGTGTCGCGTATTCCGTTCAACTTCGCACAATGCACTGTAAAAATCAGAGGACTGGATAACTCGGCCGCAAAAGACCGCATGCCTTTTCTTTATACGTTAAACATCCACTTCAAGATAGACTTCTTCGCCTTTTTCGAATGTGCACTGACCGCTTGTGAGGTTTGTCATTTTTTCTTCAAAAAGGGCTTCGTCCCCGCTGTTTACATAGGTTTCAACGGTTACTTTTTCAAGGTAATGAATCTCTTTAATCGGAAACACCGAGCCCCGGAGCTCATTTTCCACTTTTCCGAGCTGGGTGTAGTCAATGGATGTTTTATATACCTGCATCAGTTTTCGCTCGACGATGCCTGTTTCATTTAACCCTTCCGATGTCGACGAGCTGTAGGCACGGATTAATCCACCGGCACCGAGCTTGATGCCTCCGAAGTACCGGGTAATCACAACCACGGTGTCTTTAAGCTGACGTTTTTTTAAAACTTCAAGTATCGGGACTCCGGCAGTTCCGCTCGGCTCTCCGTCATCGTTCGCCTTTTGGATCTGATCCCGCTCGCCGATCATATAGGCAGAGCAGTTGTGATTGGCATTCCAGTGCTGCTTTTTGATTCGTTCAATGAATGCCTGGGCTTCTTCTTCTGTAGTTACGCGGTCAACGTAGGCAATAAAACGTGACTTTTGGATGGTGATTTCGTGTTCGCCGTATCCTTTTATTGTATAATATGATTTGAGCATGACGTTCTCTCCTGACTTGAGGTGTTCCAGACGTGCGAAACATGTCAGTATCTGGACACATATTAAAGGAATGTTACAGAACGTGAAAAAATCTCAAAAAGCACGACAAAGCCGTCCTGAAACGATAGTTTTAGGGTAAGATGGAAATGGAAAGGTGTCAAGCTGCCGGTCTTATAAGCATAATTCTGGTTGCAGGAGTAAGATTGCCTTTCTCCATCTGAAAATGCTTTTCCCTTAAATAGGAATTTTCATCCCCATAAATGCATGGCTGATGTCGAAATGTTGTACAAAGGGGATTCCAAAGCATTAGGCCTAAGGGTGCTGGTGTGAGGGAGGTGTAGCCGATGGAAAAGCAGGGAAAAGAAAAACCAATGACCGAACGGCTGGATGACATCCTGGACGCCATGATGGAAACAGTCGGCAGGAGCAAAGAAGAGATCTTTGACATCGGTGAACATTCAAGAAACGAATATGAAGAGCTTAAAGCGGAGCTCACAGATGTACAAAATAAAGTGATCAACCTGATTGAAAAAACAGAACGTATGGAACTTCATTCCCGCTTTGCACGAAACCGTCTCGCTGAGGTGAGTAAGCATTTTGCCAACTACAGCGATACGGAAGTAAAAGAAGCATACGAACTGGCCAACGATTATCAGGTGCAGCTTGCGGTACTCCGGCAGGAAGAGAAGCTTCTCCGGGAGAGACGTGACAACATCGAACGACGCCTGATGAAGCTTAAAGGCACCATCGAGAAAGCGGAAACGCTCGTTGCCCAGATTAATGTGGTTATTCATTATTTAACCGGAGACCTTCAGAACATCAGCGAAATGGTTGCTGATGCGAAGGAAATGCAGAAATTCGGTTTGAAAATCATTGAAGCACAGGAAGAGGAGCGCAAGCGTCTCTCCCGTGAAATTCATGACGGACCGGCCCAGATGATGGCAAATGTGATGCTTCGTTCCGAGCTGGTTGAGCGGGTTTATGCAGAGCATGGCATCGATGAGGCCATGAAAGAGATCCGCGACCTCCGTAAGATGGTGAAGTCGTCCCTGGCCGAAGTACGAAGGATCATTTACGACCTCCGTCCGATGGCGCTGGATGACCTGGGACTCGTTCCGACGATCTCCAAGTATTTGAAGAATTTTCAGGAGCACAGCGGGCTGAATATTTCATTCAGGAACATCGGAAGAGAAATCCGCCTGCCGTCTGAAATGGAAGTGGCCATTTTCCGTTTCATCCAGGAGTCCGTACAAAACGCCTATAAACATGCTGAGCCAGAGCAGGTAATGGTTAAGATTGAACTGAAACCAACCCGGGCACTGGCAATTATTAAAGACGACGGAAAAGGATTTAATCCTGATGTAAAGAAAGAAGGTTCTTTCGGTCTTTTAGGAATGAAAGAACGGGTGAACATGCTTGATGGCCAGCTTACGCTTGATTCACAACCCGGAAAAGGGACTTTAATCATGGTCCAAATCCCTATATCCAGCAAGTAACAGGCATCAAGAGGGATGTTTTTGCGACTATGGACTTGTTCATATAAGTAAAAATACAGTCGATATTACTAAAAGAGACAAAAAAACAGAACCAGAATGATTATTATTTTCAGGGAGTATGGCCTGAAGGAGGAGAAATGGTATGAGCGAAAGAGATAACATTAAAATCATTATCATTGACGATCACCAACTATTCCGCGAAGGAGTCAAGCGTATCCTTGCGATGGAGAAATCCTTTGATATCGTCGCTGAAGGAAGCGATGGCGACGCCGCTCTGGACCTCGTTCGCGAACATCAACCGGACGTTGTGTTAATGGATATTAACATGCCGAATGTAAATGGTGTGGAGGCAACGAAGAGTCTTGTAGAAACCTTTCCCGATGTAAAAGTTCTGATCCTGTCGATTCACGACGATGAAACTTATGTCACCCACGTTCTCAAAACAGGAGCAGACGGCTACCTGCTTAAAGAAATGGATACAGACGCTTTGATCGAGGCTGTGAAAGTTGTAGCTGATGGCGGAGCGTACATTCACCCGAAAGTAACGCACAACCTGATCAACGAATACCGCCGTCTTGCCAATGACGATAAGGAAGAGGCGGAGATTGGCTTCCGTGAGGTCGAGTACCGCAGACCGCTTCACCTTCTTACCCGTCGTGAGTGCGAGGTGCTTCAGCTTATGACGGACGGAAAGAGTAACCGTGCCATTGGTGAATCGTTATATATCAGTGAAAAAACGGTTAAAAACCATGTGAGTAACATCCTTCAGAAAATGAGCATGAATGACCGTACCCAGGCAGTTGTGGATGCCATCAAAAACGGCTGGGTGAAAGTTAATTAACGTTTGTCTCACATACCAGTTCCATAATTAACGGCGGCGCACTGTGCGCCGTCTTTGTTTTGTTAATGGAATTCTCTTTACTGCGAGCCGCTTAAAAAGTCATTTTCTTAGAGGAGTTGCGTGTTGACTTCCGCTCATTGCGCTCCCTTTCCGCGGGCGGTTCGGGAGCCTCCTCAGCGCTTTGCGCTTCCGGGGTCTCCACGGAACTCGCTCCTCCCGCAGGAGTGTCGCGCATTCGCTCCAATCAACACTATTTTTTAAAAAGACCTTTAGCGCATAATCAAAGCCCATTTTTTGCTGCAATTTGATCTTGTGACGTTATTATCGCACTTTGACTATTTCAGCGGTCTTCTCTGTCTTGTACTTCCGCAGTAGTCTCTCGTATTCTGTTTAACTCAGTACTTTGCGCTGAAAAAACAGAGGAACAGGATAAATCAGCTGAAAAAAGACTGCATGCCTATTTTCATGTAGCTTGACCAAGCGCTCACTCAAAGTTATGGCAACAAGTTTAGGAAGACGGTGTAATGCTCCCGATTCACTATAAGCATCAATAGTCTTTTAAATAGGATGTTTCTTTCTAAAAGATCGTGATGAAGCCGAAGTGGCCGAAACTCCCGGCGGTTGTTGGGGGCACTGTCGAGACCCTGCAAAGGCTCGGCGACACCTCCGCGGAAAGCGAAGGGCACTTCGGCTTAATCCACCATTTTCTGAACCTTAAAACATATATCAACTAATGCTGTGATGTCGGAATATGACAGGCGAATCGAATACAATAGACAATACCCCATAAATATTGATACTATTTGAAGTAGAAGATATCGAACGCGCATAAAATAGAGATTAGCGAAAGAGAGGACACTTATGAGTAAAATCGCTGTACTGACAGACAGTACCTCCTACCTGCCAAAAGACATACGCCAAGAACATAACATTGAAATGATCCCTCTTAACGTAGTGTTCGGTGAAGAAGAGTACAAAGAAGAACTCGAAATCACCACCGAACAGTTCTACGAAGAGATGAAATCGAAAGACATGCTGCCGAAAACGTCCCAGCCATCGATCGGATTGTTTGAAGAAACCTACCAGCGACTCGCTCAGGACCACGATGACATTATTGTGATTACTCTTTCAAGCGGCATCAGCGGTACATACCAGACAGCGGTGAGCGCTGCAAATATGACTGAAAACATTGACGTTCATGTGTTCGACTCTGAAATTAGCTGCATGCCCCAGGGGTTCTTTGCTCTCGCGGCCTCCAGGATGGCCGGGGAAGGCAAATCCGTTCATGAAATCCTTGCTTACCTTGAATTGATGAAGGACAACATGCGCGCCTACTTTATGGCTGACGACTTGAGCCACCTCCATCGCGGCGGACGCTTAAACGGCGCCCAGCTTGTGGTGGGAAGTCTCCTTCAGATCAAACCGGTTCTTCACTTTGAAAATAAAGTGATCGTTCCGTTTGAAAAAGTGCGCACAGCGAAAAGGGCTCTCACCCGCATTAAGGATTTACTTGATGAGGACGCCGCATCCGGAGAACCGCTGGACATTACCGTCATCCACGCGAACCGTCCGGAAAAAGCTGAAGAAATTGCAGGGGAACTCCGGGAAAAATACCCGACCGCCAGCGTTTATGTAAGCTACTTTGGCCCTGTCATAGGAACTCACCTCGGTGAAGGAAGCCTCGGTGTAGGCTGGGTAAAAGCAAACTTAGTATAAAATCATCACCCCGTTCGTTTTTGGACGGGGTGTTTTTTAATTGTATTGATTTATACCCTACCGCCACCGTACCTTCACGTATCACCGGAAAATTCATCACGTTAAACCAGCACAAAACCACTTTTTCTCTCTTCGACACTTTCTTCAGCACCTGCTAAACTTTAGGCAAAAGAAACGAGGTGCCCACTTTAACGTGCGTTTTCACACAACCAAAACAGACCAAGCACTCCTTCCGCCACACGTCACAATTCCGCAGGACAACCATTTCCCTGTCCCGGAACAACTTTCAGCTTCGCCACCCTCCGACTTCAAGCGTCTCCCGGATATCAACCGTATCTTCAAACCACCTGTTAATCCCGACTTCAAACCTGATGAAACACTCATAAACATTCTCAACGGCCGGCGCCTTCTTATGGACGAAATTCTCCCCTGCACCGACCTCAACACAATTCACGAGCACTACGCCAACGGCTATATCCGTTATGAACCCGCCCTGACCTCTAAAAATCACTGCACCCGTTGTGGCAATGCAACCCTGCACCTGTTCGCCTCCTACCACTGTTTTCGCTGTAAACAAACGTGCACGTACTGCCGAAGCTGTGTCACGATGGGACGGGTCAGCTCGTGCGCTGTTTACGCTATAGGCTCATCACTAACAGCCCCACCTGTCCAAAACCATACCCTCGGCTGGACCGGAACCCTTTCGCCGGCCCAGGAAAGAGCCGCCCGCTTCCTTACAAACGCCTTAAACTCAAACAAGAAAGAATGCCTCATCTGGGCGGTCTGTGGCGCAGGGAAAACAGAAATGCTGTTCGAGGCAATCCTCGAATCCCTAAAGAAAAACTACCGCGTTCTTATCGCCACACCCAGATCCGACGTAGTCCGGGAGCTGGAGCCCCGCATCAGACAGGCATTTCCGAAAACAAGTATCGCCGCTCTTTACGGCGGTTCCGAAGACCGCTACAAAAACGCACATATCACCATCAGCACAACCCACCAGCTTCTCCGGTTTCATCACGCCTTTGACTTTACGATCATCGACGAAGTGGACGCCTTTCCATATGACTCCGACCCGAAACTCCGCTACGCTGTCCGGAGGGCAGCAAAACCCGACACCCTCACAGCCTACGTCACAGCCACCCCCGATCAAACGATGCAAAACATAGCCGCGTCCCAAAAGCTTCCGGCAATCAAAGTTCCCCGCCGCTATCACGGTCACCCTCTTCCTGTTCCCGAGTATCGCTGGGCAGCCGGGTGGCGTAAAAAAGCAGTTAAAGGAAAAGTTCCCTGCAACCTTGAACACTGGCTTGAAACCGTTCTGGGGGAAAGAAAACAAGTATTTTTGTTTGTCCCGAGCATCCGGATTCTCACCCTTGTACTTCCATATCTTCAGGAGAAATTCCCTGAAACCGATGGGGTCTACTCGGAAGATGATCAGCGCGCTGAAAAAGTGCTCACGTTTCGTGAAGGAAAAACCAGGCTTCTCCTTACCACCACGATCCTAGAAAGAGGAGTGACCGTGAAAGGTGTCCAGGTGGGAGTTCTTGGTGCCGATGATCACGTATTTACAGAATCGGCTCTCGTCCAGATTGCCGGCAGGGCCGGGCGGAGTCCGGATGAACCGACCGGAGATGTAATCTTCTTTCACGACGGAAAAACAAGAGCGATGGTAAAAGCGAAAAATCAGATTCTCATGATGAACAGAGTGGAGGTCATAAAATGAAGGTGCGCGATCTTCTGGCTGAAACGGAACACTGCCTCTGGTGTGGTGAAACATACAGTGAACCGATGAGCTGGGCGGCATTTCTCGGTGAATCTCCTCTCGGGAGATTCTGCGAGAGATGCGACAGTAAGCTTGCTCCGATCGACTTTGGTAATGCCTGCCGGACGTGCAGTAAGCCGGAATTTTCACAGTGTGACGACTGTGCTGCATGGAATGAGGATCCGTTCTGGTCCTGCCGTGAATTTACGAACCGTGCCCTCTATGAATACAACCCGTTTTTAAAAGAAGTGATTGCCCGGTTTAAGTACAGAGGAGATGCTGCTCTTGCTGAAGCTTTTTCAGAACGAATTGCCCGGGCTGTACATCCGGGGAGTATAGTGACTTCCATCCCTTTAAACGACGAGGGTCATTATGAAAGGGGATTTAACCAGGCGACTCTTCTTGCCGGAAGGCTCAAACCGGTTCCCCTGCTGGAGAGAAGCCTGTCTTCCGGGAAGCAGAGCAAGCGCTCGAGAGAGGAGCGGATTGCCGCGGCCGAAGAGCAGTTCCGCATTTTACCCGGTGCAGTTGGAAAAACGATCGTCATTGTGGACGACATTTACACGACGGGGGCGACGATCCGTAGTGCGGCGAGACTTCTTTATGAGAACGGGGCGAAAAGCGTCATGGGTGTCACGCTTGCAAGGGCTTAAACATTCTTCTTCTCTGTCCGATATAAAAGGCAAAGAGGGGGAGACGTGTATGCCTGAGTTGAGTAATTGTCCGAAATGTGACCGGTTGTTTGTGAAAAGTCTGAGGACGGTGTGTGAAGGTTGCCATCATGAAGTGGAAATGATGTTTGAGAAAGTATATATGTTTATCAGGAAGCGTGAGAACAGAACGGCGGCGATGCATGAGGTGACGGAAGCGACAGGGGTTGAGGAAACCCAGATTACGCAGTTTATCCGGGAGGGCCGGCTTCATTTAGCTCAGTTTCCGAATCTCGCTTACGCCTGTGAGAAGTGCGGTTCATATATACGGGAGGGACGAATTTGCTCTTCGTGCAAGGGGGAACTCCGCTCGGGATTGGACCGCTCAGCACAGGAATCGGCTTTTCAGAAGCGTAAAGAGGCGCGGCAAAACCGTTCCGCCACGTATCATTCGATTCGAGTTGATAAAAAAGAGTAAACAAACGGTGCCCGTAAGCCGATATAATGGAGAGACAATGGTGTTGTGGAGGTGTTTGCAGTGAAAATTAATCCGATGCAGTCGTTAAATATGTACCGTCAGCAACAGGGCGGGCCGAACAACGGGAAGTCCCCGGTGAACAACCGTAAAGATGAGGTGCAGATTTCATCTGAGGCGAAGAAAATGCAGGAGGGTACGGCGGCAGCGAAAGTGCGGGCCGAGAAGGTTCAGGAAATTAAAGAACGTGTTGAAAACGGAACGTACGAAGTGAATGTGAAGGAAACAGCGAGAAGGATGTATGATTTCTGGACGGACTAACGGGAGGTGAACGGTGTGGTTCTTACGGCAGTGTTAAAGGAATTAACCCAGCTTCATCAGCTTTTTAACGAGCTGGCAAAAGAAAAGACCGAAGCGGTGAGAAAAGGGCAGATTGAAGACCTGGAGAAGATTATGAAACAGGAAACGGCGTGTATCCATCAGCTTAAGAAGCTTGAGGAAAAGCGTCAGCGTGCCACATCCGTCTGGCTTGAAACACAAGGGCTTGTAAAAGAAAACGTAACGGTGGAGGAAATCATCCCTTATTTAGATGACGAGGAGCAAAAAGAGCTTACCCTCTGGCAGACGAGACTGCTTGAGCAGATTACGATGTGGAAAGAGCAAAACGATCTGAATGAGCAGCTGATCGAAGAGTCTTTACGTTTTGTGAACATGTCCCTCGATGTGTTTCAGCCGAATCGGTCCGAGAATTACAGCCGGCCTGACACCGGGCATTCCCACACCGAAGAAAGACGATCGATATTTGATTCAAAAGCGTAACCGAAGGCACTGAAAAAGTTCGGTTTTTTACTTTTTCAGTGGCCTCATAACCATCAAGGAGGAACCAGACATGTCTACTTTTCACGGGCTGGAGACGGCACGGCGGGCGATCAATACCCAGCAGTCAGCGATACATACGACGGGGCATAACATTGCCAATGCGAACACGCAGGGGTATTCAAGGCAGCGGGTGAACTTTACCCCGACAGAAGCATTTCCCAATCCCGGATTCAATAAACCGAGCATTCCTGGCCAGCTGGGCACCGGTGTAAAAGCCGGAGAAATTGAACGCATCCGGGAGTCGTTTCTCGATCTGCAGTATCGTAAGGAAAACAACAAGCACGGATACTGGAGCGCGCGGCACACGGCTCTTGAAAAGATCGAAGACATCATGAATGAGCCTACGGAAGACGGCATTGCCCAGACAATGGACCGCTTCTGGCAGTCCCTTCAGGATCTGAGCGTGTACCCCGAGGATTCAGGAGCGAGAAGTGTAGTAAGGCAGAACGGGATCGCCCTTGCAGAGACGTTCAACTATACGGCACAATCCCTTGAAGCTGTTCAGCGCGACTATAAAAACCAGCTTGGTGTTGAAAATACCCGGGTCAATTCCCTTCTCGATCAGATCAACAACGTGAACCAGCAAATTGCAAGCGTCGAACCTCACGGATACCTGGCCAACGACCTGTATGATGCAAGAGACAACCTGGTTGACGAGCTCAGTGAGTACGTGAACATCAGCGTCGAACAGGTAAGCAGCGGCGGGATGGCAAAGGAAAATGCGGCTGGACGTTATACAATCAAACTTTTAAACGAACACGGTCAGGATATGGGGGTTACCCTTGTTAACGGGCGATCTCTTGAAGCCGCCCGGTTTGAACTCTCCTACGACGAGGACAGCGGACTAATTGACGGTATTTCTGTCGGCGGCGAAACCTTTGACCCCGAAGAATTTAATTCCTACGGGAAGCTGAAAGGTTCCATCGAAACCCACGGTTATCTTGCGGACGGCGAGGAGTTCGGGCTCATTCCTGAGATGATGCAGAGTATTGACCAGATGGTGTACGCTTTTACATCCGCCTTTAACGACGTGCATGAAAGCGGCATGAGCCTGTATGAAATGGCGAACGGAGAGGAATCAATTGCGTTTTTTGATTTTGCCGGCGGATTGAACATTTCAGCTGGGAATGTAAAAGGCGCTGCCTTAGGGTTAAAAGTAACGGATGATATTTTAGGTGATCTGGACAAAATTGCGGCTGCGACCGTGACCGGCGGAGAAGCGTTCAGCGGTGACGGAAGCAATGCCCTGGCACTGGCCAATGTGAAGGACAATCCTCTTAACTTCGGGGATTCAACAACGAATGTGCAAAGCTTCTACCAGGGTGTAATCGGAGCCCTGGCTGTAAGTACGAATGAAGCAGAACGGATGAGCCGGAACACCGATCAGCTCCGGGAATCGGTGGACGACCGCAGACAGTCCATAAGCGGCGTGTCACTTGATGAGGAAATGACGAACCTGATTAAATTTCAGCATGCTTATAATGCAGCTGCAAGAAACATGACCACCATTGATGAAATGCTCGATCGGATTATTAACGGCATGGGCGTGGTTGGACGATAGTAAAAGACTGTTTTGATATGAAATGTTAGAGGAAGAGGGTCAATCCACCCGAGGGAAGTGGGGTGAGCGTAAATTAACATCTGTCTTACACCAAAGCACATGTTTGGTGATGAGTCCAAAGCCTGTCCTTATCCTGTGTTTGAAGAGGAGCGTAGTTGAACGGAATACGCGAGACCCCTGCGGAAGTGCGAGACAGACGAGACCCCGCAAGGGCAAATCCCTGAGGAGGCTCGTCGCGAGTCCGCGGAAAGGGAGTGTATTCCGTTCAACGAAGCTGAATTTCATTGATACTGCCAACCTTAAGTTTATTTGGAGTCACTTTACATAATGATGAGAAAAGGGTGTAAACGATGCGCGTAACACAATCAATGCTTTCAAACAATTCACTCCGCCACCTAAGCCAGAGCTACCAGCAGCTCCATACACTGCAAAACCAGCTTGCCACAGGAAAGAAAATCTCACGTGCATCGGAAGACCCAGTGGTCGCCATGAACGGGATGCGCTACCGCACCCAGGTAACAGAAATTGAGCAGTTCAAACGAAACCTCGGTGAAGTGAACAACTGGATGGATAACTCTGACGCTACTCTTGATAAAGTGGCCCACTCCCTCCACCGGGTCCGGGAACTGACCGTGCAGGCTTCCAATGATACCTATGAAGGAACCCAGAGAGATAACATTGCAAAAGAAGTGGAGGAACTCCGAAAGCACCTGCAGTCTCTGGCCAACACAAAGTCCAACGGGAAATACATCTTTAACGGGACGAACACAACGAACGAACCGGTCCGGGACGACCTTCTTGATGTAGGCCTTGACAGTGGAGGCTTCCAAAACTGGGTTGAAGGTGAAGAAACGGCTCACGAGTATCATATTACCCATCACGGCGTGCGGTACGACCGCATTGAGGATGAAGACGGGGAGGATATCGTGTTTGAAAGTGCAAACGGAGACCGGATTGTACTCAGCGGCTTCCCTGAAGAAACAACGATTGAACGGCAGTGGACGGCAACGGATGCTGATGAGAATGTGACGCAGGAAACAAGGGAGATGTCAGAAAGAGAGATCGTCATCTCCGCGGACGCATCTGTGTCGACAAACAACAGTAAAGTAGAAATAGAGCTGTTAAAGGGCGTGAACATGCCTGTCAACATTGATCCTTCCGCGGTGTTTTCGTCGGACTTTTTTGGAGATCTGATTCAGCTTGAAAAAGCCCTCCGGGACCCTGGCGTTAAAGGACCTGAACTGACCAAGTTTATCGATACCGTTGACCATCAGCTTGAACGGGTGGTCAATGAAAGGGCCGAGCTTGGTGCCAGACAGAACCGGATTGAAATGATGGAAGACCGTGTGCGGGAGCAGGAAGTCATCGCAAAGCGGGTGCTGTCGGATAATGAGGATGCAGATATGGAAAGGGTCATATCCCAGCTCATGTCTCAGGAAAACGTCCACCGGGCAGCCCTTGCTTCATCTGCCCGGATTCTGCAGCCGTCATTAATGGACTTTTTACGATAGGAAAGGCGGAGTGACTGAAAAAAGACAAGGAACGGTCTTTGCCGGTCACTCCTTTTTAAACACCGGAAAAAGGAGGTTGCGATGGATATTTCCCAGATACGAATTCAGTCGGAGCAAGGTCAGATCGGGATGTCACACTCCCGCCCCCATATGCAGATCAGGCAGCATAACGCTGTGATGGAAATTGACCAGAAGCTTGCCGGAAATTTATCGATCAGCCGAACAGCGTCAAAGCTGTTTATTGATCAGAGCGAAGCCTTTGCCGATGCGAACCTGAAAAGCCCACTCCGGATGGCATCGGAATGGTCAGCGGGCGGAAAACAGCGTGCTCTTCAGTACGCGGCCAAAAAGGCGCAGGAGGGGGAGCAGCTGAAAGCGATTGAAAACGGTGTGAATATGCTCCCCCGGGTGGCGAAAAACCACAGTGATCCTCCGGCGAAAGAAATTAATCTTGGGTACATGCCAAAAAACATGTCCCGGGTCCGGTTCACCTATCAGCCTTCTGAAATCAAAGTGGACAGTGCCTGGCCGGATCCGTCCATCCGCTTTCATATTCAAAAACCCGAACTTTCGGCTCCTCCCTGGGAGGTTAATGTGTATATGAAAAAGAATCCATCTATCACGATGGATGTCGTCCCTTCTTTAATTAATCGACATGTTTAGCTATTGTTTTACAAAAAAATATAGAATTTTGTAAGATTTTCGTAATAATTCGTAATTTACTATTGGCTTTTGAGGTAACTTTTTCTAAAATAGACATATGCTTAAATTTTGGAGTGATCTTCTTGCAGCTGAAAACAAAATATTCAGGAGATGTGGAAGTGGATGACAGTCAGGTTATTCATTTTCCCCACGGGATTCCAAGCTTTGAAGAGGAGCGCTCATTTGTAATGCTTCCTTTCAGCGCAGAACCGAGCCCGTTTTACATTCTCCAATCCGTAACTACCTCAGAACTTGCCTTTGTTATGGCAGACCCTTTTCCATTTTTCTCTGATTACCGTGTTGAATTAACGGACAGTACGATTGAGCAGCTGGAAATTAAGAATGAAGAAGAGGTATCCATATTCGGTGTGCTTACGGTCAAGGATCCCTTTGAGGAGACGACGGTCAACTTAAGCGGACCGATTGTGATTAACAACCGTGAAAAAAGAGGAAAACAAGTTCTTTTGCAGGACGGTAAGTACCATACCCGGCACCGGTTTCTTACAGAGACCTCTGCACACAGGGAGGCCCGGTAACGATGCTGGTCCTCTCAAGAAAGCTGAATGAGTCAATCAAGGTCAGTGACGACATTGAAGTGAAAATTATTGCTGTTGACGGGGATCAGGTAAAGCTCGGGATCGAAGCCCCCCGCCATATCGATATTCACCGTAAGGAAATTTACGACGCCATACAGAACGAAAACCAGGCCGCTGCACTCACCACTGTCGAAATGTTGAAAAAATTATCCGACTCGGTTAATAAGTCTTAGGTTCAGGGTCACGGTTTAAAATCGAAGTGACTTAAGACTCACGATACGGCAGAGGAATGGCGGTGAATAGTTCTTTTGGTCTATTTGAGGTGTGAGTAAATTTACAAATTACTAGTTTAATTGTGAAAAATCATAAAACACCCCCAAAAAACAAGAAAATACCTATGAGAGTCACAAACAAAAAACGACAATCGAATCTTGTTGGATTTTCGAAATAACTGATAAGCTATTGGTATAAAGTAACAGAAAGGAGATCTAAATGATGATTACAATGACGAACACTCCAACTATCACAGCAAATGTTCTGTTTTTGGATCAAAACCAACATTTAACCGCAAGTGATATGGAAGAGTTATCGTATGAGTATGCAGACTGTCAGTTTGATCACCTTTCAGCATTGCCTAGAATAGATAATCATTACGATTTTATTGTGGTGCTCGCCCATAGCCATGACCGCTCCACCGTACGCAGACTTCATGCACTTATTGAATCAGAAGCTCATACAAATATTATTGTAGCAAGCGTGGAAGACAACCCGGCTTCTCTGTTTCCGTACATAAATAACAATATCCAGGGTTTTATGTCACTGCGCTATTTTAAAGAAAACGCTACTTTTGTGTTCAGGCATATGAAAGAACAGGCACTGTTCTTGGAGCCGGCCTATCATTCAGTGCTGATACTTGAGATCGAACGCATCAAATTAAGAGAACAGCCGATTAAGAAGCTGATTCTTCAAAAAGAAATTGTACAGGAGATTCTATCTGAAAACGAACAGAATGTTCTTCAGCTCCTGCTGGAAGGAAACAATAATCTGCAGATTGCCCAGTCACTTTACCTGGCGCCTTCAACGATCAGCACGATTATCAGTCATCTGCTTAAAAAGATGAATGCCAATGACCGCACAGATGCCCTCGTCAAATCCATTCGAAACGGATGGGTCGACGCATACCGCTAACCTTTTTTTAAAGAAAAAACGTTCACTATAGTGAACGTTAATAGATATGTGGATTTGAGGAGGCCGATTACGCCCTCCTTTTTATTTTTTATTAGTGACAATTGTAATTTTACAGTTTCGCAAACAGTGACATGCAGTGGGACGCTCTTGTCATTTGCTTGTCCAGCACATGCTTGGACACATTTAAATCCAGGTGCTTCCCCGTGGAAAAGTGAACCCTCGAGTGGGGCTTCTTTTTTTGCTTTGGCGGCGAATCCTTTTCTTCTATTTCAGATACTTTCTTCAGGTGCTGTGAAAATATCCAGGCACACTCATGGATGTGAGGAGACTGTGTTGGGAAGGCACAAATGCGGTGAGAAACAGATAAAGGAACAGGCACCCTCTTCTGAAACCCCGTATGAAACAACACAGCATCTCTTCTTCCGTTAAATGATGAACCTCCGCTTAAACAGGCATACTCAATAATCTTGATACAAGGCTGGGCAACATAAACTGTCCGATCCAATTCTACGGCTTTTGCTTGATAGATCATGTCTGCATGTGGTAACAGCGCTAACGTCTGATACCCTACTTCGTATTCTTCTGCATATACTTCTCTCATCAGGATCATCTCCCTATATTAAGTTGTAGGTAATATATACCATACATCCATAATATGACATAAATAATTACAAATCAACATAAATTTTACAAAAATAAACAATATTTACACAATTTATTTATCTTCGAATTTATTTTAAAAAAATGTCAAAAAACAATTAAACACCGAGGACCTTCGACCGATATAAGAAGTGTCAAGTTCACAAAGAGGACGGCTGCAGACGTTCTCCTTCGTGAACAACCAAACGAAACTTCCACTCACAAGGACGTGACCGGAAGCCAAAACTCAAGGAGGAATTTTATTATGATTATCAACAACAACATTTCAGCGTTAAACACTCACCGTCAGATGGGGATTAACCAGCAGGCGAATCAAAGCGCTATGGAGAAGCTTTCTTCAGGACTTCGTATTAATCGTGCTGGAGATGACGCAGCTGGTCTAGCGATCTCTGAGAAAATGCGTGCTCAAATTAATGGTTTAGATCAAGCTACTCGTAATTCTCAAGATGGAATTTCTATGATTCAAACTGCAGAAGGCGCGCTGAATGAAACTCACGACATTCTTCAACGAATGAGAGAGTTAGCAGTACAATCAGCGAACGACACAAACACTGATGAGGATCGCGCTGAACTTCAAAAAGAAGTTGACCAACTTTCACAAGAGATTAGCCGTATTGGTAACAATACGGAATTTAATACTCAGAATCTTTTAGATGGTACTTTAGATAATAAGTTCCACATCGGAGCAAATGGAGGCCAAAATCTATCTCTTTCTATTGATGATATGAGAGCAGAAGCTTTGGGTGTTGTTGGAGTTGAAGATGCAAACGCAACTAGTTTTGGAGATTTTACTGTCACGAACTTAACAGGTGAAGCAGTAAACATAGAAGTAGTAGCAGCAACTGATAATGACAACGATGCAGTAAGTGAAACAACAGCAACTCTAAATGATGATGGTTCTGTTACTATTACGCTTGCTCAAGAGGCTGGAACCGCTACTACAACCGGTGATATTTCTGCAACTAAACAAGATGTTTTAGATGCCTTGAATAGTGTTAGTGGTTTATCAGCTGTAGCAACTGACCCTGAGGAAGATTTAACAGCTGATGCAGAATCTCTTGCTAGTGAACCTATCGCAGCAGCGACTTTTGATGCAAATAAAGGTATAGATATCTCTTCTCAAGCTGCTGCCGATGCTGCAATTACAACTATCAATGATGCAATCGAATCTGTATCTGCTGAGCGTTCTAAACTTGGTGCGGTTCAAAACCGTTTAGAGCACACAATCAACAACTTAGGTACATCTGCTGAGAACTTACAAGCTGCAGAATCTCGTATCCGTGACGTTGATATGGCTGCTGAAATGATGGAAATGACTCGTTCTAACATCCTTTCTCAAGCTTCACAATCTATGCTTGCACAAGCTAATCAACAACCACAATCTGTATTACAATTACTTGGATAATTTTATTATTCAACTTAAGAGAGGCTCTAGCTTAGGCTGGGGTCTCTTTTTATATAAAAGGTTAACAAGGTTATTAGGAGGTAAACAAATTGAGTTCTGATAAGTGTAGTAAGTGCTTTGATGGGTATATTCTTGATACTAATTATTTGAAGTATAAAAGAGTAGACGAACAGATTGATAAGCTATTTGATGGTGGGCAATTTTCTTATTATGATGCATTTAAATATGTAACTAGCAGAAACTCTGCTGCTAAAAAGAAATGTGTAGTATGTAATGGTACGGGGAAAATGCACTGAATTCATAGGTAACATAAAATCTCAAAATAGTGTATTAAGGAAGCGCTGGGACGGACCTGTTGCTTCCAAATAATAAAAACTAACAAGGTGCATGGCTCATGGCTCTGTGAGTTGGCATTTATCATTACTGTAACCTATTTTCAATCCTCTCTACTATTCCATTAAGATTATCAGTTCACTTTTACAAGTAGACAAACGAATTGGAAGCACCAGGTCCGTCCCATCGCTTCCCCTGTTGTTTATTAATGACTACTTTAAGACTTTCGAATTAAGAACGCGTGACCAGCATGGGGAGGTAGCTATTTAGAAGGGGGCAATCTATGAAAATAAAAGAAACGAAGGCATTTCTTAGAGACCAGCTTGATTGGGTTGAAACGCAAGACGAGATTTATGCTCAAATGGAGTCCCGGCTCTATGAAATGAAAGCGATTGCGGAGACTTGTTCCGAATCTTTCATTTTTGATTATGAAAGAAGAGAGCTCCAAGAGAGAATGGAAAAGCTTAAGGCGGAAGTGATTGCTCTTGAAAAGCAGCTCCACGTACTCGTTCACTGATTTATCACTAATTTCTAAAGAAATCGATCCGAACCCCGATATATAAAGTGTAAGCATACAATTACATACGGGGAGGGGTTCACATGGATGTGAAGCCGGTTGGTTCGATGACAGTTAATGACCTTTTTGCAAAGGTTCAAGGAGATCGGGCCGAGAATAATCGTCAGGGATGGACGACAGAGTCAGAGAGAGCAGTTGAAAAGAAAAAAAACTGGTCAAAGGACGAGCTGTCGGAAAAGCTGGATACTGTAAACAAGCTGTCAGACTTACAGAATACAAGTGTCCAGTTTCAGCTCCACGAAGGACTAGACCGGATGTTTGTAAAAATTGTAGATCGGAATACACAGGAAGTAGTTAAAGAGATTCCGCCTGAGGAGTTTCTGGACATGATTTCGTCGATGCTGGAGTTTGCCGGGATTATTATTGATGAAAAGATTTGACTAAAGACAGAGCTCGAGAAATCGGGTTCTTTTTTGTTTCATCAATGGCTTCACAAATCTCTATCTCGCACCGATAAAAGAGATAGAGAATAGGAACGGGAGTGTGGGACGATGAGTGAGATGCTTCGATTTGGCGGGTTGGCGTCGGGTCTTGATACGCATCAGATTGTCGACGATCTGATGAAGGCTGAGCGGATTCCTTTGGATAAAATGCAGCAGGACAGGCAGGTTCTTGAATGGAAACAGAATGCCTACCGGGACGTGAACCTGCAGATGACAAAGCTTCGTGATTCGTTTCGGGCAACGGGTCTCGGGCTTCAGAGTACATTTTTACAAAAAGCAGTCTCCAGCTCAAACACAGGTGTGGCCACAGCTACGGCAGTAGGAAATGCCCCTAATACGAGTGTGCAGCTTCAGGTCCAGCAGCTGGCCACTGCCACGTCGTGGATTACCCCGACAGGGGCGGATGATCCCGGCGTAAACGAAAACGTCTTGGATCAACGTGTTAAAGACTGGTGGGGAGACGGGGAAGGGCTTGAGTTTGTTGACGGACGGGCAACGATTTCCCTTGATGTGAAGCGTCCGGGAGGAGAGTTTGAAACCGTTTCGTTTCACGTTAATGATAATGATACGGTCGCACAGGTGTTAACGAAAATGAACCGGTCGGATCTTGGGGTGAATGCATATCTTGATCAGAGCGCGGCGGCAGGCGCGGTTCCCCAGATGATTATGACCATGACCGAGAGCGGAAGCGGCAGTGCGATCCGCCTGGCAGCTGAGGGTGAGGATGGAGATCCTTCGACGTCTGCGAATGGCCGTGCCCTGTTGGAGGCGTTCGGTTTTGGGTTCGGAACTGAGGATCCCCCTCAGCTTGAGACCGGTGCCGGGCAGGAGGGACAGAATTCCCGTTTCAGCCTGAACGGTCATGCCACCGAGCGTACAACGAACAACTTCACGATCAACGGAATCAACTATCAGTTGACGGGAGAGACGGTTGGGAATGAGCGGGTGACGATTACGGCTCAGACAGATACGGATAAGATAATGGAAAAGATCATGTCCTTCGTTGAGGAATACAATGAGCTTGTGGATACGATCAATGGGTCTCTGCGGGAGGAGCGGTTCCGGGATTATCACCCTCTCAGTGATGAGGAGCGCCGTGCCATGAGCGAGCGTGAGGTGGAGATGTGGGAAGAGAAGGCCATGAGTGGTCTTTTAAGGCGTGATCCGGCTCTCAGCTCTGCTCTCAGTGGCATGCGGATGAGTTTATACTCGAGTGTGCAAAATGAGGCGGCGGGGATGTTTAAGGACCTGGCGTCGATCGGCCTTGTGAGTTCGTCTGATTATATGGACGGCGGGAAGATTGTTCTGGATACGAACAGCCGGACGATGCCGGACGGGCAGCGGCTTAACGGTGAGGATCGGCTCCGTGCGGCGATTGAATCTGATCCTGAGGGGCTTTATCAGCTGTTTATGGGAAGCGGCGAAACTCAGGCAGAAGATGGCGTTTTAAGGCGCCTTCGGGGAAGTCTCGATACGGCAATTGACCGTGTGACCCAGCGTGCCGGGCGTGAAGGGCGCACAATGCATCAGTTCACTCTCGGGCGCGAGATGATGAATATGGATGACCGGATTTCGAATTTTGAGCGACGGCTTCAGCAGGTTGAACAGCGGTACTGGAATGAGTTTACGGCTCTTGAACGGGCAATGGCCAAGGCGAATGCCCAGGCGGATCAGATGTTTTCCCTCCTAGGCGGGGGCATGATGTAGGAATTTGAGAAAGGTGGACGATTGGGATGGCAGTAAGAAATCCTTATGCGAATTATAAACAGCAGAATATGCAGACAAAGACTCCGGGAGAGCTGACGTTAATGCTCTATGAGGGGTGTGTGAAGTTTATCCGGCGCGGGGAGAAGGCGCTGGAAGAGGGAAACATGGAACTGAAGAACGAAAATCTGATCAAGGCGCAGAATATTATCCGTGAGCTTATGGTGACGCTTCGGGTGGAAACGGATACAGCGCGGAATATGATGCAGATGTATGATTTTATTTTGTCACGTCTGACGGACGCGAACACGAAAAATGATGTGAAGGCGCTTAAGGAAGCGGAGCGGTTTGTCGTTGATTTTCATGAGACATGGAAACAGGTGATCAAGATTGACCGTCAGCGTCGTCACGGTGCGGGAGTTCAAGGGTAATGACACGGGTACAGGAATTGTATACCATCACGAAATCCCTTCATGACTATGCAAAGGAACGACCTGAACCTGATGAGCGTGGGGCGTTTATTGAGCGTCTCACAGATATGCTGGAGGAGCGGGGCGAAGTGCTGGCCGGGCTTGAGGACTACTCCGATGAGGAGCGGGCGGTGCTGAAGGAAGCGGTTGATATGAACAGTCTCATTGAGGAGCGGTTGCAAGAGGAGCTTCGTCATATTAAGATGGACATGAACGAGTTGAAGCGGAAAAAGACGACCGGACGCCGGTACGAGAATCCTTACGGGGAGAGCGGACCGGTTGACGGGGCGTTTATTGATCGGAAAAACTAGCAGTCTGAGTTAGGGTGATGGTTGATGTCCGGAAAAGTAACAGCTGCCCAGTCGCGGTTTCTGGAAAGTTACGTGGAGCTTTTGCGCGAGCTTGAAGATGTGTACGCATATGTAAGCGAGTGCTACATTAAAGGCGACGTTGATATTGGGGACAGGCTCCTCCGTGATGTGATGAAGGGGATGCTTCCGTATCATCCCGAAAATATGACCGTTGTGTCTATTTTTGGTGATGACGCTGAGGCGATGCAGGTGCTGGGTAAATTTCATGGTGCTGTGCTGCAGGCGGTGGAAGTTGAAAAGCGGTTTGCGGACGATGAGGATACAGGCGGGCGGATGCGGTTTTTGCATGAGGTACTGGTGCGCCGGTATCAGTCTTGGCGTGTGATTGTTGAAAAGAAGAAGGGTGAGTGGGAATCCTCGGGAGAATGAGGGTTCTTTTTGTTTTATTTAGGACTTGGAATGAGGCGATGCTCTCATAATTTTAAGAAATGTTGTCTGTGAGAGTGTGTTTGGAAGGAAATTATATGCGGATCTGGTTATCTTAATATTCATCCGTCAAATCTTAATATAAATCCGTCATACATTTATCCGAATCCGTCATAACTTTACAAAAAGCCTCATTAAAAAGCGATTCATTAAAAAAGCACCCCCGATAGGAGCCGCGTTCCTCCTGCCGGGGGTCATCTGTTTATCCTGCTTTTTTCATGTCGTCGACCATCTGATCGGCGTTTTCCGGTTTTTTCGTAAATAAGCTTACCACTACGGTGAAGAAAGTGGCCACGAGGAATCCGGGAACGGCTTCATAGGTGATGCCGAAGAAGTACTGTTCCAGGAAGGCCTGGACGTCGATGATGGCGTATGTCCATTGCGGCTGCTGGGCAACCATGATAACAGTGAACAGACCGGTGATCATGCCTGTCAGGACGCCGGCTTTTGATAATCCTTTCCAATAGAAGGTTAAAATCAGGGCCGGACCGAAGCATGCGCCCAGTCCTCCGAAGGCGAACAGGACCATCCAAAACACAAAGTCGGTTGCGGTTGACGCAAGCCAGATGGAGAGTCCCATCAGTACCATGATTACGAGACGGCTGTAGGTGATCAGCTTTCGCTGGGAAATTTCTTTTCCTTTTGCGAAAATGCGGTCGTAAATGTCACGGACCACAGCGCTTGCCCCCACAAGAAGCTGACTGTCGGCACTGCTCATGATTGCGGCGAGAACGGCAACGAGAAGGATGCCGGCAAAGAACGGATTGAGTACTTCAGCCCCGAGTGACGTGAAAATCTGCTCGTTGTTTTCACCTGGGAGCATGTCCACACTCGGGAAGTAAACGCGGCCGATAAGTCCGACCATGATGGCGCCCCAGCCCATAATCACGTTCCAGAACGTGGCGATAAGGGCAGCCTGACGCATTTCCCTGACGTTTTTCAGACTCATGTAGCGGACGATGATGTGAGGGTTACCGGGGCTTCCAAAGCCGATACCGATAAGGCCGATGACGGCACCGAAGGCAAAGGCGAACGGACTTGTAAAGCCGCCTCCTTCAGCCTGCATCGCCTCAAGCACTGGTCCGAATCCGCCGAGCTGGAAGATGGCAACGATCGGTAAAATAATCAGAGAGAAAAACATAAAGCCGATTTGAAGGACGTCGGTTTTACTGACGGCGTGGAATCCGCCGAGAATCGTATAAAGGAAGATAATAGCCGCTGTGAGCCAGAGACCCTGCGTGCTGGAGATGCCGAGGCTTCCTGAGAAGGCTGTTCCCCCGGCTACGAGCTGGCTTCCAACGTAGGCAACCATAAAGAAGAGAATGATCAATGAACTTACGAGACGGATTATTTTTGTTTTATCCCCAAGGCGGTTTTCAAGGATGTCGGGGATGGTGATGCTGTCGGTTTTTTCGCTGAATGTCCGGAAGCGGCGGGCGACGAAGAAGAACATGAATACTTCAACGGTGATGTATCCTGCGACGGCCCAGACGGCGTTCAGGCCGGTGAGATAGGCGGTTCCGGTAACCCCGAGTACGAGCCAGGCGCTGCGGCCGGAGCTTACGGCGGAGAGTGCCACTGTCCATTTGCTCAGGTTTCGGCCGGCGAGGAAGAAGTCGGTTAGTCCGCCGGAGCTTTTACGTGAGCTCATGACGCCGATCACGATGAGTAAAAGTAAGTATAGAATTAGTACGGTTACAGTTAACGGATGTGCGGTGATGTCCATAGTATTGTCCTCCTGGAGTTATAGTGTGTTTGCTAGTTTTGCTGGTCCTGCCTGGCGGTGACAGCGTAGCATACGCCGCCGAGTGTAAGAATGGCCAGTGGAACAAGGATGAGGCCGAAGAAAATACCAAATGTCACGGGATCACCTCCTAGGTTGTTTCTACTATTATATTATATTCAGAAAATAATGAAAGTTTGATCAGTAGTGAGCATAGGGGGCGAAATTAATTGGAGTGGTTCGTCTGCAATGGAAGATTTTCAAAAGGAAGTTACTTTCTGAAGGTATCTGGAAGAAAAATGGATGTGGATCTGGTTATCTTAACATTCATCCGGCAAATCTTAATGTAAATTCCGCATAACTTCATACAAATCCGTAATAACTTAACACAAAGCCCCAATAAGCATGCTGCAGGTAGGGCAGAGGGCTCTATATGGATACGTTTAACACAACCCCAAAAAAGCACCCGCCGGCATCTCGGCAGGTGCTTTCATTTTTATAAATCTGTATGCCACAGCCTTGGGCTCCCGCATGAGGCTGCGAGTGCGCCGGCTTCAAGGGCCTCGCTGATTTCCTGTTCGTTTTCAATGAGTCCTCCTACAATAATCGGAAGGGGGGTGACGTCGGTCAGGCGGGTAATGACCCGAGGAATTACGCCCGGGAGGATCTCAACGGCATCGGGATTGGAGGATTCAATCATCTGGATGCCTTTTTTGATGGCGCTCTTATCAATGAAGAAAAGGCGCTGAATTGTAATGAGGCCTTCTTTTTTGGCAAACTTAATGAGGTGGTTTTTCGTTGTGATAATGCCTTCGGGCCGGACCTTTTCAGCGATAAATTTGATGCCGCTCCGGTCGTTGGCAATACCATCGACGAAGTCCAGATGGACAAACACTTTCATCCCGTTGTCGTGCAGTTTTTTGACGCTTGCCGGGACGCTTAAAATATCACCGGTCATGAGAAAAGCGACATTGCAGTTGCTGTTGATGGCCTGTTCCAGCTTCTCCGGACTGTTGACCGCTGCGACAACCTGCGATTCGATCAAATCGGTGATGATGGGTATTTGTGGTCCTTTGTTGTCCATAGTGGCTGATCCCTCATTTTTGTGTAATAAAACGCTTTCTTGTTGGTCTATGTTACTATCGTATGGATTTCCTTGACGCTTGTCAACGTATAATCCGGTTGATATTTGGAATTTTTCCACATATCAAGGCTCGTGATCCCTGAAAATACAAGGACGGTTTTCATGTTATTATCAAGCCCCATTTTAATGTCCGTTTCCAGGCGGTCACCGATAATGTAGCAGTCCTCCGGTTTAAGCTGAAGGGTTTGAAGGGCAATGTCTGTGACTGTGGAAGAGGGCTTTCCCGCAATCACATCCACCGGCTGTCCTGCAGCGCCTTCAAATGCGCCGATAATCGCACCGCAATCGGGAATTTCACTGTTGTTTTCCATCGGGCACGTGCGGTCAGGGTTGGTGGCTACGACGGTCGCTCCGTTACGCCATGCCTGAAAAGCCATATTGAGCTTTGCGTAATTGAAATCCCGGTCCCACCCGAGAACCACGTACGAAGCGTCCAGCGGTTCATTAGTGACGGGAACGCCTGCTTTTTCAAGTTCGTCCAGAAGGGGACGTTCGCCGATGACCCACGCCGATTCGTACGGGGCAGCGTGTTCTTTTATGTAGTGGGCGGCTGCCACGTTGGAATTGATGATGTTATCAATCGTCAAGTCAATCCCCATCTTTTGAAGTTTGTGAAGGTAATCTTCCCGTGAAGCGATGGATTTGTTTGATAGAAAGAGAATCTTATGTCCTTTTTCACGAAGGGCATTAATCGCCTCCGGAACGCCTTCAATAATCTCGTCTCCCAGATAAACGGTGCCGTCTAAATCAAAAATAAAGCCTTTTTGCATGGATTTCATCTCCTTTAAAATGATAGGGCCAGCGGGGGCGTCTTCAGCTGTTCTTGAAAAAAGCCTGCTATGAGAGGTTCTTCATAGCAGGCTCAGGGTTAATAGATTAATAAAGAGAATTCTTCGTAATTTTGTTCGCAAGAGCCTGGAGGATCAGGACGATCCCGATAATCAGAACGGCCATTGCAGAAGCGGTGTACACTTCACCACGGAGGAGGTTCTGGAACACGACGAGAGACATCGGTGCCCAGTTGGATGGTGCCATGAGGATCGTGATACTCGTTTCTTTAATAACGGTTACGAATACGAGAATGGATCCTGCGGCGATTCCCGGCAGCATAAGCGGTCCGACAACGGTGATGATCGCCAGAAGCTTGGATGCCCCCAGGTTGACCGCGGCTTCTTCAATATCACTCTTAATGGCCATCATCGTACCCATTGTAGAGCGGATCATGTAAGGCATACGGCGGATCGCGTAGGCCACAATGAGCAAGAACGCTGTTCCTGTAAGCTGTAGCGGTGCTGTATTAAACATTTGGATGTACGCGATACCGAGTGCGATACCAGGTACGATCAAAGGAACGGATGAAATAAAGTCGAGCTTGGTTGCGTTTTCCCGTACAACAAAGTAGGAAACGAAAGTGGCAATGATTACACTGATCACCAGTGCGCCTCCTGCCAGGATGATACTGTTCAGAATGTTGTCACCTGAGCGGGTAAAGATCGTCTGATAGTGATCAAGGGTAAAGCCACGCGGAAGCAGGTCTGCGCCCCACGTTGTTGCAAAGGACTGCATCACAACGGATAACACTGTGAGTACAGGGATCAACACGACAAGACCTGTGTAGATCGCAAGGGAAGTTGTTACGATTTTGTTGTCGTTAAGCTTCGTCCCTTTTGGTTTACCGGAAAGGGTGCCGTAGTCTTTTCCTTTTGTCACAAGGCGCTGGAGCCAAAAGAACAGGGCTGCCACAACGACCATGACCACAGTAAGAATAGAGGCACCGGCCCAGTTAAAGAAACCTGAAATTTCACGGTACGCTTCTACAACGATCAGGTTGAGTCCGTCCGGTGCAAGGATGATCGGTGTACCGAAGTCCGAGAAACTGACCGTAAAGATCAGCAGGGCACTGGAGATAATCCCCGGAATCGCAAGGGGGAACGTAATGAAAATCATCGTCATCCAGTTTTTTGCTCCCATGTTCTGTGACGCTTCTTCAAGGGAGATGTCGCTGATTTTAAATGCTGCAACCATAGGCCATAAAGCAAATGGGAAAAAGAAGAATGTCTGAATCATGACGATCGCGGTCATGGAGTAGGCGCTGATGAGCGTGCCGTCTCCACCGAGAGACTGGTAGATCGTCGTTACCCACCCTGTACGGCCAAACATAATGATAAAGCCGGCAGCTGAGATAAACGTTGGTACAATGATCGGCATTGTACAAAGAGCGGCAAAAGTCTTTTTAAACGGCATCGTTGTTCTTGCAAAACCATAGGCGATCGGCAGACACATGATGATAACAAGTAAAGATACGCCTAAAGAAAGGGCAAGACTGTTTCTGAGTGCTGAGAAGTACACGCCTCCGCCAAACAGGCTTCCCCAATGCTCAAGTGAAGCGTTTGAAAGGCGTTCCAGGTTGGCCGATAAAATATCCGGGTTGGTTAAGGAACCGAGAATATTGACCGGCTGGCCGGTAAAACTGACGATCAGAACGGACAGGAGCGGTAAGAGTAGGAAAAGAAAGAAGAACGCTCCAATGAATAATTTCATAATGGTCAGGCTGTCAAACTTTGAGAAGCGGCTGTTTTTTGTTTTTTTATTCGGACGTTTTGGCGGCTGGGTCTGAACCTGGGTTGGTGTGCCGTTGCTCATATCAGCAACACCCGTTCCGGTTCAATCGTAAGTTTTACTTTATCCCCTTCTGTCAACAGCGGAACACCCTGGTAGTAAGGCTGTTCGACCATAAACTCAAATTCTCCCACCTTCACGTCGTAGCGGATGTTCGGTCCGAGGTACGTAAACATTTCCACCGTGCCGTCCAGAATGTTCTGAGCTCCTGCAGGTACCTGATCACTTTTGTAAAGTTCAATTCCTTCAGGTCGGATAAGGGCCTGCACTTCTTTTTTATCCGGTTTGTAGGAGGACTTGATGGTTTGACCTCCGACCTTTACAGTAACTCCGTCAGCGTGCTTGTCTACGACATCGCCCTGATAGATGTTAGAAGATCCTACGAAGTCAGCGACGAAGGATGTTTTTGGATGACCGTAAAGTTCAGTCGGTGTTGCCTGCTGGACGATTTCCCCGTCCTTCATAACGGCGATACGGTCAGCCATACTCATGGCTTCTTCCTGGTCGTGGGTTACGAAGAGCGTTGTAATACCAACATCCTGCTGAATTTTCCGGATTGTCGTCCGCATCGTATTCCGCAGTTTTTTATCCAGGTTGGAAAGGGGTTCGTCCATCAGAAGAACGGCAGGCTCCATAACGAGGGCACGGGCTAAAGCAACACGCTGCTGCTGTCCGCCGGAAAGTTCATTTACGCCCCGGTCGGCCAGATGGCCCATTTCCACGTAATCAAGTGCTGCGTTTACTTTTGTCTGGATTTCTTTTGACGGAGCTCCAAAGCGCTTGCTCATGAGGCGGGCAAGGCTTTTCACTCTTCGTCCCGGTGAACCGGAGTAAACTTCACGGACGGTCAGGCTGTACGCTACGTTTTCAAACACGTTATAGTGTGGGAAAAGGGCGTAGCTCTGGAACACCATTCCGCAATTTCGTTTATTGGCAGGGACGTTGTTGACCACTCTGTCACCGATCGTAATTTCACCGGAAGTTGGGGATTCAAAGCCGGCTACACAGCGCATCGTCGTTGTTTTTCCGCAACCGGATGGACCAAGAAGGGCGAAAAATTCGCCCTCTTTGATGTCCAGGTTCACGCTTTTCAGTGCTGTTACGTCTTTATATTTTTTGATAAGCTGATTTACTTTTACTGAACCCATGAATATAGCCTCCTACTGTTATAGCCAGATAATTTTTTTATTGGTAACGGTCGCGCCATTGCTGACGAATGTCGTCGTAGTTATCTACAACCCAGTCAATATCAAGGTCCTGTGCTTTATCCTGAAGAGAGTCAAGAGTAAGCTCGGATTTTGGTTCTACATTAGGGTCCATCGGGATGTGGTACCAGTCAGCTTTAATCTGCTGTCCTTCTTCAGAAAGCATGAAATCAACAAACTTCTGTGCGCCTTCTGGGTTCGGTCCGTCTTTGATTACTGAAACCGGGTTAACAAGGATTGGTGTGTTGTCCGGTACGTGGAAGCCTACAGACTCACCGCGCTCTGCCATTTGATAAGCCATGAAGTCAAAGCCGATTCCCATTGATGCTTCACCGGAAGCTGCCGCCTGTGCAGGAGCACCGCCGGAGTCAGGCATGGAGTTCATCTGGCCGACAAGTTGATCTAAATACTCCCAGCCTTCTTCTTCACCTTTGTCCTGAAGCTGGCTGATGATAAACAGTGTTGCCGTTCCTGACGCTGCCGGGTTTGGCATTTGAAGCTCATCTTCCCAGCGAGGGTCCAATAGCTCGTCCCACGTTTGTGGAAGCTCATCTTCGTCTACAAGGTCAGTGTTGTAAATAAGGCCGAGGGCAAATACTTCAACGCCAACCCATTTCCAGTCTTCGTGACGCACTTTAATGTCGTCTTCAATAACGTCCCAGTCCGCTGCAAGTTCAGGAGTGTAGGACTCGATAAATCCGTGCTCAATAGCTGACTCGAAAGGAAGGATACCGCCCCCGCCATACCAGAGGTCTGCCTGAGGGTTATCCATTTCTGCAATCATCTGGTTAACAAGAACGTTCGTACCTGCATAGTTTACGTTTACTGTGCCACCGTGTAATTCTTCAAACTTTTCTGCCATTTCACGTGTCATGTCCGGTGTTTCAGGAGAGTAGATCGTGATTGTGCCGATGTCATCTTCGCCATCACCTGCCGCATCATCGCCACCGCCGCATGCTGCAAGAATTAGAGAAAAAGAGAGAACAAGAACGAGTAAAAACCAACTGTTTCTTTTCATAGAAAGAAACCTCCATCCATTTAGTATTTCGCTAAAATGTTAGCGTTTTCATAAGGAATAAAAAAAGAGAAGACAGGTACCCAAGGACACACTGGTAGCAAGATAACGTACCAGTCGTCCTTAAGGGTGATCTCATCTTCTCTTCCCTTAATTCCGATTTGAATTTATCTAAATTATAGCACAAATAAAAGCGTTTACAATAGATTGTAAAGAAAATATTACGAAATTGTGAATTTTATTAATGGAAGCTTTGGAAGGTGTGGGAAAGGGGGTGTGCGAGGACCGTACGGGGTCTGACCCTGTGTTCACCCTTGAACACAGGGTCAGACCCCGCACGATTTTGTGGGAAATTGTATAATGGGGAGGAGAATGAATGATGAGGTGGTGTGGCTGTGAAGAAGACGATTGGAATTGATCTGGGCGGCACGAGTGTGAGGGTCGCCCTTGTAAACGAAGGAGGGGAGGTTCTTGCTCATGAAAAGGCGGCGACGGAGCCGGAGCTTGGATTTGAATTTTTCCTAAACAAAGTCTGCGGAATGATTGAGCGTGTACAGGGCGATGAGCATGCTGAAGGAATCGGCCTTGGGGCACCGGGTCCTTTGGATCCGTTCAACGGTTTGATCCTTGATCCGCCGAACCTTCCCGGATGGAGAAATGTGCCCATCGCACAGCGCATAAGCGGACGGACAGGGAAGAAGGTAACCCTCGATAACGATGCGAATGCTGCGGCCCTTGCTGAATCCCGGTTCGGCGCGGGGCGAAACGAAGACAGTGTGATCTACATAACTGTAAGTACCGGCATCGGTGCCGGAATTGTCCTGAACGGCCTGCTTTTTATCGGAGCACAGGGCAATGCGGGAGAAATCGGCAACATGATTGTTCAGCCCGGGGGGGATCAGCACGGCACCCTGAACCCGGGAGCTCTTGAGGCACTGGCTTCCGGTACGGCAATCGGCCGTCTCGGAGCAGAGCGGCTCGGCTTGACTGGGGGCGCGAAAGACGTTTTCGAACGTGCCTCTGATGGAGATGATGTTGCTCAGGCAATCATCGACGAAGCCATCGGCTACCTTGCCATCGGTGTCGCCAACCTGATGAACAGCTTCAATCCGGCCGTCCTCGTTTTCGGCGGCGGGGTCATGGAGCAGGCGTCCGTCCTGCCCCTTCTCAAAGAGAAAGTCACCCCTCTTCTTTATCCGAGTATGAGGTTCTATATTAATATGAAGAAAGCCGGTCTCGGAACCGATGCCGGTGTGATCGGCGCCGCACTTTTACCCGTTGTGAAACGAATAAAATAGCTTTTCGCGTATCGTTCGTGGTATTCTTTTTCATATTAAACGTAGACGCGAAAGGGGTCATCCAAATGACAGACACAAAAACATGCAAGGAATCGCGGGTAATCAAAACCGCCCACGTGTTCCCGAGCGATACAAACAATCACGACACCTTATTTGGTGGAAAATTGATGAGCTTCATTGACGACGTGGCATCACTCTCTGCGATCAGGCATGCGCGGATGCCTGTGGTGACAGCGAGCACCGACTCCGTGGACTTTTTAACACCGATCGTTCCGTCCGATTCGGTATGTCTCGAGTCATTCGTGACGTGGACTGGCAAGAGCTCAATGGAAGTCTTTGTGAAAGTAGTAGCAGAACATTTACTGGACGGTGAACGCCGGATCGCCGCTACCGCCTTTTTAAGCTTCGTCGCCCTGGACGAAAACAAAAAGAAGGTGCCGGTTCCAAAGGTTGTCCCGGAAACGGACGAAGAGAAGAAGCTTCACGAAACAGCCCCCGTCCGCCTCGAAGCCCGGAAAAAACGCCGGGAGGAAAGCAAGGAGCTCGCTTCTTATTTAACGACGAAGCGTCTTTGGGAGCAGGGGTAGTTGTTGGGCGTGCCGGATCACATTCGATCCGGCACGTTTTTTTGCGGGCGAATGTAAAGATATGAAGGTTTTGTGTAAAGTTATGCTGGATTTTTATTAAGATATGAAGGATTTTTGTTAAGATAACCAGATCCGGATCCAATTTATTTCCAAATGCAACTTTTTCAAACACCAGACACCAGCGAAAAACATTTTTTGAACTTTTTCATTAAGATATGTTCCCTCTATATTAAGAATTGCCCCCTCAACATTAAGAATTGGAAATCTGCTCCCCAAACTTTCCCAATCCCGCACAAAAAAAGGATGCCCGCCACCCGGCGGGCATCCTTTTCTTCAGTTTGAGGTTACTCTACGTTAATGTAAAGCTTACCTGCTGCTCTTTCACGTTCTTCATTGCCGTAGTCGTCGCGTACGATGACTTCGACTTCAGCGCCTGGTGCTTCTACGTTAGAGGTTGCTGTGTAATAACCGACGTAGTAGCCAGGAGACTGTTCCTGCATTGGCAGCTCAGTTGCGTTTTGAGCTGATGGCAGGTTCGTCAATGGCATGAGGATGACGAATGATGCGTCGAGTCCTTCTTCAGCGTTGAAGCTGATCAGAACCGTTTCACCGGCGTTCAGATTCATGTCTTCTTCCGGTGTTACATTCGTAATTTCATAGTCACCGAAGTTTGCGTAAATGGTCATGTTCTCGACTGTACGGTTACCCGCGTGGTCGATGGCAACGACGCGGATGTCGTTTGCACCTTCATCAAGAAGGAGACGGTGGTTAAAGTTTCCTTCTTCGTCAATGTCAGCACGCTGACCGTTGACGTTAACGCGGCGAAGGTTCTCGTCAATTGCCTGTCCTTGAACACGAACCGTTTCCGTGTTTACGCGGTCGCCGTCAGCAGGGCTTGTGACAACAAGCTCTGGAGAGTCCTGATCAAGGATGACAGTGACAGGAGCAGATTCACCGGTGCGGCCGTTCTCTGTGCTTGCTGCAGCAGTCAGAACGTTTTCGCCGGCAGTAAGGGACACGTCAGTTGCGAAATGACCATTGTCATCTGCAGTCGTGTGAGCCACTTCTTCACCGTTGTTGGAAACGTGAACGTCTACACCAGGAGACGCCTGACCTTCAACTGTTACACTATCTTCGTTCGTGTGCAATCCGTCTTCTGGAGACGTGATTTCAGGAACCGTTACCTCGTAGTTTACAAGGGCACGGATCATGTAGTTTCCTTCAGCTGCAGGAGACTGGCTGAAGGATCCGCCGACATACTGCCAGCTGCGCTCGGCGTATGGACCGTCTTCATCTGTTCCAAGGCCTGGAGCGTAAGGGTTTGGCTGAGTCTGGATGTACATCATGTAGAAGTCTCCTTCTACAACAACACCTTCGCTTGACAGGTCAACCTGCGTCCACGTACCGTCACGGTTCGCTTCAGCATTAACCGGTCCTGCGATCATGTTTCCAGGAGCACCGTTTGATCCTGTTGCGTCATAGACAGCAACCTGGAACTCAGTTCCGCCTGGTACAGGCCATTCCGTATCCCAGAAGCGGAACAGTCCGCCTGTGATAAGGGCACTGTCCTGGCCTTCTTCAAGGCTCATTCGGACAGCCCAGCCGTTGCCTGCGTCAAAGAATGCACGTGCGTTTTCAGCTGTACCGTCATCGTAGCCGATTTCGCCCGGGAAACCGATGAACGGAGTGAGGCTGAAGTCAGCTGTTGTTACTTCGTCGCCAGTGATTGTCACTTCTGTTTCGTCACTGTAGAACGATGGAGCGAATACTTGAAGCGTGTACGTTCCTTCGTAAGCGTCGATTAAGAATTCACCGTTTTCATCTGTGTGAGCAGGTGAAACGCGTGGGTCTTCTTTTAATAGAAGAGTTGCGCCTTCAATTGGCTCGTCAGTTGCTGCGTTTGTTACTGTACCGGAAACAGTACCGCTGTCCAGCTCGTCCAGGACGAAGTGAACTTCAGCGGTTTCGTCAGCTTCTACAACAACGCTCTCCTGAGCTGTGTGGAAACCGTATGCTTCTGCGCGGACCGTGAAGTCACCGGCAGGGTGCATCATGCTGTAGCTTCCGTCAGCCGGGTTTGTCTGAACCGAACGTCCGGATTCAAGAACAGATACTGTTGCATGCAATGGAAGTCCGCTAGTGTCTTCTACTACAGGATCATCATTGTCGGAATTGCCGTCGCGACCTTTGCCTTTGCCTGGCTTACCGTCGCGATGTCCCGGTGGTGTAAACTTCGCTTCTTTGCCTGATGGAGCAACGTGCAGCGAAGGATCTGTCTGTTTTTTGGCCAGACCTGGTGCATTACTACTGCCGATGCCTTGGTTCATTGGAGCCATCATCATCTGACTGAAGCTGATGCCGGAGTCGATGATGCCGATAGAGCCGCCGAAATCGTCAGTGCCTGTTGCTTCATCTGTAAGGGAAACGTGGTCGATATACCAGCCTGGGCGGACGATGATGAAGTCGGAGTAGGCGTTATAGCCGACAACGATGCGCTCACCAGCGTATTCGCTCAAGTCGATGGATGTGTCAACCCAGCCGCCGGATTGATTGGTAACGGTGCGAAGGGTGTCCCACGTGTCCATGCCGTCTGTGGAAACAACAAGGTAGCCGTAGTCGTAGTTGTTTTCAAAGTTGAACCACTCTTTGTACTCGAGGTAGAAGTCGCCTTCATCAGGAACTTGTACCGGAGGCATAATGAGTGTTGCGTTCATGTTGTTGCCGTAGTCACCGGCAAGGTTCGTCGCGTACACGTTGTCGCCAGTGTAGGCTTCACCCGGTCCGGAAGTCGGTGCGCCCCAATCCCAGCTGTCATTTTCGCCGAAGCTCATCCAGCCGATCGGGTTGCTTGAGAAGTCCTGGAAGTAGCCTGTGGAGATGGCTTCGTTTACAGCAACTTCATACACTTCTGTTTCAACGGTGTTGCCGCCGAAATCGTCGATCGTAAAGAAGTATTCTACTGCCGGTGCGTCAATGTCTGAGCCCGGGATGGATACCGTGTACGTGGCGTCGCGGTAGTTTCCGCTTGAGCGTGATGCATCAAGCTCGTGCCATTCGCCGTCTTTTTCAAAAGAAAGCGTAACGTCTGTGATGCTTACGTTATCCTGAACGTGGATCTCAAGTGGAAGGTTCAGGCCTTCGTATGTTTCAGCAGGAGCTGTGTGCTGGTACGTCGGTGCTTCAGTGTCTTCACCATCCTGAAGGACTGTACCGGCAATGCTTCCTAGGCCGTCAAGAATACCGGCTACTGCATCGTAAGCGTTGATAATCCCATGTCCGAATCCGTTGTTCGGAGCTTCAGGGTACTGACTGTTCGTGCGTGGTGTTGCTGTGTCTTCGATAATCTCAGCAATGTCGTCATGGGAAAGATCAGAGTTTACCTGTTTGATTAAAGCTACTAATCCAGCTACGTGTGGCGATGCCATGGATGTACCATTCCAGCCGCCTGCATAGTTGGATCCTGGAACTGCTGAACGGATGTTTACACCAGGAGCACTCACATCAGGCTTCATTTCACCGTATGGAGATGGTCCCTGGGATGAGAAGCTGGCAAGGTTCATGCTTGAATCAGTGGCACCTACTGCGTAGGATTCAGGATAGTTTGCAGGAACGCCTACTGTTCCAGGACCTGCTGTGTTACCGGATGCGAATACCGGGAAGATTCCGGCTGCCTGCCAGTTTTGTACCATCGGACGGAACCATTCGTTCATTCCGCCAGCGCCGCCCCATGAGTTGTTAACAACGTCCGGAGCCATTTCAGGGTGAGGGTTGCCGGCTGCGTCAGTTGGCGCCAGGACCCACTGTCCACCTGCAAGGATGTTGGCCTGTGTACCGCCGCCTGAAGCAGCAAGAATCTTAACTGCGATCCACTCGGCACCAGGTGCCACACCGATTTTGTTTGTGCCGTTTGATTCAGCACCAAGAGTTGTACCGTTTACGTGCGTTCCGTGACCGTGATCGTCATAGGAAGCTTGCTGGCCGTTAACGGCGTCAAAGAAGTTGAAGGTGTGGTCAACGGAGTCAGTTGCTGAGTCATATCCGCGGTACTGTTCTTTCAGTGCCGGGTGATCCCACTGAACACCGGTGTCCATGTTGGCAACGACGATTCCCTGACCGTCGATTCCCATGTCCCATACTTCATGAGCACCGATCTGTTCGATGTTCCACTCCACGTTTTCGTTTTGTGTTTCTGGAGTGGATGCTGGGGCGCCTTCCGCTTTAAGGTCAGGGCCGCCTGCACTAAGGATCTGGAATGTTTCGTTTGGTGTGATTTCAGCAATCTCTGAAAATCCTTTCAAAGATTCAAGAACTTCTTTTGTAGCGGTAACCTCAAGTCCGTTAACGATATAGAAAGACTGGAAGCTTTCTACGTTACCGGCTGCCTGCTCTTTTTCGAGGAAGGCTTTGAGTTCCTTTTGGGACTCCATTTGCGTTGAGCGAAGTTCGGAAACAATCGCTGTACGTTGAGCGAGTGTTACGTCAGACGTGTTGGCGATTTGGATTTTATTGCTCGCTACGTCTGCTGCTACTTGTTCTGCGTCGACCTGATCTTTCATCTTAACGAGGAAGGAGACGAATCTCTCATCCTGGAATTCTTTTATTACATCGCTGCTGATTTCAACGGCAGCGTCTTTATTTGTTTCCTGTAAGTAAGATGTGGCTGCTCCGTCACCGGCGCTCGCTGACTGGGCACTCGCATGCTGAGGCAGTAACATCGGAATCATTAAAGCGAATATCATCGTAAAGATGATCCACTGGCGTATCGTTCGTTTCTTCGGCAAATCAATCACTCCTTCTTATTTTGGAAATTGTCGGGGGTCTGTCCCCGCACAAAATGTTGCGGGGACAGACCCCTGAACATTTTGTGAATGATTGTAAGAGCTTGAACGGGTGGCTTGTCCGCACTTGCCTGAATAAATATGTACGGGTCGCCGCTGATATTTGGATGATGTTTGCGTTTTTTAGATAAGATTGATTCTAAGATGCCGTTTGTGGAAGTTGTGCTGGTGGTGCAGTTGGAAACCGGTCTCAGCGCCATTGGAAGAAACTCAGCTTGTCCAATTAACAGCCTGTTAGAGTGAGAGGGGGGAGGCTGTTTATAGTGGTTGCCGGTTCTCTTTTCCATGGATACGAGGCAGGTTTCATAGTACAGGAGACTTACCGTAGTTCTTTTGTCAGGAACAACGAAAGCCCTGATTCGATAGATGGGTTCGACAGACGCTGAAATGGGAGGAATAACAGCGGAATGTTGTTGAACCTGGCTGAATGTGTAAAACGATTACCATTGAAGAAGCATGTGAACAGATAATGGTGGATGTTCCATTATTTTGTTCACTTTAGAGCACAGAAGACTTCGGCGGCTTCCAATTTCCTTGAGGAAGCAGCCTTCGGATTTTGTGCCATCACTGTCTTCAATTCCCCGATAATCGTACGCAGGTGTTGTCAGCCCTTACGTTCTATCACTTTTCCTGCAGTGAAATCTGTGGGACATTCTATCTCTCTTGATCCTCCTTTCTGTTAACCGGGACTGTCTTATTGAGTAGCCTCGTGTTGTTAATGTGCATTTTATAGAACAATTTGGAATAAATCACTAGCAATTTAGCAAAATAAGGCTAAAGAATTCAGAAAATTTGTAAAACTAGTAAAGAAGTTTGAGGAAATACGAAAAGGTGAATTTATTTGTAGGATTTTTCCACTAAATACGTTAATTTGTAAAGAAATAAGGCAAAAGACTTGGGGGATATTGTCGGACGGGAGGGAGTTCCTATACGCATAAAGTAGTAGACAGGGAGGTTATGAACAGTGTCAAAATACATAGGTAGTCCTAGTAATTATTATGAAAGAGTCGAGGAGAGTGTGAGAGGTACTACGATTAAAGTCGAATATGTAGGGCATTAGGTATGCAGGGGAAGATATCCCGGGATGTCGGGAGGGAGGGCGCGTTTGGGAGACTCAGCGTAAACCGCTGGAACTCAGAAAGTCAGGGTTTAAGCGGTTCTTTCGTTTTTTAAGCTGCAAATGAGAGGAGACGGTTCACGAATCATGGTTTATGAGCATTTCTTTCCAAGGACCCGGGAGTCTCTTGCCGGCTTTATATTTATGCTCAATACTTCACGTGGGGTCTGACCCTGTGTGGGTTAGTTCACAAACAGGGAAATGTAAAAGCCGCTGGAGGAATGGGAGATCCTCCGGCGGCTTTCGGTTTGCTGGACTGGGGGTATTTTATTGTTCTTTTAGGATAAGAGACTTTTTCCCGCCTACGGTTACGGAAAGCTTGCCGCGTTTGACAGGATAAGCGTCGTTGCCGTCAGACACCGGGCGGAACGTTCCTTTACTGAGACCGGAGAGTTTGACGGTCTTTTCCTCGTCATCCCCGTTGAGCACAACAATAAAACGGTTTCGGTCATCGGTGCGCTCGTAGGCAACGAATTGTTCGCCTTTTTCAGCCGAAAGGAAGCGGAATGAACCGTCACGGAACGCACGGTACCCCTTGCGAAGCCCGATCAGATCCTTATAGAAGGCAAACAGTTCTTTATCCTGACGGTCTTCATCCCACACCATCGGCTTCCGGCAGTCTGGATCATTGCCCCCGTCCATACCCACCTCGTCACCGTAATAAATACAAGGCGCACCGGTGTAGGTAAGCTGGAACGTTGCCGCAAGCTTCATAAGATCTTTATCTCCATCAGCAATTGTCAACAGGCGGGGCGTGTCATGGGAGTCGAGAAGGTTGAAAGCAACCTCATTCGCCTGTTTCGGGTAGGCGACCTGCATCGCATCAAGACGTCCCATAAAGTTCTCCGCGTCAATCGTTTTCTTCGCAAAAAACTCAAGAATGCTGTTTGTGACCGGGTAGTTCATAACGGCGTCAAACTGGTCTCCCTCAAGCCATGCCATGGAATTATGCCAGATTTCACCGAGGATGTAGGCTTCCGGATTGGCCTTTTTGACTACGTTCCGGAATTCGCGCCAGAACTGGTGGTCAATTTCGTTCGCCACATCAAGACGCCAGCCGTCTACACCGATATCCTCAACCCAGTAGCGCGCCACTTCAAGAAGGTACGCCTTCACTTCAGGGTTCTCCGTGTTCAGCTTCGGCATGGATGCCACAAAACCGAACGTATCGTAGTTAGGAAGAGGCTCTGTTTTAACCTCATTCTCACGAAGGTAAAACCACTTCGCAAAGCGGGACCGGTGGCCGTTTTTTAACACGTCCTGGAACGGTGGAAAATAGAAACCACTGTGGTTAAATACCGCGTCAAGCATGATCTTAATGCCGCGCTTGTGAGCTTCATTCACCAGGCGCTTCGCCGTTTCATTGTCGCCAAACTGTGGATCGACCTTCAAATAGTCAATCGTGTCGTATTTATGGTTTGATTTCGCTTCGAAAAAAGGTGTGAAGTAAATGCATGTAATCCCGAGATCCACGAGGTAATCGAGGTTGTCGATTACGCCCTGGAGGTCGCCTCCGAAGAAATTGTCACGGGTCGGTACCGCATCCGGTGTCCAATCTTCCACCCCTTCAGGGTTAAGAGAGGCGTCACCGTTGGCAAAACGCTCAGGGAAAATTTGATAAAATACAGCATTCTTCACCCATGCAGGAGGCTTGTTTACGTCTGCCGGGTTTAGGAAAGGAAACTCAAACATGCCGGACGGAGACTCGAGCATTCCGATCCCGGACTGGGACTGGGCGCCTTCCTCCTGAAAGCCCACTTCATTATAGTAGAGCGTTTCTTTACCGCTCTCGAGACGGAATGCATACGCAAACCGGCGGAATTCCGGTTTCACGGCAGCCTCGTAGTAGTCGAACAACGTGTCACTGGCAAACTTCGTCATTTTCGTTGTCTCGATGAATTCCTGAGTAAAACGGTACTTGTCCCCGTGAATCAGATACACATTGTCCAGATCATTTCTCTTCGTACGAAGGCGGATATGAAGCGTTTCGTGATCGTAAGCATACGCATAGTGCGACTTCGGCTGGTGAAGAATAGCCTCTAATAACATAAACTGTCCCTCCTGCTAAATACATAATTTCACACAAAATTGTGCGGGGGCAGACCCCGTTGCGGGGCGCACCCGTTGATTGGCAGCGTGTGACCGTATACAATGATAGCTGTAGTTATTCTCAGATGGATAAGAAAGAGAAAGAGAGTGCAATCGTTTGCACAAACTTTTCAGCAAGACACTGATTTTTAACAATTTCAGTATAGCACGCCTGTGAAAGCGTGTCTATTTCACTTACAACTGACAATCAGGAGGAACATACGATGAACGATATTCTGCTTTTCGAACCCGTATTGAAAGAAAAAATCTGGGGCGGCAGCAAACTTGCCGACGATTTCGGATACAGTACACCTTCCAGCCGAACGGGAGAGTGCTGGGGCATTTCCGGCCACGAAAACGGCACGAACCGCGTCATAAACGGCCCTTACGAGGGAAAAACAATACGTGAGCTCTGGAACGGACACCGGGAACTTTTTAACAATGAGCCGGGGGACGAATTCCCCCTTCTTGTAAAAATCATTGATGCACAGGACGACCTGAGCGTTCAGGTTCACCCGGACGACACTTACGCCAAGAAACATGAAGGCTACGCATTCGGAAAAACCGAATGCTGGTACATTCTTGACCACGAACCTGATGCAAGGCTCATACTCGGTCATAACGCCGAAACCCGGGAGGAGCTGGCTGACATGGTGGACAAAGGACAGTGGAACGACCTTTTCCGCGAAGTTCCCGTCAACAAAGGCGATTTTTACTATGTTCCGAGCGGCACCGTTCATGCCATCGGCAGCGGCATCGTGATTCTGGAGATTCAGCAAAGCTCCGACATTACCTACCGCTTTTATGACTACGACCGCACCGATGACGCCGGAAACACCCGGGACCTTCATATTGAAGATTCAATCGCCTGCTCCATGGTTCCACATGAAGACGCAAAACCGGCACAGCATACCTGGACGGAAGCAGGTCTTTCCATCACCCGCCTCATCGAGGAAAACTACTTCACTGTCTATCACTGGACCCTCAATGGCACGGTGAGCCGTGACGTGAACGAGTACACCCTCGCGAGTGTCGTGGACGGCGAAGGAGAAATAACAATCGGCACAAACACACACCAGCTCAGAAAAGGTGCCCACTTCATCATCCCGGCCACGGCTGAGCGCTATGAACTGCGGGGCAGCATGACCCTGATGGCATCCCACACAACCAACCCTTAGGGTAAAGAAAGACGAGAGACTCTCGTCACCGGTAAACCGGAAGCTGCGACCAAAAGAACCCCTCCTTTTTTCAGGATTCTGTACCTGACGAAGGAGGGGTCTTTTTATTCATTGGGGAGGTTTTACTTCAATGAAGGGGGGGGCTAATCCTTTAAAACCTCATCACCTGCTAAAACTTTGAAGGATGATGGTGGGCCATTTCCATGAAGGAATGGAGGATCACTTCATCAGAGTTGATGTTTTCGATGTGTTTCACTTCCACGCTTGTTTTCAGCGCCTCAAGGTCTTCGTGCAAAAACGACATTTGCTCGATCGCTTCGCTCATGGCGTTGTTCAAATAAGAGACGTCTTCCTTTTTCACCATCGTCCGTTCCAGCTGGGCGAGTTTATGAAGAACTGACTTTAAAAGGTCCATTTCAGTCAGGGTGGAAGTATCCTGTGTTTTAAATAGTGTAGTCATTGGCTGTTACCTGCTTCCTGGAGAGTAGAGCTCCCCGGTTTTTTTAGTTGAAGAAACTGGACGTTTTCTGCAATCATGTCCATTCTGAAAATCCGTTTGTTGTTGCCGTCCTCGTACAGTTTGGTCTGAAGCCGGCCGCTCACAGATACCATGGAACCTTTCCCGCAATGTTCCGCTACCCTCTCTGCACTTTCCTGCCAGAGGGTACACGGAATGAAGTCGGCGTCGTACTTGCCGCTCTGGTTTTTGTAATTCCTCTTTACAGCTACTGAGAATCTTGATAGTGGTACACCGTCCTTTGTATATGAGAGATCAGGGTCTTTTACGATTCGTCCGATTAAGTTCACCTGGTTTAGCATAAAGGTCACGCTCCTTATTTTTGGAATGCTTCTTTTAACATTGAGGACAACTTCCATTCGCGTTCAACGTAGGTGCGGTAATGAATGTGGCTTGGCACCGGGAACAGGGCCGTGAGCTTTTCAGTTGCAAGAGGGAGAGGGGAAGGAGGAAGAAGCGAAGGGGCCTTTTCGTGAATCATTGTCAAGGACGCTCTTTTTTCTCTTATTCTCTCATTGTAAGGTCCTGTCACGATCAGATTGGAGTTATTTGTGTTTCGGACAGGCTGCGTATAGTGATAATAGCTGCTCCAAGGGTAATCTTCCGGGTTGTCGACCATGCCGGCAGCCCGGGGATTATTGTGAATGTATGCGCTTGTCTTCATCAGAGAATGAGATGAAGCGACAGGCGTTGAATAGTACCGGTCCTGAAACAGGTGGCCGCTCAGGTTATATTTTTTGTTGATATACATGGCGTACATCGAATTGAGCGGCTGCATCACTTTACAGGGCGGATCGGCCTGTGTTCCGAGCAAAAGGTGAAGATGGTTCGTCATCAGGCAGTAAGCATGCAGGTGATAAGGTGAATAATGATAGGCGTGATTGAGCAGTGAAAAGTACTTAAAGTAATCCTTCCGGTCAAAAAACAGATTCTTTCGGTGGTTTCCGCGGCAGACAATGTGGTAGATGGCACCAGGAAACCACTGGCGGGGTTTTCGAGCCATTGAATGAGCTCCTTTTAAAGTGGAATGTTCAATCGGGGAAGCATGGAGGATCTGTCCCTTCATTCGCTCCTTTCATTCAGATTTTTCGGCGTACTTGAAGTTTGCCCTAGGGGAAACTTCAAGTACCTTTCAGCGTTACGTGATGTTTGTGGTGAAACGGCAAAAACGTGTGGTGAAGAAAAAAAAAGGTGTAAAAACAGAGAAAACGGCCAAAAAAAGGTGCGCGAATGGAAAAGGCGCCTGGAACTGCTTTTTTTCAGTTATTGATGCTTTCGTCTGTTTTCACACTGGAAACGAATTGTCCTTACTGCACTGGGATGCGTTTACTATGTAAGTGTTAAGCCTCGACTGACAGGGGGGAGATCGAGGTTGCAATAAGTGACTCAGTCTCAATCTGGAACGAGGGAGGTCCCTGACTCTGAAACCGGTAAAAGAGGTGGTTGGAAGTGATTGGTCCGGATTGTTCTTCAATGTGAACAACCGGTCATTCCAATCAGAAGGGAGAAATTGTTCCCTTCTTGAAATTAATTCTATTTGATAATTCAGACAAATTCAAGCATTATTTTACAAATTATACAAAAACAATTGTGCGGGGACAGACCCCGCACAATTGTTTCTGAGGGATTGACTTTTGGGTTAGATGATGTCTTTCAGGTCGCTGGCGTCGGTGATGGTTCGGCGGGACTGGGTTGCTTGCTTGTGCCACAGCATGTAGGTGAGGATAGTCCAGATTTTTCTTGAGTGATCGTGCTTTCCCTGGACATGTTCCTCGAGCAGGCGGACGCATGCGCCTTTATCAAAAATTGTGTCGGAGGCAGGACTCTGGGTAAGGATCAGTCTTGCCCAGTCATACAGTTCATCTTTCAGCCAGAGGCGGACCGGCACAGGGAAGCCGAGCTTCTTCCGTTCAACCACATGGGCGGGCACCACATCCGCCAGCGCCTCCCGCAGCCAGATTTTCGTTTGTTTCCGGCTTACTTTTCCTGACACCGGCAGGGAGGAGGCCACTTGAAACACTTCCTTGTCCAAAAACGGTACCCTGAGCTCGAGGGAGTGGGCCATCGTCATTTTATCGGCTTTGGCAAGAATGTCTCCCCGAAGCCACGTGTGCATGTCCACATACTGCATTGTAGTAACCGGATCCCAGCCTTTTCGTTTTGCATAGTCATACAGGGGAGCGGTGAAATCAAACGCAGAAGCCCCTTTAGTTTCGAATAGATATTCCTCCACTTCTGCCGGATCAAAAATCCGGGCGTTTCCTGTAAACCGTTCCCGCAGCGGTGTTGTTCCCCGCTGCAGAAATCCTCTCCCTTTCACCCCGTGGGGAATTTTCAATGCAAGGGAGTGGATCTGTTTTTTCATACCGGTAGGCAGAAAGTCAAACAAACGCAAGGACCCGGGCTCCTTGTATATGTTGTATCCTGCAAAAAGCTCATCCGCTCCTTCCCCTGAAAGAACGACCTTGGAGTGCTCGGCCGCTTCTTTTGCCACAAAATAAAGAGGAATCGCTGCCGGGTCGGCGACGGGCTCGTCCATGTGCCAGATGATTTTCGGCAGTTCTTTTACCACCTGTTCAGGTGTAATTGTTACAACGTGGTGATCGAGACCAAGGACTTCGGCAGTCTTTCGGGCGGTATCAGCTTCACTGTAACGGGCGTCGGCAAACTCAGCGGTGAAGGCTTTCACATCAGGCTTCATTTGCTTGACGAGTGCGGTGATCGCAGTCGAATCGATCCCTCCTGACAGGAACGTGGATACGGGAACGTCGCTTCGCAGGTGGAACTCGACAGATTCTTCAACGGCCCGGCGGATTTTACCGACTGCAGAAGCCTTTTCCTGAATGGTCGGGTTAAACTCAGGCTGGGAATAGGGTTTCAGGGTGAGTTTTCCCGTTTCTCTTTTCAGCTCTATGATATGTCCCGGCGGCACTTTCGTAATGTTTGATGTGCTCGTAAGCGGCTCTGGTGCATATTGAAACGTTAAGTATGCAGGCAGAACGTCCTTGTTAATGCCGGGCTTTTTATCGAAAAGGGTCAGGCTTTTTTTCTCGGAGGCAAACAGTACTGCGTCGCCGTCTTTCTTTATATAGAGAGGTTTGATGCCGAACGGGTCACGGGCACCGGTTAGGGTTTCTGTCCGGCTGTCCCAGATGAGAAAGGCAAACATGCCTCTGAAATTGGTGAAGCTCTTTTTTCCTTCGTGTTTGAAGGATGCGAGAATCACTTCCGTATCGGATGAGGTCTGAAAGGTCGCGCCACGCTTTTTCATGCGGTCCCTGAGTTCAGGAGCGTTATAAATCTCGCCGTTAAAAACAATTGTGTAACGGCCATTGTCATAAGTCATGGGCTGATGGCCGTGAGGGAGATCGATGATGCTCAGGCGGCGGAAGCCAAACTGGACCCCCGGACTTTTATAATAGCCGTAGTCATCAGGGCCCCGGTGGGTGATGACGGCAGTGATGGTTTCAAGAGGGTACTTGTTCAAAGCCTCCTGGTTGGTTGAAAAAACAGCAGTAAATCCACACATAATAGAAGATACACTCCTTAGTAATGGCGCGGAACTGTTACCTGGCCTGTAAAAAAGGGCTTGTAGACGGTGCCGTGCATGTTTAATTTTGGTAACTGAATATATGACGCTGAAAATAACGAAAAAGGTTCATGGAAAACGAATAAAAGTTGGAGAGAATCATAAGATGTTTATGACCACCCAACATAGCGCAAATGAAAAGGAGAAAAACCCTTTTCAAAACGTCTGAAAAATACAGGTCTAATTTCCTTGGGCGTATTGTCATACCAGCTTTAGTGGACAGACCTCTGTGTCGAAATAAGGCGGTCGAAAGAAATTGACTGTGTTTTTAGGCGTTGCTATATTATAAGTGTGGTCAAGCCACCAGATTTTTAATACGAAGGGAATGTGTTAGAAACATGCAAGGAAAAGTGAAATGGTTCAATGCTGAAAAAGGTTTTGGTTTTATCGAGCGCGAAGGTGGAGACGATGTATTCGTTCACTTCTCTGCGATCGAACAAGAAGGGTTCAAATCTCTTGAAGAAGGTCAAGATGTTGAATTCGAAATCGTAGAAGGTGCTCGCGGTCCTCAAGCGGCGAACGTAACAAAACTGTAATGATTCGCACTTCCCTGAAATAGAACGTTCAAATCGTATGATTTTGTTTACGTCAGTAAGGGGTAATATGTAAGCGAAGACAATCCCGGTACGAAGCGCATCCCGCTTTGTGCCGGGATTTTTCTGTGGCTGTTCAGTGGCGGGGCGGAGTGTCTTTGACAAAAAAACATATGTTAACAAAATTGTGCGGGGTCTGTCCCCGCACAATTTTGTTAATTTAGAAGATAATAGATAATAAGGGAAGGGGATAGTAAGGGTTTTGCAGGAACTGCCTGCAGCTGCTCGCAGCCTCTTCCCTGAAGCAGACACCTCAGTTCCGTGTTTATTTTTACGGCTCAGGAGGTAAAGGCTTGTAATCTTTCTAAAACAGCCCGCCATGATTGATGTCTTGTTTCTGGCGGCGGCTCGCAGAAAGGTGATTCTGACTTCTTAAAGAGGTGATTTTTGTTTCATGATGGTCGCAGTTACAGCATTATCAAATTCATACCCCGGCCTGTAGGCAAAACTTTCCGACTTAATATGACAAAAAGTTTTAAGATTTTTGTTTCAATTTAGCAGGATTATAAAGCGGGTATGAAGAATATTACACACATAACTGAAAGGAGGAGTTTGCTTATGATTTACAACATTCGTGGTGAAAACGTAGAGGTGACTCCCGCATTAAGGGAATACGTAGAAAAAAAGGTAGGCAAACTTGAACGATATTTTGATCAGACTCCATCATCAGATGTACACGTAAAACTGCAAGTGCTTAATAACGACCAGCGTGTCGAAGTAACGATTCCAATGCCAAAGCTCCTGCTTCGCGCAGAGGAAACCCATACTGACATGTACGCGGCCATTGACCTCGTGATTGAAAAGCTCGAGCGTCAGATCCGTAAGCATAAAACGAAAGTTAACCGCAAGTTCCGTCAGGACGAGAGCTTGAAGTATATGTTTAAAAACGAACTCGAACCGACAATGGGAGAGACTCCGGTTCCGGATGAGCCTCAGTACGAGGACGATGATATCGATATCGTGCGTACGAAGCGCTTTGATCTGAAACCGATGGATGCAGAAGAGGCCGTTCTTCAAATGGACATGCTTGGTCACAATTTCTTTGTGTTCTCCAACTCTGTAAACGGCGGTACAAACGTTGTCTACAAACGTAAAGACGGCAAGTACGGCCTCATTGAAGCAGAGTAACCAGCAAGATACTACAAGATACTAATAAAAGCAATGCATAAAAGCCGGTGCAGCCCGAGACATTCGGGCCACCGGCTTTTTCTTGCTCGAATGGACTGTGAAAAAGTCACGAAGGGTCAGACCCCCGGAAATATCAGGAAATTATTTCCTGGGGTCTGACCCTCCGTTCGGGGGTTCACAAGTGAGCGTTCAGGCATGTTCTTGTAAGGGGTCTGGGAAACTGATAAAATGAAAGTTAACTGTCAGAAGACTTGTACGATAAGATTCCTGACGATCACATCATGGGATATCCCATTGGAATATACGATAAGGGAGCAATGTCCAATGCTAGGATTACTTAAGAAAGTAATTGGTGACACCGACGCACGCCAGATCAAGAAGTGGCAGAAGACGGTGGACAAAATTGAAGAACTTGGCGAAAGCATGAAAAAGCTTTCGGACGATGACTTACGAAAGAAAACAGAAGAATTTAAGAAACGCCACCAGGAAGACGGCGAGTCTCTTGAAGACCTGCTGCCGGAAGCCTTTGCGGTTGTCCGTGAAGGATCGACCCGTGCCCTTGGCATGCGTCATTTCCGTGTGCAGCTTTTAGGGGGCGTGTGTCTTCACCAGGGTGACATCGCTGAGATGAAAACCGGTGAAGGTAAAACCCTCGTAGCGACACTTCCGGTTTACCTGAATGCGTTAACCGGGAAAGGTGTTCATGTTGTTACGGTTAACGAATACCTTGCCCGCCGTGACTCCACGGAGATGGGAAAACTTTACGAATTTCTCGGCCTCACTGTCGGTTTAAACATTAACGGCATGAGCAAGGATGAGAAGCGTGAAGCTTATACCTGTGACGTTCTTTATGCAACAAATAACGAACTGGGCTTTGATTATTTGAGAGACAACATGGTGCTCTACAATAAACAGAAAGTACAGCGCCCGCTTCACTTTGCGATTGTCGATGAAGTGGACTCCATCCTGATCGATGAAGCCCGGACACCGCTGATCATTTCCGGTTCTGCGGAAAAATCAACGCAGCTTTATACTGTTGCGAACTCTTTCGTGCGCATGCTGAAAGAGGAAGAAGACTACACGTACGACGAAAAAACGAAAAACGTGCAGATGACCGATGACGGTGTAAGTAAAGCAGAACGATCCTTTAACATCGATAATCTGTTCGATCAGTCTCACGTTCAATTAAACCATCACATTAATCAGGCACTTAAGGCACACGTTGTCATGAAGCGTGATGAGGATTACGTGGTTGATGACGGTGATGTAGCGATTATCGACCAGTTTACCGGCCGTATGATGAAGGGCCGCCGCTACAGCGATGGCCTTCATCAGGCGATTGAAGCGAAGGAAGGCCTTGAAATTAAACGGGAAAGCATGACGATGGCCTCCATTACGTTCCAGAACTACTTCCGTATGTACGATAAGCTTGCCGGTATGACCGGTACGGCCAAAACAGAGGAAGAAGAGTTCCGTAACATTTACAACATGAATGTTATTGCTATGCCGACAAACGAGCCGATTGCCCGTGAAGATAAGTCCGATCTTATTTATAAGACAATGGATGCAAAATATAAGGCGATTGTAGAAAAAATCAAAGAGCTTCATGAAAAAGGACAGCCGGTTCTTGTTGGTACAGTCAGCGTGGACACGTCAGAACTTTTAGCCGGACTGCTTAAAAAGCGTGGAGTCCGTCACAACGTACTGAATGCGAAGAACCACGCTCGTGAAGCGGAGATTATTGAGAATGCCGGACAGCCAAAAGCAGTTACTATCGCGACAAACATGGCCGGACGTGGTACGGACATCAAACTCGGCAACGGTGTGAAAGAACTTGGCGGCCTGTACGTCCTTGGTACCGAGCGTCACGAATCCCGCCGTATCGACAACCAGCTCCGCGGTCGTTCCGGACGTCAGGGTGACCCGGGTATGTCCCAGTTCTACCTGTCACTTGAAGACGTGCTGATGCGCCGTTTCGGCAGTGAGAACATGCGCAACATGTTTGATAAAATCGGTCTTGAAGATGACCAGCCAATCGAAAGTAAGCTCGTTTCCCGTGCTGTTGAACAAGCGCAGAAGAGGGTGGAAGGAAACAACTTCGATGCGCGTAAACAGCTTCTCCAGTACGATGATGTTATGCGTGAGCAGCGTGACATTATTTACGAGCAGCGTAACCAGGTACTCGGGTCGGAGAACCTCCGTGAAGTGGTTGAAAAGATGATCGAGTCTACTATCGAGCGAAACGTACAGCTCTACACGCCGGCGGACGATGTGCCAGAGGACTGGAACCTTCAGGGTATTGTGGATTACATCAACGCAAATGTGTTAAACGACAATGAAATTGAAGTGAAAGACCTGAAGCCTCTTGAGCCGGAAGAAATGGTTGAACTGATTGTCGACCGGGCCAAAGAGGAATATGATAAGCGTGAAGCAGAATTTACGCCTGAACGTATGCGGGAGTTTGAGAAGGTTATCCTTCTTCGTACGGTTGATTCCAAGTGGACCAGCCACATCGACCAGATGGACCAGCTCCGTCAGGGGATTCACCTCCGTGCTTACGGTCAGAATGATCCTCTTCGCGAGTACAAATTTGAAGGCTTTGAAATGTTTGAGCAGATGGTTGCTTCTATTGAAGAAAACGTCACCCGTTACGTGATGAATGCCCAGGTGGAAGCGAACCTCGAGCGTAAGCCTGTCGCTGAAGGAAAAGCGGTCCACCGCAGCGCCAGCAGTCCGACAGCAAAGGAAAAACAAAAGAAAGTACCTTTCAAAAAATCACCTGAAGTAGGGCGCAATGACCCTTGTCCTTGTGGTTCGGGTAAAAAATACAAGAACTGCTGTCAGAAAGAATTAGGTTAAGGGTAAAGGGATTATTTTTGAGATGATAATGGTTTTTTCTAAGGAACAGACGCAGCAGTAGTGCCCAGCCTCAGCGTAAAACGAAGAGCACGCACGATTCGTCTGAAAGAAGAGGTCGTTATTAAAGCAGTAAAAAATAAGGCAGCCGGTGCTCGTCAGGGTCCGGCTGCCTATACTAATGAGGTGTTCGTAATATGGAAATGTCTGATATTAGAAACGAACTTTCAACTATGGCTAAGCGATTAGCGGACTTCAGGGGGTCTCTTTGACCTAGAAAACAAAGAGACCCGCGTAGCTGAACTCGATGAACTCATGTCCGAACCCGGATTCTGGGATAATCAGAACGAAGCTCAGAAAGTCATCGACGAAAGCAACCAGCTTAAAGAGGGTGTGGAAACCTACCGGAAGCTGGAAAATATCTTTGAAGATCTTGAAGTTTCCTTCGAACTTGTGAAAGAAGAAGGGGACGACGAGCTTTTGGAAGATCTGGTTGAAGGCGTGAAGGACCTTGGTGAGAAACTGAATCAGTTTGAGCTTCAGCTTCTTTTAAGTGAGCCTTACGATAAAAATAATGCAATCCTTGAGCTTCACCCTGGTGCCGGCGGAACGGAGTCTCAGGACTGGGCTTCTATGCTTCTGCGTATGTACACCCGCTGGGCGGAAGGAAACGGCTTCAAGGTGGAAACGATGGATTACCTTCCTGGTGAGGAAGCCGGTGTAAAAAGCGTTACGCTTCTTATCAAAGGCCACAATGCCTACGGTTATTTGAAGGCGGAAAAAGGGGTTCACCGTCTTGTCCGGATTTCTCCGTTTGATTCATCCGGCCGTCGTCATACGTCATTCGTATCGTGTGATGTCGTTCCGGAACTGAATGATGATGTGAGCGAAGTAAGTGTGTCTCCCGATGAACTGAAAATTGATACGTACCGTGCAAGCGGTGCCGGCGGTCAGCACATCAATACAACTGATTCCGCTGTACGGATTACCCACTTGCCGACGAATACGGTCGTTACGTGTCAATCTGAGCGTTCCCAGATTAAAAACCGAGATCAGGCAATGAAAATGCTTAAAGGAAAGCTGTTGCAGCTGAAAATTGAGCAGCAGCAAAAAGAACTTGATGAAATCCGCGGTGAGCAGTCTGATATCGGATGGGGAAGTCAGATCCGTTCCTACGTGTTCCATCCGTATAATATGGTTAAGGATCACCGAACGAACCATGAAACAGGGAATACCCAGGCTGTCATGGACGGCGATCTCGGTTCATTTATTGATTCATACCTGCGTTCAAAAATTGACTAATTGTTTCATTAATAGGTTGTCCCGGGGGAGAGTTCCGCCTGGGCAGCCTTTTTTGGTGAGTGGAGGAGGAATTATCGGACTTGTGTTAAGAATTCCAGATTCGCTTCCAATCAAGTGGAAACGCGTCCCTCTTCCTTTAAAAAAACCCGGGATTTCCTCCTTCTCACCATAAATGCACTACGCTAAAGCATCACCGCGGTCTTGTTTACAGTCCGGCATGCCGGTGATATACTACTTGGGTCTTTGCCCGGAACTGCTGCCGCTGCTTTGTGGATAGCAATGAAGGGCACAGTGAAAGCTAATTGACTGAGGGATTTTCATTCATACATATTCCAAGCATTCCCCAACGTCTTTATAGCAACATTTTTTAAGAAACAGGTGAACATAAATGATGAAAGCCATGAAACGGAGAAAAGATCAGCAGCCGTTAAGTCCCTTGAGCAGAATTCTATTTGAATTTGCCCACGTTCTGGTGGGGTCTGCTATTGTAGCCATCAGTTTTAACATTTTCCTCCTGCCAAACCGCATTGCTTCCGGTGGTGTGGCCGGTATCTCCACCCTGGTGGAAGCGACTTTTGGTTTTGAGCCGGCATTTACGCAATGGGCATTTAACATTCCATTGTTTATAGCAGGTGTTCTGCTTCTCGGCGGGAGTATTGCCGGAAGTCTGCTGTACGGTTTGAAGACATTAACCGGAACGATTTTTTTACCTGCAGTTGTATTAATGACCAGGCATCTTGAGCCTGCTACTTTAGATCCTTTACTTGCTGCAATATTCGGTGGGATAGGGGTCGGACTTGGTTTGGGAATTGTGTTCAGGTCGAATTCGTCAACCGGGGGGACGGATCTTGCCGCTCAGATTGTCAACAAATATACTGGACTTACCCTTGGGGCCTGTGTTTTTCTTATGGACGGGCTCGTCGTAATCTCGGCAGCGGTTGTTTTCGGATTTGAATTTGCTCTTTATGCCCTAATCGGTTTATTTGCTACAGGGAAGACCATAGACCTTGTTCAGACTGGTATTGGCTACTCAAAAATGGCGATTATTATTTCAGATTATGAAGAAGAAGTGCGTCAGGGTCTGCTCACTCAGGTGGATCGCGGTGTGACGAAGCTTCACGGGTATGGCGGCTATACGAATCACGAGCGTCCTGTTCTCATGTGTGTGGTCGGACGAAACGAAGTCACAAAATTGAAACAAACGGTTCAAACCATTGATCCACATGCCTTTGTGATCGTGAGTAATGCGTCGGAGGTACTTGGGGAGGGTTTTAATAAAGGATAAATCGGTTATAATATCTAGGAAGGTTACTTAGAAAAACCTACCAAATTATTTTCAGCAGATCAGGAGGGTTTACATGAAGAAATGGCTAATCCCGATGATGGGAGCTGTCTTGGTTCTGGCGGCGTGTGGTGGCGGAGATGATGACACGACACCTGTAGACGAAGGCGACGACGCAGTCGAAGAGACGGAAGATGACGCAGAAGAAACAGCAGGAGACGGAGAATATGACCTCGCTGCTGGAGAAGAAGTGTACGAGCAGAACTGTCTGTCCTGTCACGGACAAAACGGTGAAGGCGGGTCTGGACCTGGTATCGCCGGTCTGGATATGGACTCCGTGCGCGCAGCGATCGAAGAAGGACCGGGAAGCATGCCACCTGAGCTTGTAGATGGTGATGAAGCGGATAACGTTTCTGCATGGGTTGCCGATCAGTAAACATAATGTGATATAGAAAAAACAGCTGATAAATGGTCAGCTGTTTTTTTGACGTGAAATTTGTCATTAAGATGTATGTAAAACCAATATTTACTTCTAAGACCATTCCTATGTCCTGGTTACATTGAACGGTTTTTAAGAATGTGCCATATCGCCTTTCTTATTTTTCCGATATTTCGTATACTCGGAATCGTTATGCAGAAATGAAGGGGGTTGCAATAGGTATTTTCTATAAAATAAGCGCTAAATTGACGTAATGTGACAAGATTTGAAATGAAACTGTAACGTAAATGCACTCAAATTACTTAGTTAAGATGATATAATGTTGAATGGTAGAACCAGATTCATTTAGATGTAGCAATGATTTGAAAACTAAATGCAAATAATTCGACATAATCATACATACGCCTTGAGCAGGCGATCACCTCAGAGAACTATTTAAAGCGGGAAGTGATATTTTTGATTACGATGAAAGAGGTATGGAAGACATACCCAAACGGCGTTATGGCCATTAACGGGATTGACATACATATTGACAAAAGTGAATTTGTTTATGTAGTCGGGCCGAGTGGGGCCGGCAAGTCAACATTTATTAAGCTCATGTACAGAGAAGAAAAACCGACACGGGGATCGATTCAAATCGGAGACGAAGAGCTTTCCAAAGTGAAAGAACGTCATATTCCCTACTTAAGAAGAAGAATCGGTGTCGTATTCCAGGACTTCAAGCTCCTTCCTACCCTATCGGTTTATGAGAATGTGGCATTCGCTCTGGAAGTGATTGAAGAGAGCAAAGCAAACATCCGTAAACGGGTCATGCAGGTCCTTGAGATTGTCCGGTTAAAAAACAAGGCGCGCTTTTTGCCCCAGGAATTATCCGGCGGTGAACAGCAGCGTGTGGCCATTGCCAGAGCGATTGTAAATAATCCTTCCGTTCTGATTGCAGACGAGCCTACGGGAAATCTTGATCCGGAGACATCCTGGGAAATCATGAAAATCCTCGAAGAAATCAACAATCGGGGTACTACTATAGTTATGGCTACCCACAACAAAGAGATTGTAAACACGATGCGTAAACGTGTTATTGCCATAGAAGGCGGCCGGGTTGCCCGTGACGAGGCAAAGGGGGACTACGGTTATGAAAGGTAGAACTCTGGGACGCCACATAAAAGAAGGCGGAAAGAACTTAGTCAGAAACGGCTGGATGACTTTTGCGTCCGTAAGTGCCGTTACGATTATGCTGTTTGTGGTAGGTGCTTTCCTTCTTCTTATTTTAAACATGAATACATTTGCCGATTCACTTGAAGACGACGTGGAAGTGCGCGTCTTCATCGATATTGCAGCTGACGAAGAGAGTCAGTCAGCTCTTGAAAGTGAAATACAGGATATGGATATTGTTGAAACGGTAGATTTTGTTCCGAAAGAGGACGGACTGGAAAACTTGATTACCAGTTTCGGAGATCAAGGAACCTACCTTGAGTCTTTAAGAGAAGAAAACCCGTTAAACGATGTTTTTGTCGTACAGGCTCAGGACCCCCAGCAGACACAGGTACTTGCTGAGGAAATTCAGTCCTTAAACTATGTAGATGATGTTGAATATGGTGCAGATATTGTCGAGCAGCTTTTCTCTGTAACGAACATTCTTCGCTATGCAGGGATTGTTCTTGTTGTCGGTATGATGTTTACGGCGATGTTCCTGATTGCAAACACGATTAAAATTACGATCATTGCCAGAAAACGAGAAATTCAGATTATGAAACTAGTAGGAGCCACGAACGGATTTATCCGCTGGCCTTTCTTTATAGAAGGATTACTGCTCGGTGTCCTTGGATCCATCATTCCTGTAAGCGCACTGGCTTATGGCTACATGCGTCTTGTGGAACTGGTCCAGGCTACACCGGAACTCGCATTTCTTCCAATGATGCCGGCTAATCCTCTTGTATGGCAGATGGCAGCTATACTTGTCGGAATCGGTGCCTTTATCGGTATTTGGGGAAGCGTGATGAGCGTACGTAAATTCCTGAAGGTTTAACAGTTTACGAGAATAACCAGATAAAAATAAAAATTGTCTATTTCCGTGGAAATAAATCGGGATAGCTCGGGTTGAGGGGGATTTTATTCAATGAATCGCAGGTTGGGACTAGTATCATTGGCGTGTCTTCTTGCAGCATCGACTTTTCTTGGATCGAATATGTGGTCGACAGCTGAAGCAAATACAGGTGATGAACTGAAAGAGCAAATTGAACAGAGTCAGCGTGATCAGGAAAAAAAGCTGGAAGAAGCTGAACAGACAGAGCAGGAGCTTGCAGAAGTAGAGGAAGAAATCGTCGGGCTTCAGGACGAGATTCGAGAACTGGATGAAAAAACACAGAAAACGAACGAAGACATTCGTGTGAAACAGGATGAGATCGATGAAACGAATGAAAACATAGAAGACTTGCGTGAGGAAATTGAAATTCTTCAGGAGCGTATCAAGGAACGTGATGAGCTTCTGAAAGACCGTGTGAATTCAATGTACAAAAATGGCGGGACGGTAAACTATCTTGAAGTCCTTCTTGGTGCACAGAACTTTGGAGATTTGATCGAGCGTGTAAATGCACTGAGCACGATTTCCCGTCAGGACCGTAACATTCTTGAACAGCATATCGCTGATAAAGAGGCTTTGGAAAATGCTAAAGTTGAACTTGAAACACAGCTTGAAAACCTTGAAACTCAAATGAACGAACTGGAAGATCTCCGTGCTGATCTTGAAGCTCAAACGGCTGAGAAAGATCGTCTTGTAGACTCACTTGAAGAAAAAGGTGCGTCATTGAAAGATGCGATTGTTTCCCTTGAAGAAGAACAGTCTATCCTGGCAGCACAGGAAGCGGCTGCGAAGGAAGAATTGGAAGAGTGGGAAGAAGAACAACGTCGTCTTGAGGAAGAGCGCAAGCGTAAAGAAGAAGAAGAGCGCCAGAGACAGAAAGAAGAGGAAGAGCGTAAAAAGAAGGAAGAAGAGGAAGCCGCAGCTGCAGCTCAAAGCTCTAATTCCGGATCAAGTAATTCCGAATCAAGTAATTCCGGATCAAGCAATACCGGCAGCTCATCGAGTTCTGGATCGTCAAGTTCACCGGATCGTTCTGCAAGTGCCAGTGCGCCGAGCGACAGCGGCGGAACACTTGGATTACCCGCTACAGGACGAGTGACAAGTGAGTATGGTCCTCGATGGGGACGTGTTCACCACGGTATTGATATCGGTCAGGGTGGAAGATCCAATGTTCCGATCGTAGCAGCAGAATCAGGTACGGTAATCAGAGCCGAATACATGAATGGTTATGGAAACACAGTTATGATTACACATAACGTGAACGGAAAAACCATAACAACGCTCTATGCTCATATGGATTCTATCAGTGTCTCCCAGGGACAGCGTGTCAGCAGAGGCCAGAACCTTGGAATTATGGGTAACACCGGAGCCTCACAGGGCCCTCACCTTCACTTTGAAGTTCACGAAGGCGGATGGAACGGTGCAAAATCAAACTCGGTAGACCCCAGAAAATACGTTAACTTTTAAATAGCTGTATTTCATATGAACTGTTGATCATAAAAGTAACAGCTGCACCACCGTGTAAAACGAGAGGTTTGCAGAAAGCATCAGTGCATCTATTAAAAGCAACGGTCTTCTAAAGAAACAATTAATTTCGGCAGCCCAATCTGTCAGCTTCGTTGGATTCATTCCGAATCAAACTTAAATAACCACATCTTCGCCAGGACAAACTAGCGGAGATGTGGTTTTTGTTTACTTTAACCGGGGCAATGAGAAGGACAGCAGTTATAAGTTCAGCTATAAAGGAGGGAACAGGCGTGGGGATCTTTTTTCCGGCAGTTGTCTGTGGTATTACGATGCTGACGACTTTGTATCTTCAGATTCTCATTGAGAGAGTGTACTTTCACAGGGAAAAAACTTTGATCGTACTGCACTTTCCGAACGTGATGTTCTCATGGCTCATGTATGGCGTTACCTATATCTCTGTCAATGGTTTCATGCTGGGCGGTCTGGCGGAAAGAGGAAGGGCAGCGGTCGCAGCAGAGGCGTTTCTGTCTTCATTTCCCTTGGTTATGGGCTGCTATGTGATCACGGCCCCCCTGTTCAGACGGGCACTCCGGCGCTATTATCCTGTTAAGGGAACAAATATTGTATACTTGAAACTGAAAGGCATTTCCAGGGAGAAATAAAGCGAATAAGATGTGGTAGAATTTTCGTATACTAAAAAGAGTTTTCCCTGGTAAGTTGAGTAGAACAATTTAATCTGTTCCAAAGATTTGTTAAGATAGAGGATAACAAGTACAGCATTTTTTAGAAAAAAAGAGAGAAACTATCAAGAATAAACGGGGGATCTGCTCCATAGTGGAATATGGTTTCCGTGATGAGGTGAGTGAATGAACATCGATAAGAAATTTCTGCCGTTAATCGTCTCTCTATCCGTTATTTTAGGAGCAGTCGCGATGTTTGTCGTAATGCAGGTGACGGATGGTACATCAGCTGAGCCGGTGCTGAACGACAGTGGAGACGCAGATACAGAGTTAGCGATTGACCAGGACGACGGGGAAGAAAATGCTGCTGAAGAAGCGGTTGAAACGTCAGGCAGCGAAATTTCAGAAGATAAAGCCGAGAAATTCCATAAAGCTTATTCCATCATAATGGACCGCTATGTGGAAGCATTTGATGAAGAAGAACTTCTTGAAGGTGCCATCAACGGGATGCTTGAAGTGCTTGATGATCCTTATTCCGTTTATATGGATCAGGAGACTGCCCGTGAATTTATGGATTCACTCGATTCCTCTTTTGAAGGAATCGGAGCTGAAGTAAGCATGACGAATGGGAAAGTAACCATTGTAGCACCTTTCAGGGATTCGCCCGCAGAAAAAGCAGGTCTGAGACCGAACGACCAGATCGTCGGCATTGACGGTGACAGTATCGAAGGCCTTTCCCTTTATGAAGCAGTGCTTCAGATCAGAGGGGAAAAAGGTACGACAGTTACACTTACCGTTGAACGCCCCGGAGTGAGTGAAGAGCTGAATATCGATGTGGTCCGTGATACGATTCCGATTGAAACGGTCACAAGTGAGCTGATTGAAGAGGACGGGGCGAAAATTGGTTTGATAGAAATCCGTTCTTTCTCCGAAAGTACTGCAACAGACTTTGAAGAACAATTACACGCTCTTGAAAAAGAGGGGATTGACGGATTGGTTATTGATGTCCGTGGAAACCCGGGTGGATTCCTTCAGAGTGTAGAAGATATCGGTAACCTCCTTGTACCCGGCGGTGAGCCGATTGTGCAGATTGAAAACCGTGAAGGTGAACGCATTCGTCATGTTTCCAACCTGGAAGAGGAAAAAGAGTATCCAATTGCCACATTGATAAATGAAGGAAGTGCTTCAGCATCTGAGATTCTGGCTGCGGCCCTTAAAGAAGCAGGCGGTCATCACGTTGTGGGTGAAACAACGTTCGGAAAAGGAACCGTTCAGCAGACACTTCAGCTTGGTGATGGCAGTGAATTGAAACTTACGTTGTTCAGATGGCTTACTTCTGACGGCAACGACATTAATGAGGTTGGTGTGGAACCGACAGAGGAAGTACGTCAGCCTGATTTCTTCTATGTTTCTCCGGTACAGGCGGAAGACCCACTGGAATTTGACATGAACAGTGAACAGGTGGAAAACGCTCAGCTGATGCTTGAAGGACTCGATTATGATCCTGGCCGTACGGACGGTTACTTCAGCAGTGAAACAGAGGAAGCGGTTCGTGCCTTCCAGGACGACGAAGGACTGGATGTGACAGGTGTAATTGATGAAGATACAGCCTGGGCACTTCAAGACCGTGTTGTTGAAGCGGTCCGTGACCGTGAGAACGATCTTCAGTTCAAACGTGCGATTGAGCTGTTAATTGAAAATGAGTAATGAATGATGACTCGCTCCTTTTTGGGGCGGGTCTTTTTGTTTGAGAGGAAAGCGTGCAGAGCATCACAACAAAATTTAAGGAAGATAATACCCTTTCTTATTGAATGGTTTAGGAGGACCTGAGAAAGAGAAGATCATCCTTTTGAAAAAAGGGTGTGCTTTTCTATATTTTCAATTAAAATGAAAGAAGAGTGTTTTAGAAATGTGAATCAATGAGATAGATTGATTTTTAAGGAGGCGGACGATGGAAGCGGTGTTTTGGGAGTTGCTTCAAGCGATAGGGCGTTTCTTCCTTCACCCTGCTGTGTACCTGTTCCTTTTTGTTTGTATATGGTTTGGTATGCGTAGAGTGAGGCGGGAACGAAAGGATTTTCACACCAGGGTATATGATGTTGTATCTGATTTACTTTTTCCTGCAGGGGCAGCGCTTACTGCCGGTGCAGTTCTCACCATTATTTTAACGGGGCTTGGTGTTACGGTTCCTTTTGCCATGATGTTATTGATTACACTTATCTGGGCAGTGCTGCTGCCATTGCGAAACAGCCGCTGGCTCAGTTTTTCCTTCGCAGGGAGTCTGGCACTGCTTGTGACGATGTTCCTTCCTACTTCAGGGACGGGCTATGGCTGGATCGACAGACAGCTCACTTCTATTTCAGAGATGAGCACGGTAAGTTTTGTTTGGTTTTTGGCTGCAATCCTTTTTGCAGAAGCCTTTCTTATTATGACAAATGGAAAAAAGCGGTCCTCACCAAAGCTTAAGAAGAGTAAGCGTGGCAAAGTGGTCGGGGCGCACGAAGTCAACCGGTTATGGCTGGTGCCGGGACTGCTGCTGATTCCTGCAGGCGGACTGGCTGTCGGAGGATTAGGTATGTGGCCTTTAGCGGAATCAGTATCAGGTGTGACGCCTGAGACCGCCGGACTCATGTTTGTGCCTGTGATCCTCGGCTTCAAGGCTGTTGTACAGTCCGGTTACCCTTATGAAGGATTCCGCCGCCTTGGGGCGAGGATGCTCGGACTGGCACTCTTAACTGCAGCTGTAGCAGTTGCAGCAGCGTTTTACAGTCCCCTTCTTCTGGCAGTACCTTTGCTCATTCTCCTGGGCCGGGAGCTGATCTTTATTCAGCATAATCTTAAAGAACAAAAAACGGCAAGCATGTTCCGTAACATGACGGAAGGACTTGTTGTACTCGGCGTAATTCCTCATTCGATAGGAGACAAGATGGGGATTAAGGTCGGAGAAAAAGTGATGAAAGCAAACGGCTTAGCCGTTTCAAGTCAGATTGAACTGTATGAGGCGCTACAGGCGAAAGCAGCTTTTTGTAAATTGCAGGTGCTTGATGAAGAAGGGCAGATTCGTTTTACCCAATCTTCCGTTTATGAGGGAGATCACTATCAGCTCGGGCTTTTGTTTGTACCGGACGATGATATCGGTAACCTGTCAACCGAAGGACTTCGCTATACTTTTATTCTTCAGAAAGACCGGGAGAAGATCCAGCGTGAGGACGCTGTGGATGCCAGTTACGAAAGCGAAGCAGCAGCAACCGAAGAAAACAAAAAAAGTTCTTAAAATAATCGAAAGGCGGAGGACCCCCAAAGGTCCCCCGCCTTTTTTGGCTCCAGCCAAAAAAGTTCGGGGGACAGACCCCGCACAATTGGCGTGAGGGGGGTTGACAAATTTGGTATGATAGAAATAAAGGAACGTGTGTTCTTGTTTTAGGTAATTTTGAGCGGTTTCTGTGATATAATGATGTACATATGTTAAGAATGGGTAATGGAAGAATAAGCGGATATAAATGACCGGGCGTAGCATGTCTTAATAACAGGTTATGCCTTAAATACACTGGACGAAGAGGACAAGCCGATTGGGCGAAGGAGGCTGCATTTATGAGTGAAAACCAGCAAACGTTTGAACTTGTATCAAAATATGATCCCCAGGGTGACCAGCCAAAGGCAATAGAAGCACTGGTCAAAGGAGTGAAGGAGAATAAGAAGTTACAGACACTGCTTGGTGCAACCGGGACGGGGAAAACATTTACCGTATCCAATGTGATCAAGGAGATCAATAAACCGACCCTTGTTATTGCCCACAATAAGACCCTTGCAGGGCAGCTGTACAGTGAGTTTAAGGAATTATTCCCAAACAACGCTGTTGAATATTTTGTGAGCTATTATGACTACTATCAGCCGGAAGCCTATATTCCCCAGTCGGATACGTTTATCGAAAAAGATGCAAGCATTAACGATGAGATTGATAAACTCCGTCACTCGGCAACGAGTTCGTTGTTTGAACGAAATGACGTGATCATTGTAGCCAGTGTATCGTGCATCTATGGTCTTGGTTCACCAACGGAGTACCGTGATCTTGTTGTTTCTCTCCGTACCGGGATGGAAATGGAACGAAACAGCCTTCTTCGTGAACTGGTGGATATACAATATGAACGAAATGATATTAATTTTACCCGTGGAACATTCCGTGTCCGCGGTGACGTAGTGGAGATCTTCCCTGCTTCCCGTGACGAGCACTGTCTCAGAATTGAGATGTTCGGTGATGAAATTGACCGGATTACGGAAGTGGATGCCCTTACCGGGGAAGTGCTGGGGGAACGAAACCACGTGGCTATTTTCCCGGCGTCCCACTTCGTAACCCGGGAAGAGAAATTAAAGAAAGCCATCGTAAACATTGAAAAAGAACTTGAAACCGTGCTCGCAGATTTGAATGAAAGAGGGAAGCTTCTTGAGGCACAGCGCCTTGAACAGCGTACCCGCTATGATATAGAGATGATGCAGGAGATGGGCTTCTGCTCAGGAATCGAAAACTATTCCCGTCATCTGACGTTCAGGGAACCGGGAGCTACACCTTATACCCTCATTGATTTCTTCCCTGACGATTTTCTTCTCGTTGTGGACGAGTCCCACGTCACCCTGCCTCAGGTGAGAGGAATGTACAACGGTGACCAGGCCCGGAAAGGTGTCCTCGTTGACCATGGGTTCCGTCTGCCGTCGGCAAAAGATAACCGTCCGTTAAAATTTGACGAGTTTGAAAAACACATTAGTCAGGCCATCTTCGTTTCTGCGACCCCGGGGCAGTATGAACTGGACCATTGTCCTGAGATGGTTGAGCAGATAATCCGTCCGACAGGCCTCTTGGATCCTACTGTGGATGTCCGTCCGATTGAAGGACAGATTGACGACATTATGGAAGAAATTCATATTCGAAAAGAGCGGAATGAACGGGTCCTCGTGACGACACTTACGAAAAAGATGAGTGAAGATCTCACAAACTACTTTAAGGAACTGGGAATCCGGGTAAAATACCTCCACTCCGATATAAAAACGCTGGAGCGGATTCAGATTATCCGTGATTTACGCCGTGGCGAATTTGATGTCCTGGTTGGAATCAACCTTCTCCGGGAAGGACTGGATATGCCTGAAGTGTCTCTCGTTGCCATTCTTGATGCGGATAAAGAAGGATTCCTTCGTGCGGAGCGCTCTCTCATTCAGACGATGGGACGGGCAGCCCGGAATTCCAACGGGCACGTAATTATGTACGCTGATAAAATGACGAAATCGATGAAAATTGCGTTAGAAGAAACGAAGCGCCGCCGTACTGTGCAGAAAGAATTCAATGAAAAGCACGGCATTACACCTCAGACGATTCAAAAAGCTATTCCTGAGCTGATCCAGGCTACTTATGCTGCAGAAGAGGGAGAAGACTACGGTGAAAAAGGTACCGATGCGATTCCTCCTAAGCAGAAAATGAGCAAGAAGGAACGGGAGAAAGTGATTGAGAGAATGGAAGCGGAAATGAAAGAGGCTGCGAAAGCCCTCGATTTCGAGCGGGCGGCAGAGCTTCGTGATGTGATTATTGAACTGAAAGCGGAAGGGTGAGAAACCTTATGGCATTAGATAATATTGAAGTGAAGGGCGCACGCTCTCACAATTTGAAAAATATAGATGCAACGATCCCGAGAAACAAGCTCGTTGTTTTTACGGGACTGTCAGGTTCGGGGAAATCGTCACTTGCCTTTGATACGATATACGCAGAAGGGCAGCGACGGTATGTAGAGTCTCTGTCTGCCTATGCGCGCCAGTTTCTCGGGCAGATGGATAAGCCTGATGTGGATGCCATCGAAGGACTGTCCCCTGCTATTTCCATCGATCAGAAGACCACAAGCCGGAATCCACGCTCTACGGTAGGAACCGTAACGGAGATTTATGACTACCTGAGGCTTTTGTTTGCCCGTGTCGGGAAGCCGGTCTGTCCGAATCATGGAATAGAGATCAGTTCCCAGACGGTACAACAGATGGCCGACCGGATGCTGGCCTACCCTGAACGTACGAAAATGCAGATCCTTGCGCCAATTGTGTCCGGACGCAAAGGGACTCATGCGAAAGTACTGGAGGATATTAAAAAACAGGGGTATGTGCGTGTCAGGGTCGACGGTGAAATGCGGGAAGCTGCGGAAGAGTTTGACTTGGATAAAAACAAGAAGCATTCGATTGAAGTCGTGATCGACCGGATTGTAATCAAAGAGGGCGTCGAATCAAGATTGGCGGACTCCCTCGAGACAGCCCTGAACCTTGCGGATGGTCGGGTTATTGCTGACGTGATTGGGGAGGAAGAGCTGTTATTTACCCAGAAGCATGCCTGTCCTCACTGTGGCTTCTCGATTGGTGAACTGGAACCGCGGATGTTCTCTTTTAACAGTCCTTTCGGTGCGTGTACGTCCTGTGACGGCCTGGGGAATAAGCTTGAGGTGGATGTGGAGCTTGTTGTGCCTGACTGGAGCAGGTCTCTTCGGGAGCATGCGATTGCCCCATGGGAGCCGACGAGTTCGCAGTATTATCCGTCCCTTCTGCAAAGTGTCTGTGAGCATTACGGAATCGATATGGATGCACCGGTTGAGAATCTGCCGAAGCACCAGATGGATAAAGTGCTTTATGGAAGTGGCAGGGAGAAGATTTATTTCCGGTATGAAAATGAATTTGGTCGTGTTCGTGAAAAAGAGATTTACTTTGAAGGTGTTATCCATAATATTTCCCGACGTTATCACGAAACGGGCTCTGATTATATCCGGGAGCAGATGGAAGGGTATATGACCCAGAAGCCTTGTCCGACGTGTAAAGGCTACCGTCTTCGCAAGGAGAGCCTGAGTGTTCTTGTGGGAGAAAAGCATATCGGAGAAGTGACCGGGTATTCCGTTAAGGATGCCAAAGCCTTTTTTGAAACGCTTGAACTGTCGGAAAAAGATATGACGATCGCAAGGCTGATTTTGCGTGAAATTGAAGAGCGTCTCGGCTTTTTAATCAACGTGGGACTCGAGTACCTGACTCTGTCCAGGGCGGCAGGAACGCTGTCCGGAGGTGAGGCGCAGCGGATCCGCCTTGCCACGCAGATCGGTTCGTCCCTGATGGGGGTTCTGTACATTCTTGATGAGCCTTCGATCGGACTTCACCAGCGTGACAATACGAGATTGATACGCACACTTGAGCGGATGCGTGACCTTGGGAATACGCTGATTGTAGTGGAACATGATGAAGACACGATGCTTGCAGCGGACCATATTATTGACATCGGTCCCGGTGCCGGTGCCCATGGCGGGGAAATTACGGCAGCTGGTACTCCGGCAGAAATTATGGATGACCCTGAGTCTTTGACCGGGGAGTACCTTTCAGGCAAAAAGTTTATACCTCTCCCTGTTGAGCGCCGGAAGTCGGACGGGCGGACGATCAGTATTAAAGGGGCAAAGGAAAACAACCTTAAAAATACGTCAATCGACATTCCTCTCGGGGTATTTGTAGCGGTGACCGGTGTGAGCGGCTCGGGTAAAAGTACGATGATTAATGATATTCTGTACAAATCTCTTGCCCAGAAGCTGACGGTGGCGAAAGACAAGCCAGGCGCCCATAAGTCCATCAGCGGAATTGATCATCTGGATAAAGTGGTGGAGATTGACCAGAGTCCGATCGGCCGAACGCCTCGTTCAAATGCGGCGACGTACACGAGTGTGTTTGATGATATCCGTGATGTGTATGCCATGACGAACGAAGCCAAAGTCCGGGGCTATAAGAAAGGCCGGTTCAGTTTTAACGTGAAAGGCGGCCGTTGTGAAGCGTGCCGCGGGGACGGAATCATTAAAATTGAAATGCATTTTCTGCCTGACGTGTATGTTCCATGTGAGCAGTGTGACGGGAAGCGTTACAACCGGGAAACCCTTGAAGTGAAGTACAAAGGGAAGACCATTTCCGATGTTCTCGGGATGACGGTGGAGGATGCTCTGGCTTTCTTTGAAAATATTCCGAAGATCAAGCGGAAGATTCAGACGCTGTATGACGTCGGTCTAAGCTACATGACTCTCGGTCAGCCTGCTACGACCCTTTCAGGAGGGGAGGCACAGCGGGTGAAGCTGGCATCCCAGCTCCACCGTCGCTCGAACGGCCGTACTCTTTATATTCTGGATGAGCCGACAACAGGTCTTCACGTCCAAGATATCGACAGGCTGCTCAAAGTGCTTCAGCGTCTTGTTGAGAATGGCGATACGGTGCTGGTGATTGAGCACAATCTCGATGTGGTTAAGACAGTCGATCACATTGTGGATCTTGGTCCGGAAGGCGGGGACAAGGGCGGTAAGCTTGTGGCGGCCGGTACACCTGAAGATGTAGCCAAGGTGAAGGGTTCGTACACTGGGGAATACCTGAAGCCGATTCTGGAGCGTGACCGTGCCCGCATGGAGAAAAGAATGAAGGAAAAAGAATCAGTTGCAACTTCATAGGCAAAATAATAACCATCTGTCCGGGGAGCGAGAAGTCTTGTTCTCCTGGAGCAGGTGGTTTTTGTGTTGGCAGAGCCTTCTCCATTGGGGAAGGCGGAGCGAATGATCCTGTAACTCCTGCACAAAACAGGAATTTACACAATTGTTCGGGGGTCAGACCCCATATTCAGTCGCCTCGGCTTCTAAACTCCGTTTCTCCATGAATAATTTCTCTTTTATTAACCTTCTTGTGGATGAGAGTGGATGGGCCAGTGGAGACCCCGCAAACGAAGTGAGGAGGCTCGCCGGCACCTCCGCGGAAAGCGAAGGACATTACGGCTGTATCTGGTATCACCATCTTTTAATAATGCTTCTCCTTAACTTACCGGCTAAAGGAACAGACTCTGCGTTTACAAGTGCAGAGTAGATTGGCAATGGCTGCGCACGTTGCTCGCCCGGCAGGAGAAAACCCACTCCTGACGGTCTCTTTAAATAGGGCAGCGGGTCCACTCATTGCATCGAGATTGATTCAAAAGGCAAAAACAGATCTTTTGGATCAACCTCTGTGTGAAACTTTTTCTTTTTGGTTTCGTAAATACATATTATGATGGAGATAACGACGAAAAGGCTGGAGGGGTTTTAAATGCAGGAAGAACGTAAAATGATTTTGAAGATGATTGAAGACGGAAAGATTACAGCTGAGGAAGGACTGCAGCTGTTAAATGCCCTGAAAGACGACAAGACTGATGCAAGTGATGACGGGTCCGGGGCGGGGCCGCAGAGTAATCATGAAATTTCGACTGAGGTGAACTGGGAGAAGGGTGAAGAGTACCGCAATCGTGCGAGCAGCAGGCAGCCTTCTTTTGCGAGCCGTTTCACAGACTTTATTGAAGATGCAGTCCACAAAATCAAAGAGTTTGATTTAGACTTTAATTTTGGTTCTTCCGTTGAAATTCAGCATACGTACCAGCACACAGGGGCAGTGATTGCAGACGTGGATGTCAGCGTGGAAAACGGAAGTGTCACGTTCCGTCCGTGGGAAGAGTCCGATATACGGGTTGAATGCAGTGTGAAGGTGTATAAAGTAAGAGATGCAGACGAAGCGCGTCGCTTTTTCCTCGACGAAGTCATTTTTGACATAAAGGAGAAAAAGCTGCGCCTGAAATCACCATCCAAGTCCATGAAGGTGAATACAGTTATTTACTTACCCGCCGCCGCCCTTGAGCGCATAAAGCTTTACGCGTTTAACGGAAAAATAAGCGGTGAAACTATTGACACAATATCATTCGAAGCGCAAACGGTAAATGGACGGATCGGTTTTGAACAGGTGACCGGGAAGGACGTGCGCCTTGAGACAGTAAACGGTACGATCAGTGTTGAAAAGCTTTCAGCCGGTCACTGTGACGCAAAAACAGTGAACGGGACGATTGATCTGAACGTAGCCAAGGGAGAAGTGGACGTGGAGACCCTTAACGGGACGATCAATTACACTCTCATTGAAAACGAAGGAACTCGGGCGTACTTCAAAACAACAACAGGCAGCGTTGTGGTACGTGTGCCGGAAGAGATGAAAGTTGAAGGAGAACTGAAAACGACGGTGGGTGGCATCAATTGTGAGCTGCCGATGCTTACGATCATTGATGAAAAGAAGGACTGGGCAAATAAACGTATGTCTTTTTTAGCTAACAAAGAAGCGGAAACATCCATGTATGTGGAAGCTGAAGCCACTACCGGTTCGATCACGGTCAAAAACTGACGGCCGCCCGGTTCGTTTAAAGGCATTTAATAACGGGTAGAAAAAGAGCGATAGGTCACATTAATAGTTGAAAATGTTTCATGAATTCAGCACAATTTACGGCTGGAGCACAAAAGATCTTTTTCCACTACTAATGAAAGCAGTAAATTCAGTAACGAATGAAAGGGTGTGTATTTTATGAAACGTTTATACCGAACAGAACATGACCGTAAGATTTCCGGTGTGTGCGGCGGAATCGCTGCGTACTTTAATGTAGATGCTACGCTGATCCGGCTTCTTGCCATTATCGCGTTGATTTTTGGTAATGTGGCCACGCTTCTCGCTTATATTATCGGCGTATTTGTGATTCCGAGTGAATCGGATGTGAACCGCTAATGGGCTGGCTCATACAGATTGTAGTAAATGCCGTCGTCCTTCTGATCATCGCCCGTTTCTTCTCGGGATTCGAAGTGGATGGATTCATGGCTGCACTGATTGCCAGCTTCATACTGGCTATTGTCAACCTCATTGTAAAACCGATTTTAGTCGTACTCACGCTGCCGATCACAATCCTGTCACTGGGGTTGTTCCTGTTCGTTATTAACGCCATCGTCCTTATGCTCACACAGGCATTAATGGGCAGTGCGTTTAACATTGACGGGTTCGGACTAGCCATTGTGGCAGCGATTATTTTCGCTATACTGAGCGCATTAATCCATTCGTTTATTGTGGATCCAATTACGAAACGATAATGCAGCACATAACAAAAGCTGTCTGTCAGGGAGAGAAGCGCCCCGGCAGCGGCTTTTTTGTGTGTTCAGGAAAAAGGGAGGGTGCGCTTCGAACAGAGGGCACTGCTGAAATGCCGGAATTATACAATTATCTTATCCGGTAGCCATTTTGGCGACAAATTGTACGGGGACAGACCCCCGAACTTTGGGGTGTTGCTGTTGACATGTGAGGTTTGTTTCTGCTTGTACGGGAGTTGTGATAAAATGAGGAGGTTCAGAAACGAAAGCATACTGCATGTGATTTGGCAGTGTTTTGTATAAACTAAGGACATACAGGAATGGCTGTAGGAGGTATATTGATGGCAAAAGTAACAGCGAAAGAATTAATTGAAGAATTTGATCTGGAACTGGTAAATGGAGAAGGGGATGTTGTGTTCCGCCCGATCACAACACCGGATATTTCAAGACCTGGGATGGAGATGGCCGGATATTTTACTTATTATCCTGCAAAGCGTATTCAGCTCCTCGGAAAAACAGAGCTGACGTTTTTCAGCCAGCTGACGGATGAAGAAAAACAGGACCGGATGGACCGTCTGTCTACATATGACACACCAGGCATTATATTATCAAGAGACAATGAGGCGCCGCCGGAACTGATCGAAGCTGCGAATAAAGTCGGGGTGCCGGTACTCGTTTCCAAAATGACGACCACACGTCTCAGTTCACAGCTCACCAACTATCTTGAAACCGAGCTGGCTCCGATGACAGCGATTCACGGGGTTTTGATTGACATTTACGGTATCGGCGTTATGATCACAGGCTCATCGGGCGTTGGTAAAAGTGAAACAGCGCTTGATCTTGTCCGCCGGGGACACCGTCTTGTGGCGGACGACAGCGTGGAAATCAAGCAGGAGCACGACGGTGTTCTTGTAGGGTCTGCGCCGGATCTCATTAAGCACCTACTTGAAATCAGAGGTCTTGGGATCATCAACGTCATGACTCTCTTTGGTGCCGGAGCTGTCAGAAACTATAAGCGGATCGGCATGGTGATCCACCTTGAGCTTTGGGACCAGAAAAAGCAGTACGACCGTCTCGGGCTTGATGAAGATACGATGACAATTTTTGAAACAGCTGTCCCGAAGCTTACGATCCCGGTGCGTCCAGGCCGTAACCTTGCCGTTATTATCGAAGTAGCTGCTATGAATTTCAGGCTGAAGCGTATGGGAATCAACGCAGCCCAGCAATTTACGGAACGTTTGAACGATGTCATTGAAGACGGGGATAAAGAAGATTATTAAAAGATGAACGGGCTGCCGCATGCTCTTTGTGCTCACATGGGATCCTGTGAGCTTCTGCGGCAGAACGTAATAATGAGGTGAAACGATGTTAGGAACCGCACAACCCTTGAACCCCGTTGCTTTTGAACTCGGGCCGATTACGGTAGCCTGGTACGGCCTGATCATTGCTTTCGGGGCTTTCCTGGGGTACTTACTAGCTAACGCTGAAGGAAAGAAACGAGGTCTTCCCAAAGACCTGATTGCTGATTTGCTTTTATTTGCTATACCTATTGCCATTTTGAGTGCGCGTCTTTATTATGTGATTTTCAGATGGGACTATTACTCTCAAAATCCAGGTCAGATTATTGCGATCTGGGAAGGTGGCCTCGCGATCCACGGCGGTCTGATCGGGGCTGTTGTGACGGCCGTTATTTTTGCGAAAAAACGGGGCGTATCCTTCTGGAAGATTGCTGATATTACAGCACCGAGTATTCTTCTCGGTCAGGCAATCGGCCGCTGGGGTAACTTTGTGAACCAGGAAGCCCACGGCGGGGAAGTGTCCCGCCAGTTTCTTGAGAGCCTGATGATCCCGGAATTTATCATTAACGGCATGTACATCAACGGAACCTACTACCATCCGACATTTTTATATGAATCTCTGTGGAGTCTGGCCGGTGTGGCCCTCCTTCTCTATCTGCGCCGTGTCAATATGCGCCGGGGCGAACTGTTCCTCACCTACGTCATCTGGTACTCGGTCGGACGCTTCTTTATTGAAGGCCTGCGGACCGACAGCCTGATGATCTTTGACCTCCTGAGAACAGCTCAGGTCATTTCCATCGTCCTGGTTGTGGGTGCTGTTGCACTGATCGTCTATCGCCGCCAGACAGGAGTCGCAGACAAGCGCTACCTGGATAACGACGAGGCATCTAAAACCGGTTCGGGCAAAAAAACAGGCAGCTCCCCCCAGCAGGGGAAAAATAAGAAAAAGAAACGAAAATAAAGTGAGGTGCCGGGAGAAGAAAAGACTCCCGGCATTTTTGAAGAAGGCACTGAAAAAGGTCGGCCTTCACCTTTTTCCAGTGGCTTCTAAGCAATGAGCGTAACAGGCGCGCAACCGAATGAAGCCATTGCAACTTAAATAAAAGGCATTGAAAAAGTTGTTTTGTACTTTTTCAGTGGCCTCTTTTTGTTTGGGAAGAGCAGTGACCTTTCTTTATGAACGATAGAGATTGTGATAATGTAATATGAGGCAAAACTTGACGTTTTAACAAGCGCATCCGAGGGGGAGTCCTATGCTTACAACATTAAAAAATGGATTAAAAGTAGGGCTGTCCACCACATGGACGCTCGGAAAAATCATATTTCCTATAACACTGATCGTGACGATCCTGAGTCACACGCCGGTCATGGACTGGCTTGTAAGGCTGCTTTCCCCTCTTATGGGGGCGATCGGACTTTCAGGTGAAGCAGCGATTCCCCTTGTACTGGGTAATGTGCTGAATTTATATGCGGCCATCGGGGCAATTCTCACGATGGACCTGACCGTAAAAGAAGTGTTTATTCTGGCAGTGATGCTGTCTTTTTCCCACAACCTGTTTGTAGAGTCGGCTGTAGCAAAAAAGGTAGGCTTAAAGATCTGGGTTGTTCTTGTCGTTCGGATCGGTCTCGCTCTTGCAGCGGCGTGGGTAATTCATCTCACCTGGCAGGGGGGACAGGAAACAGCGCGCTACGGGTTTGTGGCAGGGCCATCCCAGGAAGAGCTCACAGGCTGGGGAGCGATTTTGATGCAGGGCATGGAAAGTGCGTTCTTCGGAATCGTGCAGCTTGCAGCGATTGTGATCCCGATTATGGTCTTTATTCAGATTATGAAAGATTTAAAGTGGCTCGACGTGTTCTCTAAATGGATGTCTCCATTTACGAAGGTACTGGGCATACGGGAAAACACATCCACCACGCTGGCAGCCGGGCTCGTCTTTGGCCTTGCCTACGGCGCCGGTGTGATGATTCAGGCCGTAAAAGAAGATGGTGTGCGAAAGAAGGATCTCTATCTGGTGTTTATCTTCCTTGTGGCCTGTCACGCGGTCATTGAAGACACCCTGATCTTCGCGCCACTCGGCATTCCGCTCTGGCCTCTGCTTCTGATCAGGCTCGTGACGGCTGTACTTCTGACCATTGCAGTCGCCTTCATCTGGAACCGCATTGAAAAGAAAGAAGCAGACGCACACCAGTACGAAAAGAATATCTCGTAGCACACAAGAAAAAATTTAAAAAGTTCCGGGGACAGACCCCCGAACTTTTTGTCGGGGGTCTGTCCCCGCACAATTTCCAATTTCGAAAGGAAGTCTGACCGATGACGAAATACAACACGATGGAACATGTCGATACAGTTTTATTTGATCTTGACGGTACGCTCATTAATACAATCGATCTGATCGTTTCTTCTTTTATGCACACGATGGAAACGTATTACCCGGGTGAGTACGAGGAGAAAGACGTGATCCACTTTATCGGACCGCCTCTCTCTGAGACGTTTGAAAACCTCGACCCTGAGCGTGTTGCCGAAATGACGCACACGTATAGAACGTTCAATCATGAAAAGCACGATGACCTCGTTACGGAATATGAAGGTGTGCTGGAAACGGTTGAAGCCCTTCACAAACAAGGGTATAAGCTGGCCATCGTTACGACGAAACGGAGTGACACGGCCATCAAAGGCATGAAACTCATGGGACTGGACCGCTTTTTTGACGTGATTATTGCTCTTGATCATGTGGAAAACTACAAGCCTCATCCTGAGCCGTTGGAAAAAGCACTCGAGCAGTTAGGCAGCCGGCCGGAGCAGGCGATTATGATCGGCGACAGCCAGCACGATATTCTCGGCGGTAAAAACACCGGAACGAAAACTGCAGGTGTGGCATGGTCTGTAAAAGGCCGTGAGTATCTGGAAACATTCGAGCCCGATGTAATGCTCGATTCCATGACAGACCTCCTTGATGTTTTAGGCGTCAGCACCAGTAAACAGTAATCAATCACTTTCCGGTGGAAAAGGGCAGGCAGTTTCTCTGCCGGTCATTTCAATCATTGATGAGGAGCGGGACCGATGAGAAAAACGACAAGTTATCCAGTAAAAACAGCAAATTCATTATGGCACGTATATAAAACCGTTCCTTTTCTTAAAGTAGTGAAAAACTTCATCGTTATTCAAATGGCACGGTATACACCGTTTCTCGGTATGAAAAACTGGCTTTACCGGACGTTTCTCAGAATGGACGTAGGAAAAGAAACGAGTGTCGCTCTCATGGTAATGCTCGATGTGATGTTTCCTGAAAAAATCAAAATCGGCAGAAACAGCGTTATCGGCTACAACACCACGATTCTTGCTCACGAATACCTCATCAAAGAATACCGGCTCGGAGAGGTGATCATCGGGGACAACGTCCTTATCGGCGCCAATTCCACGATTCTTCCCGGAGTGACGATTGGGGACGGAGCCATCGTCGGAGCCGCCACTCTCGTCCACAAAGATGTCCCGCCAGGCGCCTTTGTCGGCGGCAATCCGATGCAAATCATCAGAACAAAAGAAGATATCTAAAAAAGTTCAGGGGTCTGTCCCCTGAACTTTTTTGCTTTTCTATTGACAAAGCAACCTGGCGCACTCTCTCTTAAAATCTTCTCCGATCCGTAACCGTAACTGTGATGAAACCTGTCTTTAAGGAAAAGATAGAGGTGATTACCGTAACCGGAATACAGGCTAGGCTCCTGGAATGCAATTCTGCTCTTATTATGTCTGTTAATAGGGAAATGGCTCATTAAAGGCGAAGGGGTATAGTGGTGAAAGAGTGAGCATGCCTCGCTTTCACCTGATGACTGAACATACGAACGACAGAATAGTAAGAAAATCGAGCCAAATCGGTTGACGCTATCTGAAAAGCCTTGTAGACTACTACGTATAACTTTATTACGACATCACATTAGCGAACTAAAGTAAAAAAACGAAACCATCTTAAGCTGTGCCGGAAAAATCGCCCGTACGACACGCGCAGCCAAAAACCCTTCTTTTTTTGAAATGTTTCGGGGACAGACCCCGCACAATTTACAGCAGAAACGTTCCGGGGACAGACCCCGCACAATTTTGATAAAGGTGTGACGTGAGATGACGAAACCATTTATGTTTGAAAAGCCGGTGGGCATGAGAGACACGCTGCCTGAACTCTATTCATTGAAGCAGCAGGTGAGAAGCACCATCGCCACAGAAGTAGCCAAATGGGGTTACGCGCCCATTGAAACACCGACTCTTGAATTTTACGATACGATCGGAACAGCCTCAGCCACTTCCGATACACAGCTGTTTAAACTCCTTGATCAGCAGGGAAACACCCTAGTTCTCCGGCCGGACATGACGGCACCGATTGCCCGGATTGCCGCATCGACCCTGAAAGGAACAGAGCGCCCGGCCCGTCTTACATACGACGCCAGTGTATTCCGTGCCCAGCAGCGTGAAGGGGGCAAACCGGCTGAATTTGAACAGGTAGGCGTGGAGCTTATCGGAGACCCGACCGCCAGCGCCGATGGAGAAGTAATTGCCCTTATGATCGCCGCTCTTAAAAAAGCCGGCCTCTCAAACTTTAAAGTAGCTATCGGCCACATCGGGTTCGTCAATACGCTACTCACTGAAATCCTCGGAAACGAGGAGCGGGCAGGCACGTTCCGCCGCTACCTCTATGAAAAAAATTACGTCGGCTTTAAAAGAGATGTCGATCAGCTGCCGCTCTCGTCCATTGACCGGAGAAGACTCCACAGCCTTCTCAGCCTGAGAGGCGGGTTCGGCATTTTAAATGAAGCAGAAGCCCTGATTGAAACAGAAGAAGGGCGAAAATCCCTTGCTGACCTTTACAAGCTTGTGGACGTTCTTAAAGCGTACGATCTTGAAGATTCAGTCATCATTGACCTGAACCTGGTGATGCACATGAGCTACTACACGGGCATGGTGTTTGAAGCCTACAGCGATGAGCTTGGCTTCCCACTCGGAGGCGGAGGCCGCTATGACGAGCTTCTTTCTAAATTTCACCGGCCCGAAGCGGCTACAGGCTTTGCAGTCCGGCTCGACCTTTTGACCGAAGCCCTCGGAAAATCAAAAGAAGACGTGACCATCAGCAACGCCATCATCTACTCAAACGAACGGCGGAAAGAAGCGATGAAGACCGCCGATACTTTAAGAAACGAAGGCCAGTCTGTGGTGATGCAGGATGTTATGGGCATCCGGGACCTCGACGCCTACTCGAAGCAATTTGACGATGTGCATTATTTAATCGGAAAAAACGGAACAAACGGAGGTGGCGGCGTTGACAGAAACGAATAATCAAACTCAAACCAAGAACGACCTCCTCACAGTTGCCATGCCAAAAGGACGCATCTTTGAAGAAGCGGTCTCTCTTCTGAGACAGGCGGGATACGACCTGCCGCCGGAATTTGATGATTCCCGGAAACTCATTCTTGACGTACCGAAAGCCAACATGCGCTTTATTTTATCCAAACCGATGGACGTGCCCACCTACGTGGAACACGGCGTAGCTGATGTGGGAGTAGCCGGAAAGGACGTCATGATCGAAGAAAAGCGTGACGTATACGAAGTACTCGACCTGAAGATCAGCGCCTGTTATATGGCTGTCGCCGCTCTCCCAAGCTACGATTCAAAGGCGGACATTGCACCTAAAATCGCAACAAAATATCCGAAACTCGCTGCCGGATACTTCCGCGAGCAGGGGGAACAGGTGGAAATCATCAAGCTGAACGGCTCGATTGAGCTTGCTCCTCTCGTAGGTCTTGCCGACCGGATCGTTGACATCGTCTCCACCGGCCGCACATTGAAAGAAAACGGCCTCGTGGAAACGGAAACGATGATGCCGATCACGTCACGCTTTATCGTCAACCCTGTAAGCTACCGGATGAAAGCCGGCCAGATCGATGACATGATCGAACGTCTCGCCCGTGTCGTTGAAGGAGGGAGCGGCCAGTGAACATCACCGAATACTCCAAAGACGTGAGTATCAAACGGACCGTCGACCAGGGAACAAGCGAACAGCGAAAAGCGGTGGAAGGAATAATCAGCCGCGTTAGACGTGAGAAAGATACAGCCCTCGCCGAACTCACCGAGCAATTCGACGGTGCCAGACTCGATACCCTTAAAGTAAGCCAGAGCGAAATGGACGCCGCCTACAAAAACGTGGATGATGAAACACTCGCTATCCTTCGTGAAGCAAAAGAGAACATTACCCGCTTTCACGGACGTCAGCAACGACAATCATGGATGACGACGGAAGAAGACGGTACAATTCTTGGCCAGAAAATCACCCCCCTCGACGCAGTAGGCGTCTACGTGCCGGGGGGCCGGGCCTCTTACCCGTCAACAATTCTGATGAACGTACTTCCTGCACAGGTCGCAGGCGTTGAACGAATCGTCATGGTTTCCCCGCCACAGGCCGACGGAACCTTAAACGACGTTGTCCTCGTTACCGCCTGTGAGCTGGGCGTTAAGGAAATCTACAAAGTCGGCGGAGCCCAGGCAGTAGCCGCTCTTGCATACGGAACGGAAACGATCGCTCCCGTAGATAAAATCGTCGGTCCCGGCAACATCTATGTGGCTCTTGCAAAGCAGCTCGTCTATGGCACAGTCGACATCGACATGTTCGCGGGCCCTAGTGAAATCGTCGTTCTTGCCGACAGTACCGCCCGCCCTGACTACATCGCAGCGGATATGCTATCCCAGGCCGAGCACGACCCGATGGCATCCGCCGTTCTTGTCACACCGGATCTTACGCTGGCCGAACAGGTGGCCAAAGAAGTGTACGAGCAGCTTGAAACCCTGCCCAAAAAAGACATCGCCGAAGCATCCATCCGTGATTACGGCGCCATCTACGTGACCCGGGACATGAACGAAGCCCTCGATGCCGTAAACGAACTGGCACCGGAGCACCTCGAAGTGCAGACCGAATCCCCCTTTGAACTCCTGGGGGCGATCCGGCACGCCGGAGCCATCTTCGTTGGGGAAAACAGTTCGGAGCCTGTGGGTGATTATTTCGCCGGGCCCAACCACGTTTTACCTACAAACGGCACTGCCCGCTTTTCCAGTCCGTTGAATGTAGATGACTTTACAAAAAAATCCAGCATTTTGTTCTACAGTAAAACCTCGGCACAGCGCCACGGGGCGAAAATTGCGGCATTTGCCAGACTCGAGGGACTCGAAGCCCACGCCCGCGCCGTCGAAAAACGTTTGGAGGAGAAAGAACATGACAACGAAAACGAGTAACCGGTTCGCTACAAAAAAGCGCAACACTAATGAAACGAAGATTAATCTTTCCTTAAACATCGACGGTGAAGGCCAGTCATCCCTTGAAACAGGCGTCCCGTTTTTAACACATATGCTCGATCTTTTTACCCGTCACGGACTGTTTGACTTGAACATTCAGGCTGACGGGGACACAGAAATTGACGATCACCACACCACTGAAGATATCGGGATTGTTCTTGGTGAAGCACTGAAGGAGGCCCTCGGAGATAAAAAAGGGATCCGCCGCTACGGAAACGCCTTCGTACCGATGGACGAAGCTCTTGCCCAGGTGACAGTGGATCTGAGTAACCGCCCGCATCTTGAGTACAGAGTGAATCTGCCGAGTGAGAAGGTGGGCACGTTTGATACAGAGCTTGTTCATGAATTTTTATGGAAGCTCGCTCTTGAAGCGCAGATGAACCTCCATGTGAACGTACCGTACGGGGAAAATACCCATCATATTATTGAAGCGGTCTTTAAAGCCCTCGGCCGCGCACTGGACGAGGCAACCCAGATCGATCCCCGTGTTAAAGGGGTTCCGTCAACGAAAGGACGTTTATAATGATTGGCATTATCGACTACGGAATGGGGAATCTTCACAGTGTTTCAAAAGCACTTGAGCGCCTTGACTATCCGTACTTTATTTCAGGAGACGAAGCTGAACTTTCAAAAGCAGACGGCCTTCTTTTACCCGGTGTAGGCTCGTTTCGGGACGGTATAACTGAACTTGAAAACGCCGGTCTCATCTTGTTTATCCAAGACTGGGCAGTGTCAGGAAAGCCTCTGTTGGGCATCTGTCTTGGCATGCAGCTGCTTTTTGATAAAAGCGAAGAAAACGGCTCGACAAATGGACTTGGTCTTTTGCCTGGCCGTGTCGAGAAGCTTACTGGCATGTCAGCAACAGGGGAGCGGTACAAAGTGCCGCATATGGGGTGGAATGAGCTTCATTATGCGAAAGCTGATCACCCTGTCACCGCAGGTGTGCCTAAAGGGCATGTCTATTTTGTTCATTCCTACGCTGTTCATGTGGCAGACCCGGACAACCTCGTTGCCTATGCGGACTACTATGAACGGATTCCGGCTGTGGTAGCCCGTGACAATGTGTGGGGAACACAGTTTCACCCGGAAAAAAGCAGTACCGTAGGAATAGCGATGCTTCGTAATTTTGCCGACCAGGTAGAGGGGGGAAAGTAATGTTTACTATTTATCCGGCCATTGATATGCGCGGTGGCAAGTGTGTCCGTCTCCTTCAGGGAGATTACGATAAGGAAACGGTTTACGGCGACAGCCCGTTTGATATGGCGAAAACCTTTGCGGAAGAAGGAGCAGAGTGGATTCACATGGTTGATCTTGACGGAGCAAAAGAAGGGGCTCCCGTTAACCATGGGCATGTAACCCGGGCGGCAAAAGAACTGGACGCACGTGTTCAGGTAGGCGGAGGAATCCGTACTCTTGAAGCGGCTGCGGCCTATTTGGATGAAGGGGTTGACCGGGTCATTCTCGGAAGCTCGGCCATCAGCGATCCAGCCTTTGTTCAGGAGATGCTTCGTACATATGGCGGTGACCGTGTCGTAATCGGGATCGATGCCCGTGACGGTTACGTTGCCACTCACGGGTGGCTTGAAACGTCAACGGTAAAAGCAGAAGACTTGGCCCTTGAGCTCGCGAGTCACGGAGCGAAATGGTTTGTGATGACGGACATTTCACGGGACGGCATGCTGAACGGACCGAATGTGGATGCCATCGCCAACCTGGGAAGCGTGACCGGAAAGAACGTTGTGGCATCCGGCGGGGTAAGCGGATTGAAGGACCTGGCTGATTTGAAGGCCCGTACCTCCGAAGGAATCGAAGGGGCCATCGTCGGAAAAGCGCTGTATGAAGGACGGTTCACACTAAAGCAAGCGCTGGAGGAGGTGGCAGACTGATGCTTACAAAACGAATTATTCCGTGTCTCGACGTAAAAGAAGGGCGCGTTGTAAAAGGCGTTCAGTTCGTTGATTTGCGTGACGCCGGCGATCCAGTTGAGCTTGCTGCTTTTTACGATGAGCAGGGGGCTGATGAGCTTGTGTTCCTCGACATCTCCGCCTCTCACGAAGGGCGGGAGACGATGGTGGATGTGATTGAGAAGGTGGCCGGAGAACTGGCCATTCCCTTTACGGTGGGGGGCGGAATCAATGCCCTGGCTGACATGAAACGGGTTCTCCGTGCCGGTGCGGACAAGGTGAGTCTGAATACTGCGGCTGTACTGCGTCCGGAACTGATTACAGAAGGAGCCGATTACTTTGGCTCCCAGTGTATCGTCGTTGCCATCGATGCCCGCTGGGATGAAGAGATGGGATCATGGCGCGTGTTTACCCACGGCGGCCGAAACTCAACTGACTGGGATGCGGTTGAATGGGCAAAAAGAGCAGTGGAACTGGGCGCCGGTGAGATCCTTCTTACGAGCATGGATCAGGACGGAGCCAAGTCAGGTTTTCACATTGCACTCACAGCTGCTGTAAGTGAGGCGGTCAGCGTTCCTGTGATCGCTTCCGGCGGTGCCGGTTCGAAAGAGCACTTTTATGAGGCCTTTACGGCCGGGAAAGCTGATGCAGCACTGGCTGCGTCTATTTTCCACTATAAAGAAACGAGTGTAGCGGAAGTGAAAGACTGGTTAAAAGAGAAGGGGCTGAACATACGATGACAATCACACTCAAAGACCTTACGTTTGATGATAAAGGACTCATTCCTGCGGTGGTTCAGGATGCTTCGACAAAAGAAGTGCTCACGGTGGCGTATATGAACGAAGAGTCGCTTCAAAAGAGCGTGGAGACCCGGGAGACATGGTTTTACAGCCGCTCCCGCCAGGAGCTTTGGCACAAAGGGGCCACTTCAGGCAACACTCAGACAATAGAGGAAATCCGGTTTGACTGTGATCAGGATGCCCTGGTCGTACTTGTGACACCACGTGGACCTGCGTGCCATACGGGGGCGGTGAGCTGTTTCTCGGACACCCTCGTCTCAAGTGAAGGCGGCTCAGCTGAAGGGAAAAGGGATCGCTTTGCCATTCTCGAAGAGCTGGAGAAGACGATTGCGAGCCGGGAAGAAGAACGTCCCGAAGGCTCCTACACCACGTATTTATTTGACGAAGGCGTGGATAAAATTCTGAAGAAAGTAGGAGAAGAAGCGTCGGAAGTCATCATCGCTTCCAAGAACCGCTCGCCTGAGGAACTCACCTGGGAAACGGCGGATCTTCTTTACCACCTGATGGTTCTCCTGGAAGAACAAAAGCTGCCACTCGACCTGATCCTGGAACGCCTCGAGGACCGCTTCGGCAAACAGCACCTGAAAAAATAAAACACCATAAGTTCGGGGGTCTGACCCTCTGTGAATTTATCACAGAGGGTCAGACCCCTCATTTTGTTTTAAGTGAGAAATTACGGTCTGGAATTGTGGATGTGGTGCGTGTTATACTGCTTGTAGTGTGTTTTTTGCAGTAATTTGTAAGAAGATAGAAGTTTTTGACCGTGATTGGGGGCACAATTCGTGCGTAACATAAATGTAAATGAGAAGAAGGGGCAGGTCATTCCTTTTTTACAGGACGGCGCCTACTACTATAAAAAAGGTATCGAAGCCTATCAGAACCGTAATATAAACCAGGCTGCACATTACATTAAGAGAGCGCTCCGCCTTGAGCCGGAGGAGCCTGTATTTTTGTGTCAGATGGCCATTGTCATGTCGGAAAAAGGACATTTTGAAGAAGCAAACGAGCTCCTTGAAAAAGTCATTAATGAGATTGATGAAAACATGGCAGAATGCTATTTCTTTTTAGCCAACAATCTTGCTCATGCAGGGGATTTCGACATTGCCGTGAAGCATTTGAAAACGTATCTGAAGCTGGACCCTAAAGGAGAGTTCGCTGAAGATGCGACGACGCTTCTTGAAATGCTTGAAGACGATGAGGAAGAGCTCGATGATGTTGAGGAAACAGAAGAGCAGCTTGCTCACAGCCGACTTGAGAGAGCCGCAGACCTTCTCGACCGTGGGCAGTTTGACGAAGCGGAACGGGAAGTGACGACTTCCTTATCGGAAGAGCCGAAGCAGTGGGATCTTTATGCCTACATGGCCGAAGCTATGTTTTATCAAGGTGAAAAAGAGCAGGCGCTCGATATTGTCGCTGATCTTTTACAGAAAGAGGACAAAAACTTCCTGGCCCAGTGCAACGCTGCTGTTTTCCTGAAAGAAACGGGAGATATTGCCTGGGAACAGATGGCCTCTGGTTTAAGAGTTATGAGACCGATGAACGACTGGTACGGCTATCACCTGGCAAAAACGTGGTTTTTCCTCGGTGATTACCACGAGGCGTATGACTGGTTCAAACGCTTGTATCAGCGCCATACCTTTTCAAAGCGTCCGCGTTTTTATCATCAGATGGCTCTTACAGCCTGGATGGCAGGAGATAAGGAGCGTGCCCGTCAGCTTTGGAAACGGGTCACGCAGTTTGACCACCACCAAAAGAAGCTGGCGGAGTGGTGTATGGACAAGGTGATTCAGGGCGCAAAGCCAGAGCGATCCTGGTTCTACTACCGCATGCCTGAATCCGAACAAGAATAGTTCAAAGCCGGGGCCTCAAAAAGTCTCGGTAGATTGGCAATGGCGCTCCGCACGCTACTCGCCCGGCAGGAGAAAAACCACTCCTGCCGGGCTCTATAAAGAGGGCAGCGGCTCCACTCATTGCTTGAGGTTGACCCAAAAGGTAAAAAAACAACCTTTTGGGTCAACCTCTTTTTCGATGGGTGGAAGGCGGTATAATGCCTCATCATCGGCAAACACTAACGTGTGAGCAGAACAATGGACTTCGTGATTATTTTTTCATAGGATATAGATGTGAACAAATCAACCTATCGTATTAGGGGAGTGGACAAAGTGACTGAAGAAAAAATTTATGATGTTGTAATAATCGGAGCAGGACCGGCTGGGATGACAGCTGCTGTATATACGTCCCGTGCGAACTTATCCACGGTTATGATCGAGCGCGGCATGCCGGGCGGACAGATGGCCAATACAGAAGACGTTGAAAACTACCCGGGATATGACAGCATCCTTGGTCCGGACTTGTCTAATAAAATGTTTGAGCACTCTAAAAAATTCGGTGCTGAGTATAAATACGGTGATGTTAAAGAAATTATCGACGGTAAAGAATACAAGCGCATCGTGTTAGGGAACGGTGAAATTAAAACACGTGCGATTATTATTGCAACAGGAGCGAAATATAAAGCTCTTGGCGTTGACGGTGAAAAAGAGCTGAGCGGCCGCGGTGTATCCTACTGCGCGGTTTGTGACGGTGCTTTCTTTAAAAATAAAGAGCTTGTGGTTGTCGGCGGCGGTGACTCGGCAGTGGAAGAAGCGGTGTATCTTACCCGTTTCGCCAGTAAAGTGACGGTTGTTCACCGACGTGATAAGCTCCGTGCCCAGAAAATCCTCCAGGACCGTGCGTTCGCCAACGATAAAATTGACTTTATCTGGGACACTGTCGTAAAAGAGATCAACGACAAAGATGGTAAAGTGGGGAGTGTTACACTCGTCAGCACGAAAGATGGTTCTGAGCGTGAGTTTAAAACGGATGGTGTATTCATCTATATCGGTATGCTTCCAATCAACGAGCCGTTTAAGGATCTTGGTATTACGAACGAAGACGGCTATGTGGAAACAAATGATGAGATGGAAACGAAAATTCCAGGGATTTATGCGGCCGGGGACGTTCGTGAGAAAACTCTCCGTCAGATTGTGACAGCAACAGGAGACGGAAGTATCGCAGCCCAGGCAGTTCAGCACTATGTGGAAAGTCTGATTGAAGAGCTTGAAAGTGAAAAAGCGAAGAATTAAATGTGTAAGCGGCGGCTCATCGGGTGATGAGCCGTTTTTTTTGGTTTAGAAGGGACGTTGAAAAGACTGGGAGGACATTTATGGAGAACTTTTGTGGATTTATGGAGAGTTGAGGCTGTTTTTTGGAGAACTTTCTGGTGTTTATGCAGAGTTCGGGACGTTTTATGCAGACTTTTGGACGATTTAAAGAGAATACCCTGTATTTCGACACCGGGCAGCCGCCTCATTAGCCACAGCCTGGCCATGGCTAAAACCCCGGTACCTGTCCAAGAAATGTCAAGAGAACACCAGCAATTGTGCGGGGACAGACCCCCGAACTTTTGACCCCCGAACTTTTTCGACTTTGGGCTGTACTACTTCGGGAGGCGAACCTGTTTCATAGGCGGAAGTCTCGTTTGGGCATGGGACTTTTCCTTGTTATTGAAGGGAGTTCACCAGGTTTTAGAAATCGTAATTCCGTCTTAACGAACCTGTAACAGATCTGTCACACAATGGGGGTAATATAAGAATAAGTAATTGACCCCCTTTTATATATTTTGGCACAGGCGATCGAAGTCTGTGCCCCTTTTTTTGCCTTCATATCAGCGAGTCCTGTTACATTCACCAACCGCCATTCCCCCCTGTATAAACAATCCTTTTTTCCTGTTCTATTGGTTACGGTGTGCAATATATAGTATAATTTAATCAAGAGAAGCGGATTGTCACACTATCCTTAATTGTGAAAATGTGATCAATCAATCCTGTCCCGATAATCCAGCTGTTCCGCAGTACATACAGAGCAGGGACAGTAGCATTCCAAAACAGGTCAATATCTTTTTTTATGAATATAAATGTAGCAGACATAGCAGAGGTGAACCGTATGAGACGAGTAAGCAACTGTATTTTACATGATAAAAAAAGCGATCAGGTGTTAATGCTGCAAAAGCCCAGCCGCGGATGGTGGGTGGCACCGGGCGGAAAGATGGAGCCACGGGAATCCGTAAAAGAAAGTGCCGTACGTGAATTTAAAGAGGAAACAGGCATTGACCTCCATGAACCCACACTAAGAGGCGTGTTCACGGTCGTTGTGGAAGAAGAGGGGAAAACCGTTAACGAGTGGATGCTGTTTACGTTTTACGCTGAAAATTTCAGTGGTGAACTTCTCAGTGAATCTCCCGAAGGCCACCTGGAGTGGCAGCCTGCGGAAAATATTATAAATCTTCCTATGGCAGCCGGGGACCACCACTTCTTTAAACATATCCTGAGCCGGGACGGTCTCATTTACGGCACGTTTGTTTACTCCATAGATTATAAACTGCTTTCATACAGCCTGGATGCTGAATAAAAGAGGGGAGAGGTGACAGTGATGGAAAACAGAACAAAAGCAACAGAGATGGAAATTGTCATTGTTACAGGGATGTCAGGAGCCGGAAAGACTGTCGCGGTCCAGAGCTTTGAGGATCTCGGTTATTTTTGTGTGGATAACCTGCCTCCCGCGCTGATTCCGAAGTTCGTTGACTTAATTGAAAACTCCGGTGAAAAAATGAAGAAGGTCGCGTTTGTCATCGATCTTCGCGGCAGGGATTTTTTTGATGAACTTTTCGCAACCATTGACTATCTCAGTTCAGAGGCCAAAGTGACGCCCCAGATTTTGTTCCTGGAGGCGAAGGACGATGCGCTTGTCCGCCGCTATAAGGAAACGAGACGTTCGCATCCTCTTGCGGGAGACGGACCGCCCCTTGAAGGGATTAAACTGGAACGTCAGATGCTTGATGAATTAAAAGGGCAGGCCCAGTTGATTATTGATACGAGCGATCTGAAGCCCCTTGCCCTGAGAGAAAAAATTATCGAACGCTTCTCCTCACCAGAGAAAAATGTATTTTCCGTGCAAATCATGTCGTTTGGCTTCAAACACGGCATTCCGATTGATGCAGACCTTGTGTTTGACGTGAGGTTTCTTCCAAACCCCCACTACATTGACCATATGCGTCCGAAGACGGGGCTGGATAAAGAAGTGTCCGACTATGTGCTTAAGTGGTCAGAGACCCAGCAGTTTAACGAAAAGCTTCATGATCTTCTGAGCTATATGCTTCCTCATTACAAACGGGAAGGGAAAAGCCAGCTAATCGTTGCTATCGGCTGTACAGGAGGCAAACACCGATCTGTCACCCTTGCTGAATACTTTAAGCAGAAAATTCTCGATCTTGGTTACATGACGTATGTTTCTCACCGTGACGTAGAGAAAGGACGACGAGAAGGTTGAAAAAAGCAAATGTCGTCATTTTAGGGGGAGGAACAGGACTGTCGGTTTTACTCAGGGGATTAAAGACTTTTCCGGTGGATATTACGGCCATTGTCACCGTAGCCGATGACGGGGGCAGCTCCGGGCGTCTCAGGAAAGAGCTCAATATTCCGCCGCCGGGTGATGTGAGGAACGTACTCATTGCCCTTTCTGAAGTGGAGCCTCTTGTAGAAGAGCTGTTTCAGCACCGTTTTGAAAATGGGAACGGCCTCACCGGCCACTCTCTTGGCAACCTCCTCCTCGCGGGGATGACGTCCATTACAGGCGGGGACTTTGCCAGGGGTGTGGAAGTGCTGAGCCGGGTGTTGAATGTAAAAGGGAAGGTACTGCCTGCAGCGAACCAGAGCATCGTCCTCCATGCAGAAATGGAAGATGGGACCCACGTAGAAGGGGAATCCAAGATCCCTCATGCGGGTAAAAAAATCAAACGGGTTTTCCTTGAACCGGAAAACGTAACGGCCCTCAAGGAATCTGTGTACGCGATTAACAAAGCCGATCTGATTGTGATTGGTCCGGGAAGTCTGTATACGAGTATCCTGCCCAATCTTCTTGTTCCGGGAATTGCAGATGCGGTTAAGAAAGCCTCGGCTGAAAAGGTCTACGTCTGCAACGTAATGACCCAGCCCGGGGAGACGGATGACTTCAGTGCAGGTGACCATGTGCAGGCCCTTGTAGACCATGTAGGAAAAGACCTTCTCGATAAGGTGCTCGTAAATACCCAGCCGATTCCTTTGTCCTACGCCCAGCGTTATGCAACTGAAGGGGCGATGGAAGTAAAGGTGGACAGCGATCATCTGAATAAACTGGAAGTAGAAATTATAGGGGATGAACTGTTATACTTTGATAATTACCTTCTGCGACACGATGCCCTGAAAGTTTCCCAGCGTCTTGTGAGTATGCTTTAGGGGAAGATAAAGCTATAATAGTAAATAAAGATAAAACGATGTGACCGGTCATCCTACTGGCCGGACTTGTAAATTTTTTACGTCAGGGGGTGGGACCTATGTCCTTTGCTTCCATGACAAAAAAAGAACTCACTCAGCTGGAGGTCGACCCGTGCTGCAGCAAAGCAGAGCTGGCGGCCCTTATCCGCATGAATGGTTCTTTGTCATTCGGAAACAAACAAATGATTCTCGATATCCAGACCGAGAATGCAGCCATAGCAAGACGGATTTATTCATTGATTAAAACGTGTTATCCATTGCACGTTGAGCTTCTCGTGCGTAAGAAGATGCGGCTGAAAAAGAACAACGTCTACATTGTAAGAATCTCCAATGAAGCGCGTAAGCTTCTTGAGGAGCTTAAAATAATGGAAGGGGCTTTCTCTTTTACGAGAGAAATCTCTCCTGATCTGATTGAAAAAGATTGCTGTAAACGGGCATATCTACGCGGGGCATTTCTGGCCGGAGGGTCCGTTAACCATCCTGAAACGTCTTCTTATCACTTGGAGATTTTCTCTCTTTACGAGGAACATAACGATTCTTTACGCAGGCTGATGAATCATTTTCACCTGAATGCAAAAATGCTGGAGAGAAAAAAAGGATTTATCCTCTATTTGAAAGAAGGAGAACGTATCAGCGATTTTTTAAATGTCATCGGTGCTCATCAGTCACTGCTTCGATTTGAAGATGTCCGTATTATGAAGGACATGAGGAACTCTGTAAACCGCCTTGTGAATTGCGAAACCGCCAACCTGAATAAAACGGTAGGTGCCGCTATGAGGCAGGTAGAGAACATCCGTTTCATAAAGGAAGAAGTAGGTCTTGATATTTTACCGGACAAGCTTCGTGAAATTGCAGAGCTCCGGATCAATCATCAGGATGTGACGCTGAAAGAGCTCGGTGAAATGGTTGAAAGCGGGAAAGTAAGTAAGTCCGGAGTCAACCATCGTTTAAGAAAAATTGATGAGTATGCGACAAAACTAAGGGCAGGAGAAAAGGTTTAGTCATTTTTGACTGCCTTTTCTACAGGCTCTTTTTGAAAGCGCTTGTATATAAGGACTAAAGGAGGAATCGGAAATGATCGAGGAAACATTAACTGTAAGACGAAAAACAGGATTACAGGCAAGACCGGCTGCCTTGTTTGTACAAGAGGCAAACCGCTTCTCGTCAGATATTTTTATCGAACGTGACGGGAAAAAAGTGAATGCCAAAAGTATTATGGGGATTATGAGCCTGGCTATTGGTTCAGGAAAAACGGTTGCGCTGACGATTGAAGGCAGTGACGAAGCAGAAGCTCTGGAAGCATTACGTCAATTTGTCGAGCGGGAAGAATAGACGCTCTGTTCAACTTTTTATATTTTTAAGAAAGATGACTCCGGGTAGACTTGGGTCATCTTTTTTTTAGCGAAGAGCCTGTTTTTTGAAAATTGGAGGCTTGCAAAACGAAGGCATTCCTGCACCAACTCAAACTTTTTAAAGAAAGAAATCTAATTTACACATTAAAAAATGAGCCCCGGATGTTTCACACATCCGGGGCTCATTCGTGATTCACACGCTTCTTATGCGTTGGACAGATCTGTTTTCTTTGCCATTACATCATCGATAAGACCGTACTTCTTGGCAGCATCCGCTGTCATGAAGTTGTCTCGGTCAGTATCACGCTGAATGATTTCCATAGGCTGGCCTGTACGCTCAGCAAGAATCTGATTCAGTTTTTCGCGCATTTCAATAATGCGTTTTGCGTGAATCTCAATATCAGATGCCTGGCCTTGTGTTCCTCCAAGCGGCTGGTGAATCATAACTTCACTGTTTGGAAGGGCAAATCGCTTGCCCGGCTCCCCTGCTGCAAGAAGGAATGCCCCCATGCTTGCTGCCATACCGATACAGATTGTCTGTACTTTTGGGGCAATAAACTGCATCGTATCGTAGATGGCCATACCGGAAGTGATGGAGCCGCCCGGGCTGTTAATGTACAGGGAGATGTCTTTCTCAGGGTCTTCGGCTGCCAGGAACAACAGCTGTGCTACAATGGAGTTTGCCACGTTGTCATCAATACCTGACCCCAGCATAATAATACGATCTTTTAACAAACGGGAATAGATGTCATAAGCACGTTCTCCCCGGTTTGTCTGCTCAATAACTGTAGGAATTAAATTCATTTCGAAATCCTCCTTTAAAATTGTATACGTATGATGTTGTGAAAGCATCTGCTTCATCATGAAGGTACTCTTATCATAACCGTAATGGTCAGTGAAGGTCAAATGTTTCACCCTTATGTATTTAATAAAAAAATCGACACTTTTCATGATAGCCTAATCTCGGGGAATTCAAACTTCAGTTGAGCTATTTAACGAATTCAATTACAAATATTGCATCAGGAAAGCGCATACAATGTGTGGTAAAATAGCAGTGTGATAGATAGGACTTTTCCATTTGGTGAAACTTCTGCATTCTGCTTTACTATTCTGGCAGAGGAAGAAGCAGGTGTACTTCATCTTCGAGGAGGCCAAACGGCGCTTCGCATGCAATGAACGGAAATCAACACCTGACTTTAACAGAGCCACTATTTTAAAGATTGTGTCTAATCATGTATACTTGGGTGAGGGAGGTTATACCTCATGATGAATATGGATTTAGGATTGTATCAGCAACAGACAATGAAGCTTGTCATGACGAACGAACTGAGACAGGCAATTACGATACTTCAATATTCGGCTCTGGATTTGAACAACTATCTCCACGAACAGCAGCTTGAGAACCCGCTGATTGAATTAAAGGAAAGCAGGGCTCATGAAGAGCTGGTCCGTGACAGTATGAATCTTCAGACCCCATACTATGACAGAGGGAGCCGTCACGATCACGATGACGACTACTCCCCCCTTGACCATGTTAGTGACCAGACAGAAGGGCTCCAGGATTTTTTGCTGAGCCAGCTCAGGCTCCTCAAACTTCCTGATGCACAGAGAAGGATCGTCGTTTACCTCGCTCTTTGTGTGGACGAAAACGGCTATCTGCCCTATACAATAGAAAAACTGGCAGAAGAATTGGATGAACCGTTGGAAAATACGGAGTCTGCTCTTCATATTCTTCAAAGCCTGGAGCCGGCGGGTGTCGGCGCCCGCTCATTAAAGGACTGTCTCCTTCTTCAGCTGAGACAGCTTGAAAACCGTGACCTCCTGGCAGAACGGGTGGTAGAAGAGGATCTTGATCTCCTTGGAAAAAAGCAGTACAAGAAGATTGCTAAAAAAGCAGGTGTCGATGTTCAGGACATACAGACGATTGCTGATCTTATTCAGACACTGAACCCAAGACCGGGGGCTGTGTTTCAGGATGAGCCGGCCAAGTATGTGACACCCGACATAACGGTGAAAAAAATCGAAGGCCGTTATAAAGTGATGTTAAATGACCAGTACCTGCCAAAGGTGTCGCTGAATCGTCAGTATGAAAAAATGCTGAAGGAAAATAATGAAGAATTAACCGGCTATTTAAAGCAAAAGCACGAGCAGCTTCAATGGATAATAAAAAGCATTGCCCAGCGTCAGCAAACGCTCAAAAATGTAACAGAGGCCATTATAAAGCACCAGGAGGCTTTCCTTGATCACGGTCCCGGCTACCTTCAGCCTCTTACATTAAAGCAGATCGCTCAGATTGTTGATGTTCATGAATCCACGGTCTCCCGGGCGACAACAAGAAAATATGTCCAGACACCCCGGGGTGTGTTTGAACTGAAATATTTCTTTAACTCCATGGTTGGCGGAGGAGCGGGCGGCAGTGACGGGACTTCCTCCGAAAAGGTGAAAATTTACCTGAAGCGCCTCGTTGATGAAGAGCCGAAAGCCAAACCTCTCTCCGATCAGAAGCTGGCCGAGTTATTGAAGTCTGAACATGATATCCATGTCTCAAGACGTACGGTTGCCAAGTACCGGGATGAGATGCACATTCCTTCTTCGTCCCAGCGGAAACGTTACGCCTGACATAAACAGGAGGTCCCTCAGTTTGAAATTGACTTTTTACACAAAAAAAGACTGCCCGTTATGTGAAGGCGGCCTGGCAGTTTTGGAGATGCTTCGTGAAGATTATCCGTTCACCGTTAAAGAAATGGATATTTACGAGGACGACGCTCTCCTTGAAAAATACCAGATCCGCATTCCTGTCATTGAAGATGATAAGGGAAAGGTTTTGGAAGAAGGAAATATCTCTTATTTTACATTGAAACAAAAACTAAATGATTTGTTTACAACTTAATTCTTGAATCACAGACCTTTACTTGCTACAATGGCTTTGGATGTACACAAAGTGTGTTATCCAAAGTACGGACAATCCGATTGGCAGGGCGGGTCTTTTTTTTACAGTGGTTGGGACATAATATGTCTATGGGGGACAAATGGTGTCCCGAATAAGCAACCTGGACGATTACTTATCCTTACCCAATCCCTGTTACATAAAAACGGCCTACTTAAAAAGGAGTTTCAAAGATGAATCGATTGTTGGATATCCAGAAAAAACTGCTGCCTGATCTTGTAGATACGATGGGTATGCGGTATCGGATTCTTCGTTTTGTCCGGTTAATGCAGCCGATCGGAAGAAGAAGCCTCGCTTCCAGCCTTGAAATGTCCGAGCGGGTGTTAAGAAGTGAAGTGATGTTCTTAAAAGACCAGGGTCTGGTCAATGTCGCTTCCTCAGGAATGACGCTCACAGAAGAAGGGTACAATTTACTTGTTCAGCTGGAAGAAGTCATGAAAGAAACCTTCAACATCAGCATGATGGAGAAAAAGCTCAAATCTCATTTTAACCTTCAGGATGTGGTTGTTGTCCCTGGTGACAGTGATGAATATCCGTGGGTAAAAAAAGAGATGGGAAGAGCGTGTGTCTCGTTGATGAAAAAGAAGTTTTCAACAGAAGAGAACATCATTGCTGTAACAGGAGGAACATCCATCTCAGCTGTTGCTGAAATGATGGCTCCGAACACAGAACTGGAAAAAGCGCTGTTTGTTCCGGCAAGGGGAGGCCTTGGGGAACAGGTAGAGAACCAGGCGAATACGATCTGTGCTGAAATGGCCAGAAAAGCATCAGGAAAGTACCGGCTGCTTCATGTACCTGATCAGCTCAGTAAAGAGTCGTACAGTTCTCTCGTTGAAGAGCCGTCCGTCAGAGAAATACTCGGCCTGATCCGTTCAGCCGCCATGGTTGTTCACGGTATCGGGGAAGCAAGGACAATGGCGACCCGCAGACAGTCTTCGCAGGAACTCGTCGATAAACTCAGGGATAAAAATGCAGTTGCTGAAGCCTTTGGTTATTATTTCGATCAGAGTGGGGATATTATCCATAAAGTACTGACGATCGGATTACAGCTGGAGGACCTCGCCACGATTCCTTATGTGGTTGCCGTAGCAGGAGGGTCATCGAAAGGGCACGCGATTCAGGCATATATGAAGCAAGGGCCGAGCGAAGTCCTTGTCACAGATGAGGGCGCTGCAAAAGCAATACTGAGTGAAATTGAGGTTTAATCATGTCCCATGCCGTTAATAGAGCGGTAATGTGGACAATCACATTGTGTATCAAGGGGATTACCCTTTGAAATATAAAACTTTCTTTACCCAAATAAGGAGGAGCTATTATTATGGCTACAAAAATTGGTATTAATGGTTTTGGACGTATCGGACGTAACGTATTCCGAGCAGCACTAAACAACAACGATGTTGAGGTAGTAGCAGTAAACGATCTTACTGATGCTGACATGCTTGCTCACCTTCTGCAGTATGACTCTGTCCACGGTAAGCTTGACGCTACTGTTGAAGTACAAGGAGAGAACCTTGTAGTAGATGGTAAAGAAATCAAAGTACTTGCTGAGCGTGACCCTGCGAAACTTGGTTGGGGAGACCTTGGAGTAGAAGTGGTTATCGAATCAACAGGACGTTTCACGAAGCGTGCTGACGCTGCGAAACACATCGAAGCAGGTGCGAAAAAAGTATTAATCTCTGCTCCGGCATCTGACGAAGACCTTACAGTTGTTATGGGTGTTAACGAAGAGAGCTACGATGCTGACAACCACCACGTTATCTCTAACGCATCTTGTACAACGAACTGTCTTGCTCCATTTGCAAAAGTACTTAACGACAAGTTCGGTATCCGTCGCGGTATGATGACAACTGTTCACTCTTACACGAACGACCAGCAGATCCTTGACCTTCCACACAAGGACTACCGTCGTGCCCGTGCTGCAGCTGAAAACATCATCCCGACAACAACCGGAGCTGCAAAAGCTGTAGCACTTGTACTTCCTGAGCTTAAAGGGAAGCTGAACGGTGGCGCTATGCGTGTACCAACTCCTAACGTATCTCTTGTTGACCTTGTGGCTGAACTTGACAAAGAAGTAACAGCTGAAGAAGTAAACGCAGCATTTAAAGAAGCAGCTGAAGGAGACCTTAAAGGTGTTCTCGGTTACAGCGAAGAGCCGCTTGTATCCGGTGACTACAACGGAAACCCTGAGTCTTCAACTGTAGACGCTCTTTCTACAATGGTTATGGAAGGCAACATGGTTAAAGTCATCTCCTGGTATGACAACGAGTGGGGCTACTCAAACCGCCTTGTAGACCTTGTTGGCTATATCGCTAAAAAAGGACTGTAAACCTCTCATAATGATCCACAACTGAAAGAGGCAGCGGTTTCCGCTCCTCTTTCCCTTTTACTTAACTCATATAGCTCGGAATGCCCGGGAAATCAAATTGAATGAAAACACGAGGAGGCCAATTTCATGAACAAAAAAACGATTCGTGACCTCGACTTAAAAGGAAAACGAGTATTCTGCCGTGTTGACTTTAACGTCCCGATGAAAGATGGGGAAGTAACCGATGAAACTCGTATCCGTGCTGCCCTGCCAACGATCAAGTACCTTACAGAGCAAGGGGCAAAAGTTATTCTGGCGAGTCACTTAGGCCGTCCTAAAGGAGAAGTCGTTGAAGACCTTCGTCTCGATCCTGTGGCTAAGCGCTTGAGTGACCTTTTAGGAAAAGAGGTCCTAAAAACCGATGAGGTATATGGCGCTGAGCCGAAAAAAGCCATCGACCAGCTTGGTGAAGGAGATATCGTCCTTCTTGAAAATGTCCGTTTCGAAGCTGGCGAAGAGAAGAACGATGCAGATCTCGCCGCAGCATTCGCTGAGCTTGCTGACGTTTACGTAAACGATGCATTCGGTGCTGCTCACCGCGCACACGCTTCTACTGAAGGCATCGCCCATCATCTGCCGGCACTCGCAGGTCTTTTGATGGAGAAAGAACTTGATGTTCTCGGTAAAGCTCTTTCTGAGCCTGAACGTCCGTTCACAGCCATCATCGGCGGTGCAAAAGTAAAAGATAAAATCGGTGTAATTGATAACTTGCTTGATAAAGTAGACAACCTGATTATCGGCGGCGGACTTGCCTACACGTTCATAAAAGCCCGCGGTTTTGAAATCGGTAAGTCTCTTCTTGAAGAAGACAAGGTTGATCTTGCAAAGAAGTTCATGGAAAAGGCAGAGAAAAACGGTGTGAACCTTTACATGCCTGAAGATGTTGTTGTAGCTGACGACTTCGGTGAAGACGCAAATACGCAAGAGGTTGATATCGACAGCATCCCTTCTGACTGGGAAGGCTTGGACATTGGTCCGAAAACCCGTGAAACATTTAAAGAAGTCATCACTTCTTCCAAGTTGGCAATCTGGAACGGTCCAATGGGCGTATTTGAACTTGAAACCTTTGCTAACGGAACAAAGGCCGTTGGTAATGCATTAGCAGATGCAGAAGGAACGTATACGGTTATCGGTGGAGGTGACTCTGCAGCAGCTGTTGAAAAATTCGGCATGGCTGACCGCATGAATCACATTTCAACTGGTGGCGGAGCGTCACTTGAGTTTATGGAAGGCAAAGAACTTCCTGGTGTCGTTGCTTTAAACGATAAGTAAGCATTACTATTTATGAGGAGGTCTGGCAATGCGTAAACCTATCATTGCAGGAAACTGGAAAATGAACAAAACGAAGCGTGAAGCTCAGGACTTTGTACAGGAAGTCAAAGGGCTTATCCCTTCAAAGGAAACGGTAGACGCAGTAGTATGCTCTCCATCGCTGTTTTTGGACGCCCTCGTAAAAGAAGCGGAAGGCAGTGACCTTAAAATCGGTGCTCAGAACATGCACTTTGAAGAGAGTGGTGCTTTCACAGGTGAAACCAGCCCGGTTGCACTTTCCGATCTGGGTGTAACATATGTTGTACTCGGCCACTCCGAGCGTCGTGAACTTTTCGGCGAAACAGATGAGATCGTGAATCAAAAAGTACACGCTGCATTCTCTCATGACCTCACACCTATTGTTTGTGTAGGAGAGTCTCTTGAGGAAAAAGAAGCTGACAAAACAGCACAGGTAGTAACGGACCAGGTGCAAAAAGGTCTTCAGGGTCTTACAGAAGAGCAGGTAAAGAAAACGGTTATTGCCTATGAGCCAATCTGGGCGATCGGTACAGGTAAAACCGCTTCTGCGGACGATGCAAACGAGACTTGTGCAGTCATCCGTGAAGTTGTGAAGTCTTCTTTCTCTGAAGCGGCGTCTGAAGCGATCCGCATCCAGTACGGCGGAAGTGTGAAGCCGGCAAACATTGAAGAGCTTCTTGGAAAGTCCGATATTGACGGAGCACTCGTCGGTGGAGCAAGCTTAGACCCTCAATCTTTCTTACAGTTAGTGGAGGCAGGAAATAAATGAGTAAAAAACCAACCGCATTAATCATCCTCGATGGTTTTGCGTTGCGTGATGAAACGAAAGGTAACGCGGTTGCCAAGGCAAACAAGCCGAACTTTGACCGCTACTGGAACGAGCACCCGCACGCAACACTTGAGGCCTGCGGAGAGGCAGTAGGTCTTCCAGAAGGCCAGATGGGTAATTCAGAAGTAGGTCACTTGAACATCGGTGCCGGCCGCCCGGTGTATCAAAGCCTGACCCGTGTAAACCTGAGTATCCGTGAAGGTGAGTTCTATGCAAACCAGACGTTCAAAGACGCTATGGATCACGTAAGGAACAATGGAACCAATCTTCACATCTACGGACTTCTTTCCGATGGCGGGATCCACAGTCACATCAACCACATGTTTGCTCTCCTGGAAATGGCACAAAAGAGCGGTGTGGAAAAAGTGTATCTTCACGGCTTCCTTGACGGCCGCGACGTAGGTCCTCAATCAGCAGAGAAGTACATTCGCGAAACGCAGGAGAGAATGAAAGAGCTCGGTATTGGTGAAATTGCATCCATTCAGGGACGCTACTACGCCATGGACCGTGACAAGCGATGGGACCGTGTTGAAAAATCCTACCGCGCCATGGTTTACGGCGAAGGTCTTAAGTACCGTGATCCTATTGAAGCTCTTGAAGACTCTTATAAAAATGACATCCACGACGAATTCGTTCTTCCTTCTGTAATGACACAAGAAGACGGTGAAACACCGGTTGGAACAATTCAGGAAGGGGACGGTGTTATCTTCTTTAACTTCCGACCTGACCGTGCAATCCAGATGTCACAAGTATTCACAAACGACGAGTTTGATGGATTTGATAAAGGCCACCGCTTTCCGAAAGACGTACACTATGTGTGTCTTACACACTTCAGTGAAACGGTTAAAGGGTATGTGGCATTCGAGCCTCAGAATCTTGCAAACACACTCGGGGAAGTGGTTTCCGAAGCAGGCCTGACCCAGCTTCGGATTGCTGAAACCGAGAAGTACCCTCACGTTACGTTCTTTTTCAGCGGTGGACGCGAAGCGCAGTTCCCGGGAGAAGAGCGGGTATTGATCGATTCTCCTAAAGTAGCCACTTACGACCTTAAGCCGGAAATGAGTGCTTATGAAGTAACGGATGCTCTTATTAACGAGATCGATCAGGACAAGCACGATATGATCATTCTTAATTTCGCCAACCCTGACATGGTCGGTCACTCCGGTAAAATGGATCCGACTGTCAAAGCGATCGAAGCAGTGGATGAGTGCCTCGGCCGCGTAGTCGAGAAGATTCACGAAAAAGGCGGACAGGCCATTATTACCGCTGACCACGGCAACTCCGATGAAATCATGACAATGGAAGGAAAGCCAATGACGGCCCACACGACTAACCCGGTACCGGTTATCGTAACAGGTCACAAAGGTGAAATCCGTCAGGACGGTATTCTCGGAGATCTGGCACCAACGATGCTTGAACTGCTTGGTGTTGAGCAGCCAAAAGAAATGACAGGTAAAAGTTTGATTACAAAATAAAGACGGTGCAGGTGAACGGGAAAAGAGAAGCGAATACAGCCCTACGGAGACGTTCGAAGGCCTTTGTATCCGCAGACCTTTTCGGCGTTTCACACCGTACTTTATTCAAAATTAAAAGGAGTGTTTTGAACATGACTGCAATTATTGATGTATATGCACGCCAGGTATTGGATTCCCGCGGGAACCCGACTGTAGAAGTAGAAGTAACATTGGAAAGCGGCGGATTCGGCCGCGCACTTGTACCAAGTGGTGCTTCCACTGGTGAATACGAAGCTGTTGAACTTCGTGACGGCGGCGACGCTTGGATGGGTAAAGGCGTAGGCCAGGCTGTTGAGAACGTAAACGAGCAAATTGCTCCGGAACTGGTAGGATTCGACGCTCTTGACCAGGTTGGCATTGACCAGCTTATGATCGAGCTTGACGGTACAGAAAACAAAAGCAAGCTTGGCGCAAACGCCATCCTTGGAGTATCCATGGCTGTTGCACGTGCGGCTGCTGACGCTCTAGGTGTACCTCTTTACACGTACCTTGGCGGATTCAACGCGAAAACTCTACCAACACCAATGATGAACATCATCAACGGTGGTGAGCACGCGGACAACAACGTTGACATCCAGGAATTTATGATCATGCCTGTAGGTGCTGAAAAGTTCGTTGACGCACTTCGCATGGGAGCTGAAATCTTCCATAACCTTAAGAAAGTACTCAGCGAAAAAGGCTACAACACAGCTGTAGGTGACGAAGGCGGATTCGCTCCAAACCTATCTTCCAACGAAGAAGCGCTATCTACCATCATCGAAGCGATCGAAAAAGCTGGCTACAAGCCAGGCGAAGACATCGTTCTTGCCATGGACGTTGCCGCTTCTGAAATCTACGAAGACGGTAAATACAACCTTAAAGGTGAAGGTGTTGTTAAAACATCTGAAGAAATGGTTGCTTACTACGAGGACCTTTGCTCTAAGTACCCAATCGTTTCAATCGAAGACGGCCTGGACGAAAACGACTGGGACGGCTTCAAAAAGCTTACTGACGCTCTGGGCGAAAAAGTACAGCTTGTTGGTGACGACTTGTTCGTAACAAACACAAACAAACTTTCTCAAGGTATCGAACAGGGAATCGGTAACTCTATCCTTATCAAAGTAAACCAAATCGGTACACTTACTGAAACGTTTGACGCAATCGAAATGGCGAAGCGCGCAGGCTACACTGCGGTAATCTCTCACCGTTCCGGTGAAACAGAAGACAGCACAATTGCTGACATCGCAGTAGCTACAAACGCTGGCCAGATTAAAACAGGAGCGCCATCCCGTTCTGACCGCGTAGCGAAATACAACCAGCTTCTTCGCATCGAAGACGAGCTCGAGTACATCGGCCGTTACGCTGGAAAAGACGCGTTCTACAACCTAAGCAACAAGAAGTAAGTAATATACAAAAGCCCCGCTGCACATATGGTGCAGCGGGGTTTTTGGCATTTGTTGAGGGTGGGTGGAAGGGGATTTGGTGCACACCGGTCTTATGAATTTAATGGTGGATGAATGAGGGGGAGGGTGAGAGAAAGACCGGTTAATTTATGAGAGCCCTGACTAATTTAAATGGAAGGAAGGCAGGTCGCGGGAAAAGACCGGTTAAATTTTTGAAAAGCCCGATTAAATGCGGCAAAAGCCCTGTTGACCTCAACCTGATGAAAAAACGCCCAAACTCCATGAACAACGCACTCAACAGCAACACAGGGGAACCTAGATAACCCTCCGCCACACCCTTCTACCACCAGCACACTCCCCTGCGCACACTTACATCCGCCCTTTACACCAATCCCCCTTATTCACCATCCCCGGACCTGCTCAATGATCTTATCCTCAAGATCAAAGATCGTACTGAAGAAGATTAAAAAATACAGCAGCATAAATAACAATGAGATAATCCCCAGTATCATTCCGGCAGTAGCGAATGACCGCCGTTCCGTACTCTTCCTCCCCGGTATAGCCAGAATAATCGCCAGAAGGCTGCTGGGAATTGACATAAACGCAAGCAGGATCCCGCCGATCAGGGAGGCAATCCCCAGAATAAAGCTGGAATAGGCAAAAGCACGCTTTAAACCATCATCATGAACGGGCTTGTTCGGGTAAATGGACGCTGTTCTCCTCTCCATCACTGCCCCTCCTCGTGAAAATCCTCTTCATACTTTATATGACTAACCAGGATCAATTAGTCCTTTTGCACTGTCCACCACAGAACCAGAAAGAAATGCTACAATAGACGAAGAGCAACAAGGAGGCCACTGAATAAGTACAAACCAACTTTTTCAGTGCCTTTATTCCAGTGGCAATGGCTCCACCCGGTTGCGCGCCAGTTACGAGAAAACCACTCATAACTGGCTTTTAAAACATGCAACCGTTACGCTCATTGCTTAAAAGGCACTGAAAAAGTTAAAGATCGAACTTTTTCAGTGCCTTCAACAAGAAGGAGGAGTCAGACATGATTGAAAGACCATTAAAAGTCGGGATTATCGGACCGGGAGGCATTGCCAGAAGTGCCCATGCGCCGTATTACATAAATGACAAACGCACAGAGCTGGCAGCTGTGACATCCAGAACGCTGGAGAAAGCAGAAGCTTTTGCTAAAGATTTTAATGTCCCGGCTGCCTACGATGATACTCAGACAATGCTTGAAAACGAGGATATCGACCTCGTGAGCATCTGTACACCGAATAAGTTCCACAAGGACGCGGTCATTCAATCCCTCAAGGCAGGCTGCCATGTCCTTTGCGAAAAGCCGCCGGCTATGTCTCTTGCGGAAGCGGAAGAAATGGAATTTGCCGCAGAGGAAGCAGGCAAGGTTTTGATGTATGCTTTTCACCACCGTTACAATCTTGAAACACAGGTGCTTAAACGGGCAATCGAAGCAGGTGACCTGGGCAGCATTTATCATACGAATGTTCAAGCCATGCGTCGCAGGGGAATTCCTGGGTGGGGCGTCTTTACTAACAAAGAGCTCCAAGGGGGAGGCCCCCTTATTGACGTAGGTGTTCACATGCTTGATTTGGCTCTTTACCTGACGGACTTTCCTGAACCGATCGAAGTAATGGGATCGACGCATAAACGTATTGGTCATAAACCGGGAGTTGGGCTTCTCGGCCAGTGGGATCCAGCCAAATATGAAGTGGAAGACCTCGCTACAGGAATGGTTCGTTTTCAGAATGGGATGAGCATGCTGATTGAGTCCTCTTTTGCTGCTAATCAAAAAGAGGAAGAAACGTTAAATGTTAAGCTTCTCGGGGACCAGGGAGGAGCCGAGACAGCACCACTCCAGCTCTTTGAAGAAAAACACGGTTCACTTTTAAACACAACGCCTGCCTATCTGGAAAAAACAGATCCCCGCTCCAGTTACGAGCGGCAGATAACGCACTTTATTGATTGCTGCCGTGGGGAAGCCAAACCTCTTTCTACACCGGCTCAGGGAACAACGGTTCAGAGGATTGTTGAAGGGCTCTATGAGTCAGCAGCCAAATGTCAGTCTGTAAGTTTGTTGTAAAATTCAGAAAATGTCTATCTCAGAGGGTGAATGTCCTATTGCACACCTCATCCTTTTTTGGTAAACTCAAAATAGGTTTTAAGCAAGCTCATCTCAGAGTATTGTTTAAGTGTCGGATGGAGGTGTAGGGATTGTTAGCTGTGACGTCAATACTTCTAGTTATTGTCTCCATTATGCTTATTACAGTTGTATTACTGCAATCAGGCCGTAGTGCAGGACTATCTGGAGCAATCTCCGGTGGTGCCGAGCAGTTAATGGGAAAACAAAAAGCACGTGGTTTGGAAGCTTTCTTAAGCAAAACAACCGTCGTACTTGCTGTATTGTTCTTCTTGTTAACCATTACGGTAGCATTTTATATGTAAAAAGTAATGCCAACAGCAGGGAACCTGGTTCCTTGCTGTTTTTTATTTTGGCGCTGATCAGGATGTATTTGTTGATCCACTTTACTTTATAAATACAATAAGTTGAAGACAATTGGCTTTCTGTGAACACTTCTGAATTCTGTACCCCCAGGAGTCTCAGGTACATGGTTCACATCCCCGGTTTAAACAAGCAACATCATCTTTGCGAAAAGAGGGTGTTCTCTTCATTCTCCTCATATATTTATTCCTATACTCCCGAAATGTTAAGAGTTAATATAATCCTCCTATAAAAAACATGCAAGGTTATCTGACAAACAGGTAGTTTTGTTAGAAAATCAATGTATATAATGAAATCAATTAAATAAATATAAACTTTAAAATAGTTTGACAATTATTAATGAAGCGCTTACAATAATACCATACTTAAAATTGTATACAGTACACAGTATACAAAATAAACCAGGCCATGTTATCTGAATTTTTTTTACTTTCGGACTGTATACAGTATACCGATATGGGAAGTTGAGAGGAGAGAACGGCAATCGATAAATTAAAAAGACCACAGTCACTTACAGAACAGGCTTACAGAGAAATAAAAAGATCAATCATCAACAATGAAGTTGAGCCTTTAGCATACTTAGCTGAAGAAAAAATAGCTAATAATCTTGGCATTAGTCGAACCCCTATAAGGGAAGCGCTCAAACAATTGGCTTTTGAAGGACTTGTTGAGTTGAGGAAGGGTTCTAAGGCAAGAGTAAGCTCTGTCTCACCGGAAGATGCTCTGGATTATCAGTTGTTACGTGAACGATTAGAATCCCTGTCTGCCGAACTGGCAGCTAACTATACAACAGAACGTGACATTAGAGAGCTTATTGAAATTACAGAACAACAAGATAAGTCTTTGGAGTTGAAAGATTACCATCAGTTTATAGAACTTGATTATCAATTTCACAGTAAAATCGCTGAGCTTTCAAACAACAAAAAGCTGGTTGAATTTATTAACTACCTTAACTTACAAGTTCAACGATTTTTAGTTTTATCCAATACGTTGTCTGATAGCGGTATTGAAGCCGTTGATGAGCATTATGTAATTATCGAGATGTTACAAAAACAAGAGTCAGAACAAGCGGGTGTGACAATGCAAAACCACATAAAAAATGTGACAAGACGAATATTTGGTCATTCAAAAACAAAGGAGGATACAAAATGAAGAAAGCAAGCTTAGGGTTATTAACAGCAGGGTTGGTAGCAATGATGGTGGCATGTGGAGAAGAAAGTTCAGGTGCTCAAGAGGACGTATACGAAATTAGAGTAGCTCACTTGGTTAATGAGGAACAATCGACCCATGTAGCACTGGAAAGTTTTAAAGAAAGAGTTGAAGAGAGGTCCGGTGGACAATTGAAAGTTGAAGCTTATCCAAACGGTTCTTTGTACGGCTCTGATCGAGAAGCTATTGAAGCCGTTCAGATGGGGAACCTTGAAATGACGATTCCTGCTGTTGCTCCATTGTCAGGATTTAATAGTAGTTTCATGGTGTTTGACCTCCCATTCTTATTTGAAACCAAAGAAGCAGCATACAGTGCTTTAGACGGTGAACTTGGACAGGGATTAATAGAGGATCTTGAACAGAATGGATTTAAAGGACTTGCTTTCGGAGAAAACGGATTTCGTCATATTACTAACAATGATAAACCAGTAGAAACCCCTGAAGATTTACAAGGAATGAGACTTAGAACAATGGAAAATCCTGTTCATACAGCTAGTTTCCGATCTTTAGGTGCAGATGCTTCTCCATTTGCTTTTGGTGAACTGTATACGGCTCTGCAACAAGGAACTTATGATGCAATGGAGAGCCCAATTTCACTTGTTTACACCAGTAAATTCCATGAAGTACAGGAGTATCTGACATTAAGTGACCACTTTTACGCTGCTACTATTTTGCTAATGAACAACGACTTCTTTAATGATCTACCAGAAGAGCTCAAAGAAATTGTTGTGGAAGAGTCTGAGAACTATCGCGATGAGCAGAGAAAAATTGCTGACGCTCAAGATGAAGAATGGTTGGAATTGCTCCAGAATGACCACAACATGCAAGTGAATGAACTATCTCCGGAGCAAAAAGAGGCCTTTGTGGAAGCTACACAGTCAGTGTACGACGATTTTGAAGAAGAAATTGGTGCGGATCTCATAGAATTGGCAAGACAAGCAAACGAATAGAAACCAGTAAGAGGAAAGCAACTGATGAGGTGGTGCATTCTTTGCTCCACCTCAATAAATGAGGTGATCACATTGTCTGTAAAAAAGTTGTTGGATGAAAGACTGGAAGAAGTGATTATTGTTATCTCTCTTGCGGTAATGGTCCTGCTCATCTTTTATCAAATTATCTCCAGGTCGTTGTTGGGAAACTCATTAAGTTGGACGGAAGAAACGGCGAGGTATATACATATATGGCAAATCTGGATAAGCGCTAGTTTTGCTGTACGGATGAGAAGACATATCAAGGTGGAAATGTTTAAGGACCTGTTGCCTCGTTCAATGCAAAAGGGCGTAGAATTACTATCTCTTTTATTGTGGTTCTTCTTAGCCGTCGTTTTAGCCTATGTTGGGACACAAGTAGTCTATAACATGTACTTAAGTGGTCAAACATCCCCTGCTATGAGAATCCCGATGTGGATTGGATATGCAGCTGTACCGGTAGGTGGGGTGCTGATGTCCATTAGATTGATTCAGCAAATGGTTTGGGTTTTTAAAGCTCCGCCAGAACCGCCAGAACCTACCAGAGGTGATCTGTAATGACGATACTTATTCTTTTCGGAACTTTATTTCTTTTTATTTTATTAAGTGTCCCAATCGCTATTGCACTAGGGTTGTCTGCCATTTTCACAATCTTGATCACGACGGATATGAATCTGACGATTATTGCTCAACGGGCATTTACTTCACTGGATTCTTTTCCATTAATGGCTATACCTTTCTTTATGCTGGCAGGAGTATTAATGGGAAAAGGTGGTGTGTCAAAAAGGCTTTTACATTTAGCCACTGCTATCGTTGGTTGGGTCACTGGTGGATTAGCCATGGTAACGGTAGTAGCTTGTATGTTCTTTTCTGCCATATCCGGATCAGGTCCTGCAACCGTAGCTGCAATAGGGTCGTTTATGATCCCTGAGATGAAACGAAGAAATTATGGAGCCGGGTTTGCTTCCGCAATTACAGCTTCAGCAGGATCTATAGGTGTGATCATCCCTCCTAGTATACCGTTTGTTCTTTATGGAGTAGTAGGCAGTGTTTCTGTCGGGTCTATGTTTCTAGCAGGGATTATCCCAGGGTTACTAGTTGGTCTTTCATTATTACTGATCTCCTTTCTTATTTCCAAAAAGCACAATTACCGAGCAGCTACAACAACCTATTCTTTTAAAGATATGATGACCGCTTTTTGGGATGCAAAATGGGCCCTCCTTATTCCGGTGATTATTTTAGGGGGGATTTACGGTAGTATTTTTTCTCCAACGGAAGCAGCCGTTGTGGCTGTAGTATATGCTCTGGTAATAGGGACCTTTGTATATAAAGAACTTAATTTCCGCAATATTTATCAAGCGTTTGTTGAAGCTTCAATCATTAATGGAGCGACTATGATTATCATCGGTCTTTCCATTTCCTTTTCTTACTTGATGACTGCAGAGAGAGTTCCTATGACAATTGCAGATTACTTGACTAGTTTGTCTGAACATCCAATTGTAATTTTACTTTTGATTAATATCTTTTTGTTAATAGTAGGGGCATTTATCGATACAATCTCAGCACTGGTTATTTTAACGCCTATTTTACTGCCGGTCGTTGTTCAAGTAGGTGTAGACCCTATTCATTTTGGGGTGATCCTGATAACGAACCTAGCGATAGGATTCATCACTCCACCGGTAGGGGTTAACTTGTTTGTTGCCTCCAATATAAGTGGGACGCGAATTGAAGCGATATCACGTGCGGTGCTACCGATACTCCTGATGCTGATTATCTCACTGTTGGTTATTACTTTCGTTCCTGAGCTATCGACTTTCCTACCACAATATTTTGAGGGGAGGTAATGGTTAGATGATTGTCAGTACTTCCGATGAATTTTCTACTTTGGATATTGAGTCAATGAAGGAAACAGGAATTGATGTAAAGATCTTTTCTTGTATTGAGGAAGTGCCTTTGTCGGTACGAAAAGAGACGGAGGTACTCGTCACTTTTGGAAACGATTTGAATGAAAAAAACATCTATGACTTTGAACGATTGAAGTGGATTCAATTGCTTAGTGCAGGACTTGAAGACCTTCCGTTTATGCAGCTTCAAGAAATTAAACCGGTTGTTTCTAACGCTAAAGGCATTCATACTCGTCCGATGGCCGAATACTTGATCAGTACAATGTTGTACTTTGAAAAAGACTTTAACCGTTATTCTAAACTTAAGAAAGACAAAGTTTGGGATCGGAGTGTTTTTGTAGGAGAACTAGTAAACCGAAAAGTCTTAATCTTCGGAACCGGAACCATCGGAGCTGAAATGGCAAAAGTGTGTTCGTTCTTTGACTGCGATGTAGATGGTGTAAATACTACAGGAGCTGAACATTCTCAATTTAATCGAGCATTTACCCTTGAAGAGGGGTTAAAGAATATTGGTTTTTATGATTACGTGGTCAGTGTTCTACCGTTAACGCCAAATACGAAAAATATGTTTACAAAGTCAGAGTTTGAAAGAATGAAAAAAAATGCCGTCTTTATCAATGCGGGACGCGGGGGTCTTGTTAATGAAGCAGACTTAGCCCATTCGATAGAACAAGGGGAGATTAAAGGGGCGGCTTTGGATGTGTTTGTTCAAGAGCCCTTACCGAAAAGTCATTATTTTTGGGATCTTGATAACGTGTTGATTACACCCCATATGTCTGCAAAGTCTATTCATTACCTGACAAGATGCAAGGAGATATTTGAGCAAAATTACAAACACTATGAAAATGGAAACATTGAAGAAATGATAAATCTGGTTGATTTACACCGGTACTATTAAGGAGGTGACCGTTATCATGCCTACAATAAAAAGATCAATTGTAAGTCCTATAGAGTTATATGAAAAAGTTAAAAGGTTACCTTTACCTGAGCAAGTAGAAGAAATAACAAAAACACTTGTAGGTATTAAAAGTATTAATGGGACTAAAGGAGAAGTTGAAATTGCAGAATTCCTTTTGGGGTTTTTAAGGGAAATTCCATATTTTAAAGAAAGAAAAAGCTCCGTTTGGGACCACCCTCTTAAAGATGATTTATTAGGAAGAAAAAATGTTTATGCGCTCCTGGAAGGAGAAGGATCTAGCAAAAAGACAGTTTTATACCACAGTCATATTGATACCGTAGGGGTAGATGACTTTGGGGAGAATAAAGAAATTGCTTTTCAACCTGATCTACTGAAAGCTCAGTTTGCTGAACAAGTTGAAAACCTTCAAATACAAGAAGAAGCACTAAGCAATGAATGGATGTTTGGCCGCGGTGCACTGGATATGAAAAGCGGAATTGCTGTCCATCTTGTTAACCTTATGTATTTTTGCGAGCGAGTAAAGGTCTTAAACGGAAATATCTTGGTTATGTTCAATCCGGTAGAAGAAAACGAGCATACAGGTGCTATTGAGTCAGTGAATGTTCTTTTAAGATTAAAAGAGGATGAAAATCTGGACTTTGCAGCAGGTATTAATAACGATTTTGTTACAAGTTTGTATGAAGGGGATCAAAGTAAATACATTTACACCGGTGCCGTTGGAAAACTCCTCCCTTGTTTTTATATAAGCGGAAGGGAAGCTCATGTAGGAGAGACACTTACGAGTGTGGACCCTACTTTAATTTCTGCCGAGATTAATCGAAATTTGAACAACAATATGGAGTTGGCAGAGGATTTTCAAGGGGAGTTAATGCTTCCACCAACCTGTCTTTACCAGAGAGACAATAAAGATTTTTATAATGTACAAACAGCTCTGACAAGTTATTTGTATTTTAATTACTTTGTTTACAAAGACAGTCCGGATCAAGTAATGGAAAAGCTTTTAGTCAAGACAAAGGAAGCTTGTGTAAGCGTGGAAGAACATATGAAAAAACAATTTAATACGTTTTCACGTGTTACAGAAACAAATCCGGCTACAACATTGGACTGGAGCATTGACGTGCTTACTTATGAAGATTATACCTCTTCATTAGCGAAGAAAGGTATCGACATTGACAGTATAACTAAGAAAGTAGTCAAAAAAAATCAGCTTCTTGAAAAGCGAGAGTTATGCTTTGAAATCATTCGCCACCTCCAGGAAGCGGATCCTGATCAAAAGCCAAGGGTAATCATTTTCTTCGCACCTCCTTATTGTCCACATAATTATTTACGTGATCATGTAGATAAAGAGGCACAAACGATTGAGGTTATAAAGGAAGTATTATCGCAATTTGAGGAAGAAACCAACGAGACATTTAAACTGAAAAAATTCTTTCCTTTCTTATCAGACAGCAGTTATTTATCACTTCATGATACGGATCAAGAATTGGACCGTCTCATTGAAAACTTTCCCGAATGGGAAGCCCTTTACCCGGTACCTGTTCACAACATACGGAGGCTGAATATTCCTTCAATCAATATGGGAGTATACGGGCAAGATGCCCATAAACGAACAGAAAGAGTGTTTATGCCTTACTCCTTCAACATCTTACCGAAACTAATCCGCACGTTTACCGAAAAACTATTAAACCAATAGGAGGAGAACATTATGCTACAGACGAAATCATCTCTTTTTGAAAGAGCTTCAAAAGTGACACCCCCTACTGCTCAAAGGGCAACTAAAATAGGTGTTGTTAAAGCGGAAGGGAGTTACCTGTACGGAGAAGATGGACAAAAGTATCTGGATTTTGCAAGCGGCGTTGCAGTAATGAACGTTGGACATAACCACCCGAAGGTTGTCGAAGCGGCTAAGAGGCAAATGGACGAGATGATTCATGCAGGACACAATGTCGTTTATTATCCGTCCTATATTGAACTTGCAGAGAAACTCAATGAACTAAATGGTGGAGATCACATGGTTTACTTTAGTAACAGTGGTGCGGAAGTAAACGAAGGGGCCATTAAACTGGCCAAGAAGGTTACCAAAAGACCGGCTGTTATCTCCTTTAAACGAGGTTTTCATGGAAGAACATTAGCAGCCACATCAATTACAGCCTCAAGTGCGGCTTACCGAAAAGATTATGAAGGTTTAATGCCTAGTGTGTATTATGCAGATTTTCCTTACGTCTTTCGGTCAAATCTAACAGAGGAAGAGGAAGTAGAGAGATGTATTCAACAACTTGAGGAGATCTTTAAATTTCAAGTAACACCGGATAGTGTTGCAGCGATTATTCTTGAACCAATTCAAGGTGAAGGTGGTTATATTGTGCCTCCTCAATCGTTCTTGGAAAGGATTCGCCGAATTTGTGATGACCATGGTATTCTTCTTGTTTTTGATGAAATTCAGACCGGATTCGGACGAACAGGAAAAATGTTTGCCTACGAGCATTTCAATGTAAAACCGGATATCATAACCCTTGCTAAAGGAATTGCATCGGGCTTTCCTTTGAGTGCTCTTATCGCTCCTAAAGAGATAATGGAACAGTGGCCTGCAGGCACTCATGGAGGAACTTATGGAGGTAATCCAGTTGCCTGTGCAGCGGCTTTGGCTTCTATTAAAATCCTTGAAGAGGAAGGATTATCCAATTCTACAACCTTAGGAAAATACTTCAAAGGTAAATTACTAGAATTAAAAGACAAGTATAAGGTTATTGGTGATGTAAGAGGTTTAGGCTTAATGCTCGCAATGGAACTCGTAAAGGATGATGGGACTCCTGATCCGGAAAAACTCGCTCACTTAAGAGCTTTTGCCGAGAAGAAAGGTGTCATTCTATTGGGATGCGGGACGGATAAGAATGTTATTCGATTTATTCCACCTACAACCGTAACAAAACAAGAAATTGACCTTGTGCTGTCAATTGTTGAAGAAGGGCTGACCGAAAACGAGTAGAAGGGAAGAAGAATCATGCTATATATAAATGGAGAATGGGTCCAATCTGTTTCAGGAGAGGAATTAGAAGTCATTAACCCTGCTACAAATGAGGTTATTACAAAGGTAGCGAAGGGGAATGAACAAGATTCCAAGTTAGCAATTGAGGCCGCTGAAAAAGCATTTAAGCCATGGAAATCAACACCAGCAAAAGAGCGAGCAGCTTTCCTTAAAAGTGCAGCTGAGTACCTTCGCAGTACAATCGATGACTTGGCAGAAACGGTCACTAAAGAAATGGGTAAGCCTGTTAACGAAGCAAAAGGAGAAATTGGGTTAGCGATTGATTATTTAGAGTGGTATGGGGAAGAAGCGAAGAGAGTTTATGGAGAAACAATCCCTTCCTCCCATAAAGATAAACGGTTAATGGTCCTAAAAGAACCCGTTGGAGTTACAGCAGCTGTAACCCCTTGGAATTTTCCAGTAGCCATGATTACAAGGAAGCTTGCTCCTGCTCTTGCAGCCGGTTGTCCGGTTGTTATCAAACCAGCTTCTGCTACTCCACTATCTGCATTAAAAGTGTTTGAAGCCTTTCATGAAGTTGGATTGCCAAAAGGAGTAGCTAACCTGGTTTCAGGATCTGCTTCTAAGGTTGTTGGTGAGATGACACGAAACACGGCTGTGCGAAAAATAACATTTACAGGGTCCACAGAAGTAGGAAAGAAGTTAATTCGTGACTCTGCTGATACTGTAAAGAAAATATCGATGGAGCTTGGGGGTCATGCACCATTCATTGTTTTTGATGACGCTGATCTTGATAAAGCTGTTGAAGGCGCTGTAGCAAGTAAGTTCAGAAATGCAGGCCAGACTTGCATCTGTACAAATAGAATCTATGTGCAAGAAGGTGTTGCAGAAGAATTCGGACGAAAATTTGCTGAAAAAGTCTCCGCACTTAAAATTGGTAACGGTTTAGAAGAAGGGGTTGCTATAGGGCCGCTTATTGACCAAGGGGCATTAAGTAAAGTTGTTGAACATATTTCAGATGCAGAGAATAAAGGAGCACAAATATTGTGTGGAGGAAAACGAGCTGAGGTAAAAGGTAACGAGGGCTGCTTCTTCGAGCCGACCGTTATTCAAGGAGCAACCGATGAGATGATCATTTCTATTGAAGAGACGTTCGGCCCAGTAGCACCAATTTATACATTCAAAACACGAGAAGAAGTGATTGAGCGTGCGAATCATCAAGAGTATGGACTTGCTGCTTATTGCTTTACAAAAGACTTATCTCAAGCCTACTACATGATGGAAGAACTGGAATATGGAATTGTAGGTATTAATGATCCTATCCCAACCACAGCTCAAGCACCTTTTGGTGGAGTGAAGGAAAGCGGGATTGGTCGTGAAGGTGGTCACCACGGGATTAACGAATACTTGGAAGATAAATTTGTATCATTAAATTTAAGCTGAATTTGGAAAGATGGTGGACAGGTTGAATAAGCAATGGCAAATCGAACTGGAAAAAATCATTAAGGATAAAAAGCGACTTCTATCGAATCCGGCCGACTTGCTGAGTTATGGTTTTGACGGTTCTTTCGGGCAGTATCAACCTGAAAGGGTCGTTCAGCCCATTAACCGTGAAGAAGTCGCAGACATCATGAAACTGGCCAATACTTTTGGTGTGCCTGTTTACCCTAGAGGGCAGGCTACATGTTTAAGCGGAGGTCCTCTCCCGGTTCGGGGTGGAATTGTGCTGGATACCTGCAAAATGAAAGACAAGCTTACCATTGATTCTGAAAACCTCACAGCTACTGTTTCTCCCGGTGTGATAACGTCGAAAATAAAAGAGGCAGCTGAGAAAGAAGGGTTCTTTTATCCCCCCGATCCAAGCAGTGCTCACGTTTCTACAATCGGAGGAAACGTGGCTGAAAACTCAGGTGGTCCAAGAGGATTAAAGTATGGCGTTACAGGCAATTATGTACTCGGTCTTGAAGTGGTTACCCCCCAGGGAGAGATCATTCGAACCGGTGGACAAACCATTAAAAATGTTACCGGATATAATCTGACACAACTGCTTGTAGGCTCTGAAGGAACATTGGGCGTCATTACAGAAGTGACATTACGTTTAATACCAAAGCCAAAAAGTCGTGTCTCATTACTAGTTGTATTTGACGACCTCGTTGCTTCGGGAAAAGCGATTTCAGGCATCTTATCTTCCGGGATCATGCCATCAGCAATGGAAATTATTGATCAGCATTGCATTAATGCAGTAGAAAGACATAAACCTGCAGGATATCCAGTTGATGCAGCGGCGATCTTACTCATTGAGTTAGACGGCCATCCTAAAGCGATTGAAGAGGAGATGGTTGAAGCTGATCGAATTTGCAGAGAAATTGGAGCCAGAGAAGTGCAGACAGCAAGCGATGAAGAGGATCAGAAAAAATTATGGGAAGCGCGCAAGCTTGTTTCTCCTGCTATTGCTAAAATCAAGCCGACAAAAATTTCCGAGGATGCTACTGTTCCGAGAAGCAAAATACCGGAGATGTTTGAGAGGCTGAGTGAAATTCGAGAAAAATATAACGTGGAGCTTGTTGTATTTGGTCATGCAGGGGACGGGAACCTCCATCCAAATATATTGACTGATAAGCGTGATCAGGAGGAAATGAAAAGAGTGGAAATGGCTGTATCCGAAATTTTCGAATCGGCAATCGAAGTTGGCGGGACACTGTCGGGGGAGCATGGTATAGGAACAATGAAAGCTCCCTTTATGGAGAAAGAACTTGGGAAGATTGGACTCGAGATGATGAGAAGAGTAAAAGAAGCTTGGGATCCAAACGATGTGATGAACCCCGGTAAAATCTTTCCTCAAGACGGACAAACAAAGCTGGTGTTGACAGAATGAGTACGCAATCATTAAAAGAACTTCAAGAAAAAATCGGATACAGCTACACCTTTGATTGTGTTCAATGCGGATATTGTCTGCCTGCTTGTCCGACCTATGAAACCATGGGGAAAGAAACACACAGCCCCCGGGGACGTATTAATTTAGTGAAGATGGCTGCCGAAGGGAAATTGGATCTTAGTGATTTGCGGGATCCAATTGAAAAGTGTCTTGGTTGTCAAGCTTGTGTCACAGCATGTCCAACGAATACGCAATATGGAAAAATACTTGAAGGTGCTAAAGAGGTTTTGAATGAGGAGAGTACCCTGCCTTTTCCAAAAAAGAAGGTTCAGGACTTTATTTTTAACAGAGTATTCCCTTCTTCGAAATGGATGGATACGATCGGACATTTCACTTGGGCATATCAAAAAACAGGTTTGCAGAAGTTCGCAAGAAAAACAGGTCTCTCAAACTTTGCTCCATTGAATCTTGCCAAATTTGAACAGGTACTGCCAAATCAAGTCTCGCCCAAAGTACGTTCTTCCAGAAAGGGGTTTTATCCTGCTGTAGGAAAAGCTAAAGCTTCTGTCGCTTTCTTTAAAGGATGTATCATGGACAGCACATTCTACTCTACAAACCAAAATACCATTTCCTTGTTAAATCATGCAGGAGCAGACGTTTATATACCTGACGAACAAACGTGTTGTGGAGCTTTGCATGCGCACTCAGGAGAAGGGGATTCAGCAAAAGTACTTGCAAAACGTAATATCGAGCAGTTTGAGAAGTATGATGTTGATTACGTAGTCAATAATGCAGGTGGTTGTGGAGCACAACTTGTTGAATATGACCATTTACTCAAGAATGATGAGCAATGGCGAGAACGTGCGATTTCCTTTGTAAGAAAATCTAAAGACATTAGTTCTGTCCTTTTTGAATTAGGAGGGTTACCATCCCTTGTTGAGAAACAGGAAGTGGTTACCTATCAACCCTCATGTCATCTGACTCATGTGCAAAAAGTTACAGAAGCTCCTAAGCTCTTAGCTAAATCAGCTCCGGGAGTTACTTTTAAAGAAATGGATGATGAACAAAAATGTTGTGGTTCTGCAGGAATTTATAATATTGTTAATTACAAAGAAGCAATGGAAATACTCGATGTTAAAATGGCAAAGGTGAAACCTACACATGCTGCAACAATTATAACAACTAACCCGGGTTGTCTATTGCAAATGAAGATGGGTATTCAACGTGAAGGGTTGGAAGAGAAGGTTAGAGCTGTTCACCTTGTAGATTTTTTATTTGAAAGATTACCGGCTCAAAATAGCATTTAAGGATATGTATATATGTAGAGAAGCTGGGACAGAAGTGTTTTAGTCAAAGAGAATCCGAACAAATAATGTACGGTGCAAATACATCGCTCCTGAAATATACTTCGCTTTCCGTGGGAAGCTGGTGAGCCCGCACTCTGGGGTCTCACCTTTCCTTTTCATCCCGCCGGAGTCTGCGTATATTTCATCCGCTGCGTTTACGTTCGTGCATGGTCCGGATTCTCAGCTAAACACTTTCTTTATGTCCCAGCCTCTTGTGTGTCTTTTTGTTCAGTTCCCATGACATAGATATCTCTTCAGGAAAAATAATTCGTAGGGCGAAATAGCCTTTTTCATTCATATCTATTTAAAATATTCAGAAAATTAATATAATTTTAGGTATCGTTTACATGACGTCAGACTGAGTGAGGTGAATGAAGTCTCAGGGAAACTACTATCAACAGAGGAGATGGAAAAATGAAAAAGTTTTTAAGTATTATTCTAATCACCCTTTTCGTCAGTACGGTAGTTGGACAGGCTACTGCCTCAGCCTTCTCAGAGAAAATCCTTAATGTGGCCCACCGGGGAGCTTCAGGACATGCTCCGGAACATACAATTCTATCTTATGAACTTGGGGAAAAAATGAAGGGTGACTACATCGAGATTGATCTGCAGATGACAAAAGACGGTGTATTAATAGCCATGCACGATGAGACACTTGATCGCACAACTGATGGATCGGGGCATGTGAAAGACCATACTATTGATGAAATCAAACAGCTTGATGCAGGGTCATGGTTTAATGAAAGAAATCCTGAAAAGGCAAGTGAAGATTTTGTCGGGCTGACTGTACCAACGTTAGAAGAAATCTTTATTGAGTTTGGAAAAAGTACAAAGTACTATATTGAAACAAAATCCCCTGAAGTTTATCCTGGAATGGAGGAAGAGCTTCTCCGTCTTTTAAATAAATACGGGCTGACAGGAAAGCACGATCGTGTTTTATTGCAGTCTTTCAGTCAGGAGAGCCTTCAAATCATTCATGAACTCGATCCCTCGTGGCCTTTGGTACAGCTGATCAGAGCAGCTGACTCAGATAACATTACAGATGAACAGCTTGAAGAAATCTCAACTTATGCCATCGGGGTCGGGCCAAACCATACACGCATCTCAGAAGAAGATGTAGCAAGGGTTTTGCAATATGACCTGGACATTCATCCTTACACTGTTAATAACCCGGAAGTTATGCACGAGCTTTTGGATTGGGGAGTAACTGGTTTATTTACAGATTATCCTGATGTACTGTGGAATGTATTAAAAGAAAGACAAACAGGCCGATAGAATGATTTCTTCCAGATAGCTTGTTCTCTCCGTGAAGAAAAAAAGAGCGTATGCGCACAATGCTTAAGAAGGTATTTCAAAAGATGAATCTCCTCTTTTGGAATACCTTCTTTTTGTTAGGTTCATGATAAAAACGGGTATTGGCTTAAGAGAGAAGCTGGTTTAAGCCCACGACGTGACAATGAGGCGGGTTTTCCCGTATGATATTAATGACTCAATGAAAATGGATGTGAACATCATGATTGGAGTACTGTGCCTGCACGGCTTTAGTGGAACACCAAAGGAAATTGAGGCAATATCCAGCCACCTTCAGAGTAAAGAAGGCTGGCTTGTTTATACACCCAATCTTCCGGGACACGGATCAAAAGAAGGGATGAGGGAAGTCACTTATAAACACTGGCTTTATGCGGCAATGGTTTCAATTGAGGAGTTGCTGGAACGGTGTGAAAAAGTGTATGTGATCGGTTTTTCCATGGGAGGAATGCTTGCAAGCTTCCTTGCGGCAAAATACCCCGTAGACCGGCTCGTTCTTATCAGTTCCGCAGCCTACTACCTGAACCCAAAACAGCTTGTCCAGGATGTACGGGCATGGATGGTGGAAGGATTCCAGAAGCCTTTATTCGATGAAGAACTGTACCAGTTTTATAAAAAGAAAATCAAAGAAACACCAATTATGGCTGCTTATGAGTTTACGAAAGTGGTTAAGTCTGCACGTCCTTTACTTAAGGACATTACGGTTCCCACACTGATCATCCAGGGTGAGAGCGACGGTATTGTTCCGCCGAAAAAAAGTGCAGAATATATTTACGAACACATTCAATCTGACGATAAAAGGGTATACTATATTCAGAATGCAAAGCATTACATCTGGTTTGGTAAAGAGAAAGAGGAATTTCTGCAGACGATTGATGCGTTTTTGACTGAAGAAGACACGCCGTCTTTGGAGCATGAAGATCTCGGATAAAAAACGAGCATGCCGTCGTTGCTACGCGGACATGCTTTCTTTAATTTGAACGAACAAAAACACCAGGAGAACGAAGGAGAGAGAAACATGATTAAAGTATCACAGCCTAAGCCATTTACATTTGAAGGGGGAAAGCGTGCTGTTCTTTTACTGCACGGATTCACAGGGAATTCCGCTGACGTCCGCATGCTCGGCCGTTATTTACAAAAGCGCGGCTACACTTCCCACGCACCCCAGTATAAAGGGCACGGCGTTCCACCGGAAGAACTGGTTCATACTGGCCCTGAGGACTGGTGGAAAGACGTTCAGGAAGGATATAACCACTTGAAGGAGATGGGACACGAGGAAATTGCCGTTGCCGGTCTTTCACTTGGTGGTGTATTTTCCCTTAAGCTTGGGTACACACTACCAGTAAAGGGAATTGTACCGATGTGTGCACCGATGTACATAAAAAGTGAAGAAACGATGTACCAAGGTGTACTTGAGTATGCCCGGAAGTATAAACGCTATGAAAAAAAATCGAATGAACAAATTGAAGAAGAGATGAAGGCATTTGAGAAAACGCCGATGAATACATTAAAGGCACTGCAGGAATTGAATCAGGAAGTCCGGGACAATGTGGACATGATTTATTCTCCGGTTTTTGTTGTACAGGCCCGTCACGATAATATGATCGATACGGACAGTGCGAACATTATATATAATGAAGTTGAATCGGAAGTAAAAGACTTGAAGTGGTACGAAGAATCCGGTCACATCATTACACTGGACAAAGAAAAGGACCAGCTGCACGAAGATGTCTATCAGTTCCTTGAGAAACTGGACTGGAATGAATAGACCGGTGCAAATGCGGTCCGAGGGAAAGGAGCAGTCAAAATGACAGAGTTAACAAAAGAGTACGTACTCAATTATATGAAAGAAGAAGCGGACAAGCCGCTATCGGTAAAGGACCTGGAAGAGGCCCTCGGCGTCACCGATTCCAGCCAGTTCAAAGCGTTTGTAAAACTGCTTAACGAACTGGAGGAAGAGGGGAAGCTTGTCCGTACACGAAGCAACCGCTATGGACTGCCGGATAAAATGAACCTCATTCGAGGGACTGTGATTATGCACCCGAAAGGTTTTGCCTTCGTTCGTACCGAGGAAGGCTTTGATGATATTTATATTTCAGGCTCTGAAATGAACAGTGCCATGAACAAGGATACGGTACTTGTAAGGCGTCATACCAACTCAAGCGGATCCAAGCCTGAAGGGACGATCATCCGTATTCTTGAGCGCGGGGTTAAAGAAGTCGTCGGTACTTATGTGGATGATAAGTATTACGGATTCGTCGTTGCCGATGACAAGCGGATTCCAAACGATATTTTTATTCCGAAGAAAAAAGAAGGCGGGGCCGTTGACGGGCATAAAGTGGTTGTACAGATCACAAAGTACCCTGAAGGACGGATGAGTGCAGAGGGTCATGTGGTTGAGATTCTTGGTCACAAGAACGATCCAGGTGTGGATATCCTGTCAATTATCCACAAGCACGGACTGCCCGGGGAATTTCCCCAGGAAGCCTTGGATCACGCAAATAATGTGCCTGATGAAATCAGTCCGGATGAGATCAAGCATCGCCGGGATTTACGTAACGAAACGATTGTGACAATTGACGGCGCGGATGCAAAGGATCTTGATGATGCTGTCCGTGCAGAGAAGCTCGATAACGGTAACTACCTTCTCGGCGTATACATAGCCGATGTTTCCCATTACGTAAAAGAAGGTTCTCCAATTGACCAGGAAGCGTATGAGCGGGCAACAAGCTGCTACCTCGTTGACCGAGTTATCCCCATGATTCCACACCGCTTATCCAACGGAATCTGCTCGTTGAATCCGCAGGTGGACCGGCTGACTCTCAGCTGCGAAATGGAGATCAGTCCACAGGGTGAAGTGGTTAACCATGAGATTTTTGAAGCGGTTATTAAAACAACGGAGCGGATGACATACACAGATGTGCGCAAAATTCTTCAGGAAGAAGATGAAGAAGTAACGAAGCGCTATGAAGACCTGGTACCGTTCTTTAAACGAATGGAAGAGCTCGCTGCTATTTTACGTAAAAAGCGTTTTGACCGCGGTGCGATAGACTTTGACTTTAAAGAAGCAAAAGTCATTGTGGATGAAGAAGGAAAGCCGACGGATGTAGAGCTTCGGGACCGTTCTGTAGCGGAGAAGCTCATTGAAGAGTTTATGCTCTGTGCGAACGAAACGATTGCCGAGCATTTCCACTGGATGAAGCTGCCGTTTGTTTACCGGATTCACGAAGATCCGGATGAAGAAAAGCTCAATCATTTCCTGGAGTTCATTACAAACTTCGGTTATGTAGTGAAAGGAAGTGCCAATACGGTTCATCCCCGGGCCATGCAGGAAATTCTTGATGCAGCGAAAGGGGAACCGGAGGAAGCCGTCATCAGTACGGTCATGCTCCGTTCCATGCGCCAGGCTAAATATGATCCGGATAACGTCGGTCACTTCGGACTTTCGGCAGACTTCTACACGCACTTTACGTCTCCGATCCGGCGTTACCCTGACTTAATTGTTCACCGTTTGATCCGTACGTATCTGATCGAGAAAAAGACAGATGAAAAAACACAGGCCTACTGGGAAGAAAAGCTCCCGGCTCTTACACAGCACTCATCTGAACGTGAGCGTCAGGCAGAAGATGCGTCGAGGGAAACGGATGAGCTTAAGAAAGTGCAGTATATGGAAGATAAAATCGGTGAAGAGTACGAAGGGATTATCAGCGGTGTCACCGGATTCGGCCTTTTCGTCGAACTGCCGAACACGATTGAAGGCCTTGTTCATGTAAGTTATCTTACCGATGACTACTATCATTACGATGAAAAGCAATATGCCATGATCGGTGAAAGAACAGCGAAGGTCTTCCGTATCGGTGATGCCATTGATGTCCGGGTTATTAACGTAAACGTGGATGAACGGATTATCGATTTTGAAATCGTCGGTATGAAAGAGCGGAAAACGAAGAAGCAGGACCGTCCGAAAGTCATCGAAGGGGGCAAACGCTCTCCTCGTAAAAAAGACGGGGATAAAGGCGGCTTAAAGCTCGGAGACCGCGGGGGCAAGAAGAAAAAAGACGGCGGGAAAAAAGATAAGCCTTTCTACGAGCGTGCGCCAAAAGGGAAGAAAAAGAAGAAAAAACGCTAGTCTGAATGTGAAAGCACTGGAAAAAGGTAAAGATCGAACTTTTTCAGTGACTTCGCTGAATATCCGGGTCCTTTTCCAGGGATCCGGATTTTTTATCTACATGTGGATAAAAAACGGTTAGTTTCTTTTTCAGATGGGAAAAGAATGGTGAAAAATACAGTAGAGAGAGGGATAAGGATGAACCATATGAACGGCCATTTAGAAGAGATTTACGCTGCAGTTGAAGATTGCTTCAGAGCATGTAATCAGTGTTATGAAGCGTGCCTGTCTGAAGAAGATGTTTCCCACATGAGAGAGTGTATCCGCACGGACCGTGAGTGCGCGGATGTGTGTGAATTAACATTAAAAGCGATAGCGACCAACGCTCCCCATATGAAAGACATTATCCGATTATGTGCAGAGGTAGCTGCAGACTGCGCAAATGAGTGTGGCAAACATAAACACGATCACTGCCAGATGTGTGCAGAAGCCTGCCATACGGTAAGTGAGCTCTGCGGTGCGTACGGATCATGAGGCAGTTTTTTAGATCCACGAATGAAGGCAACTCAACATCCAGCTTTAACAGACCCAAACAATTAGCAACTAAAAAGAAGGCACCTGGTTTTTAGCTGACAAGAAAGAGGGGGACTCACATGAGAGCCGCCCTCTTCATTGTTATTGAAAATAAGCCATACTATTTGGTATGATAAAGGAATCGAAGCAAGCTGAAAGGATGCAATACGATGGCAGACGGAAAACTCGTAGCTCAGAATAAAAAAGCACGTCACGATTATCATATAGAAGAAACATACGAAGCAGGCATTGTCCTGACCGGAACGGAAATAAAGTCGATCCGCGGAGGCAGAATCAACCTGAAGGATTCTTTCGCGCGGGTGAGTAACGGGGAAGCATGGATTCATAACGTGCATATCAGCCCGTACGAGCAGGGAAACCGTTACAACCACGATCCTGTGAGAACGAGAAAGCTGCTTCTTCACCGAAAGCAGATAAATCAGCTTATCGGACTTTCTAGGGAGAAAGGCTACACTCTTGTTCCTCTGAAGGTTTATTTGAAAAACGGCTTTGCAAAGGTTTTAATCGGCCTCGGAAAAGGGAAAAAGAAATACGACAAGCGGGAAGACCTTAAGAAGAAGGCAGCGAAGCGTGATATCGAACGTGCCTTTAAAGATCATCAGACCGGCCGGTAGTACACGTCTTTTCCAACGGGGGATGGGTTTACCATTTGACTGTCAATCTCTATATGCTATAATTAGAAGTGTCGTCAGGAGAGATGGTGGTTTCTCCGTGAGACGACTTTTGAAAACAGAATAGCATCTATTCATGTTCTCCAGCTTTCCCATTTATCATGGGGACGTTCTGGATTCGACAGGGGTAGGTCGAGCTTAAGTTGCGAGTCGAGCTGAGTGTCCTCGTATAAAACGCTCATCGCCTATAGTTGGCAAAGAAGAAAACAACTTCGCACTAGCAGCGTAACAGTTGCTTTGCGGTTCCTCCCTTCATCGCCCATGTGAAGGACCAGGGACTCACTTATAGTGGGATACGCCTGAAGTCCACCGCCTGAGGATAACAGGAAGAGATCAACCAGGATAGCCACATGGAAGCCTGTCAGCTGGCTGAAGTGATGGCGAAATCCCAATAAACTGACTACACTCGTAGACGCTTAGGTGTCGTTATCTCTGGACGTGGGTTCGATTCCCACCGTCTCCACCATACATATCAGTAAAGCGCATCGGACCGGTGCGCTTTTTTGTGGTTCCAAAACCTCTCTGAAATCAGAAGACGGGATGATTACTTTATTACGATGGATCCTGTTAGTGATGCGATTCTTGCGGAAATCCTCTGAATTCTACCGGAAATGGCATTGATTCTATTGAAAAAGGCGATAATTCTGTTGAAGTCCAAATTATTCCTGTCAAAAAGAGAAAAAGCCCAGGATCAGGACGTAATTCTTTCGAAAATCCTCTGAATTCTGTCGATAATGGCATTTATTCTATCGAAAATGACGATAATTCAGTCAAATATCGTAATTATTCTGTCAAAAAGAAAAAAGCCAACTGCGAAAAGAGGCCGGGACATAAAGAAAGTGTTTAGTTGATAATCCGAACAATGCACGAAAGTAACGAAGTATATTTCAGGAGCGATTTATTTGCACCGCATATTTTTTATGTTCGGGTTCTCGTTGACTAAAACACTTATGTCCCAGCCTCTTTTCGCAGTTCAGCAGTTAAATGGACAATACGCACATTTTCGTTTAGAAGGCAATTCCTTTAGTAAGCAGCAGGTAATCCTCTTAAAGTCAGCGGAACACTCTTCCACAGACCGTCCGTTAAGAAACCGCCTGAAAGGTGAGCGTCTTTTAAAGGGCTGCCACACATCATCTTCAAGAAGCGAATGTAAGTCTTCACGGGCAAGGTCTGTGTCTGTCTGTTCATACACCCAGAGAACGTACCCCCAGATATTTTCCCAAAGGGTAAAAGAAGACACCTTTCCTTTTCTTCTTAAAGACTCAACGACCTCGTGACCGAAAAGCTCCAGTAGGAATGGCAGGTCCTGATCTTCACGCTTGCGCAGGAAACGTTCCTCAATTTGAAAACGGAAGCTACCTTCGTTATGTACTACATAAACGTCATCGAGTGTGCCGTCCCATGTCCTGTTTTGGGCGGCAAGAGACAGGAGTGAAGCAAGAAAGAATCCGTATTTTCTCATATAAATCGATGTGGCTACACTGTGGTCGGGGGCACACGTGTCTTCTGTGACCATATCCATTAACGTCCCGAAATGATCTCCGCAAATATCCCCTAACGTAGCAAATCCACTGGCCTGACCAACAATATCTGTCTGATAGAGCTTAATCTCAGGCACCGTTCATAACCTTCTCTATATTTTGTCCGATACAGCGCCCTTTTCCGTAAGGGATGCAGTGAGGGGTGCCGAATAGGGGATCGGTGGTAACCCGGCAGGCCATATCAAAAACAGTACGGATAAGGTCACAGGAAACAATGTCTTCCGGTTTTCCCTGTTCAAATACCGCTCCGTCTTTTATGGCAATAATGTTATGAGCGTAACGGCAGGCCAGATTAATATCGTGCAGGACCATAACAATTGTCCGGTTATGTTTTTCATTCAGATCATAAAGGAGATCAAGCACATCAATCTGATGCGTCATATCCAAGTATGTGGTCGGTTCGTCCAGAAGGATGATGTTAGTATCCTGCGCCAGGGTCATGGCAATCCAGGCTCTCTGGCGCTGGCCTCCTGATAATTCATCCACAGGCCGGTTACGGAGGTTATCCACACGGGTAGCCTTCATCGCTTCTTCGACCTTAATGGTGTCTTCTTCAGTCCAGCGGGACAGCCACGAATGGTGTGGATAACGTCCCTGTTTAACCAGGTCATGAACCGTCAGTCCTTCAGGTGAAACGGGAGACTGGGGTAAAATACCGAGCTGCGTCGCGAGACTTCTTGAAGACATTTGCTGCAGGTTTTTCCCTTCCAGAAGAACAGAGCCTTCCGAAGGTTTAAGTAAACGGGCAAGGGAACGGAGGAGAGTGGATTTCCCGCAACCATTGCTGCCGACGAAAACAGAGATTTCACCTTTGGGTATGGACAGATTTAAATCTTTAAATAACAGTTTGTTATCATAGCCGATTGATACGTCTCTGGTGCGTAATGAACTGCTCACACAGATCCCTCCAAAATAATGTTGGTTCTATCTTAGCACAAAAGAGAAGTTATGTGAGAATGATTTTCACTATCAAATAGTTCTTTACATTTTTAAAACATCGGAGTAGACTAATGTTGTGCTGAGAATGATTATCATAATCAAATAAATGAGAGATGGAGGATCAACATGAAGAGATTATTTTTACTTATTGCAGGGGCATTAGCACTTACAGCATGCTCCGGTGAGGAAAATACAACAAATACAGGTGGTGAGCAGGAAGGCGAACCCTTTACAATCGAAGGCACAAACGGAGAAGTGACGTTAGACGAGCCGGCTCAAAAAGTAGTCGTGCTGGAATGGACTTATGCTGAAAATCTCCTTGCTCTTGGCATACAGCCGGCAGGAATGGCTGACATTGAAGAATATCATAACTATGTAAATATAGATGCGGAGCTTGATGAAGATGCAGTGACCGATGTTGGCGGACGCCAGGAACCAAACCTTGAAGCGATTGCCGCATTGGAGCCGGATCTGATTATCGGGGTAAGCTTCCGTCATGACGCTATTTTAGATGAGCTTGAATCGATTGCTCCAACCGTTATTTTTAATCCATACCCTGAAGAAGATGAATCCATGGACTTGTATGAAGAAATGGAAATGACGTTTGAAGAAATGGCAAAAGCAGTTGGAAAGGAGAATGAAGCTGAACAGGTACTTACGGATCTGGATGGGAAATATGAAGAAGCGAAATCTAAAATCGACGAGGCTGATCTTGAAACGCGGGATGTCATTTTAACGCTTGCCTATTCCGGAGCCCAAGCACCTGAAATTCGTGTCTTTACTCCTCATTCCATGGCTTCAATTATTCTGGAGCGGATCGGTTTAAACAATGTACATGAGCCGGATCAATTTGAGGAATTTGGTTCGAGCACCTATAACGTTGAAGGACTTGTTCAATATGAAGATGCGAATTACCTGTACACCGTTCCTGATGACGATAACATCTACGAAAATCAGCTGGAAGGAAATGCAGTCTGGGAAAACCTGAATTTCGTAAAGGAAGATCGTCTCTACGACCTGGGTGAAGATACATGGCTTTATGGCGGGCCGTTATCAGCTGAAACGCTGCTTGAACAAGTTACCGATGTCATGGTGAAATAACCGTGGGTTGGATAGCGGCGAAAAAGTCCTTTGTCTCACTGACAGGGGGCTTTTTCCTTCTTCTAATTCTGTCTGTTATCCATCTTACCCAGGGACAGGCTCAGTATACGGTGGCTGAGCTTGTCGAGCAGGTGTGGATTCCAGGGCGTATTCAGGACATCATTTTATCTCTTCGTCTGCCAAGGCTTACGATGGGGGTTATTGCCGGAGGAGCGTTAGCCGTTTCCGGCGCAGCATTGCAGACATTGACGAGAAATCCCCTGGCTTCCGCAGGTACACTGGGGATCAATTCTGGTGCTTTTTTCTTTGTGGTGGCATCAATGATCTTTTTCCCGGGACTGTTAGGCAGCTATCCTTTTGTAACAGCCTTGTGTGGTGCTGTCCTGGCCGCTGTTCTTGTCATCCTTTTATCCGGAAAGCAGATGAATCCTGTCAGAGTAGCCCTTACAGGGATGATTGTTTCTCTGTTTTTTGCTTCTTTAACAGGTGCTTTGCAACTGCTTTTTGAAAATCAGACAAATGGTTTGTTCCTTTGGGGAGCCGGAACCCTTGTCCAGATGAACTGGAACGGGGTTGCATTTTCAGCTCCGGTCATCGGGCTCAGTTTTTTAGCTATTCTCTTATTATCAAAGCCATTGGACACATTCTCACTTGGTGAAGATATAGCTGCTTCTCTCGGGCAACGGGTTTTGACAGTGAAACTCCTTACCTGGATACTTGCCATTGTGATGGCTGCTGCTACGGTCAGCGTGGTCGGGCCGATTGGCTTTATCGGATTAATGGCCCCTCATATTGTAAAAATGATAGGCGTAAAAGGGCATCTTCAGATCTTCATTCATTCGTTCTTATGGGGCGCTACTCTGCTTGTAGGAGCTGATGTATTGGGACGGCTGATTCAGCCTGCCCAGGAAATCCCTGCAGGTGCCATGACTGCGCTCCTGGGAAGTCCGTGGCTCTTGTACCTGGCCTGGCGTACGGCGAAAGCACTAAAGCAGGGTGACCGTCAGATGGGCGGCACCCGGTCACCTGTCAAAATGAAGATCATTGTTCCGGTCCTCCTGGTAAGCAGTGCCATTGTGATTTTAATTGCGTATTCCTACAATGCGTTGACCGGAGGATTCGACTGGTCCGGTGCTGCTGTGTGGACTTTCAGGGCACCTCGGGTGATTACCGCATTTCTTGTTGGTGTCATGCTTGCCATGGCAGGAGTATTGTTTCAGGGGGTTTTACGAAACCCCCTGGCAGATGCCAGCGTTATCGGGGTAACGTCCATGGGAGGCGCCGGAGCTATGCTTCTGTTAGTTATGTTTCCTGCACTGCCTCCCCAATTACTTCCACTGGGAGCGGTTGTCGGTGCAATGACAGCCCTGGCAATCATCTTATTTACAGCGTGGAAAAATAACTTTCAGCCTATTTTGGTTGCTCTGATCGGGATTGCCATTTCAGCATTCGGTTCGGCTGCCATTCAGGTTTTTGTCGTAAAAGCAGGCCTGAGTGTTTCTTCTGCCCTAGTCTGGTTGTCGGGAAGTACGTATGGTAACAGTTGGGGAAGTGTACAGTTTGCAATTATTCTGCTTGTTGTATTCCTGGTGCCGGCCGTTTACCTGACGAGAAGTCTGGATGGACTCATGTTCGGGGATGATGTTGCCTCTGGTCTCGGGATGAACGTTCGTTCTGTACGGATCGGAGCGTTGTTTACGGGTGTCGCCATAAGTACAGCAGCGGTTTCCATTGTTGGGACGATTGGGTTTATTGGTCTCGTTTCTCCTCATATTGCAAGGCGGCTGACCGGTTATAAACATCTGCCTCTTCTGATTATTTCAGGTTTATTGGGAGGGCTTTTATTAGTGACCGCAGACTTTATCGGAAGAGTCGTTATTGCACCAAAAGATATTCCGAGCGGTCTGGTGGTAGCGTTAATCGGTACACCTTACCTGCTTTATCTGCTGAGAAGGATGAAAGGGTAATAATTATGAACGTTTTTTTCTAAGGGTGGTTGTTTTTGAAACGCTACCCAGAAAAGAATTCAAACTCAGCTTCATTGAACCGAATACAATCCCTTTCCGCGGACTCGCGCCGAACCACTTCGGGGAGACCCCATGCCTATTTTCATGCGCTATGGGGCGATTAAATTAGCATGAGTATCTGTTTTCGTATACATTGTTGCTATTCGTCTTTAGATTACAGAAAATGAAGATGAAGCATGCGGGCCCTTCGCTATCAGTGACGGGGCACTACTTATGAGGAGAATCACCTGGGCGACCGGGGAAAAGGAAGGGATTGGATTTCTCCATCATTAACGTAAACCTGCAGCCATTTTGTAGAAAAAAAGGAAAGAGGGCTCAATCAGCCGCTCTTTCCTTTTTAGTATTGTAAATATTACTTAAGATCTTCAATCGAGTCAATGTCCATGTATTCAGGGACAACAAGACCGGTACGTGCACCTTCAAGGTTAACACCAAGGTCAACCATATCATCTTCGTAATCATCAAGAAGGTGAGCATGTGTTAATGGCAGCCATGCAGCGACCATTGCGTCAGCTTCTCCTGTAGCAACAGCCTGGAACATGTATGGTGCTTCTGTCGGAGTCATTGTTACATCATATCCGATATCTTCAAGGACTTTACCGATCATGTTAGTAGAAGCGATCTCTGAATCCCATGCCACAAAAATCAGCTCGATTTCTTCATCTTCGACAGAGCTTACACCCTCTGTCCACTCTGATACTTTATCCTGGTTATTTTCAACCCACTCAGCAGCAGCTTCGGCTTCGTTCTGTCCTTCATTAATGGCCATCATGATTTCACCCATGTCTTCTTCAGTCCAGTGGAAGTTTTCAAGGACTGTGTAAGCTTCAGGCTTCTCTTCTTCCAAGCCTTCACGTGCGAATGTGTGGATATCTTCCGCTTCACCGAAAATACCTTCCGGGTCTTCGAGATATTTCAAGTCATAGGCAGCGAACTTCCAGTGAGGAGTCCAGCCTGTAACGATTACAGGTTCTTCATTTTCGTAAGCTGTTCCCAGCGCCTGTGTCATAGCGGCACTTGAACTTGCAGAAATATCCCAGTCTTCAAGTTCATAGGCTTCAACAGCTTCCTCAGCTGCAGACATGATACCGGCTCCAGGCTCAATACCTGTAATGGTGTAGTCTAATTCTTCACCATAGTTCGTGCTCTCTTCTGAGCTCTCTTCATCTGCACCGGTTTCTGTACCTGGGTCTTCTTCATCTGTGCCGCATCCTGCCGCAACAAGTGCAAGTGACATACCTGCAACGATTCCGTATTTTTTAAGTTTCATAATTGACCTCTCCTTTTTCTATCTATTTATTTACCCTTTTATTAAAAAAGGGAGAAAAAACATAATTATGATGCTTTTTTGTTCAGGGTTTGTGTCAGGCGGTCAAGGATAATTGCCAGGATAACGAGACAGATCCCCGCTTCAAAGCCCATGGCGATATCGTTTCTGCCGACAGCATAATACACTTGTCTTCCAATGCCGTCAGTACCGATCATCGCAGCGATAACAACCATGGATAAAGCGAGCATAATCGTCTGGTTTACCCCGGCCATCATCGTTGTTTTTGCCATTGGAAGCTGTACTTTGAACAGCTTTTGATTCGGTGTAGAACCAAAGGAATCGGAAGCCTCGATCATTTCAACTGGTACCTGACGGATACCCAGGTTGGTTAATCTGACCGTTGGCGGCATGGCGAAAATAACTGAGGCCACAACACCTGGAACGATACCGATGCCGAAAAAGGCAACTGCCGGAATTAAATAAACAAAAGCCGGCATTGTCTGCATGAAATCAAGTAATGGGGTGAAGATTCTTTGAACCATATTACTTTTCGCCATCCAGACTCCAAGCGGTACGCCAATGACGACTGAAATTAAGGTTGCCGTCATGACAAGGGAAAGGGTAATTAATAAATCATCCCAATACTCCAGGTTCTCGATAAAGAGTAATCCAAAAAGGACAAGCAGAGGTAAGCCGTAGTTCTTCTCTTTGCGGACGAGAAATGCTGCCACTCCCGTTAAAATAACGATAAACAGAAGGGGAGGGATGACGTCAAATGCAACCAGAAAAATGTCTGTGGCGATAAAATTGATTACACTGCGAAGTGACCCGAGGATAAACTCCGCATTCCTTAACCACTCCACAAATGCTTCAATCCATTCGCCTACCGGAATTCTAGGAATCAGATTCATTTGTCGTCACCTCATTTCCAGACAGGGCAGCCAATACTTTACTTCTGATAATAATGCCTTTCAGTTTACGCTCTTCATCTACGACTGCAATTGGCACCCGGGAAGTCGACGAGAGGTCAAACAAGTCATGCAAAGGTGTATCAGGTGTTACTGTCGGAACGTCTTTATGTATGTATGGCGTTAAATCAGTATGTTTGTTTTTAACAGCCTGGGATACTTCATCAACATGAACAATCCCGCTCAGCTGTTTGTTCCTTTTCGTAACATAAATACTTGAGATATTCGTATCTCTCATGCGCTGCAGAGCGACGCGGGGGCCATCCTTCTCAACATTAACCGTTTCCGGTCTGACCATAATGTTTTCGGCTGTGAATACCTTGGAACGGTCTACATCTTCTACAAATCGTTTAACGTAGTCATCTGCCGGGTTTGTGAGAATGTCTTCAGGTGTTCCGACTTGAACAATGGAGCCATCCTTCATAATCGTTATCCGGTCACCGATCCGCAGCGCTTCATCTAAATCATGTGTAATGAACACAATGGTCTTTTCCATCTTTTCCTGCAGTTCAAGCAGTTCATCCTGCATGTCTTTTCGGATGAGAGGATCGAGAGCCGAGAAAGCTTCATCCATAAGGAGGATGTCAGGGTCATTTGCAAGTGCACGGGCAAGACCGACACGCTGCTGCATCCCGCCGGAGAGTTCATCCGGGTATTTGTCTTCATATCCTTTTAAACCGACCAGTTCGAGAGAAGAGCTGGCTTTAGCGGAACGCTTGCTTTTCTCTACTCCTTGAACCTCAAGACCGTATTCAACGTTTTCCTGGATCGAGCGAAATGGGAAAAGTCCGAACTTTTGAAAGACCATGCTCATTTTCTTTCGCCGTACTTCCCGTAGTTCTTTGTCACTGATTTTGGCAAGGTCTTCCCCGTCAACCCAGACATTTCCGTCAGTAGGATCAATTAAACGGTTCAGTAACCGGACCAGTGTGGATTTTCCACTTCCGGAGAGTCCCATAATGACGAATATTTCTCCCTCTTCCACTTCAAAAGAGGCTTGATTGACACCTACAGTCATTCCTGTTTCTTTTAGGATGTCGTCTTTTGACTTTTCCTTGTTTATAAGTTTTACAGCCTGTTTTGGACGTTTACCAAAAACTTTTGTTAATGATTGAACTTTTATTTTTGCCATTTTTCCACCTCTTTTTATAAAAACGAATAGATCATTTGTCAGGATTAGTAAGATAGTCTTGTGTACTTTGGTCCAATCACACTTGTATTACTATACGTGTTTACCAGGCGATGTACAAACGTTATTTAAGGTTTGTTTTGTATAAACAGTTCGTTCAGAAAAAACTGTACGAAGTGACCGGATGAATTTCTTTAAATTACTTCTGAATCCTCTTCTTTCCTTTTCATTTGAGTGTTTTGACAATTTCGTTCAGTCTGATACTATTTTGTATAGCTATTACAGTGGCATTTAAAAGGAGGCAGGACGATGGTCAGCCAGAACAGCTACGAGAAGGACACAAAAAAATTAGAAACGGCTCGAAATCGTTTTATCAGTGAAGTGGCTAAGAATATTCCCTTGTACAATATAACGCCTTCAGCTGGAAGACTCTATGGAACGATATTCTTTTCAGAACGTCCTATGACGCTTGATGAGATGAGTAAGGAAATGGAGATGAGCAAGACGAGCATGTCCATGAACATCCGTGCCCTTCTCCAGGCAGACATGGTGGAGCAAGTGTGGGAAAAAGGGGTAAGGAAAGATCTTTATAAAACCGAAGATGACTGGTATAAATCCTTTTCCAATGTTTTTGTCACGCGCTGGAGTGACGCTACTGAAAAAAACAAGCTCGCCATTTCCGATACAAAAAAATTGCTGAAAGACCTTGCAGAAGAATCCCGACATGATGAAATAAAAGAACGGATCTGCTGGGACCTTCAGAAGTTGGAAAGTGCGGAAAAGTACTATGAGTGGCTTTCAGAAGTCGTGGATTTATTTGAAACAGGTGAGATTTTTTCAATCGTTCCAAAAAAATAATGAATCATTCAGACGGGAGGACATGGTCCTTCCGTTTTTAGTATGGATTCTATATACTAGTAGATTTTAAAGATTCGGGAAGCTTCAGGATGCCTGAGCCATTATAAAAGAGTGAAGGGAGTTTGAAGTGAAAGCAGGGTATATGTAAGGAAGGAAGAAAGAAAAATGTAATTAACTGGAGGTATCGTGGAAATGAGGTTTCGGGATATGACTGTCGTTGTGACAGGTGCAGGAAACGGCATTGGCCGCGCGGTTGCAATTGGCTTTGGAAAAGAAGGAGCGAATGTTGTTTTGGCAGATTTGGATGAGACCGGCGGCGACGAGACGGTCAGGGTCATTCGTGAAACAGGAGGAGAGGGAAGTTTTGTAAAAACAGATGTTCGTCTTGAAGAAGATGTCGTATCTTTAATGAAACAGGCTGTGGATAAGTACGGAAGCATTGATGTATTGATAAACAATGCCGGAAAGTCCGTATTCCGTTCCCCTCTTGATCTTGCTGTGGATGAGTGGGATGATGTGATTAATACAAATTTGCGCAGTGTTTTTCTTTGTACGCGTGAAGCTGCAAAGGTGATGCAGGAAAACGGGCAGGGGGGCAGTGTGGTTAATATTGCCTCAACCCGTGCTGCAATGAGTGAGCCCGGCTCTGAAGCATATGCTGCTTCCAAAGGTGGGATTGTATCCTTAACTCATGCTTTTGCAGCTTCGTTATCGGAAAGCTTCATTAAGGTCAATGCGATATCCCCGGGATGGATCCATACAGGTGACTGTGAAGAGTTACGTGATATTGATCACAATCAGCATCTTTCTAAGAGAGTAGGAAGACCTGAAGACATCGTTCGTGCCTGTATTTATTTAACAGATCCTGAAAATGGATTTATTAATGGGGAAAACCTGACTGTAGATGGAGGAATGACAAGAAAAATGTTGTACGAGCATTAATAATGTTTCGGGAAACTAATATTTTTAGCAGGGTTTTCCGTTTTTTGTTGCGAATGTGTTTGTAATAAAAGCATTGCCGTCTGTTTTTTACCGATGGGCTGTGTTAAGGTGCATTGGTGATTTATGAAGAAAGTTGATTGCAGCGAATGAGCGACACTCCGGTGGGCGCACTGAGCTTTTATATCACGAATGAGCTTCGACGCGGAAAGCTGCGAAGCATAACTGCCAGAGGAAGAAGCAGGGGTACTTCATATGCAAGGGAGCGAGAGGGAGTGCGGAAATCAACACCTGAGTTTAATAGCTCCTTACTGATAAGAGCGCTCAGAGATACTGGCCTATAATGGGAAGGGGTTTCGAACTTGATGACAAATCAAACAAAAGCAGTAGAGGTTGTTGGTTCACCATTCAACTGGGATCATGGAAAAGGAACTTTTACGTTCGAAGGGGATCAGGCCGTTTTATTCTGGCTTAACTCGGCTTTTAAAACCTTTTTGGATACGATGGAGGAAGTGTCCGGAGAGGATGCGGCAAATGTGGTTTTGGAAACGACAGGTTACCGGATGGGGATTATTGTGGGAGAATACTTCTTTAAGACGAGCGATCGGCCGGCAGAAGCATTGAATGCTCTTCCTGATATTTATGCTGCAGCAGGCTGGGGGCGCTTTGAAGTTACACATTTGAACGAGGAAGCACATACCGCTGTTATTCGTATTACCGACAGCTGGGAATACAGGATCAATAAAATTCAGGGTAAAAAACAGTGCGGTCGATTTTTCCCTGGTCACTTTGCTGGGCTTTTTACAGGAATATTTGATACAAACGTCTGGTACGAGGTCAAAAGCAGCCAGATAGAGGGAGATAACTACTGTGAATTTTCGTTTTTTCCTTCTGACATTACAGTAAAAGAGAATATTCACGAGCTTTCCCGCAGAAATGAACAAAATGAAATAGATAAATTGGAGAACCTTGTTAAGGTCAGAACCGAAGAGCTTTCTCAGACGATCAAAGACATTTCTTCACCAATTATCCCTGTGCTTGACCAGGTGGTCGTGATTCCGCTGCTTGGAAAGTATGATAAGTTCCGCTCAAAAGAACTTCTTGAAAAAACAACGGAGGAAATTTCCAGTTATTCTGTCAGCTACCTGCTCCTTGATTTAACGGGACTGCATGAAGATATTGATGAGTACGGGGTTTCCATGATCCAGCAGCTTGTTTCGGCTACGTACCTGCTGGGTATTGAGACGGTGCTTGTAGGGATTTCCCCATTACTGAGTATGAAAATGAGTAACCTCAATTATGAGTTTACAGGGGTGAAGTGTTTTAGCAACCTTCAGCATGGCATAACCTATGCTCTGCGCTGTGAAGGACTAAGTATTTGCTGATTCGACATTAGTCAAAATTTTTGACACATGAAATGGGTTTTACTTCCCTGCGGGGTGGGAATAAGTACCGTGGAGCAACATACGATTCATACAAGGAGGAGTAACATTGGCAAGCGTAGAGAAAGACCATATCATCAGTGAGTGCCTTGCCCTTGGGATCTATAAGTTTACGGATGGACGTCAGCTTTACGAGGTCGCTGTAGATGAACTAATTGACTTACTAAGCGAATACGGAATCACAAAATTCCATTCACCCCGTGCTACATAAAGGAACCAGGCAATAGATATGGGAATATAAAAAGACATCGCTCTCCTTGGAGAACGGTGTCTTTTCTTTTGTTTAGATAGATATGAAACACGTTAAATGTCCGAGCAGAAAAAAAGCTGTTCTAAATAAAAGTAATATTGTAAAAATCTCACCTTTTTTGTCGAATATAGAAAATTCTCAAAATTTTTAAAGGAATTTGTGCTAAAATGAGAGAACAGTAGTTTATAGTTTAAGTGGATTGGGTAAGGGATCGCCTTTTGTGCGGCTGTATCAGAAGATTGCGCGAGGGGGCGCAAGTTTTTGAAGCCGGTCACATGAGCAAATGGACAAGCCCATTTCTCAAGAATTTTGCTTCTTTATGGGAGAGGACATCAGAAGGGATTGAGGTGCACGTATGTTTGATTCGTTTCGTAACATTTTTCGTGTAGGGGATTTGCGTAACAAGATTATATTCACATTGTTGATGTTAATCGTGTTCCGTATAGGTGCTCATATTCCAGCACCTGGAGTGAATGCAAGTGTTATTGACTTTGAGGGAATGGCTGCCTTTGGTTTTCTAAATACGTTCGGGGGCGGCGCACTGGAGAATTTCTCCATTTTTGCAACAGGTATTATGCCATACATTACTGCATCCATTATCGTACAATTACTCCGTATGGACGTTGTTCCGAAGTTTGCTGAATGGTCAAAAGAAGGGGAGTCCGGACGTAAAAAGCTGGCGCAGGTTACGCGCTACGGAACGGTCGGAATTGCCTTTTTACAGGCACTCGGAATGTCGATCGGTTTTAATAACTTAATGCCGGGCCTTGTGCCGAATCCATCGGTTGTTACATATCTTCTGATTGCAACGGTGCTGACTGCCGGTACAGCTTTCTTAATGTGGCTCGGAGAGCAGATCACATTAAAAGGCGTCGGAAATGGAATTTCACTTTTAATCTTTGCAGGTATCGCAGCTGCGATTCCGGGGGGGGTTAACCAGTTGTATGCCACCTATATTCAGGGAGCCGGTGAACAGCTTTTCTTAAATCTTGTTATTATCGGTTTGCTTGCTTTGGCAGTGCTGGTAATTGTAGTAGGAGTGATTTTCGTTCAGCAGGCGCTGCGTAAAATTCCGGTTCAATATGCGAAAAAGATGGCGGCTGGCGGCCGTCCGACTGGCGGTCAGTCAACGCACCTGCCGTTGAAAGTTAATGGTGCAGGGGTTATTCCGGTTATTTTTGCCATGTCCCTGTTCATCTTCCCGCCAACGATTGCAAACTTTTTTGATCAGTCCAATCCGGTGGCAAACTGGGTTGTCCAGAACTTTGATCAGACGAAGCCCGTTGGCCTGATCGTATTTGCTTCATTAATTATTGCCTTTACGTACTTCTACACGTTCGTTCAGGTTAACCCTGAACAGATGGCAGACAACCTGCGCCGTCAGAGTGGTTATATCCCTGGGATCAGGCCGGGGAAAGCAACACAGACGCACATTACGAAAGTGCTCTACCGTCTCACGTTTGTGGGGGCGCTGTTCCTTGCGACAGTCTCTGTTATTCCGGTCTTCTTTACGATCGGTATGGGACTTCCTGCTACCGTACAAATCGGCGGTACCGGTCTTCTCATCGTAGTAGGTGTTGCCCTTGATACAATGAAGCGGATCGAGAGTCAGCTTATTGACCGCAAATACACAGGTTTCTTAAAGAAAACATCGTAATACCTTAAGAAGCACCGGCCGCCGCGCCGGTGCTTCTTTTTTTCATCCGTAAAATTGTGCGGGGACAGACCCCTGACAATTTCGGGGGAGGGGTTGACTTTTATTAAGAGATTGATAAGAAATGGTAAATTGGGCAAGTAGAAAGGGGAGGGCATTTATAATGTGGATAGATGACGAATTTAACCGGGAGAAGAAATATGGGGCAAAGGTAGGTGTGAAATGAAAATACGTAAGGCAATTATTCCCGCAGCGGGGATGGGAACGCGTTTTTTACCGGCAACAAAGGCACAGCCTAAGGAAATGCTCCCGATTGTGGATAAGCCTGCGATCCAATACATTGTGGAAGAAGCCGTTCACTCTGGTATAGAAGACATTATTATCGTCACGGGTCGCGGGAAAAGGGCAATTGAGGATCATTTCGATAAGTCATATGAGCTGGAAGAGACACTTGGAAAGAGTGGGAAATTTGACGTTTTAGAAGAAGTTCAGTCAATAAGCAGTATGGCAAATATTTTTTATATCCGTCAAAAGGAACCGCTCGGGCTTGGTCATGCAATCGGATGTGCCAGTCACTTTATCGGTAATGAGCCTTTTGCTGTTCTTCTTGGTGACGATATTGTGAGTAGTGAAACACCATGCCTGAGGCAGCTGATCGATGTTTATAACCGCTATCAGTCTTCTGTTGTAGGGGTTCAGGAAGTTTACGGATCAGATATTTCAAAGTATGGTGTCATAGCACCTAAAACAAGCGATATAGAACCTGGAATTATTCATGTGGATAACCTTGTGGAGAAGCCTGACGCTGAGGAGGCACCTTCTAATCTTGCCATTATGGGCCGGTACATTTTACGCCCTGAAATTTTTGACATTATTCAGACAATCAAGCCTGGTGCAGGCGGGGAGATACAGCTTACTGACGCGATCAGGCGGCTGAATGAAACACAGGCAGTTCTTGCCTGTACGTTTAAAGGTGACCGGTACGATGTGGGGGATAAATCAGGCTTTATTAAAGCAAATGTTGATTTTGCCCTGAAACGTGAAGAATTACGTGATGAAATTATTCAATACCTTGCTAATCTGAAACACTAAGCGGACAATCAATAACGTGATGAAAGGGAGAATGTCATGAAAGCAGCTGTGGCAGGTACAGGTTACGTTGGACTGTTTACAGGAGTCATTTTATCTGAATTGGGCCACTCAGTTATTTGTATTGATACAGACCGGGGAAAGGTCGCTCTTATGGACATGGGACAGCCGCCTATTCATGAACCGGGTCTGGCACCGATGATGAAAAAGAACCTTGAAGCCGGGCGCTTATGTTTTACGACCGATTATGAAGAGGGTTGTAAAGGTGCAGATGCCATCTTCATTGCTGTGGGGACACCGGAAGACAAGAATGGAAGAGCTGATCTCCGTTTTGTACGTGAAGCGTGCATGAGTATCGGGCGGGCGGTAACGTCAGATGTAACAGTCGTAACGAAAAGTACGGTGCCTGTTGGAACGAACGACCTCATCAAAGACTGGATTAACTTTGAATTAAGGGATTCTTCGTTTGAAGCCTCCGTCGTTTCCAACCCGGAATTTCTCCGTCAGGGTTCGGCGGTTCACGACAGTCTCTACGCCGACAGAGTGATCATTGGCGCTGATGATCAGAATGCCGGAGACTTGGTTGAAGCCCTTTATTTTCCCCTCAATCTTCCAGTAATCAGAACCGACATCCGTAGTGCTGAGATGATTAAGTATGCATCCAACGCTTTTTTAGCCATGAAAATCAGCTTTATAAATGAAATAGCCCAGCTGTCTGAGCGGATTGGAGCAGATGTAGAGGAAGTAGCTGCGGGAATGGGGAAAGACGAGCGGATCGGGAGCCGGTTCCTTCAGGCTGGCATCGGTTATGGGGGTTCATGCTTTCCTAAGGATACTAAGGCACTGAAGGGAATGGCGGGAGATATGGGATATTCCTTTAAGCTCCTCGATGCGGTAGAACAGGTGAACATGCAGCAGCAAACAGTACTTGTGGAAAAAGCGCTGAATCGTTTTGGCTCTGTGGATGGGCTGAGAGTGACCGTTCTCGGGCTCAGCTTTAAACCAAACACGGACGATATGAGAGAAGCGCCTTCTGTGGTGATCATTAATCAGCTTCTGGCTCTGGGTGCTCATGTTAGCGCTTATGACCCTGCAGCAGCCGCAAAGGCGAAGAATATCCTCCCGTCAAGTGTGAGGCTTGTCCATGAACTTGAACTGTCCCTGTACAACAGTGACTTCGTCTTTCTCGTTACCGACTGGGCAGAGTTCAAACGGATGGATTTAAGAAAAGTGAAGTGGTACACGAAACAGGGGATTCTTTTTGACGGCCGGAACATCTTCTCGTCTGAAGAAGCACGCCAGGCAGGTATCGAGTATCATTCCATCGGCCGCCCGGTCATCTACCCGCAAATTGTACGGGGACAGACCCCGCACAATTTGTGAGGAGGTATTAACAAAAGAGGGTGACTTCCATGGTGGTATGGTAGTCACCCTTTTTCTGTGCAGACAGACTTTAAAACGGGTCTGTATCCTGTATCAGGCACTGATCTCGTTTTTCATCTTCGTATCATCTTTGGGTACGTTGAGCTGATGGTAGATTTCCGAGAACCAGGTCATTGTTGTTGCGATCAGGATAATCCCGCCTAAAGTGATAAACAGGATTGTGAAGCCATATCCTTCTGCAATAAACCCGCCGAATACAGCTCCAAGGGGAATCCCTGTCTGGGCAAGAAGTGTCCGTACAGCAAACACCCTCCCCCTGATGGGAGCTGGGACTCTCTGCTGATAAAACGTTGTTTTAATTATTGTGAAGATCATCGCAAATATCCCTTGAAATAAAGCGACACACAAAGCTGTCCAGATATTTGTGATCAGAGCGAGTGATACCATTAAAAAACCATTAGCTGAAAGACTCCCGAGCATCACAATGCGAAGGTTCTTTGGCTGCTTAAACATACCGGTAACAAGAGACCAGGCCATCATACCGAAAGAAAAAAGGGAAGTAAAAAGACCATACATAAATTCCGTGCTGCCAATATGCTGAATAATGTAAGGCAAAAATAAAGGTACAGCGGCGCCGGTACTGAAATTAATGACCATCATGAGCAGACCGATCCATAATAACACGGGTAAACGTGGTAAAAAGACAACCCTTCCTTAAACATTTTCAACCAAGTCGGCTTTTCATCTGACTCCTCCCGCTCCACCCTCAGGACGAAAAACAGCATTAATCAACATGCGATCAGGACAAATACAAGGATGCCAATCAGTAATCCCGGACCTGAAACTGTGAGGAATATTCCTGCAAGAGCTGGTCCGGCCAGCATCATGAGCTGCATGGTGCCCTCAAGAAGGGAATTGCCGCTCTGAAGCGACTCTTTCGGGAGGATGTGTGCGGTATAAGCCATGCTTACAACGGAATAACGGTTCTGCAATTCCCGTCATGATGGCTGTGGCCCATGATAACCGGAAGGGTAAGCTGATCGGTGAACACACAAAACCCCAGCATAATAAACCCGGCAGCACGAAGCCACTCTGAAAAAATCATTACGGTTTTATATTGCAATCGGTCTATGTAGGGGCCTGATATTAAATGGGTCAGGATACTTGGAACCATGAATGCAACCCACACACTGCTCATGAGAACCATGGATCCTGTGAGATCAAACACGAGCCATGACATCAAAAAGGCTGCAAACGTTCCTCCCAGTCCTGAACCAGCCCGAGCCAGCCAGAGCACCACAAACGATCCCTTTAGAAAAGGGGAGTCATTCATGAAGCGCTCCCTCCTTGATAAAAGAAGTGAGCCTTTTTGCAAGGTTCCTTATTCCATGAGGTCTGTAGCTGTACCAGACATGTTTACCCGGCGGTTGATGGACATGGATTAACCCGGATGAGCGAAGTGCCAGAAGGTGATGATGTACGGTACTTTTAGCAAGGTTGATATGAGTGTGTATGTCTTTAAACGTACACGGTTTTTTTTCGATAAATTGAAGCATCTTCAGTCTGTTTTCATCACCAAGAGCCTGCTGGGTTCTGATAAGGTCCGGTGCAACTTCATCGCTGGTCAGGGTTACTGAATCCGCTGCGTACCCATAGATATGTACTTTGTTTGTATGTTTGTAAAACAGAACAGGTCTGCCGTGATACTGAGGTAACAGGTAGACGGTAAGGTTCTTTAAGTCACCTTCCAGGACAAGTCCGTTCGTAATGAGGTTAATTGCTTGTACAGGCGTATGGGAGCTGATTATAGCGCTCGCTTTTCGTTCCACCTCGGCAAGCTTAGGGGTCAGGATGGGTTCCAGGTCGGCGTAGTAGTGGTTGTTCCACTGTGCCAGAAGTTCATATTCTTTTTTCAGACACGAAGGTGCCTCTAATTGAAATTGCTGCAGAAAGGAGTCACCTATCCGGGAAGGCTCGTAGTCTTTAAGCCAGGAAAGCAGGTTCTCAGGTGTTTGTCCGGTTTTGATCTCATTGCTTACCATAGCCATGTGGATAAAGTGAAGGTGAGCATGAAGATCGATGTTGTTATCCACAAGTTCAAGGAATGACTCTCCCACTTTGTTTTGTACCTCGCCTGCCCACTTCTTTCCTAAATCAATTCGTTTATAATTCGTTGTGTTTAAATAATCGAGCAGGCTGTTGAAAAATTCAAATTGAGGATGGAAAACGGAAATAACATTCATTTGTTCGACCTCTATCGAAATTATTTAGTTCGATTATAAGCGAACTAAATAACCAATTCAACTTAACTTTTTCGACAATTTAATCAATTCACACTACTTATGGCATGGTTCTAATGATTTAGTATTCAAAGTTTATGAATATAATGTTCTATTTATTTATGAATATGTAACCATTTATTTAAAAAACAGTAAAACCTATTTAGTTATTATTCTATACTATTTAATTGTAAGATAATTTTAGGAGGGAAATGATGAACTTACAACGTGGTTACAAGCAGGTGTTGGCAGTAGCGATCGCTTTTATTCTGGTTTTTCAGACAATAACCGGGGCGATGGGGATTGGGTTATCCTCAGTTGAAGCGGCAGACAGTGAAGGGTTGGAGCTGAAGATTCTACATACAAATGATATTCACTCTGCGATTGATCCTTTAGGGAAAGCTTCTGCTTACATTAATGCAGAACGTGAAGCAGCAGAGTACAGTCTTTTTCTTGATGCAGGTGACATTTTCAGCGGAAATCCTGTAGTAGATTTAGCATACGGAGAGCCGATGATTGAAGTCTTAAATGCAATGGAACTGGATGCCATTGTCATTGGAAATCATGAGTTCGATTACGGCCAGGAACAATTCAGCCTTCGAGTTGAAGAATCTGACTTTCCTTGGATCAGTGCAAACATGGAAGTGGTTGACGATTCCATTCTTATTGAACAACCTGATCCATATGTGGAATTCGACTTGGATGGTCTCACTGTAGGTGTTCTTGGACTTACAGAAACACCCCCTTCAACGGCACCTGCCGGTGTAGTCGGAATTGAATTTCATGACCCGATTGAAACAGCTTTAGAGTTTGCACACAAAGCAGACGAAGTGGATGTATTGGTTGGTCTGACTCACCATGGCTACACGGAGGACAGACGCCTGGCAGAACAAGTGGATTTCTTTGATGTGATCATTGGAGGGCATTCCCACACCAGACTTACCGCTCCTCAAGTTGTGAACGGGACGCCAATTGTGCAAACAGGGGCGAATGGCGACAGTGTGGGTAACCTTACGCTGACTGTGGACGAGGAAACACGTGAAGTAACAAGTGTTGAAGGGTTCTTGGAGTCTACCAGTTCTATGACTGAAACAAATGAAGAGGTACAGGAAATTATTGACCGTTGGAATGAAGAGATGGGAGAGTATCTTGATCAGGAGATCGGTTACTCAAATACCGGTCTTTCCCGTGATGGACGTACGGTCCGTGATGCACCACTGGGTAACTTCTGGACGGATGCCATGAAAGAAATGGGTGAAGCTGATCTCGCTCTTACAAATAATGGTGGGATTCGCGACAGTATCAGTGCAGGCACAATTACGTACAGAGATATTTATACTGTTGAACCTTTTGCGAATGAAGTTATGGTTTTGGAAATGACTGGTCAAGCCATTCAGGATGTTATTGAATTTTCATACAGCCGTCGTAATTCGATAGATTTACAGACTTCCGGTTTACATTACGAGATTTTAACGTATGATTCCGGTAACTATTATGATTCTGTCTTAACTGTTGATGGAGAACCGCTTGAGATGGATGAATATTATACTGTGGCTGTAGCCGATTATATCGGGACAGGCGGAAGCGGATATGAGTTTGTCGGTGAAAATGCACGCCAGGCAGGCTTTATGACGACCGCCATGATCAACTTTGCAAAAAGCCTTACTGAAGAGGGACTGGATATTGATTATCCTGCAAATGAAGGCCGTATCAGTGTGAAAGTAGCAGAGGATGCTCCGATTGAAGGCGACATTATCGGAGAAACTGAAAATGGTCTCAGTTCCTTGAACAATGCACTGGGAGACAGCAGCCTTGGAAACCTGTATACAGATTCAGTCCGCGCGAAAACAGAAGCGGATGCTTCGGTGCTTAATGCATCTTCCATCACTGGAACCATTGCGCCGGGTGTCATTACAGACGCGATGATCGAAGGCCTTGACGGATTCGGAAATGAAATCGTAACCGTAGACACAACCGGAGAAAAAATGAAGGAAGTTCTTTTAGGCCAGGCAAACTACCACAGAGGGGTGGATCTTCAGGTTTCCGGACTTAAATATGAGCTCGTTGAAGGAGACGGATCTTCTAGATTTGAATCTGTTAATCTATTTTATGAAGACGGATCAGAAGTAGCTGACAATGATACATTTACAGTCGGTTACAATGACTTCATGCACGGCCAGGGCTTCTATAACCTTGGTGACACGAACGTAAACGATAATTACGGTAAAGTGTGGGAGTCCATTGTTGATTATGTTGAAAACCACGAAGGTCCGATCGACTACGTTGAAGGAGAACGTATTACGATTGATTATGCTGAAGGCAATGAGCCTGGACCTGGACCTGCACCTGGTGATGCGCTGACTGTTGCAGAAGCAAGAGATAACCAGGGCCAGGATGCAAAAGTGGTCGGATATATTGTCGGTCATATTATATCCGGTACAAATGTAAGCTCTGAAGCACCATTTGGAAACGACTTTAACTTTGCCATTGCAGATACTCCAGGTGAAACTGACATTGATAAAATGCTTTATGTTCAAGTGCCGGCTGCGTTCCGCAGTGACTTCGGTCTCCAAACAAACCCTGAACACATCGGCGAACGTGTACTCGTAGACGGAAGTCTGCAGGCGTACTTCCAGCGTCCGGGTCTGCAAAGTGCGAAGTCATTTGAATTTATCGCAGAAGAACCAGGACCGGTAGAACCTGTTTCTATCTCAGAAGCCCGTGAAGCAAATAACGGTGACACGGTTTCTGTAGAAGGCGTTGTAACATCCCAGCCGGGAGCATGGGGAGCGCAAGGGTTCTACATTCAGGATGAAACAGCAGGCATTTATGTTTACCAGTTTGATGAAGGTGCAGTAAACAAAGGTGATACGGTTAAAGTAACAGGAGTATGCGGTGACTTTAACGGAGAACTTCAAATTGCGGATCTTGAAATGCTTGAAGTGACTGGATCTGCAGAAGAACCAGCACCGCTTGAATTAACGCCGGCCGGTGTTGGTGCTGAGAATGAGGCGGAGCTTGTAAAGCTTTCTGAAGCAACCATTACAGACCTGACTCCACAAGGGACATTCGGTACTTTTGAATTTACAGCTGTTTCAGGTGATGAGTCTGTTCTTATCCGTGTGGATAACAGAACAGGTCTTGCTTATGATGACTTTGCTTTCGAAGATGGTGATGTTGTAGACATTACAGGTCTTTCCAGTCAGTTCCAGGGTACACCTCAAGTGAAGCCTCGTGGAGCAGATGACATCGTTCTTTCCGACGTAAAAGAGGAAGAGGATGAAGATTCTGAGGAAGAAGAGGAAGAAAACACACGCCCTGGTAACGGTAAAGGCAAAGGAAAAGGGCACGACAAAGATAACGGAAACGAAAACAAAGGACCGGGCAATAACAATGGAAACGGAAAAGGCCAAGGTCCAGGAAATAATAACGGTAATGGTAAAGGGAACAACTAATCCCTCAGGCAATCTGCAAAAAACTATAAAATGATACCCTTAAACCCTCAGTCCGAAACCGGACTGAGGGTTTTTATATAATTGTTCGGGGGACAGACCCCGTTCAGTACAAATAAGGAAAGATCCGAAAACGATGCCGGCACCAGTAGGCGTAAATCTCCCCGTAAACCTTCTTTAATACCTCTTCTTCGAGACTCATCCTGTAATGAAGGGCACTCCCGAGTACCGTAAAGGTAGTGAGGAGAACAAACCAATGTCCGCTGATGTAAAGGCAGACCCCAAGCGTCATGAAAAAGAACCCTGTCTGATAAGGGTGTCGGTGAAGACGGAACGGCCCGTGGCTGAACAGAGGACGGTTCTCATCGTACGATAATCCCCTTGAGAAATATGTTCTTGTAACTGCATACGTCCAGTACCTGAGTGCAATTCCTAGTATTAAAAAGAACAGACCACACGACTTTGCCATCCACATCGGTTCTATATTAAGCTGACCAAGGTGGAAGGCCATGGCGAGAGAGAGGACGAAGGTAAAAGCAACCAGTCCTTTAACCTTTATACTCCCGCGAAGAACCTCCTTTCGTAACCGTGGGCTTTCTTTAAAAATAAACCACTCAGCAACCCATAACGTCAGTAAAGCAATAAAGATCATTGTTGAAATTGTCATAGTCTTACTGTTTCCATTTTTACCGGATTTACTCAAGGTTGAAAAAACACGATTTTCCACGAACTGTTATATAGTAGGTGAAATGACAGGGTCAAAAATAGGTAAATCTTAACGGCCAGATCGGTTGACGTACCAATACTCATCCATCATACTAGTAAAATAACAAAATATTTAAAAAATTCTGTAGTATAACACGACATATAATATCGGGAAGGGGGAACAGTTCTCTTATTTTCATAAACTAAAGCGCTTACAAAAAGAGGGAGGGGTCATTCTGTTTACCGTTATTCTTTTTTTCCTCATCATTGTGGTTAGTATTTACCTGACCGTTAAGAAACAGAGACCATTATTTTTAGCATTGCCGGTTGTTGTGATCATTGGCTTTATGGTCATTCAGGTTGCCATGGTACCGGCACCGTTTTTTGAAACAGTCAGGTTTATATTCAGCCTGCAGTAGACCATAAGCAGTCACTCAGCCACAGAAGATGACAAGCCGAAACCAAAGGAGTTTTCCTGAATGAAAAAAATCGATAAGTCTGTTGCGGATGCGTATTACCGTGAGAAAAACAAGTATATTTTACTTTTCCTGTCGATCTGGTTTGTTGTGTCGTTTGGCGTTGTATTGTTCGCAGATTCATTACAGTTTGAAGTGCCGATTCTCGGTTTCCCGTTCCACTATTTTATGGGAGCGCAAGGCTCAATTTTAACCTTTATTATCCTCTTGTTTATTAATGCAAAGGTCAGTGACCGGATTGATCAAAAATACGGCATTGATGAAAGTGCAAATGAACAGATCAGCTACGGAAAGACCGTTGACCATTAACCCTCACTGACTTTTTATCCCACCAAGAGAAAGCCCTGCACATTTTCAAATCGAAAGAGTTAAAGAGACAACAGAAACAAAAGGGAGGACGTCCGGTTGGAGAACTCACAGTTTATTGTTTCGTTGACGTTGATACTCATTACATTTGGGATATATATAGGGATTGCGATTTATAATAAGGCACGGCAGACGTCGGATTTTTATGTAGCCAGCAGAGGAGTGCCGCCGGTTTTTAATGGTATGGCGATTGGTGCTGACTGGATGAGTGCAGCATCGTTTATCGGTATGGCAGGAACGGTCATGCTCCTCGGTTACGACGGTCTTGCCTACATCATGGGCTGGACAGGCGGCTATCTGCTGCTTACCTTTCTCCTGGCTCCTCAGCTGAGAAAGTACGGAAGATATACCGTTCCTGAATTTATCGGGGATCGCTATAACAGCCATACTGCACGAGTGATTGCAGCCATATGTACAATCATTATCAGTTTTACATATTCGGTAGGGCAGTTGTCCGGATCCGGTGTTGTAATCGGCCGGCTCCTTGAAGTGGATGCTCGTATCGGAACACTGATCGGGGTCGTCCTTATTGCCTTTTATGCTGCTTTTGGCGGGATGAAAGGAATCACGTGGACCCAGGTAGCCCAGTACATCATTTTGATCACTGCCTACCTCATACCGGTAATCTTTATGAGTCTTCAGATTACAAATAACCCGCTTCCGTGGCTGTCCTACGGGCAGGTGGTATCGGAGCTTGGTGAAATAGACAGACAACTGGGGCTGTCGGAGTACTTTGCGCCATTTGAGAACGGGTCAAGGTGGCAGTTCATGGCCTTAATGTTTACTCTTATGGCTGGTACGGCAGGCCTTCCCCACGTAATCGTCCGTTTCTATACGGTTTCAACAATGAAAGCAGCACGCTGGTCAGGTGCTTGGGCGCTGTTGTTCATCGGGCTTTTGTATCTGTCTGCACCGGCGTACGCAGCATTTTCCCGCTTCATCTTGATGACCAATGTAGTCGGTCAGCCGATCGATGATTTGCCGGCCTGGACAGAGACGTGGCTGAATACGAATCTTCTGCAAATTGCAGATACCAACAATGATGGCATTCTTCAGTGGAATGAAATCATGATTTCAAATGACATTGTTGTAATGGCCACCCCTGAAATCGCGAATCTCGGCGTGTTTGTTATTGGACTGATGGCCGCAGGAGCCATGGCCGCAGCCCTTTCAACAGCAGGCGGATTAATGATTGCGATTTCTTCTTCCTTCGCTCACGATATTTACTACCGTGTTCTTCGTCCGAATGCGACTGACACGAACCGCCTGGCAGTTGGGCGTATCACAATTGTAGCAGCCACGGTACTCGCAGGAATTATCGCACTCGACCCTCCTGGCGCGATTACTCAAATCGTTGCATGGGCCTTTGCTCTGGCATCCGGCACATTCTTCCCGGCTTTGCTCCTTGGAGTCTGGTGGCGAAGGGCAAACGGGCCTGGGGTAATTGCAGGAATGCTGGTTGGTCTTACTGTGACTCTTGCTTATATTTTCGCTGTTCGCTTTGGCGGCTTTTCCATTGCGGGCATTATCGATACCGGGGCAGGAATTTTCGGGGCAGCATCAGCAATCATTACGATTGTCGTTGTATCCCTCATGACAAAAACGCCGTCCCAGGAAGTACAGGATGAAGTAAAAGATCTACGCTACCCTGAGCAGATGACATATAAGAATGGCGATGTCTGGATGAAATAATAAGCCCGGGTATAGCAATGTACCTGCCCTCTGCTTTTTAAAAACCCCGGCACAACGTCGTGCCGGGGGACTATTTTAACACAAACCAATACTGTTGCCATTTATAACTAAGTCTTTGTACCAGTTTATTTTCTTTTGTAAAAATCCTGTTGACCGGTACGTTCATTTACACTACACTCTAATTATTCAAAAAAATTAAATAATGATTCGCGACTCTTATCAAGAGAGGACGAGGGAAATGGCCCAATGACTCCTCAGCAACCATTGATTTCGATCAAAAGGTGCTACTTCCATCCGTATTCATTCGAGAGATGAGAGAGAGGCAAATGAGTGTTTACTTAAAAGCCGACCTCTTTTTCTTAAAAAGAGGTTTTTTTTATACTTTTAAACCAAGTAAACATATATGAATTAAAGTGCATTTAGTGTTCGAGGAGGTGTCACGATGAATTTGTCCTATTTTGCGATCATTGCAGCTTTGTTTTTTGCCATGAATATCGGTGCAAGCGGGGCGGCAGCTACGATGGGTCCGGCTTACGGGAGTGGAGCATTAAAGGTAAGGAGGGCCGCATTGTTCCTTGCCGGAATAGGGGCTTTCCTCGGAGCGGTCATCGGTGGAGGAGAAGTTGTAAAAACAGTAGGTGAAGGTATTATCCCCCAGGCCATCTTTTCCATTGAAGTGGCGATAATCATTTTGCTGGCTTCTTGTCTGACTCTTTTTTTGGCAAACGTCATTGGTATTCCTCTTTCCACCAGTGAAGTCACGATCGGTGCGGTGGTGGGAGTAGGGATTGCGTTTCAGGCTCTTTACGTAACAAACGTTCTTTACATTGTTTCATTCTGGATCCTTGTTCCTTTTACTGCTTTTGTTCTCTGCTTTGTTCTCGGGAAGATAATATCTTTTGCAGAGAACAAATGGCCGCAGCTAAAAGGCAAAGGCAGGTGGAGGAAAGGACTTGCCATTTTATTAGTGTTTACCGGGTTTATTGAGGCGTTTTCAGCAGGAATGAACAATGTTGCCAATGCTGTAGGTCCGCTGGTTGGTGCAGGTGTCCTGGACAGCTCATCAGCCATTTGGGCCGGAGGTGCTTTCGTAGCGTTGGGAGCGGTTCTTCTTGGAGGGAAAGTGATTGAGACGAACGGTAAAAAAATTACTTCTTTTTCACTCCTGCAAGGGACAGCTGTATCGGGAACCGGTGGTGGGCTGGTCATTATCGCTTCTGTTTTCGGAATCCCGGTTCCTTTAACCCAGGCAACCACCTCGGGGATTATCGGCATCGGCTGTGCAGAGAATGGGTTTCAACTATGGCAAAAGGATGTGATAAAAAAGATTATTAAAGTATGGATCGTGTCACCTGTACTCTCTCTTGTCATGTCATATAGTTTCATTCATGCATTTCTTCACCCTGATCCATACAGTGTAGTTATGATTACGGCGGTTATTGTTGCTACTTTTGGGACGATCAGCTTGTACCGGTCAGTGAAAATAGACAATCAAGTCTCTGCAAAAAACTGAATTAAAAGGAGTTGAAAGCATGGGGAGCGGTAACCAGACAGATTATAATACGTTCACCAAAGAAGACTATCGGTTTTTTAATCAACGTCTCCATTACTTGGAGGCACAGGAAGTAATAGGCTGGGCCTACGAATTTTTTGGCGGCAAACTCGTCTATGCATGCAGTTTCGGTGCAGAAGGCATCGTGTTGGTTGATATGATCAGCCGAGTGAAAAAGGATGCTCGTATTGTTTTTCTTGATACTCATGTTCATTTCCAGGAGACGTATGAAGTTATTGAGCGGGTCAGGCAGAAATACCCCTTTCTTCCCATTCAGATGGTTCAACCTGAGTTAACTCTGGAAGAACAAAAGGAGAGATACGGTGAGAACCTTTGGGAAACTAAGCCGGACTTATGCTGCCACCTGAGAAAGAACCTGCCTTTGGAAAAGGCATTGGATGGGAGTACAGCGTGGTTGTCCGGCTTGCGCATAGAGCAATCCCCGACCCGGGCGAACACAGAGTTTATTAATAAAGATGATAAGTTCGAACTCATCAAGGTCTGTCCTCTTATTCATTGGACGTGGGAGGATGTCTGGGAATATATTCACCAGCATAATCTCCCTTACAATGCATTACACGATCAGGATTACCCAAGTATTGGCTGTCAGCCGTGTACGTTCCCGGTTAAAGAAGGAGAAGATCATCGTGCAGGCAGGTGGTTGGGCAGTCAAAAAACAGAATGCGGCCTCCATTCGAGACCGATTACTAAAAAGGAGTGACTCACAATGACAGAAAGTATTCCCCACGGCGGAATTCTCGTTAACCGTATTGATGAAAGGTATGATTACCATTCGATTGAACCTTTCGTTGAATTAGATCAAACGGGGTTATCAGATCTGGAACTGATTGCGAATGGCGCTTACAGTCCTTTAACAGGATTTCTTGGAAAAAAAGATTATGAAAGTGTGGTTACTAATCTGAGATTATCCACCGGAGAAATCTGGAGTATCCCCATTACCCTGCCGGTAACGAGAGACCAGGAAAAAAGGATAAACGTTGGTGAAGTCATACGCCTCACTTATGAGGGTGAAACTTACGGAGTGATGGAGTTAACTGAGGTTTATATCCCGGACCAGACGATTGAAGCATTGAATGTTTACAGGACAAACGATGCAAAGCATCCTGGAGTGAAAAATGTCTTTAAAAGAGGAGACAGGTATCTGGCCGGACCTGTTACCTTAGTGAAGAAGCATAAGAAAGAGCAATTTACCGATTATTATCTGGACCCGGCTAAAACCCGAGAGCAGTTTCAGGAACTGGGATGGAAAACCGTTGTTGGCTTTCAGACACGAAACCCGGTCCACCGTGCCCATGAGTATATTCAAAAATCGGCACTGGAAACGGTAGACGGTCTTTTCCTGAACCCTCTTGTAGGGGAAACCAAATCGGATGATATTCCGGCTGATGTAAGAATGGAAAGCTATCATGTGTTGTTGGAGTATTATTACCCAAAAAACCGAGTATTCCTGGCGGTTTTCCCTGCTTCTATGAGGTATGCAGGCCCAAGAGAAGCCATCTTCCACGCTTTAGTTCGAAAAAATTACGGGTGCACCCATTTCATTGTCGGAAGAGATCACGCAGGGGTTGGTGATTATTACGGGACGTATGATGCACAGGAGATTTTTCATCAGTTTACTGCTGAAGAGCTGGGTATTACTCCCCTGTTTTTTGAGCACAGCTTCTTTTGCAGGAAGTGCGAAAACATGGCATCTACAAAAACGTGTCCACATGGTGAGGAAGACCGCGTTATTCTCTCAGGTACAAAAGTACGCAAATTATTACGCGATGGTAAAACGCCTCCGCCTGAATTCAGCCGGCCTGAAGTTGTCCAAGTGCTTATTGAGGGGGTGAAAGTAACCATATGAGCCAATCTTCGGCATTAAAAAACATTCAGTGGCATGAAACCTCAATCAGTAAAAAAGATCGTTCCAGAGTAAACGGGCATAAAAGCTGTGTTGTCTGGTTTACGGGGTTGTCAGGATCAGGGAAGTCTACTTTGGCTGACGGGGTGCATCAAAAACTCTTTGAAATGAAAAGCAACAGTTACATCCTTGATGGCGATAATATCCGCCACGGGCTGAATAAAGATCTTGGGTTCAGTCCTGAAGACCGTCAGGAAAACATCCGGCGGATAGGTGAGGTTTCGAAATTATTTGTAGATAATGGAACGATCGTACTAACCGCTTTCGTTTCCCCTTACAAAGCCGACCGGGATATGGCCAGAAGATTAGTTGATGCTGATGAATTCATCGAAATTTACGTGAAGTGTACTTTACAGGAATGCGAAAACCGTGATCCAAAAGGACTTTATAAAAAGGCCAGAGCTGGAGAAATTCCGGAGTTTACAGGCATAAGTGCCCCATATGAAGAACCGGAAAATCCAGAACTGACCATTTCCACTGATGAACTTTCCATAGAAAATGCAGTAGAAGAAATTACGGATTATTTAAGAAAGAGGCTTTTTAGCTTTTACAGATAAAAATGAGACAGGAAGGAGCTTGTGAAATGGCTTATACGAAAGTTTGGAAAGACAATGAAAAATTAAACAAAGAGGAAAAGGCAAAACTGCAAAAGGATGGATTGGACATTTTAGAGGATATTCCCCGTTATGCCGAGGAAGGATTTGAATCGATTCCAAAAGATCAATGGTCTCTTTTTAAATGGGCCGGCCTTTATTTACAGAAACCGAAAGAAGACGGTTACTTCATGATGAGAGTCAACATCCCCTCAGGCGTCTTAAAATATGAGCAAGCACTCGCTTTAGCCGCTATTGCGAAAGATTATGGCAGGGATGTCATCGATATTACGACGCGGCAGGCAGTTCAGTTTCATTGGCTGGAGATTGAAAACATACCTGATATTTTTAAAAGATTGAAAGCTGTCGGGTTATCGTCTGTTGGGGCATGTGGAGATATTTTGCGCACGATTGTCGGGAATCCACTGGCAGGGATCGACCCGAATGAGTTAATGGATACGAGAGAGATCGTAGATGATGTGTACTGGTACTTTCAGGGGAATCGGGATTATTCCAACCTTCCACGGAAATACAAAATATCGATTTCATCAAACATTAACAATGCCCAAAACGCCGAGATTAACTGCTTATCCTTCGTACCCGCCGTTAAAAACATTGACGGAAAAGATGTTGTAGGGTTTCATATTTATGTTGGAGGGGGTCTTTCCGCAAAACCTTACTTAGCAGAGGAACTTGACGTTTTTGTAAGACCTGAGCAAGTAAAGGATACAACTGAGGCTGTCACAACCATTTTTCGTGACTTCGGTTACCGTGATAAACGCCACCGTGCGAGGCTTAAATTTTTAATGGCAGACTGGGGACCGGATGCATTTAAAGAAAAGCTGTTAGAATACATCGAATTACCTTCAAAAGGAGAAAACCGATTTGAAGCATGGAATGCCGGTTATTTTTACGGAGTCCATCCTCAAAAGCAGGAGGGCTTAAATTACATTGGATTAAATATCCCTGTTGGACGGTTGTATTCAGATGAACTGATTGAATTAGCAGGAATTTCAAAGACGTATGGAAATGGAGAGATTCGCACATGTAACTCCCAAAATGTGGTCATCCCAAATATTAAAGACAATGATGTGGATTCCTTCCTGAGGGAGACGTTACTGGACAGGTTGAATATTGAACCTAAGAACTTTATCGGTTACTCCGTTTCATGTACAGGAATTGAATACTGCAATCTGGCCCTCGTAGAAACAAAAGAACGGATGAAGCAAATTGCAAACTACCTGGACGAAAACCTGTCCATTGATGTTCCGGTACGTATTCATATGGTTGGTTGTCCGAATGCCTGCGGACAAAGGCAAATTGCCGATATTGGCCTGCAAGGGATAAAAATGAAAAACAAAGACAAACAGCTTGTGGAAGCTTTTGAAATCTATGTAGGCGGAAGACTTTCCGAAGCTGCTCAATTTAACAAAAAGCTAAAAGGGAAAATTGAAGCCCATCATTTAAATGATGTTCTTCTGGAATTATTAAAGCATTTTAAATCAACGAAGATAGACGGGGAAGATTTTTACGATTTTTACGAAAGAACCGGAGTCGATCCCCTTCAGGAAAAACTGACAGAAATCATCAGCGAGAAGGCATCCTGAAGCGGGAGGAGGGGATTAAGATGAAACTTTATCGGTTTGAAGCCACCATCAATAAAAAGGATCCTGTGCATATTGTCGTAGCTGCTCAAGATGAATCCACTGCTTTTGAGACTGCAGAAGTAGAACTTGAAAAAGTATACCTGAAAATGCCGGTTATCGAGGAGTTGTCTCTTATAGAAACAAGAAGACTAGGAAAAAAAGCAGGCTTTGTTTTAAGAAACCAGAAACAGTGATGAGGAGGAAAAGGTGTGAACAGAGGCAAAGGGAACGTTTATTTCATTGGCGCGGGACCAGGTGATCCGAAGCTGCTGACTCTTCGCGGGGCAGAGCTGCTACAGGAAGCAGATGTTGTCGTCTATGACAGGTTAGTAAACAAAGAGTTGCTGCAACATGCCCCCAAAAAAGCAGAATTGATTTACTGTGGGAAATCCCCCCAGGCACCTTCTATTACACAGGAAGAAATTAATCAAATTCTTGTTTATCACGGTTTGCAGGGCAAAGAGGTCGTACGGTTAAAAGGGGGGGACTCCACTGTGTTTGGACGGGTCGGTGAAGAAGCTGCAGTATGTCGTGAACAAGGGCTTTCATTTGAAATTGTTCCGGGAATAACATCAGGTATTGCAGCTCCAGCCTACGCAGGGATCCCTTTGACACATCGCGAACTGAGTTCCTCATTTGCAGTCATTACCGGTCACCGCCGCAAAAATGGAAGAGAAGAAGAGATTGACTGGAATGGCCTTGCGACCGGAGTGGATACCCTCGTCTTTTACATGGGGGTCAGACAGATTCATGTTATTCAAGAGAATCTGCTGTTACATGGGCTCGCTCACGATACTCCTGTAGCTCTGATCCGTTGGGGTACGTGTGAAACACAGGAAACAATAACAGGAGAACTGGCATCGATTACCAAAGAAGTAGAGAGAAGGAACTTCCAGTCACCGGCGATTATTGTTGTTGGCGAGGTTGTGAAACTTCGTGAGCAGCTTGCATGGTTTGAGGATAAACTAAACACTTCTTCTTATCTGGGTGAGGCTGTTAATGTCTGACACCGGTATTTTAATTATTGTCCATGGCTCAAGTAATCCTCAATGGGTCAGAGAAGTGGATGAAGCTGTTAAAGGAGTGAAAGGAGACCTTCCTTTGGAAGTGGGACATTTAGAGTTTTCCAAGCATGAAACGCTTGAGCATGGGATTCGAAAGTTAGAAGGAAAAGGAGTCAAGGTCATTCTTGCAGTTCCGTTATTTGTTTCTTCTGCCAGTACACATATCAGTGAAATTAAATATGTCCTTGGTCTTATTTCTGCACCTGGTGTGGAAACGGATTTGCGTCCTGTCTCTTCATCCGCCCGTTTTGTCTGGGTGGACCCTATGGACGCCCACCCTCTCATTTTAGAAATCATTATTGAACGGATCTTCTCACTCTCAGAAGGTCCGGAAGAGGAAGTTCTCCTTCTCGCAGCTCACGGGAGCGATGAGCCGGATTTTCATCAAAAGTGGGAGAAGCTACTTGAAGAAATTAAGCATCTGATCAGTCTGCGGATACCGTTCCATGACATCATACATGGCACTTTGCTTCCGGATAATCTTCGCCAAAAGGCCGAACAGGTATCAAATAGTGGACGAACCGTCATAGTGGTGCCGTTATTTTTAAGTGAGGGGTACTTCACAAATAAAGTCATTCCTGAGAAGCTCAAAGGCCTCAGTTATAAGTGGAATGGAAAAACCTATCTTCCACATCCGCTAATCACCTCATGGATAAATGAGAAAATTAAGAACGGCATCAGTTCTGAGCGGCAAAAAAGAGTGGTGGATAAAGATCCTATTACCTTTGAAACCTGGTTTCTATAGTGAAAAAAGGAGGGCATGTATCTTGGGAAGTCCACTAGTTCTGAAACTTAATCAAAAACCGGTCCTCGTTATTGGAGGAGGAAGCGTAGCAGAACGAAAGACAGCCTGTTTAGTTAAGGGTGGAGCAGGTGTGACACTTATCAGTCCTGCGATAACGAAAGGGCTCGAGTCTCAATTAGACCAATTCTGCTTTTATAATAGAGCTTTAACAATAGAGGATGTTGCGCAGGAGTATTGTTCCCGTCTGGAGATAAATTGGCGTTCATTTTTTATGGTTGTTGTGGCAACAAATTCACCGGTTTTAAATGAAAAGCTGTCCGGTGCTTTACTATCATATATTTCTCTCATTAATGTAGTGGATAATCTGGAGCTGAGCACGTTTTATTTTCCGGCAGTAGTGGATCGTGGAGCGTTGAAACTAAGTGTAACGACTTCTGGTAAAAGTCCCGTTTTGGCAAAAAAAATCCGCGGCTGCCTCGAAGACATGTTTGGAATGGAATACGATGCTTATTTAGAGGAATTACATTACATTCGCTCTGAATTGAAGAGAATAGAAGCTGACCCTGTTATAAGAAAACGGATGCTGGAAGAACGAACACAGTTTCCGCTTTAGTGTTCTCAACGGCAGAGCTCTTGACCATAGTCACACCTAAAGAACGCGCTTTCCACAATGTCCATATTTACAAATATTCAAAGTAAAACTCTTTCAAGCAAAACCCGCGACGGTTACCAAACCATCGCGGGTTTTTTCAGCCGAATATCGTTCTTATCGCACAGCGATACACTGTTATAGAATCAGAACCGGGGGAAAGTGGAAGTGTCTGAAACAGCACGTTACGACTGTCCTTTTAAACGTTTAAATGGCAAAGTCCCCTGGTGATATTGCTTATATCGGTCTACGATACAGGGTTGTTCTGATTGTAAGGAAACTGGTTGCTGTAGCCGCTGAATTTCTGGTGTGACTGATCCAGTGTCTGCTGCGGCACGGCATCAAAAGAGTACCAGCCTTTTTCAAACATCATATTAAACAGGTTGCGCTGACAGTCCTGGGTTTCGTTGAAGATGGACTGAACATCTTTATAAAGACCTTCGTGACTCGCTTCGTTCAATGCTGTGCAGTACGAGCCTGTCATATATTTCTCAGTTGCGAGCATATCGTTGATATAGTCCCGGTCATTCATCTGTGGAGAATCCGGAGTCTGTGTTTTCGGATTTCCAATCTTTTGTCCGTCATTGGCTTGATTTTGGTTCATGTTATTTCCCTCCTTCATTACTGAATCTGATTTGTGTTGTTAGTACCCTGCAGGTGTGTAAGTAATTTCTGATAGTGCATGTAATGCATTCTTCCCGCCTGATCCAGAGCGTCTTTGATCTGCTGGTCCTGGCACTGCTGTGAAAACTGATGTGCTTTTTTCATGGCCATCAGGTTCCATGAAAGCATGTCACTGATATAAAGATGATCTTTATTTGTGACGACTTCAGGTGGCTGGGGCATGACGCTTTGTCCTTGCTGCTGATTTGGCTGCTGTTGCATACCGATTCCTCCTTAGTGAAATACATAATCGTCATTAGTTTTGTCGGAAAGGGAAGAAGTATGCAATAATTTCCCGGGAAAAGAAGACAAGTTTTCCCAGTCATCAAAGAACCCAGCAGTGCATAAAGTAGAAATAAAGAAAATTTTCTGTCATTATGGTTGCGTAATTGGGAATTATTTTATATAGTTAAAAGTGTAAATGAGGAAAATGACGCGGAATGAAGACGCGGATATTTTTTTAGCAGAAAAATGAATGAGCATTCATTCAAAAAGAAATAAGGAGGTCCTTCATGGTTGGGAGAATCGGAAAAGTAGCGGTGTTAGGCTCCGGAGTAATGGGCTCCGGCATTGCAGCACATTTGGCCAACATCGGCATACCATCACTTCTTTTGGACATTGTGCCAAGGAAACTGACGGAAGCAGAAGAGAAAAAAGGACTTACATTAGACGATAAGGTTGTTCGTAACCGCCTTGCAGCAGATGCGATCGCCAAACTTAAAAAGCAGAAACCGGCACCTCTTGCCAAAAAGTCAAATACTTCCCTTATTACCCCGGGGAATATGGAAGATGATATGGAGAAACTGGCTGAAGTTGACTGGATTATTGAGGTCGTTGTAGAAAACCTTGATATTAAAAAGAAGGTTTATGAAAATGTTGAGAAATATCGTAAACCGGGGACAATCGTAAGCTCCAACACCTCGGGTATTTCGATTGAAGCGATGGCTGATGGGCGTTCTGATGATTTTAAGGCCCACTTCCTGGGAACGCACTTCTTTAACCCGCCGCGTTACCTTAAGCTTTTAGAAGTTATTCCGACGAAAGCAACAAAACCGGAAGTCTTTGAATATATGAAAACCTTTGGAGAAGACGTACTCGGTAAAGGTGTCGTTGAAGCAAAGGATACACCAAACTTTATCGCAAACCGTATCGGAACCTACGGACTTCTTGTTACCGTTCGTGAAATGACAAAAGGCGGCTATTCCGTCGGGGAAGTGGACTCTGTAACAGGGCCTGCCATCGGACGCCCGAAAAGTGCCACATTCAGAACCTTGGATGTAGTTGGTCTTGATACATTCCTTCACGTGGCAAAGAACGTTTACGATCAAGTGGAAGGGGACGAGAAAGACGTCTTTGACCCGCCTGCCTTCATGAAAGAAATGGCTGAAAAAGGTTGGCTCGGAAGTAAATCAGGTCAAGGCTTCTTCCTGAAACAAAAAGGTGAAAAAGGAAGCGAAATCCTTGAACTTGACTACAACAAAATGGAGTATGTTGAGCGGAAAAAATTGAAAGCGCCTTCTGTTCAGCAAAGCAAGCAGGCAAAAGGAAAAGCAGCCAAATTGAAAGCGCTTGTCTATGCAGATGACCGGGCGGGCGAGCTTGTCTGGAACATTTTAAAGCCAGTTCTCCTATACTCGGCTGATAAAGCATATGAGATCGCAGATGATGTAAAAGCCATTGACGACGCCATGAAGTGGGGGTTCGGATGGGAACTTGGCCCATTTGAAACGTGGGATGCGATCGGTGTTGAAAAAAGCGTTGAGCGTATGGAAGCTGAGGGAGACACCGTTCCTTCCTGGGTAAAAGAGATGCTTTCCTCAGGTAAGTCATCCTTCTACGGCGAAGACAACGAATTTTTCCATAACGGGGATTACGTAAAAGCGGAAATCAACCCTAAGGTAATTAACCTTAAAACACTTAAAAAAGAAGAAAGCAACATCATTATGAAGAATGCCGGTGCATCACTAATTGACCTTGGTGACGGTATTGCAAATCTCGAGTTTACGTCTCCAAACAATTCCATCGGTCTTGATGTTATGCAGATGATTTCAAAGTCCATCGAAGAAGTAGATAAAAACTACAAAGGGCTTGTGATCAGTAACCAGGGGAAAAACTTCTGTGTCGGGGCGAATTTAATGATGATTTTAATGGAAGCCCAGGACATGAACTACCCGGAAATTGACCTTGTTGTGCGTCAGTTCCAACAGACAATGGCGAAAATCCGCTATTCGGGCAAACCGGTTGTTGTTGGTACACACGGGATGACTCTTGGTGGAGGGTCCGAGATTTCCATGCCGGCCTCAAGCATTCAGGCAGCACAGGAAACGTATATGGGCCTTGTTGAAGTCGGTGTCGGTCTCATCCCCGGAGGTGGAGGAAACAAGGAGCTTTATCTTCGTCATGTAGAAAGTCTGCCGGAAGGGTCGTCAATTGATCTTCAGGCTGTTGCCAATCAGGTGTTTGAGAAGATTGCCATGGCGAAAGTCGGTACGAGTGCCCAGGAAGCGGCAGAACTCGGCTACATCCGCCCGCAGGACGGTATCAGTGTGAATGGAGATCACCTCATTCACGACGCGAAACAAAAAGCTCTTCACCTTGCAAATGCAGGCTACCAGCCACCGGAGCAAAAGAAGATTAAAGTGGTTGGGGAAACAGGATACGCAACGATGCTTCAGGGAGCAAAAGCTCTTCACTTTGGCAGCCATATCAGCGATCACGATCTGAAAATTGCAGAGAAACTTGCCTTCGTTCTTGCAGGAGGCCGTGTGCCAAAAGGAACGGAGGTCGATGAGCAGTACCTGCTTGATCTGGAAAGAGAAGCATTCCTAAGCCTTGTAGCTGAACCGAAAACGCAGCAGCGTATGCAATATATGCTCACAAAAGGAAAACCATTACGTAACTAAATAAACGCAAAAGGAGGGGACAATTTGTGAGAGAAGCCGTCATCGTTGCAGGTGCACGAACACCTGTAGGAAAAGCAAAAAGAGGAACGTTAGCCCAGGTTAGACCGGATGATTTAGGGGCTGTTACGGTAAAAGAAACGCTCAAACGAGCAGAAGGATTCGATCCTTCAAAAATTGACGATGTCATTTTTGGCTGTGCGATGCCAGAAGCGGAACAAGGAATGAACATGGCGAGAAACATTGCAGGTCTCGCAGGTCTGCCTGATACAGTTCCGGCCATTACGATCAACCGCTACTGCTCTTCAGGTCTTCAAAGTATTGCTTACGGGGCTGAAAGAATCATGCTCGGCCACTCCGGTGCCGTCCTTGCCGGCGGAGCTGAATCCATGAGCTTGATCCCAATGGGAGGTCACGTAATTGCTTTAAACCCTGCTCTTGTAGAAAATGCACCAGAATACTACATGGGCATGGGACACACAGCGGAGGAAGTAGCAAAGTGTTTTGAAGTCAGCCGTGAAGATCAGGACGCTTTTGCAGTGGAAAGCCATAAACGGGCGGCCGCCGCGATTGAAAAGGGACATTTCGAAGACGAAATTGTACCGGTACCTGTAACATTCCGTTCCGTCAACGAGAAGCACAAACTTGTGGAAAAGGAAGTTTTATTTAAACAAGACGAGGGCGTTCGTCCTGATTCGACTGTTCAATCTCTTGCTAAACTGCGTCCCGCATTCAGCACAACCGGATCCGTTACAGCAGGAAATGCATCCCAAATGAGTGACGGAGCAGCGTCTGTACTCGTTATGGACCGTGAAATGGCTGAGGCAGACGGACTGACACCACTGGTGAAATTCCGCTCTTTCGCAGTTGCCGGAGTTGCACCTGAAATAATGGGAATCGGTCCCGTTGAAGCGATCCCGAAAGCTCTTAAACTTGCTGGTCTGGAACAGTCTGATATCGGATTGTTTGAACTGAATGAAGCCTTCGCTTCCCAGTCTCTTCAAGTGATCCGCCACTTAGGTCTTGATTATGACCGGGTGAATGTAAATGGTGGAGCCATTGCTCTTGGTCACCCGCTTGGATGTTCAGGAACAAAACTTACACTCAGTCTGATTCATGAAATGAAGCGTCGCGGCGAGCAGTTTGGTGTTGTCACCATGTGTATCGGCGGCGGAATGGGCGCAGCCGGAGTGTTTGAGCTAGTATAAACATTCTTTTTCAGATGTCTGAAGGTTATCAAAAAAGGTTAGGAAGCCAGAATGTCCGAGACTCCTGCGGTAGTAGGGGCCAGGCAAGACCCCGCATCGCACCAGCGAGAGGAGGCTTGCCAACACCACCGCGGAAAGCGAAGGACATGCAGGCTTCTGGAATCTTTTTAGTAGAACCGCTTATAAGTAGCTTAATTAAATTTAAATATAACGGGAGGTAAGAACATGGCAACAGCTGATAAAACGTTAAAAGGCGGCGGCTTCTTGCTCGAAAGCATTGAAGCAGACCGCATGTTCACACCGGAAGACTTTACTGACGAGCACGTGATGATTGCAAAAACAACGGAAGACTTCGTTGTTAATAAAGTAGTACCCGAAGTTGAGAAAATGGAAGCACACCAGTTTGACATCAATGTTCGCTTATTAAAAGAAGCAGGAGAGCTGGGTCTTCTTGGTGCCGATGTTCCAGAAGAATACGGTGGAATCGGGCTTGATAAAATCAGCTCATCTTTAATTACTGAGAAGTTTGCCCTTGCAGGATCCTTCTCCCTATCTTACGGAGCCCACGTTGGAATCGGATCTTTACCGATCGTGTTCTTCGGGTCTGAAGACCAAAAGAAAAAATACCTTCCAGACCTTGCATCAGGTGAAAAGCTTGCCGCTTATGCTCTAACTGAGCCAAGCTCCGGATCAGATGCACTTGGTGCGAAAACAACAGCGAAACTAAACGATTCCGGAACCCACTATGTACTGAATGGTGAAAAGCAGTGGATTACAAACGCTGGTTTTGCTGATGTGTTCGTTGTTTACGCAAAAATCGATGGTGACAAGTTCTCTGCTTTCATCGTTGAGCGTGAATACGATGGGGTTTCTGTAGGACCGGAAGAAAAGAAAATGGGGATTAAAGGTTCGTCAACTCGTACCCTTATCCTGGAAGATGCTCTTGTACCTAAAGAAAACTTGCTTGGTGAGATCGGCAAAGGACACGTAATTGCCTTTAACATCTTAAACGTTGGCCGTTACAAACTTGGAGTAGGATGTGTAGGCGGTGCGAAGCGTGCGATTGAAGTATCTGCCAAGTACGCAAATGAGCGTAAACAGTTTAAGATTCCGATCTCAAAATTTACCCTCATTCAAAAGAAGCTTGCTGAAATGGCAGCTAAAACGTACGCGGCTGAGAGCTCCATCTACCGTACTGGCGGCTTGATCGATGATGCGTTCAACGCATTGAGCGAAGAAGAGCAAAAAGAAGGCAATGCCGTAGGAAAAGCAATTGCCGAGTATGCGATTGAATGTTCGTTAAACAAAATCTTTGGATCCGAAGTGTTGGATTTCGTAGTAGACGAAGCGGTTCAAATTCACGGTGGATACGGATTCATGAGTGAATATGAAGTGGAATCGATGTACCGTAACTCCCGAATCAACCGTATTTTTGAAGGAACGAACGAAATCAACCGTATGCTTGTTCCTGCAACAATCATGCGTAAAGCAATGAAAGGCGAGCTTCCTCTTCTTGAGCAAGCTGCGAACCTTCAAGAAGAGCTCATGATGATGATGCCGCAAGAAGTAGGCGACGAAGCTCTTGAGCAGGAAAAATACCTTCTTGAGAACGCTAAGAAAATCTTCATGATGGTAGCAGGAACGGCAGCTCAGAAATACGGAGAGAAGCTTCAAAAAGAACAAGAGATTCTTGCTAACATCGCGGATATCGTATCCGATATCTTCTCGATCGAATCTTGTGTCCTTCGTACAGAAAAAGCGATCGGAAAAGACGGTCTTGAGAAAGCTAAGCAAAAAGTTCTTCTTACTGAGGTATTCACTCAGGAAGCGATTAACCGTATTGAAGCAGTAGCAAAAGAGTCACTTGTAGCACTCGAAGAAGGTGACAGTGCCCGTACAATGCTTGCGATCCTCAAAAAGCTTACGCGTCACACCCCAGTGAACGTTGTAGCGAAAAAGCGTGAAATCGCGGCACCAATTATTGAAGCTGAACGTTACGTCCTCTAAAAAACATTTTCGGGTAAAGAATGTTTTGAACGGAAAAAAATCTGTTATCGAATTTGGGGCATTTCCCCATGCCCCGAAATTATAATAATCCTCCTTTCTAAAGGAAGGACATTCTCCTCTCTTATTGTGAAGAGCTCCTTAATATGGAGCTCTTTACTTTTATTTCTGGAAACCTCCTTTTTCATTCTGCCAATACTAAAAGGGTTAAAAGAAATAAGGAGGAAAAGACGATGAAAAGACCGAAAAATGAAGTTATGTATGATGGAGATCTGCAGGGAACAGAGGAGTTTTCACAGGAGTTATCTCCTCGCAGCAGTGGTTCCGCAAAAGCGATTCAGGAGGCGTGGGGACCGGCTGCAGAAAAAACCAAGTCTTATCGAAAAAAAGAGGCTGACTAAGAAGGATTCACACGAGGCAGAAGCGAAACTATGTACGGACGTCTTTTGCCTTTTAAAATTAATTAAAACCCTTCATAATAATGAGGGAAGGCACCTTTGAAAAAGGAGGGGAAAACGTTGAGTGTAACTTTTTATCAGTATCCGAAGTGCGGAACGTGCCGCAATGCAAAGAAATGGCTTGAAGAAAACAATGTTGCGTTTGAATCTGTGCATATTGTGGAAAACCCACCATCAAAAAAGCAGTTAAAAGAGCTTTACGAGATGAGTGGCCTTGAGCTGAAAAAGTTTTTTAACACGAGCGGTAAAAAATACCGTGACCTTGGTGTAAAGGACCGGATCAAAACAGATTCCGAGGATGAACTCCTTGAACTTCTGGCTTCCGACGGTATGCTGATTAAGCGCCCGATTGTCACAGACGGCAAAAAAGTCACAGTCGGTTTTAAAGAAGAGTCATATGAAGAAGCCTGGGGGCAAGGGTGAGCCTTGCTTACAGGTGGAAAAGTATACTATAGTTAAATCAGATTGTTTTACACGTGGCACAAACGTACATAATGAATGCTGTGCCGTAAAATAAGCAGCCAACTTAAACTTGGAGGGAAGCACACATGAGTTTACCAAAGGAATTTAAGTATTCAGAAGAGCACGAGTGGGTAAAAGACGAAGGAGACAAAGTTCGCATCGGTATTACTGACTTCGCACAATCGGAGCTTGGTGATATCGTATTCGTTGAGTTACCTGAAGTAGGCGACGAAGTAGAAGCTGACGAGCCATTCGGAAGCGTTGAATCTGTAAAAACGGTTTCTGAGCTTTACGCTCCTGTAAGCGGTAAGGTAGTGGAAGTAAATGAAGAACTCGACGACTCTCCTGAGTTTGTAAACGAATCTCCATACGAAAAAGCATGGATGATCGTTGTGGAACCATCTGATGCTTCAGAAAAAGACAAGCTTATGACAGCAGAGCAATACGAAGAAATGATCAGCGAAGAATAGAACTATTAAAAGGGCCATCCCATTTTATTTTACGGGATGGTTTTTTCTATATGTCCACCCTGAAAATACAATTTTGTGGATATTCATGTTCTAAGCTGTGTTGAACGGAATACGCTCCCTTTTTCCGGACTGGCGCCGACCTTCCCTGTAAGTAGAGGGCCACTGAAGAAGTCCAAGTCCGGTAATTACATCACCCCTTAGGGCTCTGATTGCCGCATGAAAGGGGTTTTGTTTTTTGATGTGCTAAAGATCATTTAAATTATAAAAAAAGTGTTGATTGGAGCGGATGCGCGACACTCCTGCGGGAAAAGCGAGTCCCGGGGAGACCCGGTCAAGCACGAGCGTTGCTTAATGAATGAGCTTCTTCGGAGCCTGGCTGGCAGAGGAAGAAACAGCATGCTGAGGAGGCTCCCGAACCGCCCGCGGAAAGTGCAATGAGCGCAAATCAACATCTGAGTTTAATAAGATTCGATATATACTGTCTTTCACCGGCCTGAGGAAAGTTCTGCTTATAAAAAAGGTTCTACAAAGCCATCCTAATTCATAAATGCCTTATGAAAGGTGGCAAAAACATTGAACCCAACCGAATCAGGTGAAAGAGAAATCCAGGTCAACAATGTACAAAAAGATAATGCAACCTTTAACCAGGAGCGCTCCCACATGGACGTTTCCGACAGGGTAAGTGCCCAGGTCGATGATGAAGGGTACATCACCTTTTATCTGGATCAGCAGAAAGTCGGGCGAGTGAGACTGAATGATGAGAATCAGCAGTATGAATTTGCTGAAGAGTTTGCAGCAGCAGATTCTTTAAAGGCAAAGAGTGAGCCAAAGGCAGAGCGGTTAGAACAGCCTCAGTCCTACGTGGATGGCTGTGACATGGGCTGGTGCTGACGGAAATATTCATGTTAGGAAAGCACTGAGCGGCTGAGCCGCTCAGTGTTTTTATCTTTTAATGAATTGCTGCTATTTAACGGTTACATAACTGCCCATTGATTTTTCCTTAATGTAATAAATATTTCCCTTAATCCGAATTAATTTTCCGAAATATAGTGATTATTTTCCCCAATCCCTACATAAGGCCAAAATCAAAAAAATCTCTTTCCATAGTCACAGGTTTCCACTATGATTATATTAGTATTTAGGGACGCGAAGTATTGGTGGAGAACGGAGAGTGGCTTTTGTGGGACGATTTGTAGGAGAGTGGATGGATCAGTTTAAAGTGTACAATCGGAATGTACGCTATTTTCTGCTCGCATCGGCATTGGCTAACATAGGGATGGGGATCTTCCTCATCATTTATAACTATTACATAAGAGAGCTCGGCTTTGATGATTCAGTAAATGGCCGGGTTATTGCGATGCAGTCGATGGCAACTGCGCTCCTTCTTCTGCCGGCCGGTCTTCTCAGTGACCGTTATGGCAGGAAGAGAATCATTGTCATCGGTGCTGTGTTTGCGGCATTAAGTTTGTTTTTAAGGTCGGTTTTATCCCTGGAAGATATGCTCCTGGCTGCGGCTTTTATGACCGGGATGTTTATGTCCTTTATCCAGGTATCCTCCATTCCTCTGCTTGCTGAGAATTCTACGGAAAAACAACGGGTTCACTTGTTCAGCTTTAATTTTGCCATTATTATGCTTGCCAACGTAGTCGGAAATCTCCTCGGCGGAACCCTGAGTGATTTTCTGACTCATCTAATAGGTTTAAGCGCTCTTTGGAGTATTCGTATAACCCTTCTTGTGGGAGCGGTATTTTTCTTGGCTGCACTGCTGCCGATTTTTAAGATTAATGAAGAACGAAAGCTTTTTTCACGTAACGATCAGCAGCGCTCATTCAAAAAATTGTTCACGACTCATAAACACGGGGTAAAAATCATTCTGCTTTTTGCCGTTGCCCAGATGATTATCGGGTTTGGTTCGGGTCTTGTTATTCCGTACCTGAACCTTTATTTTGTAGACCGGTTTGACATTTCCCATTCGCTGGTCGGGCTGATCCTGTCAATGGGGCAGCTCATGACGGCGGTTGCCATGATGATTGGTCCGGCTGTTGTACGAAAATACGGGGAAGTGATGGCTGTGGTAATCCTGCAGCTTGCATCGATTCCATTTCTTTTAATAACAGCATTTACTGAGAATCTGTGGTTTGCTGTATTCGGCTTTCTTTTCCGCCAGGCACTGATGAATGCAGGTAACCCGATACAGATGTCGTTAATGATGAGAAGCGTTGATGACTCAATTAAAGGGCTGGCAAACTCTGTAGGTCAGGCGGTGTTCCAGTTAGGGTGGGCAGTGATGGGTCCTGTGTCCACAACCCTTGTCATGGTATACGGAGCATATTCGGGATATGCAATTGTCTTTTCCATAACGAGTGTGCTTTACATTATCGGTACTGCATATTTCTTCTTTGTCTTCCGAAAGCCGATAGGAAATAAAATAAATCAGCAATCCATGACAGGATAACAGTCTTATCATCACGAATAGTGACAAAAAGAAAGTAAAAATGAGGCGGTGTGTGTGTGTGTCCGTGAAAAAGCTGCTCACTTCATCGATCAAACGAATGAGGAAGACAGATAACCTGTTAGGTTTGCTGGACGAAACGATTCTCGACGTCTGTCTTATTTGCAATGAGGAAAGCTGGTTGTTATCGCTGACCGGAAATACCATCTCGATCTCACAATATAATAATGAAACAAGCCACGTAACGATTCATGGTGACCGGGAAGCCATGAAGACGTTGTTTAACGGCGATGAGTTCCTTTTGAACCTGAAAAAAAGAGGCGACCTGTCAGCAACCGGACGTCTCCGGGACCTGCTGCTTCTTGAATCACTCTGGTATTTAAGCAAAGATTTAAGATTAAGAGATAACAGTTGACACGTTATTTTCCCCATGCTAATATTCAACTCAGTGCTACAGTAAAGCAATAAAACAATTTTATAGATTCTCTTATCAAGAGAGGTGGAGGGACAGGCCCGATGAAACCCGGCAACCGCTGATCCGTGTGATTGGAAGGTGCCAATTCCTACAAAGCAGGTGTTGATGCTTTGAGAGATGAGAGAGAGGTTCTTTAGATTGCAAACCTTTCTGCTCATTTTTCAGCAGAGAGGTTTTTTGTTTACTCTCATATCAGACACTGCATACTAAGAGAGCATATGAACTGGTACTCAAATTAAGAGTCCTCTTGCTATTGGAGGTTGGAGCAGATGATTGAATTAAAACAGATTCAAAAACTATTTCAGACAAAAGACGGCCAGGTTACGGCTGTAGATAATGTCGATCTTACCATCGAAAAAGGTGAAATCTTTGGTGTGATCGGATACAGTGGCGCCGGGAAAAGCACATTGATCCGAATGTTAAACATGCTCGAGAGGCCGACTTCCGGAAACGTAACGCTCAATGACAAGGACATGGGTTCTTTGTCAAAAAATGAACTGCGTTTTGCCCGGCAGGGAATCGGAATGATTTTTCAACATTTCAATTTGCTGTGGAGCCGGACTGTGCGGGACAATATTTCTTTTCCCCTTGAGATTGCCGGAGTACCTAAGGAAAAAAGAAAGAAGAGAGTGGAAGAGCTCATCAAGCTTGTGGGTCTCGAAGGCAGAGGCGGATCGTACCCTTCACAGCTGAGCGGCGGGCAAAAGCAGCGTGTAGGCATCGCCCGGGCACTGGCAAACAACCCGGAAGTTCTTTTGTGTGACGAAGCCACATCGGCGCTTGATCCGAAAACGACAGATTCCATTCTTGATCTTCTCGTTGATATTAATCAAAAGCTCGGTCTTACAATTGTGCTCATTACACACGAAATGCACGTTATCAGGAAGATCTGTCACCGTGTAGCTGTGATGGAAGAAGGAAAAGTGGTTGAACAGGGAAATGTCCTGGATGTGTTCAAGCAGCCGAAAGAAGAAATGACGAAAGAGTTTGTGAAGCAGGTAACAGAACCTGAAGAAACAGAGAAATCCCTTGAGCATCTGTTTGGTGAAGAGGGCATTGGTCAGGTGCTGCAGCTTACGTTTGTAGGCAATGATGTAACGAAACATCTGATCACTGATCTGATCAGAACCTACAATGTGACAATAAACATTCTTCAAGGAAAGATTTCTTCCACCCAGAATGGCGCTTACGGGTCATTGTTCGTGGGGATTGAAGGAGAAAAGAGTGAGCTGGAAAGCGTGATTGCTCACATTAAAAAGGAAAAAGTTGAAGTGGAGGTGATCCACGGTGGTTGAAGCATTATTTCCAAACGTAAACTGGCTCAGGCTGTGGGACGCTACTCTTGAGACACTGTATATGACGGTCATTTCCGTATTCTTTACCTTTATAATAGGGGTTGCTCTCGGACTGGTCCTGTTTTTAACGAGCAAAGGCAACCTGTGGGAAAACAAAGTCATAAACGGAATTACTGCAGGATTTGTCAACTTATTTCGCTCGATTCCTTTCATTATATTAATTGTTCTTCTCATCCCGGTTACGGTCGCCATTCTCGGCACGATGCTTGGACCATCAGCTGCATTGCCGGCTTTGATTTTCGGGGCTGCGCCATTTTATGCACGAATGGTGGAAATCGGCCTTCGTGAGATCGACAAAGGTGTTATTGAAGCTTCGAAAGCGATGGGGGCGAACAACCGTGAAATTATCTTTAAAGTACTGCTGCCAGAATCCATGCCGGCTTTAATGTCGGGGATAACCGTTACAGCCATTGCATTAATCAGCTACACGGCCATGGCAGGAGTGATCGGAGCCGGCGGACTCGGTGATTTTGCATACCGGGAAGGCTTTCAGCGCTACAATGACGATGTGACAATTGCGGCGACGATTGCGGTACTCATACTGGTATTTATTGTTCAGTTTATTGGCGACAGATTAACGTATGTTCTAGACAAACGATAATGAATGAAAAAGGAGATATGAAACCATGAAGAAAACAATTGCAGGACTTGGTGTCATCACATTAACAGCAGGAATTCTTACAGCATGCGGCGGAGGAGATGACGAAGATACACTTGTAGTCGGGGCAACAAACATTCCTCACTCCCAGATCCTTGAATTTGCAGAACCGCTTCTCGCTGAAGAAGGAATTAACCTTGAGGTTCAGACGTTTAACGATTATGTTACGCCAAACCGTGCACTTGCTAACGGTGAACTTGATGCAAACTATTTCCAGCATGTCCCGTATCTTGAGGACCAGATTGCCTCCAACGATGATTATGATTTTGTAAATGCCGGCGGTATTCACATTGAGCCGATCGGTGTCTATTCCCAGGACTACAGCTCCCTGGATGAGCTTCCTGATGGTGCTGAAATTCTTATGAGTGATAACATTGCCGACCACGGCCGTATCCTCCTCATGCTTGAGGAAGAAGGGTTGATTACATTAACTGAAGGTGCCGGAACTGATGCCACTCTTGACGATATCGAAGAAAACCCTCGAGACCTCAACTTCAGAGCCGACTTTGAGGCTGCTATTCTTCCGCAAGCCTTTAACAACGGTGAAGGTGATGCTGTATTAATTAATGGTAACTATGCTCTCGAAGCAGATCTTGATCCACATGAAGATGCAATTGCTCTGGAGTCTTCCGAGCTGGACAACCCTTATGTGAACGTCATTGCCATTCGAAGCGAAGATGAAGGCAATGAAGATATTGAGAAGCTTGTAGAAGTTCTCCGCTCTGAAGAAGTGCGCGACTTCATCCTTGAAGAATATGATGGAGCCGTAGTACCGGCAGGTGAATAATAGTTGATATGCAAAAAACGTCTTCCCTTTTATGGGGAGGCGTTTTTTGGGATTTTACATATCAGCGGCAGGGTTCATGATAAATGTCTGCGGATTCATGATAAAAGGAAAGAATTCAAGATAAATGACCTCACATCGATACTCGGATGAAAGTAGGAGTGTGTTTTTTTTTGGCTGAGTTATCCTTTTCATTTGATTATCACAGCGCATAGTGCGGAGTTAAATGGATACGCGAGGCTCCCTGCGGAAGTGCGAGACAGACGAGACCCCACTGGGGCAAAGCGAAGCCACTGAAAAAGTCAAAGTCCAATAATAAATCACCACTTTAGGGCACTGATTGCAAAGGGGGTTTTGATTTTTTGATGTGCTAAAAGTCATTGTTGTTATAAAAAAAGTGTTGATTGGAGCGAATGCGCGACACACCTGCGGGAAAAGCGAGTTCCGGGGAGACCCCACAAGCGCGCAGCGCTGAGGATAGAGCCGCCCGTAGATCAACACCTACCTTTTCTGAGACTATTTAAAAGGAAGACTTTTTCAGCGGCTCCGCGTAGCTGGAGGCTCGACGGGAGTCCGGGGGAAGTGAGTGTATTCCGTTCAACAAAGCAAATTGAAATGAAGGGTTATAGCACCATACCTAATTTTTTTAAGGTAGACTCTCATCGAAATTGGATGCCCGCCCTGCTGGCGGATAAAGAGGAACTCCTAAACAAAGGCAGCATCAATCAGAGCAATAACAACAACACTTTTTTCATTAAAACATAAATTCCACTCCTTCAACTCATACTAAAAGGTGTGAAATGACTATAAGGAGAGATGAAAAATGGAACAGCATAATAACCAGCAAATGTCCTCAGTTCAGCAGGCGCTTCATGACTACAAAGCAGGTCTCGGGCATTTTACAGAGCAGATGCCTGATATTGCACGAAAATACAATGCCTTTACAGAAGCGTGCTTTGAAGCAGGGGAGCTGACCCAGAAGGAAAAGCAGTTGATTGCCCTTGGTATTGCTCTTTATTCGCAGGATGAATACTGCATTATTTATCATACAAAAGGGTGTCTTGATCAAGGTTGCTCACAGCAGGAAATTCTTGAGGCGGTAGCTGTCACCGGAGCCTTTGGCGGTGGCGGAGCGATGAGTCAGGCAGTGACTCTTGTGGAGCAGTGTATGACTGAGCTGGATATACAGCCCCATTAATTTTATGGAAAGCACCTGGAGGAATCGGGTGCTTTTCGGTGAAAAATGGGGTTATTTTAGAAGATCATGTGATCAGTGCTCACTGAATAGAATTTTCAGTCAATTTGGTCCTGGATCCATGCTCAGGGAAATTGGAGTAACTCAACCCACGTGGTAAAATGACACTATGTTAAAAAGATCACATAAAAACAAGTTTACATTATATCCATAAAAGGTACATGTATCTTGTCAGATCTTTTGACCAAAAAATTTGAAAGGGTTGATTTATTATCCATCAGATTCAATTGAATCACACAAGCGAGATGGAAAAAGGAATGCAGCAGTCACACGGAATGAGCTATGCGGAGTACAGTAACAATCTGGATAACCGCATGAAAGTGGAAAGAGCAAGAGATCTGGACCATCAGGCTAGCATAAAGCTGGTGTCTGATCATCAACGACAATTGCACACCTAGAGATAGGGTGATCATAAATATCCATGAACCTGCCTTGAAGATCAGTATGTCCCCGCATACTGGTCTTTTCTTAATGAAACGCTGAAAGGGCAATGAAAGGAAATACACTTGAGTTTAAGAGAGCTTTACAGTCCACGCCAATGCTTAACAACGCTAATAATTAAAAGGAGAATGAAGACATGGAGAAAAAACAAAGGACCACACGGGAGAAGAAAGTGTTCTGGTATTCGTTGATCACGATTTTTATTGCCGTTGTCATTGCAAATACGTTTTTTCAATATGAATACAGCTTATCTGCCATGCTCATGAGAGCCTTAATTATGGGGATGATCGGAGTCGCTATTTTTGGTTTCTGGAGCACCGTATTGAAGGATAAAGAAATGGACCAAGAATGATGTTCATTCTCAATTAGTCAGGATTTAGTGAGAATTAACCATCGAAAGTCCCCAGACTGTTTCTATAATGCGAAAACGTTGATATATCGAGCCTGGCAGAGTTTGAATGAACTTTCATATCCTCGGAATAATACATAGAGTTGGAAATGGGTTTGAAGAATGGTTACAAAATATGTTTGAATAGGTAACAGGGTGTCGTTTTCCCTTGAACTCACCTTTCATATGATATAATATTGTAATGAGAATAAAGTGAGAATGGGTAACGTGCATCATTCTTATTAAGCAAGCCAAATTGTTCGCGGCTTCTGTGCCGTGAAAAAAATAAATGGAGGTTAGAACAAATGACAGCACCAAATTTAAAAGTTGAAGATCTTCATGTTTCCATTGAAGAAAAAGAAATTCTTAAAGGCTTCGGAATCGAAGTGAACGGCGGCGAAATCCATGCCATCATGGGACCAAACGGTACTGGTAAATCAACGCTTGCATCTGCTTTAATGGGACATCCTAAATATGAAGTAACAAGCGGTAAAGCAACATTCAACGGCGAAGACCTGCTTGACATGGAAGTAGATGAGCGTGCTCGTGCCGGCTTGTTCCTTGCTATGCAATACCCTTCAGAAATCAGCGGCGTGACAAACGCAGACTTCATCCGTTCCGCTATTAATGCGAAACGTGAAGAAGGCGACGAAATCTCTCTAATGAAGTTCATCCGTAAAATGGATGACAAAATGAATACACTTGATATGGACCAGGCTTTTCAGCACCGTTACCTGAACGAAGGTTTCTCCGGCGGTGAGAAAAAGCGTAACGAAATTCTTCAGTTATTGATGCTTGAGCCTAAGATTGCGATCCTTGACGAGATTGACTCAGGTCTTGATATCGATGCCCTTAAAGTTGTAGCCGAAGGGATTAACGATATGCGCAATGAAGACTTTGGCTGCTTAATCATCACTCACTATCAGCGTCTTCTTAACTACATTACGCCTGACAAAGTACACGTAATGATGCAGGGACGCATTGTAAAATCCGGTGGCCCTGAGCTTGCTGAGCGCCTTGAAGCTGAAGGTTATGACTGGATTAAAGAAGAACTTGGTATCGAAGACGAGACAGTAGGCGAATAATAAGAGCGGTTTTTTAAGGAGGAGGAAACAAAATGTCAGTGGATACAAAGCTACCATTTGATCAGGAATACGTGACGAACTTCTCTAAAGACCGCCAAGAGCCGGAATGGCTGACTAACTTGCGTGTATCGTCTTTAGAGCGAGCAGAGGCAATCGACCTGCCAAAACCTGATAAAACAAACATTACGAAGTGGAATTTCTCATCATTTGAGCATGAGAAAGCAGCTTCTGCAGATACAAACTACGACGCCCTTTCTGAAAAGGTTAGAGAACTTGTAGGTAAAGAAGAAAATGCCAACACAATTCTCGTACAGGAAAACGGTGGAACGGTTTTTGCCCGTACCCAGGATGATCTTGAAAAGCAGGGTGTTATCTTTACCGATATCCACACTGCAGTTCAGGAGCACAGTGATCTTGTAGAGAAGTACTTCATGAGTGAAGCTGTAACAGCGGATGAAAACCGTCTGACTGCTCTTCACGCTGCTCTTCTTAACGGCGGAACATTCATTTATGTTCCGAAAAACGTAGAAGTAAAAGTCCCTCTTCAGGCGATTTACGTGCAAAAGGGGGCTGCAGGTCTCTTTAATCACGTACTGATCGTAGCTGAAGCCAACAGCTCTGTTACGTACATTGAAAACTACGCTTCCGAAAACTCTTCAGAAACAGTAGCAAACATCGTGGCAGAGGTTTATGCTGCGGACGGCGCTACAGTGAACTTCGGTGCTGTTGATAACTTCGGTGAAGAGGTAACAACGTACGTTAACCGCCGTGCCCAGGTAACCGGCCGTGACGCTAAAGTATACTGGTCCCTTGGACAAATGAACGATGGGAACACAGTTTCCGACAACACAACATTCCTCGTTGGTGAAGGTTCTTATGCAGATACGAAGACCGTTTCCATCGGCCGCGGAAAGCAGTCCCAGAACTTCACAACATTGATCAAGCACTATGGTAAAAATTCCGATGGTCAGATTCTTAAGCACGCAGTAATGAAAGATTCTGCAAGCTCGATCTTCAATGGAATTTCCAAGATCGAAAAAGGTGCGACGAAATCAAACGGAGAACAGACTGAGCGTGTTCTTATGCTTAGTGATAAAGCACGTGGTGACGCAAACCCGATCCTTCTTATCGATGAGGATGACGTAACAGCAGGCCACGCAGCTTCTGTAGGTAAGATCGATCCTCTGCAGATGTTCTATCTGATGAGCCGCGGAATTTCCCGTAAGGAAGCAGAGCGCTTAATCATCCACGGTTTCCTTGGACCGGTTGTTAATGAGATTCCAATTGAATCTGTAAAAGAACAGCTGATCGAGGTAATCGAAAGGAAAGTATACTAATGAACGTTTTAGACGTCCGTAAACAGTTCCCGATTCTCGACCAGGAAGTCAATGGTCAGCCACTCGTTTACCTTGACAGTGCCGCTACTTCACAAAAGCCTGTTCAGGTAATAGAAAAGCTTGATGACTACTACCGCCGTTATAATTCCAACGTACACCGCGGTGTACACACACTTGGAACGTTAGCGACGGACGGATACGAAGGAGCACGTGATAAAGTACGTAACTTTATCGGTGCTTCCTCAACTGAAGAGATTGTGTTCACACGGGGAACAACGACAGCGATTAACCTCGTTGCATCAAGTTACGGACGTGCCAACGTCGGTCCCGATGATGAAATTGTCATTACACCGATGGAGCACCACAGTAACATAATCCCGTGGCAGCAGCTTGCCAAGGCGACAGGGGCTACGCTTAAGTATCTTGAACTTAATGACGACGGTACCATAGCGATGGATAAGCTCGGGAACACGATTACCGACCGGACGAAAATCGTTGCGGTTATGCAGGTCTCAAACGTGCTTGGTGCGATTAATCCTGTTAAGAAAATTGCCCAGGCTGCCCACAAGCACGGCGCCGTTATGCTTGTGGACGGAGCCCAGAGCACGCCTCATATGAAAGTGGATGTGCAGGATCTTGACTGTGATTTCTTTGCATTTTCCGCTCATAAAATGTGCGGACCGACCGGAATCGGTGTTCTTTACGGAAAGAAAGCTCTTTTGGAGAACATGGAACCGGTGGAATTCGGCGGTGAAATGATCGACTTCGTCGGTCTTCAGGAGTCAACGTGGAAAGAGCTTCCCTGGAAGTTTGAAGGAGGCACACCGATTATTGCCGGAGCAATTGGCTTAGGTGCAGCGATCGACTTTCTGGAAGACATCGGACTTGAAAATATAGAGAAGCATGAACACGATCTCGCCCAGTATGCATTGGGCCGCCTTGAGGAGATGGACGGGGTGACGGTTTACGGACCGAAGCACCGTGCAGGACTTGTAACATTTAACTGTGATGATGTTCACCCTCACGATGTAGCCACTGTCCTTGACGCGGACGGCATTGCCGTCCGTGCCGGTCACCACTGCGCCCAGCCTCTTATGAAATGGCTTGATGTTACTGCAACGGCTCGTGCCAGCTTTTATTTATATAACACGAAAGACGATGTTGACGTGTTTATTAAAGGATTAACAAAAACAAAGGAGTACTTCGGAAATGTCTTTGGGTAATCAGCTAGATACGTTGTATCGACAAGTGATCATGGATCATTATAAAAACCCGAGAAACCGAGGCGAATTGGACGGAGATTCTCTTACCGTAAACATGAACAACCCGACTTGCGGTGACCGTATCCAGCTTCAGATGAAAGTGGAAGACGGTAAAATCTCCGATGCAAAATTCACCGGTGAAGGGTGCTCCATCAGTCTGTCTTCCGCATCAATGATGACGCAGGCAGTTAAAGGTCTTCCTGTCGAGGACGCCTTAAAGTTATCTGAAATCTTTTCTGACATCATGCTCGGTAAAGATGCAGATTACGGTGATTTCGACCTTGGTGACATTGAAGCACTGCAGGGGGTTGCCAAGTTCCCTGCGAGAATCAAGTGTGCAACACTCGCGTGGAAGGCGATGGAAAAAGGAATTAAAGAAGACGGTCAGGTGTGATCCGGCATCTCCCATTAAGCACAATAGGTGGAGAAGATACGCATTATCGTGTAAAATAGAGGGAACATCTCCTAAAGTCTAAAGAAAGCTTCCCTTTATGACTGAAGGAAACAGTGTCGGATGAAGGAAGCGCGGTTTGGTTTTACCAGAATCACAAGGGAGGTTTTTCACATGGCAAAGAAAATGCCAGAAATCAGTGAATATCAATACGGTTTTTCCGATAAGGACGTATCGATTTTTCGGTCTAAACGCGGACTGACAAAAGAAATCGTCGAGGAAATTTCCCGTATGAAAGAAGAGCCACAATGGATGCTCGATTTCCGTTTGAAATCACTGGAGCAGTTTTATAAAATGCCAATGCCTCAGTGGGGCGGCGACTTGAGCGAATTGAACTTCGATGAAATTACGTACTACGTAAAGCCGTCTGAGAAGTCTGAGCGCTCCTGGGATGAAGTACCGGAAGAAATCAAGAACACATTTGATAAACTCGGTATTCCTGAAGCAGAGCAAAAGTATCTTGCTGGGGTATCTGCCCAGTATGAATCTGAAGTTGTTTACCACAACATGAAAGAAGAGCTTACTGAGCAGGGAATCGTGTTTAAAGACACCGATACAGCGCTAAAAGAGAACGAAGATATTTTCCGTGAGCATTTCGGAAAAACGATTCCTCCATCTGATAACAAATTCGCGGCATTAAACTCTGCGGTATGGTCCGGTGGATCGTTCATCTATGTACCAAAAGGAATTAAAACGGATACACCGCTTCAGGCATACTTCCGTATTAACTCTGAAAACATGGGTCAGTTTGAGCGTACGCTTATCATTGCCGATGAAGACAGCTCTGTACACTATGTAGAAGGTTGTACAGCTCCTGTTTACACAACCAACTCTCTACACAGTGCGGTTGTTGAGATCATCGTTAAGAAAAACGCTTACTGCCGTTACACGACAATCCAGAACTGGGCGCCAAACGTCTTCAACCTCGTTACAAAACGTGCCGTTGCTGAAGAAGGTGCCAACATGGAATGGGTTGACGGTAACATTGGTTCCAAGCTGACGATGAAATACCCTGCAGTCGTGATGAAAGGCCGCGGTGCCCGTGGTAACATCCTTTCCATTGCTATCGCAGGTAAAGGTCAGCACCAGGATGCCGGTGCGAAAGTACACCATTTAGCACCTGACTGCTCATCTACGATCGTTTCCAAGTCCATCTCCAAGCAGGGTGGTAAGGTAACGTACCGTGGAATCTGTCACTTCGGACGAAAATCTGAAGGATCTAAATCCAAAATCGAGTGTGACACGCTTATCATGGATAACGAGTCCACTTCCGATACGATCCCATACAATGAAATCTTAAACAACGACATTACTTTGGAGCACGAAGCAACAGTTTCCAAAGTGTCTGAAGAGCAGTTGTTCTACTTGATGAGCCGTGGTGTTTCCGAGCAGGAAGCAACAGAAATGATCGTAATGGGCTTCATCGAGCCATTCACAAAAGAACTTCCAATGGAATATGCCGTAGAAATGAACCGCCTGATCAAGTTCGAGATGGAAGGTTCTATCGGGTAATCCGCTTGAATATAGAAAGAGCCTGGAGATTTTGGTCTCCAGGTTCTTTTTTAGCGGGAAATGGGTGGGGGATGCGGGGCAGGCAGGACTAACCTGTTTAAAGGGTGTGCTAACCTGTTTAAAGCGGCTGATAACGTGTTTAAACCGAGCAAGAACCTGTTTAAACCGAGCAAGAACCTGTTTAACCGCCACCTCCCTAGTAATAATAAGGATAAGCATACGCATAGTACGGATAACCGAAAGGCTGAGGATAATAATAGCTTGGACCCGCCAATGAGCTGCCTAATGCTCCTCCTAACAAACCGCCCAAGAATGGTGCGCCGAATCCGATTGCACCATAGCCGCCCCAGCCTGGCCGCGGCCGGCCGCCCCAGCCACCGCCACCCCATCCGCCCGGTCTAGGACGACGGGTATCATATCCTCCATGAATTATTCGTGTTTCTGAAGTATAAAAAGGTTGTTGCTCCAATATGTTCATTCTCCCCTCAATTTCATAACTCTCGTTTTCAAAGTGACGCAAACAGGGTATTCACACATCAGCATATGTACTAAAATAAAAATGCGTATAGTTAACAGCCTACTGAAAAGATAAAACACAAGAAGAGGCTGGGTAAAGAAAGAGGTGTATGGAATACATGATCAAAATAGGCCTTACCGGTTGGGGAGATCATGACTCTTTATATGGAGGTATAACAAAAAGCTCGGAAAAGCTCAGTGTCTATGCAGGTCACTTCCCAACTGTGGAAATTGATTCTACCTTTTACGCTGTCCAGCCACTAAGAAACATGGAGAAGTGGGCTTATGATACACCGGATTCGTTTTCGTTTGTTGTAAAGGCTTACCAGGGGATGACAGGTCACCAGCGTGGGGACGGCAATCCCTTTTCCACACGCGAGGAAATGTTCGATGCTTTTTTAACTTCTCTTGATCCTCTTCAAAAGAGCGGGAAATTAGCAATGGTACTTTGTCAGTTTCCACCGTGGTTTGAATGTAAAAAAGAGAATGTCCAGTACTTACGCTATTGTAAGGAATACTTAAATGACGTACCCTGCGCTCTTGAGTTTCGCCATCAATCCTGGTTTGCACCGGAATTCAAAGAACAAACTCTTTCTTTTATGGAAAAAGAAAAGTGGATTCACAGCATTTGTGATGAACCTCAGGCAGGGGCAAGGTCGATTCCTTTCGTTCTGGATACTGCAGGGAATGATGATGTTCTCTTTCGGTTTCATGGGCGTAATGTAGCAGGGTGGAATAAACCGGCCAATGGACAAGAGTGGCGGGACGTCCGCTATTTATATGAATACAACCAACAGGAACTGGAGGATCTCGCAGGTAAAGTTAAGAAAGCATATCAGTCTGCAAAGAATGTTTATGTTCTTTTTAATAACAATTCCGGCGGCCATGCGGCAGGAAATGCAAAGACAATGATTGATATACTTGGCCTTGATTACAAGGGCCTAGCACCTCGACAACTTGACCTTTTTGATTGATAATAGAAGGTATACATCAAGCGCTGCAGGCTGGCAGCAGAAAGTGAAGATATACGATTATGGAATGGATTCTTTTATTATTTTTAGGCTTGGTCGCTGCGATCCTGGGAAGTATTATGGGTCTTGGCGGAGGGATTATTATTGTCCCGGCTCTTATGGTTTTGAGCGGCTATACAACGATTCTGGAAGGGATTACTCCACAGGTGGCTGTCGGAACGTCTCTTCTTGTGATGATATTTACAGGACTTTCCTCCACACTTGCTTATGTAAAACAGAAAAAAGTAGATATTAAGAGCGGACTCATCTTTTTTATCGGAAGCGGACCGGGGGCACTTTTCGGTGTCTGGTTAAATAAAGATATCAATGTGAACATGTTCCTTATCTTTTTTGGGGTCTTTATTATCCTCGTATCGTTTATTCTAATGGTCAGAAAATATGTGAAGCCGATCCAGCTTGCGAAAAAGGGCGGCGTGCGCAGAACGTACCAAAATGATCTCGGTGATACGGTTGAATACGGGTATCATCCTGCGTTAGGCATTGCTATCGCCTTTGTTGTGGGGATGTGTTCCGGTCTCTTTGGAATTGGCGGAGGATCATTAATGGTTCCGGCCATGATCCTGCTATTTGCATTTCCGGCTCACATGGCTGTAGCTACTTCGATGTTCCTCGTCTTTTTATCTGCGATTGTAAGTTCCATTTCGCACATTTCATTAGGAAACGTAGATTGGCTGTATGCAGCAGCCTTAATTCCCGGTGCATGGGCAGGCGGTATGATCGGAGCTGCGATTAACCGTCGTCTGGCAAGTGATACGGTTGTCAATTTACTGCGTATTATGTTGGTTATTATCGGTATCCGCCTTATTTATCAAGGTATAACAGGGGCGTGACGCATAGGTGGTGAACATCTTGAAGAAAAAAACACTTAGGATTCTACATACAAATGACTTACACAGCCAGCTGAGTCAGTGGCCTGCTGTTGTTTCAAAAATCAATGAACTGAGAGATGAAGCTGAGGAGGAGGGTGAAGAAGTACTGCTTTTCGACATCGGTGATCATGCCGACCGGGTTCATCCGATAACGGAGGGGCTAGAAGGGAAAGGGAATGTGGAACTCCTCAACCGTCTCCGTTATGACGCAGTCACCATTGGCAATAATGAAGGAATGACTTTTTCAAAAAAACAGCTGGATGCTCTTTATGCCGATGCAGGATTTGATGTGCTCGTTGCAAACCTGAAAGATGCAAACGGGCAAAAGCCCGGATGGGCAAAATCCCATCGGATCTTTACAACAAAGCAGGGTGTCACGGTTGGTGTTTTCGGTGTGACGGTTGCCTACAAACTGTTCTACAGTGCTCTTGGATGGTCGATTGAAGATCCGTTTGAGGCAATTGAAGAAGAAGTCAATTTGCTGAAGGACCAGGTAGATGTGCTGGTTTGTCTTTCCCATCTGGGATTGCACGATGATGAGCGGATGGCAAAGCAGTATCCGGAGATTGACCTGATTCTCGGGTCCCACACCCACCACCTTCTTTTGGACGGAGAAAAAATTAATGAGACCTGGATTCATCAGTGCGGACGTTCCGGCTCTCACTTTGGGGACATTACGATCTCATTTGATGAAACGAGTCATTCGGTTTCCCTGGTAGATATCCACACAGTTGAAGTGGATCACGCACATGGAGGCAGAGATAAGGATACAGAAGATGCTCTTACTGAGCTTCAAAAGCGTGCAGATGATGTTTTAGGTGAAGTTGTTACGACACTGCCGGAAGACTGGGAACTGAGCTGGGAAAAGGAAACACCTCTGTCCAAGCTCCTTGTAACCGGGCTCAGACGCTGGTGCGAGGCGGATGTAGCGATGATGAATGCCGGGATTCTTCTTGAAGGACTGAAGAAGGGACCCGTCACAAAGGGGACCCTTCACAGTATTTGTCCACACCCGATTAATCCGGCGAAAGTGAAGCTCTCGGGTGAGAGACTCCTTGAGTTCATCCGGGAGGCCCATAAAGAGGAGAAGATTTATAAAAAAGTCAAAGGATTTGGTTTCCGCGGAAAGATTCTTGGTATGATGGTGTATGATGGGATTGACGTTTTGGAATCACCGGAGGGACCCCTGCAGCCGAAAGACATCCGTATCCTTGGAAAACCTCTTGACCGGTCAGCTAATTACAATGTAGCAACGGTAGATATGTTTACCTTCGGATACCTGTACCCTTCCATAAGCACAGTAAATGAGAAAACCTATTATATGCCGGAGTTCCTCAGGGACGTACTGGCATGGAGCCTTAGGAACATACACCTCGATTAAAGGCCCGGAGCCATTGAACAAGCACTTTTTTCTTTTTCACTCATAAGCTGTTACTAGCCTGTGACTTGTTTGAGTCAGAAGGAATAGCCGGAAGTGGAAGAGGTGAGTGACGTGATTGATGTGCAACCGATGTTTATAGATGGTAAGCCTTTTACTGCAATTACTGTGAAGTTACCGAAAACGAACTTCATGGCTGTTACTAATGACGTTGGCTACATTATGTGCGGTGCTTTGGACGTGGCACTGTTGAACGAAAAGCTTGCAGCACGAAAGATTGTAGCGGGAAGAGCAGTAGGTGTAAGAACGATCGATGACCTGCTGAACGCGCCCCTTGAATCTGTTACTTATGAAGCGGAGTATCTAGGCATTCATGCAGGCATGTCAGGAAAAGAGGCATTGCTTCGCATGGTGGAGAAAGTATAATAAAGGATTAATGTGAATCCTTTTCTTTTAGTAACCGAAGGATGTTGAAGGTGTCCCTCCAGGTTGTCTTATCGTTTGGGACACCTTTTAAAGCAAGGGCTAAGCCGCTGGAAAGCCGGTATGTAAAGGTTTCGTTTGCCGGGATAGCAGCGGATAAAGCTATTGCTGACCTATTGAGACATCATAAATCAGAGCGTATTTCTCAGCAAAGGCAGGTCAATTATGCGTCTACGATCAGTTTACTCTATAAAACAAAATGATCGTCTTGCAAAGGCGATTTACAATGAAAATGGACAAGTCCTCGTGCAGGCAGGCATACCACTGTCCAATGCCATGATCAGCCGGTTAAAGGCAAAGGGGATTACGTTTGCCTACGTTGATGATGACGTTACAAGTGATATATACTTTGAAGAAGTCATTACCGAGCAGACGAGGCATTCGTCCATTAATACGATTAAGAAATCCTTTCAGGCCGTTACAGCTCCTGAAGTTTTGAAAAAATCTTTTGAGGTCGACAAAGTCAGCCGTTCGTTTGGCGGCATTGTCTCAAACATTCTGCATGATGTGAGGAAGCATAAAGAAGCGATTTCCCTTTTATCGAGTGCGTATTGCTATGATTCCTATATTTTTCACCATTCATTGAATGTCACTGTCTATGCTCTTGCCCTGGGGGAACGACTCGGGCTTAATGAGGGTCAGCTTAAGGATCTCGGACTTGGCTCTCTACTCCACGATATCGGGAAGATGGCCGTACCTACCGAAGTGTTACATAAAAAGAATGCCCTCACGGATGAAGAGTTTGCGGTCATCAAAGAGCATACAACAGCAGGCTATGAAATGCTGAGAAAAACCCATACAATTCCTTTGTTATCAGCCCACTGTGCATACCAGCATCACGAGCGCCTGAATGGTTCGGGATATCCGCGGGGAATCGGTGGAGATGAGATTCATCTTTACGGAAAAATCATCGGAATCGCCGACGTATTTGATGCCGTTACCTCTAACCGTATATACAGAAAAGCGAGGCTTCCACACGAAGGTCTTGAGCTTCTTTATGCGGGAGCGGACAACCTGTTTGATAAAAAAATGGTTGAGGTTTTTGCAAAAACTGTGGCTATCTACCCGGTCGGTCTTGAAGTGATGTTGAATGACGGCAGGCAAGGTGTTGTATCCAAGCAGAATAAAAACATGAATGCCAGGCCGGTCATCCGAATTTTACAAGAGGCAGGAAGGGTTATTTCCCCTTATGAGGTGGATCTGACGAAAGAATTAAACATTACAATTGTGAAGTGTGAAGCCAGGCTTTCTAAAGAAGAAGCATCGTAGAATGTACTGAAAAAGTTCGGTCTTTAACTTTTCCAGTGCATTCTGAGCAATGTGCGGAACGGTTGCATTTTTAAAAGCCTGTTATGAATGGGTTTCTCGTAACAGGCGCGCAACCGAGTGGAGCCATTGCCACTGAAATAATAGGCACTGAAAAAGTTGGTTTGTACTTTTTCAGGGGCCTCAATTAAGAATAGGAGGCTGCGGATATGAAACAATATCTTGACTTATGTGAACATGTGCTGGAAAACGGCACAAAGAAAGATGACCGTACAGGAACGGGAACAGTGAGCACGTTCGGATACCAGATGCGTTTTAATCTCGCTGAAGGGTTCCCGCTTCTTACTACGAAGAAACTTTCATTGAGGGCAATCATTCATGAACTGCTCTGGTTTATTAAAGGTGACACAAACATCGCCTATCTTAAAGAAAATAATGTACGGATCTGGAATGAATGGGCTGATGAAAATGGCGACCTTGGCCCGGTTTACGGAAAACAGTGGCGCAGCTGGCCGACACCTGAAGGGGAGTCGATTGACCAGTTGAGAAACGTCATCGAAGAAATTAAGAAGAACCCTGATTCAAGACGGCTTGTTGTCAACGCGTGGAATGTAGGTGATCTGGATAAAATGGCCTTGAGCCCATGCCACTGCCTGTTTCAGTTCTATGTAGCGGACGGTAAACTGTCCTGTCAGCTGTACCAGCGAAGTGCGGACCTGTTTCTCGGGGTGCCTTTCAACATTGCATCTTACGCCCTCCTTACAATGATGATTGCTCAGGAATGCGGCCTGGAGTATGGGGAGTTTGTTCATACCTTCGGAGATGTACACATATACAGCAATCATATCGAGCAGGTGAAATTGCAGATGAGCCGTGAACCGAGAAGCCTTCCGAAGATGAAACTGAACCCGGACATTACGAAGATCGAGGACTTTACGTTTGATGACTTTGAATTAGTGGAATACGACCCTCACCCACACATTAAAGGAGAGGTGAGTGTATGATTTCATTGATTGCTGCGATGGACGAGAACAATGTGATCGGTCATGAGAATAAACTGCCCTGGAGTCTTCCAAACGATCTGGCTCACTTTAAAAGAATTACATCGGGTCACACCGTCGTTATGGGCAGAAACACGTTTGTTTCCATCGGAAGACCGCTGCCGGACCGACGAAACATCGTCGTTACAAGCAACCCTGACTTTTACCATGACGGGATTGAAGTGGTGGACAGCCTCGCTGTTGTTGACGACCTGGCTCAAAAAGAAGAGGTCATGGTCCTGGGCGGTCAGAAGGTATTCGAACAGCTCATGGATAAAGCGGACCGTCTTTATGTGACGCGCATTCACCATACGTTCCAAGGCGATACGTATTTCCCGCCATTTTCAGAACAGAACTGGGATATCACTGAGAAGCTTGAAGGAAAAATGGACAGTGAGAACAAATACGCCCATACATTTTTCGTTTATGACCGGAAGAGATAATAGTATCCCCCCCCCGTCCATTTGTGTGACGGGGGGATTTTTGTGTCGGAGGGCGGCAGGGAGGGAATGTCGTTTCCGGGCATCCTCTTTCGATCGCTGGAAGTTCTGCATAAATACTGCTGAAGTCTGTCTATATCCGGCGGAAGCTCTGTATAAAAGTGGACATGTATAAATGAGGGGAAGTTCTTCATAAAAATGCAAAAGGTATTTAAATGGAGAGCGGATTAGTGGAGGCGGTTTTGCTGTGCGGAAGAAAGCGGTGTGTGTCGAATGGCCGATATATTTCTGTTAGAGGTCGATAAATCAGAATTAGTGGCCGATACACCTATAAAAAAACCAGCAGCCTTGAAAAGAGAATCCGATTCTCCTCAGGTCCGGTTTTCTTAAATGTCGAAATATGATGAATTCTCTTTAAATGTACATAAGTTCTCCATAAAACTCCGGAAAGTCTGCATAAACCGTGAAAAGTTCTCCATAAATCATCCCGAACCTAAATCACTCCTCCTCCTATTCCTATAAAGCTGTCCAGCTGCCAAACAAAGAAATGTCATGAAGTGGTTTGACGAAATTGGCTTTAAATTAAATTGATTGCGCATACATTCCCTTTTACTATAAAAGTATAAGAAAACGAAATCCTTAATCAAAGAGGAGGAATCATAAATGGCTGAAGAAAAGAAAAAAAGTTCAGTTAAGGCCAGAGTACAGAAGTTTGGCAGTTTCCTTAGCGGAATGATCATGCCAAACATCGGGGCATTTATTGCATGGGGATTAATCACAGCTTTGTTTATTCCGACAGGGTGGCTGCCAAATGAGACGTTTGAGCAGCTTGTAGGACCGATGATTACTTACCTGCTGCCATTATTGATCGCGTATACAGGTGGTAAGATCATTTATGATGTTCGTGGTGGTGTGGTCGGTGCCATTGCTACAATGGGGGTTATCATAGGCGCGGACATTCCAATGTTCCTGGGCGCTATGATCATGGGACCACTTGCAGGTTTTATTATTAAGAAAATTGACAATGTGTTCTTACCAAAAGTAAGACAAGGCTTTGAAATGCTTTACAATAACTTCTCGGCAGGGATACTCGGTGCGCTTCTTGCCATGCTCGGAGTCATCGGGATCGGACCGGTCATTGTAGCCTTTACAACGGTTCTGGCAGGCGGAGTACAAGTGATTGTCAATGCTGGACTGCTGCCTTTGGTCAGTATCTTTATTGAGCCGGGGAAGGTACTTTTCTTAAATAATGCTATTAACCACGGCATTTTATCTCCTCTTGGAGCCGAGCAGGCGCTTCAGGAAGGAAAGTCAATCTTATTCATGCTTGAAACCAACCCGGGACCGGGACTGGGTATACTGTTAGCTTATATGGTATTCGGTAAAGGAATGGCAAGACAGTCAGCTTCAGGAGCGAGTGTCATTCACTTCTTCGGGGGCATTCACGAAATTTACTTCCCTTATATCTTAATGAAACCATTGCTGATTCTGGCGGCAATCGGCGGGGGAATGAGCGGTATTTTCGTCTTCACACTCTTTAATGCAGGTCTTTCATCTTCACCTTCACCAGGAAGTATCATTGCTTATACGCTGTTAACACCTCAAGGTAATTTCCTTGGTGTTTATGCAGGGGTTATTGTGGCAACGGTCGTTTCATTCCTGATTGCTTCTGTGATCCTGAAGCGCGGGGCACCTGACGATGAAGGAGATCTTCAAGGTGCTGCGGCGAAAATGCAGGATATGAAAGGGAAGAAAAGCGCTGCTGTTGGAAGTCAGGCAGACAGTGAGAAAGAAGAAAAAGAAACTGTAGAACATTCGAAAGCAGATGCTGAGGTAAATAAAGTCGTATTTGCCTGTGATGCGGGCATGGGTTCCAGTGCCATGGGAGCATCCATTCTGAGAAATAAATTCAAGAAAGAGTCAATTGATATTGAGGTTACAAACACTTCAATCAGTAATCTGCCGGCTGATGCGGATATTGTCATTACTCATAAAGATCTGACTGAGCGGGCAAAGGACAAATTGCCGGATGCGGACCACATTTCCGTTGACAACTTTCTCGGCTCACCGAAATACGACGAGCTGGTAAAGCGGTTAAAATAATGTGAAAAAGAACTGCGGGAGACGATAACATGTATATCTCTGCTCGTGAACGAAAAATCATTGAACAATTGCTGAGGGCCAAACAGGACATTACCATTAAGGAAATTGCGAAATCCATTCAGGTCAGCGACCGGACCGTCCACCGCGACTTGAAGGGCGTAGAGGATATCTTAGATTCCTTTGGTGTGACTCTGGTTAAGCAATCCGGCAGGGGGCTTGAGCTTCAAGCTTCTCAGCCCCGGCTGGATGAGTTACACGAGTATATCTCCCAGCTGAACCATGAAGAGTATACACCTGAAGAACGGAAAGTACTGCTGATCAGCAAACTTCTTCATTTACGTGAACCTGTAAAACTGTTTACTCTTGCAACCGAATTGAATGTCACCGCTGCCACGATCAGTACTGATCTGTCGAGAGCTGATGACTGGCTTGGGGACTTTCAGCTGAGTGTTGTAAGAAAAAGAGGATCAGGAATTGACTTGTCCGGTACAGAAACGAATAAGCGAAGGGCTATGAGCCGGCTTTTGGTAGAGTTTGTGAATGAAGAAGACTTCTATTCCTTAATACACCGTCAGCCTGATGAAGAGGGCAGCATGAATACAGTTTCAGCCCGCCTTCTGCATCTGGTGGATAAGGACATGCTCTCGGCTGTGGAAGAAGCCGTCCAGGATGTAAGGGGAGACCTTCCATATGAGATTGCCGACTCTGCTTATATCGGATTAGTCATCCACCTTACTTTATCCATCGAACGAATTAAGCTGGGTGAAGAAATCACCATGAAGCAGGGCGGACTGGAAGAGATGATGGAGACGGCAGAATGGAAGCTTGCTGGAGAGCTTGCCCGGCGCCTGGAAGGGAAACTCGCTATTCAGATCCCGCAAGCTGAAACCGGCTATATTACCATGCACCTCAGGGGAGCGAAGCTCAGTGCTGAACAGTATGTGCAGCTCGATCAGGCGAACATGGACACTGTCCTTTATGCTAAGAAACTCATTCGTTATGTTGATAAAAAAATAGCAGGGGACCTTGAAAAAGATTCTTCCCTTCTTCAGGGGCTTGTTACACACCTGTATCCTGCTCTCTACCGAATCAAGGAAGGGATGAAGATTCATAACCCTATGACCGGACAAATTAAAGAAGAATACCCAGTACTTTTTCAAACACTTGAAGAAGGTGTAAAGGCCGTTTTTCCCGGTCTTGATATTCCCGATGAAGAAGTGGCCTATCTAGTGATGCATTTTGGATCGGTGATGAATCAGAGGCGGCGTAATACAGGTTATACGGCACTTGTGATTTGTTCGAGCGGCGTCGGGTCTGCAAAAATGCTTGCCTCGAGAATTCAAAAGGAAATTTCGTTAATCGATCGTGTGCAGACCATTTCTGTTCAGGAAATGATGGATATGAACCTTGATGACTATGATCTGGTTCTTTCTACGATTAAATTGACCAGCGTGAACCGGGATTATTTTGTTGTGAGTCCGTTTTTGCCCCAAAGTGAAAGCGTGGCTATTCATCAACACCTTCAGCAGTTAAAACCGAAAGCGAAGGAAACAAAACAAGAATCCAATGCCGGTTTACACATTGATCATTTTGAAGGCTATTCAAAATCGGTAAATGCCATCGTCAGTCTGCTCAATCAGTTTGAAGTGTACCGTTTTGACTCAGCTGACATCCCGGGGCTTTTGGACAGCCTCTGCACGGAAATGGAAAAGGAAAAGAAGATTGAGTCTGCCGAGGAGGTGTCCAAGGCACTGATTGAGCGGGAAAAGCTGGGGGGACTTGGCATACCCAATACGGGAATGGCTCTTTTCCACGCCCGGACCCAGGCGGTAAAACAGCCTGTTTTTACAATCGCACGGATCAGCGGAGCTCTTATGACAAAGGGGATGGACGGCGGGGAACAGGAAATAACAACGGTTCTATGTATGGTCACAGGAGAAGATTCGAGCCAAGAAGAGCTGCAGGTTCTAAGTTCGATCAGCGCTGCGATTGTGCATGATGAGAAAAGTCTTCATGTATTCGAATACGGGGAAAAAGACGATGTTCTTCATCAATTATCAAAAGTATTTAACGATTATTTAAAATCTTTATGAGGAGTGTTTTATATGAGTATTTTAACGAAAGAAAATATTGTACTTGGAGCGGAACCGGCAACGAAGGAAGAAGCCATTGAACAAACAGGCAGTATTTTGGTTGAAAAAGGGTATGTGTCTCCGGGTTATATTGAAAAGATGAAAGAAAGAGAAGCTCTGACGTCAACCTATATGGGGAATTTTGTAGCGATTCCTCATGGAACAGAAGATTCCAAGAAAGAAGTAAAGCACTCTGGGATTTCCATCGTACAAGTGCCGGGCGGGGTGGATTTTGACGGAAACGAAGTGAAAGTATTGATTGGTATTGCCGGAAAAGATAATGAGCATCTGGAAATCCTTTCGCAAATCGCCATCGTCTGTTCTGAAGAAGAAAACATTGAAAAAATGGTATCCGCATCGTCTCCGGAAGAACTGCTCAGTCTTTTTGAGGAGGTCGTATAGATGAAAGCCGTCCACTTTGGTGCGGGAAACATCGGGAGAGGCTTTATCGGCCAGCTGCTATACGATGCGGGAGCAGCGATTACATTTGTAGATGTGAATGATGAGGTTATTAACGCCATGAACAGTGAAAGGCATTATGACATTGTTTACGCCCAGGAGGAAGAACTGCGTTATTCCGTGCATGGTGTAAAAGGCCTGAACAGCCGTACTGAAACAGATAAAGTTGTCTCAGAAATTGCAGAAGCGGATATCGTGACAACGGCTGTGGGGCCGAACGTTCTTAAGTTCCTTGCTCCTGTAATAAAAGAAGGACTGGTAAAAAGAAGCGGTAAAGCTGTAGATGTGATCGCCTGCGAGAACATGGTAGGGGGCAGTGAACAACTGAAACAGTATGTGCTGGATCAAGCAGATGATGAGGAACGCAGGATTGTTGAAGAGTCGGCCGGCTTTCCAAATGCTGCAGTAGACCGGATTGTTCCCGAACAAGTCGTTGGAAACGGGTTGGATGTAACAGTTGAGCCATTCTATGAATGGATTGTTGAAACAGAAGGAATGAAGAATCCGGACGTAAGGATTCCAGGTATCCTATATGTGGAAGCTCTTTCCCCTTATATTGAGCGTAAGCTTTTCACCGTCAACACGGGGCACGCAGCGGCAGCGTATCTCGGCTCTTTGGAAGGGTACAAAACAATTGCTGAGGCGATGGCAGATGAAGGTGTATTTACGTCTGTAAGTGGAGCGCTGGAGGAAACGGGGAAGTTGCTTACAGCAAAGTATGACACCTTTTCTAAAGATGAGCAAAAAGCCTATATCGAGAAGGTACTGGCACGCTTTGTAAATCCCAAACTGGTGGATGACGTGAAGCGGGTAGGGCGCACCCCTCTACGGAAACTGGGACGTAAGGAAAGGTTGATCTCTCCCGCAGAGCAGTTAATGAAGCGAAATGGGCAGCCTGCTTTTCTCGTTGATGTGATTGTGGCGGCTCTCTCTTTCCGGAACGAAGACGATCCGGAAGCGGTGAAACTCGCTGAGGAGATACAGGAAAAAGGTGTGGGTTATGTTTTGAGACACTATTCACAGCTGGAAGAAAACTCACCTTTATACGAATCGATTTCTGAGAAATACAATGAGGCAGAAAAATAAAGGAAAAACGAAGGCTGCCAGCCTTCGTTTTTTTGCCGGCATGGTTATATTTCATTGAAGAATGTTATGGGCGTAAAGAGTTTCATGGTGCTCGCCTAACCTCGCTGAAAAAGTGGAGGTATTTTAATAGGAATTTTAAAATTAAAACCGAAACCTTCTTTTTCTCTGAATTGTGCGGGGTCTGTCCCCCGACAATTTTGCATAGGTATGTAAGAGAGGAAGGGGTGCTTGGCTGATGAAGCGGAGGTTTCGGGCGTTCAAGCCGGTCAAATCAAGGAGACGGAAAGGACCTTTGCCTTTTCGTTATGTATTTTTAATTTCATTTTTAATTTTTTCTCTGATGACTGCCCAGGGTCTTGTGATTGTTGAAAAGGGTATTCGTCCGACGCTTATATCCATTGCAAAGACTGAGACACAGAGGATCGGGACACTTGCTATCAATGATGCGATTTCCAAACAGATTCTTGAGAATACGAACCTGGAAGAGGTCATTGAAACAGAGATGGGTCCTGATGGCAGTATTACGTATATGAACTTCAACCCGGTTATATTTAATAAAGTTTTGCAGCAGACAACCCAGCGCGTACAATCGTATTTAAATGATATTGAACACGGCAGGGTGAGGGATGTGGGTCTTCCCACAGATGTGAACGTGGAAAGAGAGGGAGCAACGTTTTCCGAGGATGGCATCATTCACATGATTCCACTCGGTCAGGCTACTAACAATGCTCTGCTGGCACACCTTGGTCCAAGGGTGCCTGTCCGTTTATCCGCCATCGGTGACGTGAAATCCCAGCTGAGGTGGGAAGCGGTACCTCTGGGGATCAATAACACATGGATCAGTATCAGCGTTGAAATAGAGGCGGATGTGAAAATCGTAATCCCGTTTGCAACGGATACGGCTGCTGTAACCACTTCGATTGCGGTGGCCAATGTGTATATCCCTGGAGAAGTGCCTGAGTTTTACGGAACGGGTGTAACCCCTGTGCTTTCCAGGGACTTGGAAACCGGAGAGGTGAATGTATCTGAGACTGAAACCATTTCAACGCAGGAAAATTTGCCAGGTGATTAATGGTTGCATTCCCTTACACCCTCTGATACAATCATTTACGGTTTGACAATTGAATCGGTTATGGTACCTCATCACGATGTGTGTGAGGTAGAGGCGCGAAGTCAAAGAGTATGTATCATGAGATTCGGACATCTGTGAGTGATACAAAAAGGGGACTTTGCCGAAGCGGGTATGCGTGTCCAGCGCTGCCTGGCTGGGGGTGCATTTAAAAAATGCATCACTGTCACTCGGGAAACCGCAGTGGAGAACTACTGACTCTTTCTTGTTGGGGATCATGTGTTAGCTTACAAAGGCAGCATTGGAATCCAATGATGTCTTTTTTTTTGTGAGAAAAGACAGTGTTCCTTGAATTGAACGGCCTCATCTCACAGCAGTATTGTCAAGCTTTTTGCGCGCTCTTGAAGGTTATTTCAGGAACGGGTCGAATATCATACATTATTTTAATTAGGGGGAATTATTATGGATCACGGAGCATTATCATTACTGCCTCCGATACTGGCACTTATTATGGTTATCCTTACCCGCCGTGTTCTTCTTTCACTGGGGATCGGAATTATTGTCGGTGCGCTCATGGTCAATCAGAATGAAGAGCTCTTCGTCAACGAAGCGCTGTCTCAGGTTATCTCTATAGTGACAGGTATCTTTTATGTACCGGGTGAAGGAGTAAACACCTGGGAGTTTTATATTCTGCTGTTCCTTGTTATTTTAGGAATAATTGCTTCACTTATTACAATGACAGGAGGAAGCAGAGCCTTTGGTGAGTGGGCACTGAGCCGTGTGAAAACACGAATCGGCGCACAGATTGTCACTGCCTTCCTTGGGATTATTATTTTTATTGATGACTACTTCAACAGCCTGACTGTAGGTAACGTGAGCCGTCCGCTGACTGACCGTCACCGGATTTCACGGGCGAAGCTTGCCTATGTCGTCGATTCAACAGCAGCATCCATGTGTGTGCTCATTCCGCTTTCAAGCTGGGGAGCCTACATTATTACGATTATCGGTAACGATGTACTAATGGAGCATGGAGTCACTGAATTTGGTGCTCTTCAGGCGTTTATTATGATGGCACCGATGAACTTTTACGCTGTATTTGCCATTCTTATGGTCTTTGCGGTTGCTTGGTTCCGTCTGGATTTCGGTCCGATGCGTACACATGAGCTTCGTGCGCTTACGACAGGCGAGCTTGTGGATAAAGAAAAAGGAGCTGTTCCCGGGGACAGTGAAGATGCTCAGCCGGTTGTTTCAGGTCGTGTAGGCGACTTGGTATGGCCGATCGTCACGTTAATTGCAGCCACAGTTCTATTCATGATCGTAACAGGCGTTCAAGGTACTGAAGGGGAAGCGGGCCTTCTTGCTACGTTTGAAAATACAGATGTAGCGGCTTCACTTCTTTATGGCGGTCTCATCAGTATGTCAGTAACCATCGCCATTGCCTTTATGCGCAAAGTGCCGGTTAAAGATTTCGGCGTAGGCTTATGGGCTGGAGTTAAGTCGATGCTTCCGGCCATTTACATTTTGATCTTTGCCTGGACAATCATCGAAATTATCGGCGAACTCGGCACAGGTGCATACCTAGCTGAAGTGGTAAATGACAACATGAACCTTGCTTATCTGCCGGTTGTATTGTTCCTCATTGCAGGATTTATGGCATTTACAACTGGGACAAGCTGGGGAACATTCGGAATCATGCTGCCGATAGCAGGAGAAATTGCAGCTCAGACGGATGTTACGCTGCTTCTGCCGGTATTGGCCGCCGTCCTTGCAGGAGCAATCTTCGGAGATCACTGTTCTCCAATTTCAGATACGACAATTTTGTCTTCTACAGGTGCGGGAAGCCATCACATCGATCACGTGCTTACGCAACTGCCGTATGCGGTTCTCGTTGCAGTGATTGCGTCTGCAGGTTTCCTTGTAATCGGCTTTACAGGAAGCTTCCTTGCAGCCATTGCCGCGTCGCTTGTGATATTTGCACTGTCAATCTTTATTCTGAAAACAGTTATAAAGCCGGTTGATGCTTAAAATTAAATCTGAGGGTGATTCATAAGGTGAAAAAAATCACCTTATGATCACCCTCTTTTTTATTTTCGCTTAATAATGAATCTATTTTATGAAGATGCTTCTTTAGAGCTATCTTAAGAGATTTTTCTTGCCAGATACCGGATAAAATTGGTATATTCAGATTACATTAATTTTCTGAAAATACCTTTACAAATACTACTGGGCTACTTATAATAAGACAATGTAACCACGTCGAAATTTGTCAAAAAAAGCGAATGACCTGATTATGTTTGCTTCTTTTTTTAGGTAATAGCAGTCAGAAAATATTGATAATTTCCGGGGTGGAAAATTCCGTAGAAAGAGAGAGGGGTTTTATTATGAGTAATGGCCGTGAAAGGTTTTCCAAGCTTGGATTTATCCTCGCTGCCGTAGGTTCGGCTGTAGGACTCGGAAATGTGTGGCGTTTTTCGTACGTAGCGGGAGACAGTGGAGGAGCTGCTTTTTTACTTATTTATATCTTATGTATTTTCCTCGTTGGTCTGCCGGTATTGCTTGCTGAATTTTCGATTGGCCGGAAAGGGCAGCAGGACGTAGTAGGATCTTTTAACGCAATTTCCCCTCAAAAACCATGGGCAATCGGTGGATTTCTGGGCGTTGCGTCTGCATTCTTGATTTTGTCATTTTACGGTGTTATCGCCGGATGGGTCGTATACTTCCTCTACAGCTATGTAACCGGTGCTACGGGGAATGTAGGTACAGGTGAATATGGGGACTTCTTCGGTGCCTTTATCGGTGGAGCTGCAGGGCCTGTTTTCTGGCAAGTACTCTTCATGATATTTGTTGTGGCTATTGTTTTCAGTGGTGTAAAAAAAGGTATCGAACTTTCAAACAAAATTTTCATGCCTTTACTGGCTGTAATTCTGATTTTCCTTGCAGGCTACAGCCTGACGCTTGACGGTGCAGGAGAAGGTCTGACATTCCTGTTCACACCGGACTGGAGTGCATTTGCCCAGCCGGGTGTGTATGCAGCTGCCATCGGACAAGCTTTCTTTACCCTGTCCCTGGGTATGGGAGCTATGATTACGTATGCAAGTTATCTGCCTAAAGATACAAACCTGCCAAGTGCAGCAGGAACAGTTGTCACGTTTGATACATTGTTTGCCATTGTGGCAGGTCTTGTGATCTTCCCAGCAGTGTTTACGTTTGGTCTTGAGCCGGGAGCCGGCCCTGGGCTGATCTTCATCACCCTTCCAGAAGTATTTAACCAAATGGGCGGTGCTGGAACGCTGTTCGGCATTCTGTTCTTCTTCCTTGTAGCCATTGCGGCATTATCTTCTGCAATCTCATTGCTTGAAGTAAGTGTTGCATATGCGATGCGCAAGTTTAACTGGACGAGACGCTTCTCTGCAGTAGTGGTCGGGGCGGTTGTGACCCTGTTTGGTATTCCTTCTGCTTTGAGTCAGGGAGGTCCGCTATCAGAATTTACGATTTTCGGACTGCCGTTCCTTGATGCAGTTGATACACTGACAGATAAGTACTTTCTGCCTCTGGGCGGTCTTGTGATTGCACTGTTTGTGGGGTGGGGCTGGAATAAAGTCGATGCCCTTAAGGAAACAGGTCTTACAAATTCAGCATTAGGAACGGCCTGGATCTGGTTCCTGCGAATTGTAGCACCATTGGGAATTGCCGTGATTCTTCTTCTCAACATTCTTGGATAAAAAAAGACAAAAAGGCTTCTCCGGAAATGGAATTCCGGAGAGGCCTTTTTATTTGATTTTCAGGACCATACAAAAGGCTCCTGTCAACCCTTCCCCGCAAATTGTGCGGGGACAGACCCCCGAACTTTTCTTGAACTTTTATTTGCGGCGGGACTGGCGTTCGATTTTTTCCCATGCCCGGAGTGAGGGATAGGGGTCGAATGACCATTCGAAGTAGCCGTTGTCTTTGTACATTCCGTAGTGGAGGTGGGGCGGGAACTTCCCTTGGGTCCCGGGTTTTCCGTAACCTGAGCTTCCTACGTAGCCCACAACTGTCCCCGGTTCAACGATTGTCCCACGTTCCACTCCTTTTTCAAATCCGGTCAGGTGGGCGTAGTAGTGGTAGACGTTATTTGTGTCACGTATCCCGATTCGCCAGCCACCAAACTTATTCCATCCTTTAAGTTCCACAATTCCGTATGTGGTAGACCTGACGGGGGTGCCGTATCCAGCAAAAAGATCGGTTCCCTCATGAATTCTGCGTCCGCCCCAGCCGCGGGAATGTCCCCACGTTCCTCTGTAACTGTAGTTATAATTGAGCGGCAGAGGAAACACTCTCTTACGGAGATCAAGCGTATTGAAGGTACGGTACACTTCCGCATGTCCGTTGATGAGCTCTATGGCTTTATCGCGCTGATAATAATCCCATAATCCAATTCGCATGTTCTCCTCATCAGTGCCGAAAGCAGCAAGCCTCTGGGCAAAAGTGAAGAGGACATCCTCATCGTTCGTCTGTTCGGCGAGGCCGTCTCCGTTACCATCAAGGCCAATTCCATTGAAAAGCGAAATTGAAACAGGGTTTGAATCGTCAGGATCGGGGTTTTCCATACCGGCCCACCTTTCAGCCGGAATTAAGATACCTACATATCCCTCTTCATCAGCCAAGTCCCGACGTGCCCTTCTGAGCCCGCGTTCATAGCTGTCCACACCTGCTATGTAGTACCAGGGAACACCGGTAAGTGTTTCAGTTTTTTTATAAAGTGCCATCCGCTCTGCAAAGATTTCTTCAGATGAACGTTCTTGAAGAACCGACGCATAGCTTTCTACAGGGATGAAAAGGGCTAGAAATAGAAAAACACACAGCCAGCAAGCGACACGTTTCATATAAGGCATCTCCTTTCAGCATGAGTAAAAAATACTCATATAAATCACCTGTCTATAGTGTTGGAAAAAATGAAGGAAAACCCTCCCGACAAATCCTTCCAATAAGCGGACCCCTTTGAGATTTCTGAGTTTTCATGTTAAAGTTACTAATGATTCTATCGTTCATTGGCATACTGAAACAGACGTGTTTACTGTCAGAAAAAGAGCTGGCTCTCTTTTTTTGGAAACAAGGAAATTTGATCAGGAGAGTGAACCTTATGGCGAAAAAAGAAGAATACATTCGTAAGCCCGACTGGCTGAAAATAAAACTTAATACAAACGAGTCCTATACAGGACTGAAAAAGATGATGCGTGAAAAGAAATTACATACTGTCTGTGAAGAAGCGCGTTGTCCGAATATTCACGAGTGCTGGGCTGAACGAAAAACAGCAACATTTATGATTCTGGGAGATGTATGTACCCGTGCATGCCGTTTCTGTGCAGTTAAGACAGGTCTGCCCACAGAGCTTGATCTGCAGGAACCGGAACGTGTAGCGGAGTCGGTTCACCTGATGGGTCTTAAACACGCTGTCATTACAGCGGTTGCCCGGGACGATCTGAAAGACGGCGGTGCCGAAGTGTTTGCAGAAACCGTTCGTGCTATTCGACGCAAAAGTCCGTTTACAACGGTGGAAGTGCTCCCTTCAGATATGATGGGACGCTATGAGAACCTTGAGACTCTCATGGATGCAAAACCAGATATCCTCAACCACAACATTGAGACGGTTCGCAGCCTGACTCCACGTGTCCGTGCCCGTGCTACATACGACCGCTCTCTTGAATTTCTGGCACGCGCCAAGGAAATGCAGCCAAAAATCCCAACAAAATCAAGCATTATGATCGGACTTGGGGAAACAAAAGAAGAAATTATCGAAACGATGGATGACCTGCGTGCTGCCAATGTTGACATCATGACAATCGGCCAGTATCTGCAGCCAACCAAGAAACACCTTAAAATCAAAAAGTACTGGACTCCGGAAGAGTTCAACGAGCTTAAAGAAATTGCACTCTCCAAAGGCTTCAAGCACTGTGAATCAGGCCCGCTGGTACGTTCTTCCTACCACGCTGATGAGCAGGTAAACGCAGCACAAAGCTAATGATTAAAGATGACCTCCACTACAGGGGGTCATTTTTTCATTTAAACCAAGCCTGTAAAAAAAAGAAAAGACCCCTGTTCAACGAAGGGGCCTCGTGCCATTAATTCATATAATCGTCATTGTCATCATGCATTTCGTCACTGCTGATCGGCTCACCCTGGGGATAATCTTTAAACTGATCTGCTGTCTGCTCCAGAGTGTTGTTATATTCCTCAGAGTCAGGATACAGACTGCCGAAGCGCTCAATTTCATCCATCATGTCCATATCATCAGACACGTACACCTCGTAGTAAGAAGGAACAACGGATAATGCTGTTTTTCTTACCTGGTCCGCCACTTCATTGCGGTCCATGTCTTCGTGGCCGCTGTTACGGCTGTAAACCATAAAGATTTTATCGTCTGTCACGAGCGTGCCGCATTCATCAACGGAAGGAATAACGGCTGCCATCTCACTGATACTGTTTGCAAGAAGCTCCCTGTCATAAACGGCATAACCCGGATACTTCTTCTGCTTGGCTGTCTCTTTTGATTCACGGACAAACCCGTATTTATTGTATTCATCATGGTCGGCACTCTGACGGTTAATGACGTTATAGCCATCAGTCGTGTTACCTGTGCTGAGTGAATTCCACTGGGCATTGCCGCCGTCCTGTCGCGCAGTATCATTCATTTGCCCGCAGGCTGTAAGTGCCAAAGTACACACAAGGGATGCTGTGAGTAATCGTTTCATTTTTTCCACCTCCTGACTATAGGTTCTCCATTTCGGGATACCTTAGGAGCGGTAATTTGTACCGGTTTTAAGAGGTGGAGAACCGTAAAAGGTGGTAGATTAATCGTAAAATTTGGCAGATATGTATGCGAAGAAAGGACAGTCCATTGGAGGTGGACAAATCCGCCATTTAACAGAGGACAGAAGGTAAATATGGTAGATAAAACTGAAAAAATAGTTGATATGTCCGTGAGGGGAGGACAATCCACACGAGATGAACTGAGATATGTGGGATTTGGATTAAATACGCAAACTGATGAAGACCTGCAAGAATACCGGGGATCTGCCAGCGTATGTGGAAACTCGATGAACAACCGGCCAAACTCGATGAACAAACAGCTGAAGGCGATGAATAACTAGGCAGATGAATTTCCAAAACACCATGCAACCCGCTGAACGAGACTCCCGCGGCTTACACCTCATAAAACTTTAGGAAAACATTGAATTTTTTAGTGAGATAAGGCAAGATAAAGAGAGTAGAGAGAGGTGTTTGCCATGATTCGTATACAGGGAAATGAATACGAGCTGATCGAGAACATAAAAGACGGCTGGGTTGAAGAAGATTTCAAAGCGCGGTACAGCGATGTGCTGAATAAGTATGACTACATCGTCGGCGACTGGGGATATAATCAATTAAGGCTGAAAGGCTTTTTTGAAGATCAGAACCGAAAATCTCCTTTTGAATCCAAAATCAGTTCTTTGCCGGAATACTTATATGAATACTGCAACTTTGGCTGCCCTTACTTTGTGATAAAGAAAGTAAAGGAAAAAGAGAAGAAAAAGTCGTCTTAATCCAAAAAATAAATTGCACTGTGAACCCATATAGTACAACACCGGGCTCTCCAATCTCACAAGCCAGATAAATAAAGGGTGTTCCTGCAGTGCCCTGCAGGAACACTTTTTTTCTTTGTGAAAACTACTGCCGTCCGCCGCCATTGTAGCGTTTGTCATCGTGGGTCGGATGGGAGCCGGGATCTTTTCGGTCCAGACCTTCGTGAAGGTTTTTGTATTCATAGTTAAAGGCGCTGTAAGAGCGCTGTCCTTCATGCCATGGACTGCTTTTTCCCAATGGGCGCTCAATGGGAGAGCCGTAGGGGCCTTCCGGGGTAATTTCCGGAAGAACAAAGTTTTTGTTTTTTTCCACAACAATAAAGTCTGTATACTTGCGTTCATCTTTATCGGGCAAGAAAAAACACCTCCTGCACATAGTATGTGTAAAGGAGGTGCTCACTATGAACGTTAAACAACTTCAAAGAGGAATTCACGGAGCTCTTTTGCTTCTTCTTCGCTCAGGTTATAAGCGTGTTCGATGTAGCCTGGCTCGTCCAGGTCATCACTGCCGATAATAGCGAAGCGATTGGAGAGCATATTCATAACGAGTTTTTTTCCGTAGTAGCGGTTCGTTGTTGTAATAGCCAGGTCAAACCGTTGCTCTTCGCCCATAAAGCTGACAAAGCGGGTCTTTGTTTCTTCTTGGTCATTGTACAGATAAAAACGCTCAGACATGGGACTCACCCTTCCTTATCGTCTTACTCCTGCTCTTGCAAATGAGGCTTCTGGTTAAGACGGTGATGAGCTTTAATATATCGTACTGTGCCTGTTTTTGCACGCATAACAATCGAGTCTGTTTCAACGAGGTCGCCGCCGAGGAAACGGACACCTTCAAGCAGTTCACCGGTGGACACCCCCGTTGCTGCAAAAATAGCGTCGTCACCTTTTACAAGGTCGTTGAGCTGCAATATGCGGGACGTATCTTCGACGCCCATTTTTTTACAGCGTGCTTCTTCTTCATCGTTCATCGGTACAAGACGGGCCTGCATGTCGCCCCCTAGGGACTTGATTGCTGCGGCGGAAATGACACCTTCAGGAGCACCGCCTGTTCCAACAAACAAGTCAATACCCGTTCGAGGCATGGCAACTGCGATAGATGCGCCTACGTCTCCATCCCCAAAGAGGTTAACCCGGGCACCTTTTGCACGGATGCGTTCGATGAGTTCAGCGTGCCGTTCCCGTTCCTGAATGATCACCGTTACGTCTCGGACACGTTTGTTGTTCATTTTTGCAATAATATCAATCGTTTTTTCAATTGGATCATCAAGGCGTACGAGGCCGGCTGCTTCCGGACCTACAACGAGTTTCTCCATATACATGTCAGGAGCGTGAAGAAGGGTACCACGGTCTGCGATGGCGATGACGGCCATGGCATTCGGGTGTCCTTTCGCTACGATGCTTGTTCCTTCCAGCGGATCCACGGCGATGTCAACTTCCGGACCATTACCTGAACCCAGTTCTTCACCGATATAAAGCATTGGTGCTTCGTCCAGTTCACCTTCACCGATGACAACCGTTCCCTGCATGTTAACGGAGTCGAACATTGAGCGCATAGCAGTGGTTGCTGCGTCGTCCGCTTCTATTTTTCGGCCGCGACCCATCCATTGGGAAGAGGCCAGAGCTGCTGCTTCGGTTACACGTACAATTTCTAATGCTAATTCTCGATCCACGTTGATTCCTCCAGTTGTAAAATAACGATATAATAAAAGAATAGTTTTCCATGATTAATCCTTCATCATAATAACAAACATTTCACACTAAATAAATCGATTTTACGATATTTGATGAAAGATTTATCTGGAAAAAGGCCAATGTGTTATACTAATTCGAGATTAAAGAAGACAGGTGATGATTATGTATTTTGTTGACCGTGAACTAATTGAAAAACGATTGAACTACTTAGAGACGCTGCTCACTGAGCTGGCAGGTCAGTATGATAATGAATCGGATATGCCTTTCATTCTTGAACGCGCCGGTCATATGATTATTGAAACGATGATGGACGTGGGCAACCAGATGATCGACGGCTTCATTATGAGAGATCCCGGAAGCTTTGAGGACATTGTGGATATTCTACTCGATGAACGGGTGATTACGAAAGAAGAAGAGGAAGGAATTAAAGCGCTGCTTCCATGGCGGAAAACCCTGCTTCAGGAGTACACGGATATTGACCACGGCAAATTAAAAGAGGATTACAAAAAGCAAATGCCGGTTCTTCTTCGTTTTCCAGGGCGGGTACGTATGTATTTAGAAAATGAACTGGGGCCGGTATCGGCATTTTTACCTAACAAAACAGACTGACTTAGACATACTGGAGGCAGAACATAGATGAAAGCATACAAAGGATACTTAATTGATCTTGACGGAACAATGTACAGAGGCAAGGAGGAAATTTCGGAAGCAGTAACGTTTGTTAACCAGCTGGTGGAAAAAAAGATTCCTTATTTATTTGTCACGAACAATTCTGCAAGAACTCCCGAACAAGTATCAGACAAGCTCGTGAGCATGGGGATTCCTTCAACACCGGATCACGTGTTCACGACAAGTATGGCAACAGCCAACTATGTTTCGGAAAAAAAGCCCGGTGCAACCGTTTTTACCATAGGGGAAGAGGGAATTAAGCAGGCACTGAAAGAAAAAGGGATGAAGCCTGGTGATGAAACCGCCGATGTGGTGGTAGTGGGAATTGACCGTGCCATTTCATATGAGAAATTAAGCACAGCCTGTCTTGCTGTCCGAAACGGAGCGACATTTATTTCTACAAATGGTGACGTGGCTATTCCGACAGAACGGGGACTTCTCCCGGGGAATGGCTCTCTTACATCTGTTGTGACTGTATCTACCGGAGTGAAACCAACCTTTATCGGCAAACCGGAATCGATTATAGTGAATCAGGCTCTTGAGGTTCTTGGGACAGCAAAAGAAGAAACAGTGATGGTCGGAGATAATTATCATACAGATATTCTTGCAGGAATTCGTGCAGGTTTGGACACCATTATTGTTCATACAGGGGTCACATCGAAAGAACAGCTCACTGACTACGATGAACAGCCGACTCATTCCATAGGCGGCCTGGATGAGTGGCGGTTCGAATAGGCACTTAAAACATAAAAATTGTGTATCATGAGTCCTAAAGCAGATTGGCTCCGACCAAAACGAAAAAAACACTTGTCAATGCAGGGGTTTCAAAATAGGCTTTAAAGAGTGGTTATGGCGGATTGGCAATGGATCCACACGCTGCTCGCCCGGCAGGAGGAAACCCATTCCTGCCGGGCTCTTTAAAGAGGGCATCGGCTCCACACATTGCTTCGAGGTTGACTCAAAAGGTAAAAAACCACCTTTTGGATCAACCTTCTTATTCCACCGATTCGGCTCCGTGAGCCAGTCTGCTGGAAGCAGCTGCTGCGATCGCTCCAACAATATCATCGAGGAACGTATGACAGCCGTTTGATTTGTCGTTGAGGAATTTTAAAATGCCAGGTTTTTCTTTATCGATGTAACCGTAATTAGTAAAGCCGATGGAGCCGTATACATTTACGATGGAAAGGGCGACGATTTCATCAACCCCGTATAAGCCCTCGTCCCGGTCAATGATACCTTGGATCGGCTCCTCAAGCAGGCCCTTCTCTGCCAATTTATCAAGCTGGATGCCTGTTAATATAGCGTTTTGTACTTCCCTTTTTGCGAGGACCCGGTTAATGTTGTGTTTACAAATATCCATAGTCAGGTCGGGATAATATCTCACCTGAAGAAAATAGACGAGGTCAGCTATGTCGTCAATTTTAACTCCTCGGTCGGAAAGCCAGCCGCGTGCTGTTTTTTCGACAATGTCCATTTCTTTTTCTTTACTCATTGCACTCATCACCTTCTGTTATCCTTTGGGTATTTATATGAATTTGATGCTTATTTGGTGTTCTTCAATACAGTGTTGTCGATATGAGTAAATCTTAGACACTCAGCCAGGCTTTTATCACGTGACAACCTGTTTTTTCATAAGCTGGGTTTAGAGTAGCTGTGAAATTGGGAGGAAGCAGGATGCTTGAACGTTCACTGTTTGATCACTATCGACTATATCCGGAAAACATACTACAGGCCTACCAGGTTACGATTATCGAAGCAAACGGGGAAAGGTATATGCTTACCCCGGTTCATTCGGAACAGAGCCAGGTTCAGCAGCAGGCAGAGATGGCTAACTGGCTGTTGTCCCAGGGTGAGGACGGCATTCCCGAACTTGTGCCTACTGATACGGGTAAAGCAACGTTGGACCTTGATGGGACTGTGATGGCTCTTTACCGCCTGCCTTCAGAAGCCAAGATGATGAGAAGTTATGATCCTGTAGGAAAAAGGCTGGCTACTTTTCATCAGCGAGGTCAGTTCTATGCTCATCAAGGGAAAAGAAAAGCGCCGTCTGGAGCCCAGAGCTGGAAGGGCCGCTGGGAAAAAAGACTCGATCAGATGGAATCGTGGTATGTGCACATAAGAAATGAACAAATCAAAACCCCGTTTGATGAGGATTTTCTTCTCACGTATCCGTACTATATGGGATTAAGTGAGAATGCCATTCAGCTGTTAAATGACATTGCGATTGATGATGGGGCGGCATCTATGGAGCAGGGAAATACGATTTGCCACAGGCGTTTCCAGGATTCAACCTGGCTGACTGTAGATGAACGGTTCCCGTCTGCTGTAAAAGTACCGGGCCAGCTTGTGTATGATCACTTTTCAAGAGACTTATCGGAGTGGCTCCGTGATGATTTCAAACAATCTTCCGGTAACGAAAGAAACAGGCCGCTGCAGTTTCCGGAGATGCTTACAACCTATGATCAGGAGAGGCCATTGACGGTGGTGGATCGTAAACTTGTAGCTGCCAGGCTTCTTTTTCCCCTTCATTACTTTGATACTGTAGAAGAATATTACCAAAGTGTAGACGAACGGAAAAAAGGAGAGCTTGCCAGTGAATTTCGTACTGCAATTTACGATTCCGGCAGTTACGAGAAAAATGTAAACAACGTTCTTCACTATATGATTGATGAACGAACCCGTATGCGTCTGCCAGGATGGCTGGGGTAAAAAGAGATGGCTTGGAAGGGAATATTGAAACCTTGCAGGTCATCTTTTTTATTGGGGCGGCTTAACTCTTTCTAAAAGTGTTTTCGTTTAAAGCCGGGTCAATTATAATGTAGAGAGGAGGCGATTGCAGTGAGGAGTAAACCTTATATCTTTATTACCCGTACCCTGCCGGAAAAGACAATTGAGCCGCTGCTGGAAATGGCAAACGTAGTGATGTGGGAAAAAGACGATGAACCCGTCCCCCGGGCACGTCTTGAAGAAGAAGCTGAAAAAGCGGATGGTCTGCTGACAATGGTGAGTGACTCCATTGACCGGGATCTTCTGGAATCTGCTTCAAAGCTCCGGGTGGTTTCGAACATGGCCGTAGGTTTCGACAACATCGATATTGAGGCAGCTGATGAGCTGGGCATACTCGTTTGCAACACGCCGGACATCCTTACAGATACTACAGCAGACTTAACATTTGCACTGTTATTAAGTGCGGCAAGACGTCTGCCCGAAGCAGCTGCATACCTGGCCGAAGGAAACTGGAAAGAGTGGGCTCCCATGCTTTTGGCAGGAACAGACGTTCACCATAAAACAATCGGCATTGTAGGGATGGGGCGGATCGGCTCGGCAGTGGCAAAACGTGCGGCCGGCTTTGATATGAACATTCTTTATCACAACCGATCGAGAAACCGTGAAGCTGAAAACATAACGGGGGCACGGTATGCAGGCTTTGAAGAGCTTGTAAAAGAAGCGGATTTTGTTGTTTGTCTTGCTCCCCTGACTAAAGAAACCAAACAGATGTTTACATACAGCGTGTTTAAACAAATGAAGAACACTGCGTTCTTTATTAATGCTTCAAGAGGCGGACTTGTGGACGAAAGAGGACTTGTTCATGCATTACAGGAGAGACTGATCGCAGGTGCAGGGCTCGATGTATTTGCAGAAGAGCCGGTTAAGCCGGACCATCCATTGCTTTCTTTTCCAAATGTAGTTGCACTTCCGCATATCGGCAGTGCTTCTGTGGAAACAAGACATGCCATGGGTGAGCTTGCGAGCCGGAACATCGCTCACATTTTGAAAGGATACCGGCCAAAAGCACTTGTAAACAAGAAAACTGTATAACTGCAAAAAAAAATCCCTCTGCTTATGCAGAGGGATTCAAATTAAAATACTTGTTCAAGTTCTGTTACACCAGGTACTTCTTCAAGCAATGCACGCTCGATACCTGCTTTAAGAGTGATTGTTGAACTTGGGCATGAACCGCAAGCTCCCATCAAACGTACTTTTACAACACCGTCTTCGTCGATGTCTACAAGCTCAACGTCTCCGCCATCACGCAGCAGGAACGGACGCAGTTTATCTAATACTTCCTGTACTTGTTGTTCCATAGTTGTTTCAGTTGCCATTGAATAAACACTCCTTTCTTTATCTTTCATTATAATATCCATACGCTAAAAAATCCATGAACGTGCTTAAATCTTTCTTTTTCATTCACCCATTTTTCTGTAAATGGGATTCCCCATGAGTATAACATATATCTATGATAAAATAAGGGTGTAAACGTTTTTATCCTCGACTTTTCAGGGAGGTTCTTTTATGACACCGATTAAAATCACTATATACGGCGCAGAAGTTAAGTGTGCCAGCTGTATTCATTTACCGACCGCTTTTGAAACAAAAGAGTGGCTCGAAGCAGCAATTACCCGTAAGTTTCCAGAACAGAAATTCAGGTTCGTCTACTGTGATATCGATTCGCCGGTCGGGGAAGAGCAGGCTTCATTTGCAGAGCGAATTCTGGATGATGAATTCTTTTATCCTCTTGTTGTGTTGAACGGTGAAGTGGTGGCTGAAGGAAATCCGAAGCTTTCAAGTATTTATGAAAAAATTAAGCAGCATCAGTCTGCTGCTGAAAATACGTCTCAAGCCTCAGGGTGATGGAAGAAGCATGTGCCGGGAGGTTTTTTTCCATGGTTTTTGTGTTCCGGGGAGATCCCATAATTGCAATACGCTCAGTATCGAGCGGTCCTTGGAAAGTGCCATGAGTGTAAATTGGCATCTACCTTTAACAGAGACAAATAAAAAGCCTCCGCTGTTGGAGGCTTTTTTTAGTGAGGAAATGTCTCTTCCTGACAATCGTTATATTGTTTTTACGATCCTGAGTGATATTTATACATCCAAAGTACACCGGATTTGAGTACTCGCGGTACACGGCCTGTTAATGATTTTTCTCCCATTAAACCGAAACCGTGTTTTTTTCCAAGTGAGCCGAGAACGCCTTTCAGCTTAATACGCGGCAATTCCTTCGGCCACTCTTCGCCGTTCCACTTCTTTTGAAGAAGCATGGCAATTTGCTCGGCTTGAGCTTCCGCAAGCTGAGCTGATGGTGCCTGTTTTAACCGTGCAGAGTCACCGACAACAAAAGCGTTTTCATATCCCGGGATTAAGTGGTGCTCGGTTACGTTTACACGGCCCTGGTTATCTTTATCCACATCAAGCTCTCTCACAAGCTTGTTGGCCTGAATTCCTGCAGTCCAGATAATGGCATCAGTCGAGATAGCTTCATCATGGTTATACAAAACATTCTCTTCTACTTTTGTAATGTTGGCTTTATTAATGATTTCAACGTCGTTTTTGATGAGCCAGTCCGTTACATAATTATAGAGTTTCGCCGGGAACATGGAGAGAATGTTTTCCCCGCGGTCAAAGAGCTTGATTTTAAGGTCAGGGCGGCTTTCACGAAGTTCACTGGCAAGCTCAACCCCGCTCAGGCCCCCACCGACAATGGCGACTGTTCCTCCATTATGGATGGCTTGAATAACCTGGTTGGTTTTTCTGGAGCGTCTCATTGTCTGAATACTGAGGGTATACTTATCTGCTCCTGGAACACCGTGATACTTATCTTCACAGCCAAGACCAATCACAAGGTCATCGTATGAAAGTTCCTCGCGGCTTGCCAGTTCAACCTTATTGTCGTCAAGGTGAATACCTGTAACGGTTTCATATTTAAGTTCAAGGCGGACATCGTTTGGAAAGGCTACACGAAGGTGCTTATCGGCAACAGTACCGGCAGCCAGTGCGTAAAACTCCGTCTTCAGACTATGATAAGCCTCTTTTTCCACTAACGTAATGTTTACATCCTTTAAGTCTTTCTGTGCAAGCAGCCGTTGAATGACCCGTAAACCGCCATACCCGCCGCCTAAAATAAGTAAATCTCTCACACGATCAGCCTCCTCTTGGATGTGCGTATCTCCCTATATACAAGGGGCAGACCCCTTGATTATAAACACGTTGAAATATATGTAAACGTTTTACTACGTTTAAAGTTTATCAACTTTTTGTCGAAATAACAATATTTTTACGAATTTTTTACACGATCATAAGCGTGAATGTTGACACGGTATATGTGAGACGATAGGATTATGGTTGACCATCGAAGAGGTGATGCAGGAATGAAACCAATAATCGAGTTTTGCGTTAGTAACTTGGCAAGCGGAACGCAGGAAGTTCGCGAACGTCTTGAAAAAGATCCGAACCTCGATGTGATTGAATATGGATGTCTTAGCTTTTGCGGTCAGTGTGCCAGAAAGCGTTTTGCCCTTGTAAATGGAGACGTAGTGACTGGTGACACGAACGACGAGCTTTACGATAATATTTATAAACATCTGGAAGAAAATCCAATGTTTTAATGAAGAGAGGGTGTCTCATAAGGCGGATCGATGCCTTGGTGAGGCACTTTTTTTATTTGCCTCTGTTAAACACAGGTATCATGGCGCTTCAGTCAACGTTTTTTAATAAAGCTTCAATGGTATTAGAGAAGCTGTTTTCCTCATCTATACATGCTAAAATCAACGCAAGGGAGTGAGACTGCATATGAAAGTGATTCCTTTTAGTCATACATGGCCTTATGATAAGCAAATGGGCGACATTTACCTTTCTGAATGCCCGTTCTGCGGAGAAGAGAATGTTCTTACAAATATGAAAAACCGCGATCTGGAAAGAGCGAAAGAGCATGTAAAGCAAAGGCTCAACATGCCATGCTGTTTAAAAACGATGATCATCCTTGAAGCAGACGACGACTATTTCTGGACGTCTGAACCATTAAGGTAATATAAAGAAGTATGGAGTGATGAACATGAAAGTGCCTTTCACAAAAATGCATGGACTTGGAAATAATTACATTTATATCAACGAGTTTGAGGTAACACTCCAAGAGGAGCAGCTGCCTTCCCTGGCAGTCGAAGTGGCTGATCAGTTTCAGGGAATCGGTTCTGACGGAATGATCCTGATTGGGCCGTCTGAAACCTCTGATGTCAGGATGAGGGTTTTTAATAATGACGGATCAGAAGCAAAAAACTGCGGAAACGGTCTTCGGTGTGTAGCCAGATTTTCCTTTGAGAGAGGACTTGTGAACAGTACGGAAATGACAATTGAAACGAAAAGTGGAAATGTTACGGCCGAAGTTCAATTGGCCGATGAGAAAGTTAAAGCAGTGACTGTCAATATGGGGCAGCCTGTTATGGAACGGAAGGCCATCCCAATGATCGGGGAAAATGCAGAAATAGTAGTAGCGGAACCTTTTGAGGCAGGAGGGGAAGAACTTTCCCTTACAGCAATCTCCATGGGTAATCCCCACGCGGTGTTTTTTGTTGATGATATTAACCAGGCCCCATTGACAACACTCGGACCGGTAATCGAAAAAGATATACGTTTTCCAGACTGGGTGAACGTTGAATTCGTTGAAATCGTATCTTCCAATGAGATGCACTTCCGTGTTTGGGAGCGCGGCTCGGGAATTACCCAGGCTTGCGGTACAGGCGCCTGTGCGGCAGCTGTAGCTTCTGTATTAAACGGGTATTCAAAGCGTGACGAGGAAATTACGGTTCACCTTGCTGGAGGGGACTTAACCATCCGCTGGGACCTTGAAGGGGAAGTTTGGATGACAGGCCCCGCAGAAGTAATTTGTGACGGAGTTTACATTCCGAGACAAGTCCGGTCTTAAGCGTGTTAAAGCAGGGTACTCTATCAGAGACTGCTGTGGGCGTGGGGGCACCGCCGCAGAAAGCGAAGGGCATGCAGGCTTCATCTTCAATTTCTGCGATTAGCAACAATTGATTTACACAAAAACAGAAAACGTAATATTTCAAAGAAAAACCCTGATGCATAAACGCATCAGGGTTTTGTGTATCTTAATATTCTTTAATGACGTTATAGAATGTATCACGCTCGACTGGTTTCTTGTCTGCCCCTTTAATGAGATGGATCAGTTCTTTTCGCGTCAGGCCTTGTGATGTTAAAGCGCCCGCAGCGTGAGAAATACGTTCTTCGATAAGTGTACCGTGAATGTCCGATGATCCGAATGAAAGAGCCATTTGAGTCAGCTGAGGACCGATGTTGATCCAGTAAGCTTTAATATGATCAAAGTTATCAAGCATGAGACGGCTGATGGCAATCGTACGCAGGTCATCATAAGCAGATGTACGGCGTGTAAGATTTGCGTTCACACTTCTTGGCTGCATCGCTAATGGAATAAACACCATAAAGCCGTTCGTTTTATCCTGAAGCTGACGAAGACGGTCCATGTGAATCAAACGCTCTTCTTTTGTTTCAATAGAACCGTAAAGCATCGTGGCATGTGTTTTAAGACCAAGCTCATGAGCAAGCTCGTGAGCTTCCAGCCACTCATCAGTTGATGCTTTTTCAGGGCTCATTTTCGCACGGTAACGCTCTGTCAGGATTTCAGCGCCACCGCCGGGAAGAGTGTCAAGACCGGCTTTAACAAGTTCCTGAAGCACTTCTTTCATACTGAGACCGGAGATACGAGAGAAGAACTCAATTTCTGCTCCTGTATAAGCCTTGACCGTACATTGTGGGTAGTGCTTTTTCAATGTGCGGATCGTGTCAAGGTAGTAATCAAACGGCACCTGATGATTGTGTCCGCCTACGATATGAAATTCACGGATGTTGTCATTCCAGCGGTCTTCCACATATTTAAGCAGTTCTTCTTCGTGCATGGTGTAGGCCCCTTCTTCACCGGGCTTACGCTTAAATCCGCAAAACGCACAGCTGGCTTCACAGACGTTTGTAGGATTGATGTACATGTTTTCGATAAAGTAGACGTTCTTGCCGTTTTTACGCTCGTTTACCATATTGGCTAACTGCGCTACTCCAAGAAAGTCTTCTGTTTCGTAAAGTTTAAGGCCGTCTTCAATTGTAAGTCTCTCACCATTTACTACTTTGTCCTGAATCTTTTTTAACTCTTGATCCATTAACAAAATTGACATGGAATTTCCCCCATTCTGTTATATGACCATCGATCGTTTTGCGACCGGTTAACGGTATATGCTGCAGCACCTGAAAACAGTGTTTTGTCAAAACTCTCCGTCTATCTTATCATCAATTTTACAATCATGTAAAACAGTAATGACCAAATACACTTGTGTGACCTGGAAGTGAATAACTTTCTAAAGATTGAGCGACTTACTGTTCCGTTTTCAGGTGAGTGGTGTAAAATAGGGGGTAAGTATGCAAGCATGTATATAAAAGGAGGGGATGGTTGTGATTGAAGAAACGGATCAGGGACGTGAACGAAAGTTAACTGAACTTATGCGGGAGATTGAGAAGCTGCGAATAGAAATGGTGAGAGCAGCTGAAGCCCATGGCCGTGACCATCCTACTGTTTTGGAATATAGTAAAGAGATTGACCGTTATCATAATCTGCTCATGCAGTTCAGAGAAGAGCTGGGCAGGACCTGAAATTTTTAAGAAACCAATCAGCTTTACGGTACCGGCTTTAGACGATATAATGGAAAGATATGAAAGGAGGGGCAAAAATGCTGAATATTACCGAAGCAGCAGCAACCCAGATCAAAGAGATGATGAAAGCAGAAGAGAATCATAACAGCTTCCTTCGCGTCGGGGTTAAAGGCGGCGGATGCAGCGGTTTGTCCTATGGAATGGGCTTTGATACAGAAGTGAATGCCGACGACGAAACGTTCGAGTTACACGGCATAAAAGTGGTCATGGACAAAGAGAGCATCCCGGTTATGGATGGTGTTAAAATTGATTACAAGCAGAACATGATGGGCGGAGGATTTACATTAGACAATCCCAATGCCATTGCCTCATGCGGCTGTGGTGCCTCATTCAGAACAGCTACCAATAAAGGAACACCTGAAGATTGCTAAACATACAAACCAACTCCAGCAGGGGTTGGTTTTCATTTGGACTCAATGAGGAGGTGGGTTGAGAACAAGCGGCAGAGGACTTTATTGACTTTCTATGAAGATTTGCCGGGTTAAGATATGAAGGGTTTGTGTTTGTTGTGAATTCATTCCCAATCCGCTTCCGTGGGCGGAGCGAAACTTAAAAGAAGTCAAGACAAATGCCGGTTCCCCGTTGACAGGAACCGGCATATCCTATAAGTAAAGACTCTGCTACCTTATGTGAATTTATGAACAAACCTGATCTGTCTGCCTTCGAGGATAGACAATAAAACCCTTATTGCGGGAACATGCTGGAACTGTGTCCTGGGAAAACCCTCGCTTTTGGGTCAATCGAAGCTTTTGCATTGTTGACGGCAATTGGTGCTTCGCCAAATCCGCAGGCAATCAGCTTCACTTTACCATCATAGGTAGCCACGTCACCCGCAGCATAAATACCCTTAATGTTTGTTTCCATTTTAGAGTTAACAACAATGGAGTTTTTTTCAATTTCCAGACCCCACTCTTTAATCGGACCGAGGGCGGAGACAAAGCCGTAGTTGACAATGACTGCGTCCACTTCTACGGTTTCAACTTCATCACTGTCTTTCATCTTGATGTCGACAGCCGTTATCTTTTCACCGTCACCATGAAGTTTTTCAACGGTATACGGGGTACGGACATTGATTTTATCCGAGTCCATCAGCTGATTCACACTGTGTTCATGGGCACGGAATTTGTTTCGGCGGTGAACGATCGTCACTTTTTCGGCAATATCTTCAAGCATGAGTGTCCAGTCTACAGCAGAATCACCGCCCCCTGCTAATAAGACGCGGTCACCGGCAAACTTATTTAAATCATTAACGAAATAATGAAGGTTCTTTCCTTCATACTGTTCGGCACCATCAATTTCAAGCTTTCGGGGCTTAAATGCACCTACCCCGGCTGTAATGACGATTGTTTTGGAATAGTGCACTTCCTTATCTGTAGTCAGGATAAAAATGTCGTCTTCCCCTTTTTCGACCTTCTCTACAGCTTGTTCCAAAGCGACCGTCTGCTCGAACTGTCCGGCCTGTTCAACAAGGCTGTCTACAAGCTCCTGAGCACGTACTTTAGGAAAGCCGGCTATATCATATATGAACTTTTCCGGATACAAGGCGGATAACTGCCCGCCTAATTGAGGCATTGCTTCAATAATTTTCACTTTGGCCTGGCGCATGCCACCGTAAAAAGCAGTGAAAATCCCAACGGGCCCTCCACCAATAATGGTAATATCGTAAATCTCTCTTTCTTTTGACAAAACTGACACCTCCAGAAAAAAATTTACACATCTACTCTATTCAGTATAAACGTAACAGGGATAGAAGAAAAGGAAATACGCAAGGAACATACGTTCAAATCAGAATATTATAATAACTCAATGTAAACAGGGTTTACTGGTTAAAAAAAGAAAGTAAACGGAAACATATATATGAGATTCTATGGAAATATTATTATTAGATGAAAATGTTCGGAAAAAGTTCACAAAACGGTTGAAATGTAAACAGGAAATGAATATGATTGTAGATGGAGTTTACAGCAACAAAAACAACCACGTTTCATTGAACTTATTTTTCTTGTTTTTTTGTACCCTATTACGTGAATTACATCACAAACTTATAACTCTCCTTTTCATATATCCATTTGCGTGGATGAAATATAAATGCTTTATTCAATGTGAAACCGGGAAAATGGAGAGTAATTTAGAAATGGAGTGAGAACTGTGAAGAGAAAACCAAGAATTGTCATTTTAGGTGCGGGATACGCTGGAATTATGACAGCTTCACGTCTAACTAAAGCCGGGATGCATCAGGAAGCGGAAATTACACTGGTAAACAAGCATAATTACCACTATCAGACTACATGGCTGCACGAGCCTGCAGCAGGTACACTGCACCATGATAAAACACGTATGAAAATTGACAGTGTTATCGATACAAACAAAGTAAACTTCATTAAAGACGCAGTAAAAGAAGTCAAGCGTGAAGAGAAAAAAGTAATCCTTGAAAATGGAGAGCTAGAGTACGACTACCTCGTTGTCGGACTTGGTTCTGAGCCTGAAACCTTCGGAATTCCTGGTGTACATGAACACGCCTTTGCGATCCGAAGTGTAAACTCCGTAAGATTAATTCGGGAGCACATTGAATATAAATTCGCGAGCTATAACAACGATGATGTAAAGCACGACGAGTACCTTACTTTTGTAGTAGCAGGTGCCGGTTTCACGGGTATCGAGTTCGTTGGGGAACTGTCTGAGCGTGTTCCTGAACTATGTGAAGAGTATGATATTGATCGTGAAAAAGTGAAGATTATTTCTGTTGAAGCAGCGCCAACAGCATTGCCGGGATTTGATGAAGAGCTTGTAGAGTACGCTATGAACCTTCTTGAAAGCCGCGGTGTTGAATTTAAAATCAACACACCAATCAAAGAAGTAACAGAAAACGGCGTCCTCCTTGCTGATGGTGAAGAGATTAAATCCCACACAGTAGTATGGACAACAGGGGTGCGCGGAAACGCAATCGTTGAAGACAGCGGATTTGAAGCGATGCGCGGTCGAGTTAAGGTGGAAAAAGACCTTCGTGCTCCTCATCATGATGATGTCTTTATCATCGGGGACTGTGCTCTTATCATTAATGAAGAGATTAACCGTCCATACCCGCCGACTGCACAAATTGCGATTCAGCAGGCTTACACTTGTGCCAACAACCTGAAGCACCTTATTACAGGTAAAGGTGAAATGGATGAGTTCAAACCGGAAATTAAAGGTACAGTTGCGTCCCTTGGAGGAAAAGAAGCAATCGGTCTCGTGGGATCCCGTAAAGTATACGGATCTTCAGCATCAGCTGTGAAAAAAATGATCGACAACCGCTACCTGTTCCTTCTTGGCGGGATGCCTCTTGTTCTTAAAAAAGGAAAACTTAATATTCTTTAGTAAAAATTGCATTACTAAAATGTTCAGGGGCTTCCCTGAACATTTTTTTGCTTTGATTGAGAGAGAAAAAAGGAGAGAAACCCTTATGTTTGCGCTTACATGGGCTAAAACGATTGAATTTGGCACTTTGCTTTAGTAAAGAAACTTGTTATATTATCAGAAAGTTCAGATATATTTGAGATAAACAACAAAGGGGGAGAGTAACCATGGCATTTCCAAAGCATCGTCTAAAGCCTGGTGAGTGTGGATATTGTACAGGAAAAGGGTATTTCCAATTGCTGCTTGGTGGTTCAGAAACATGCGACCGTTGTCACGGTACCGGAAGACAATACCAGAAGCGATAAGTTTTCCTCCTCACTGCTTAGAAAAAGGCAATTATACTTGTTATTGTGCTCTGTCCGTTCGTTAACGGACAGGGCTTTTATTTTATTTACTTTGTTAAGCGTGTATGTGGATGATGCCTCCATGCCCTTCGATTTCAGGGTGACGGGGTGACCCTCCTTGCATATGAAGCACCACTGCTTCTGCTTCTTCCTCTGCCAGTTATGCTTCGCAGGTTTCAGCTCGAAGCCAATTCATGAGGTGAAGGCTCATTGCACTCGCAGGAGTGTGGCACACTTCCTGTAATAAACATTTATAAAAACAACGATAATTTTTATCACAGTCTAAGATTTAAGAGAATATGACAAATAAGCACCGTTCTTCCCCTGTGCATCTTGTTCAAAGAAAATTCATTTGACTCTTGAGACGGTATAGCAGTAAACTAAAGTTTGGTTGTACCGCGTGTTTTTGCGGATTTGTATGGGGGTGAAACGACCGATGATTAGTATACCGCAACTCATAATTTCAATTGTCCTTTTCCTGGTACTGTTTTTTGGAATCGGATTTATATTAAATATGCTGCTTCGTTCCACCTGGGTGATGGCAGTGATCTACCCGATCGTCGTTATTTTCATTATAGACAGTGTTGGATTTTTCACCTATTTCACATCTCCGGGGATGGCCTTTTCAGAGCTTGGCCAGTCGTTTGTTAATCTTAAACTTGCGGACATTATCGTTTTGTCGGCAGGGATGGCAGGAGCAATTCTTTCCGGGATTACGATCCGTATGCTGCGTGAACGTGGATATCAAATGTTTTAATGAGTAAACCCTCCTTATATGAAGGAGGGTTTTTCTTTTGGGGGCGGGTCACTTCCGTCAATGAGGAAGCTGAAGCCGTTAATACGGTGTTCCAACCGGTTAATCAAACGTGTTTCACCCCTCCCTGTACTTTATTCGATTGTAAAATTATGTGTAATCTTGTTCGGCCCAAGCGTCTCCGACAAGATTCGTGTTAATATTATGAACGTTCGCTTTAGTTTGGATGTTTAAAAAACGATTCATTATCAGTGGAAAATTTCGTATAATCATGTTTAGTTGCCATTTTTACATTATTTTAAACCAGAATGAAAGGGAGATTTAAATGGGGAAGAACAATAAAAACGGACTTCTCATGAGGTCTCTGGATGGTATTGAGCGTACAGGTAACAAGCTTCCGCACCCTGTCACGCTTTTTGCAATCTTTGCCCTTATGGTCATCCTGGCGTCAGGGTTATTCTCTGCCCTTGGTACGTCTGTTCAACACCCGGATCCCGAGGAAGGCATTATTGAAGTCAACAGTTTGATGAATGCTGAGGGGATCCGTTATATCTTTGAAAGTGCCGTTGATAACTTCGTCGGCTTCGCACCACTTGGAACTGTGCTTGTTACAATGCTTGGTATTGGTATTGCTGAACGTTCCGGACTAATTTCCGCAGCGCTTCGCGGACTTGTCATGAGCGTTCCGAACCAGCTGATTACAGCCGCACTCGTTTTTGGCGGTATTATGTCCAGTATGGCAGCTGATGCCGGTTATGTGGTCCTCACACCACTTGGGGCAGTCCTTTTTGCGGGGCTCGGAAGACACCCTCTTGCCGGACTTGCCGCAGCCTTTGCAGGTGTTTCGGCAGGCTTCAGTGCGAACCTGCTTCCGACTTCACTTGATCCGCTGCTCGGTAATTTAACGATTGCTGCAGCTGAAATTGTGGACCCGGCTTACGCAGAGGGCATGAACATTGCCATGAACTATTACTTCATGATCGTGAGTGTAATCGTGCTTACGATTGTTGGTACACTGATTACTGAAAAGATCGTAGAGCCGCGTCTTGGTAAATATGAAGGCGGAATCGGTGATGAGCCGGACAAGCTTAATGCGACTGAAAGAAAAGGTCTTAAAGCAGCAGGTCTTTCCTTTATTGTTACTATGGGAGCCATCGCGTTGCTTGTTGTCCCTGAATGGGCACCTTTACGTGACCCGGACAGCGATTTAATTGTCTCACTGGCCCCTTTCCTTGAATCTCTCGTTCCTGTAATCCTGCTTATGTTCTTTATACCGGGTTACGTTTACGGACGTGTAACAAATGAGATTAAGTCAGACAAAGATGTAGCCAATCAAATGTCCGATACGATGGCTGCCATGGGAATGTACGTGGTACTAGCTTTCGTTGCCGGTCAGTTTGTGGCTTACTTCGCAGAAACCAACCTCGGACTTGTTATGAGTGTGAAAGGTGCGGAGTTGCTTCAGGGTCTCGGCCTTGAGGATGCGGGCATACTGCTTTTAATTGCTTTCATCATTGTGGCAGGTTTCATTAACCTGTTTATCGGAAGTGCGTCGGCAAAATGGGCTCTTATGGCTCCGGTTTTCGTACCGCTTATGATGATGATGGGAATTTCACCGGAAGCGACTCAGCTCGCCTACCGAATTGCCGATTCCACAACAAACGTCATTTCACCACTGATGCCGTACTTCGCCATCGTTATCGCCTTTGCGCAGAAGTATGATAAAAAGGTGGGAATTGGAACCCTTATTGCAACTATGCTTCCATATTCGATTGCTTTTACAATAATGTGGATTGTCATGTTTATCGTATGGATTTTAACCGGTATGCCGCTTGGACCAAATGCTCCGGTAATGTACCCTTAAATATAAAGAAAATGGAATCTGCTCCGGCTGGGGCAGGTTCTTTTTGTTTTTTGCTCGTCTGGTTATGGCACGGGACACTCTACGGCCAATCTGCTGTGCAGTTATTAACTGCCATCATTTCACTGCATATTCTTTCACTCAAATGGACATCCTGTTAGGTGAGAGGAGTGAAAAAGATGCTTACTGCTGTAAGAAGAGCAGGAAAGGGTCTGTTAATTACAACCTTACTTATCGGTGCGCTGATGGCCACTTTTATAAACCTTACGAATGTAAAGCCGGACGATATCAGCCGCTGGCTTGAACAACGCCAGGAAAACCGGATTGATGAAGTTGAAGTAAATGGTGCGGTAAATAGAACTGTCTACAATCGTTCAAGAGAGTTGCCTTCTATACAGGCTGTGAAGACGTGGAACCTTTACGAGACAAACGGAGGACCACCTGCAGAAACATTGGAAAACTCCCGGGATTGGACACAGTATCCTTCTCACTCTGTCGTTGCTACCGGTTATACAGCCGGAGTGGAGTCTACAGGAAAGACAGAGGAACACCCCCAATATGGCATTACTTACAGCGGGGTCAAAGTAAAGCGGGATCTTTATTCTACAATCGCAGCTGACCCGAGTGTATTTCCTATAGGAACCATTCTCTATATTCCTGGTTATGGATTCGGAGTTGTTGCTGATACCGGTTCTGCTATAAAAGGAAACAAAATTGACTTATACTACGAAACAGTCGACGACGTCTATTCTCAATGGGGCAAACAAACCATTAATGTTTACGTTGTTGAAAAAGGTGACGGGCGTCTGAGTGAGCAGGATCTGATTAATTTAAATGAAGACGAAGCTGTTCAGGTATTTCGTGACGTAAATTAAAAAAGCGATCCCAACAGGTAAATCAATACCTGGAGGATCGCTTTTTTTTGTTTTCATTAAAGGAGGTGCAAAGGAAATTAAAAAACCAGGGCATGAAGAATGAAGGTCAGGACAATTCCGAGAACACCTCCGAAGAATACTTCAATAGGCTGATGACCGAGAAGTTCCTTGAGTTCTTTTTGCTTCTCTTTTTCTTCCTTTGTCGGCCATGCTTTCATTTCCTCCATTATTTTATTAAAATCCGTTACAAGCTGATTTACGACAGTAGCCTGTTCGCCCGCATGCCAGCGGACGCCGGTTGCATCAAACATCACGATAATTCCAAATATCGCTGCGATGGCAAAGAATGGAGAACCAAGACCTTCCTGCAGGGCGATTGCTGTAGCAAGAGCCGTAACAGCACCTGAGTGGGAACTCGGCATTCCCCCGGTACTTGTTAAAAGTGTCCAGTCAAACCTTCTGGATGCAATATATTGCAGGGGTACTTTTATAAATTGCGCTAAAAGGATCGCGCTCAAAGCGGCCCAAAGAGGAAAGTTCGTGAGTAATTCAGTCAATTGGATTATTCCTTTCTTCATTGAAGTTTGTCATTCAGGGTATACCCTTTCACGCTTATTTAAAAAGTCATTCAGTTATTATTTTTAACCATAATTATATCACAACTCATTAAAAGGCAGTGAATAGATCTTTTGTTATAAATAAAAGCTCTTTTCGAAAACATTGTTGTTTTGTCAATATTAATTATGGAGCGAAAGGGGGCGACTCCGGCGGGGATAGCATCAGCTACGAGCATTACAGCATGAATTAGCTGCGAGTTGCTTCGACGCATGTGCATCGAAGACTAAGCTAGTAGAGGAAGAAGCAGAAGGCAACTTCAGGAGGCTGAAGCGATGCCCGAGGAAAGCGTCCGCCTGAAGCGGAATTTACTTGGTAAAAACAATCCAGACGAAAACAGCTTAAATAAAAGGAATTTCACATTCCTTAAAGAAGTCTTACAGTCATAGTCGGTTAAAAATAATTACTGAAGGAGTTGCTATAAAAATGAAAATTTCCTGGAATGAAAAATGGGACAGAGGATCGGACGAGACTGTTGTTTACGGCATGTTCAGTGATCAAAGAGAAGACTTGGGCAGTATGGATGAATCATTGGCTCAGGTGCTGCAAAGTGTGCAGGAAAAGCATCCAGCCTGGAGTGATGCAGGCAGCATTCATATTTTGATGGCAAGAGCAGGAGATGTAGTTATAGCAGGTTTGGGAAAAAAAGAGAACTGGTCTGTGAAAAAAGCAGAACGGACCGGCGCTTCACTCTACCGCTTTTTAGCAAAGGAAAAAGTAAATTCAAGTTTGCTGCTGATTGATTCTTTCGGAGGCGGTGTGGACTGTTACGCGCAATTTGCTGCAGGCCTGGAGCTGGGCTCATACGAAGTTGATACATATAAACAAAATCATAAAAGAAAGGCAGAGCTGCACGTAAAGGTGTTTTCAGAATCCCGGAAGAGTATTGAAACAGCAGTACAAAGCGGTCTTGTTCAGGGAAAGGCCACAAACGAAGCGAGGCGGCTCGTTAACACCCCGGCTAATTTTATGACGCCGTCCATTCTTGCAGAAGAGGCCCTGAGGCTTGGGAGTGAGTACGATGTGGAGGTTGATGTCTACGGTAAAGAGGAAATCGAGTCTATGGAAATGGGGGCACTGCTGGCTGTTGCTAAAGGTTCGGATGAGCCTCCGCGGTTTATAACGATGAAGTATCGGGGAAATCCTGACTCACAGGAATGGGATGCAGCTCTTGTAGGCAAAGGGCTCACCTATGATTCCGGAGGGTATTCCCTAAAAACCCGTGATGGGATGAAGACAATGAAGATGGATATGGGAGGTGCCGCCACGGTTCTGGGAGCGATGCGGATTATTATGGAAGAGAAGCCGTCAGTAAACGTGATGGCAGTCATTCCTTCTACCGAAAACCTGATTAACGGTCAGGCGTTAAAACCAGGCGATGTCATCACGTCAATGAGCGGAAAAACAATCGAAGTGTTAAATACAGATGCAGAAGGACGTTTAATTCTGGCTGATGCAGTAACCTATGCCAGACAGGCAGGTGCCAAAGCGATCATTGATGTAGCCACTCTCACAGGGGCGGCAGTAGTGGCACTGGGAAGTGTGATGACAGCTGCAATAACGAATGATGTGGACCTTATGAGCGAGGTACATGATGCGAGTGAGCGGGCGGGCGAGCGTGTCTGGTCCCTGCCGAATGATGAGGACTATAAGGATATGGTGAAAAAATCGGATGTGGCAGACCTTAATAATTCTCCGGGTCGGCAGGCGGGTACAATTACAGCAGGCTTGTTTATTGGAGAATTTGCTGAAGACACACCTTGGGTTCATCTTGATATTGCAGGTACCGCATGGCAGGAGGGCAGAACTGCTGTGGGACCACGCGGCGGGACAGGAACGATGGTAAGGACAATAGCTGAGACGGTTATGAATATTGGAAAAAGGTAATTAAAGCAAAGGTATTGACGCTCGGTTCGATGGTCTCTGTCGGGCCGGGTTTCTTTTTTGTGAATTAAGTATGCAGCGGTTATTCATTAGCGACAATCCAATATCATGAACTTCTTCTTATCCTGAAATCCCGTTTTATGATGGCTTGTGAAGCTTCAATAGAAAAAAGTGGTTAAAAAGGAGTGTAAAAAGGGAATAGGCATATCGTCCTTTAGTATTAAGGAATATTCCGGCGATGTGGCTTGTATATCTTCATTGTGTTCATGCCAGTATCCCGCTTGGGCTGATTTTCCTGAAAATGGCGTAATATGAGAATTTACAGTCTTTGTGCAAAAAGTCCTGCTTCGTTATGATGTTAAGTACTGGCTGTAGCTTTGGCTTTTGTTCAGTTTTTTACATAATGCTCTTTCATGCTCACTGCAAACTGCATCTTATTGAATACCAAGTAAATTTATCAGAAAACTGAATATTGAAAGGAGGTACAGTAGTGACCATTTTAAAAAAAGCAGATGCCATGCTCCATTGGGTTGAGAAGTTTATTCTGAGCTGGTCAATTATTGTGATTGCAATTATGACTGTCGGAAATGTGATCAGTCGTGAACTCACCGGATCAAGCTGGGCTTTCTCCCAGGAAATCAGCAGACTTGCGGTAATCATGGCTACGTTTATGGGAATCAGTTATGCTGCCAGGAAAGGGAGACACATTACGATGTCGGCTTTCTTTGATTTATCTCCAAAGATCGTGAAAAAGGCACTATCCATATTGAATCCTCTGGTTTCAGCTATCGTCCTCTTTGTTATTGCGTACTTTGCCTATGAGTATATGATGTCCACCTATGCTTCGGGTCGTACAACAGCCGCACTTCAAATTCCAATCTGGATTATGGTTATGTTTGTTCCGCTGGGTCTGGTTCTCGGGGGCATTCAATTTCTTAGAAACATGTGGGTCAACATTGTGAATGAGGAAGTGTATCTGGCGCAGGACAAAAAAGATTATGACGAACAATAAAATGTGAATAGAGAAAGGAAAACGGACATGGTTTGGACTTTACTTGCCATTATGGTAATTTTACTTCTTCTGGGCTTTCCAATGATGATTCCTTTGATTGTAGCTCCTCTCGTCGTCATGCTTATCTATTTTGACAACCTGGATCCAATGATGATGGCGGGCCAGCTTGTAGAGGGGGTATCAGCTTATGTGCTTCTGGCTGTTCCTTTGTTTATTTTTGCAGCAGACATAATGTCTACAGGTAAGACTTCACGCCGGCTGCTTGACTTTGTAGGCTCATTTGTCGGGCATCTCCGAGGTGGGTATGCGATTACAACTGCAGCTGCCTGTACGTTGTTCGGCTCCATTTCCGGTTCCACACAGGCGACGGTTGTTGCCATTGGGAAACCCATGCGGGAGAGGCTGCTGAAAGTAGGGTATAAAGATTCCAGTGCTATCGCGCTTATTATTAATGCGAGTGATGTAGCTCTTCTTATCCCGCCGAGTATCGGGATGATTATTTATGCTCTTGTTACAGGGACGTCTACCGGTGACCTGTTTATTGCGGGAATTGGCCCGGGGCTGCTGATTTTTATTTGCTTTGCTATCTATGCTTACATACATGCGCGGATTTTCAATATACCTCTCGTGGAGAAAGCTCCCTGGAACGTTCGTTTCAGCCTTACCGGAAAAGCTCTTCTTCCTCTTGGCTTTCCTTTTATTATCGTAGGCGGTATTTACACAGGTTACTTTACCCCTACGGAGGCAGCCGGAGTGGCGGTACTCTATGCCCTGCTCCTGGAAGTTGTTATCTACCGTTCCGTTAAAGTGACGGACATTCCTGGAATCGCCTTATCTACAGGGCTTGTAACATCTGCTGTATTCGTGCTCGTTGCCGGCGGACAGGCCTTCTCCTGGGTAATATCCTATGCGCAAATTCCACAGATGCTCACAGAAGCAGTCATGGGAACTGACCCATCGGCCCTTTATGTATTAATGATCATTGCACTTTTCTTCTTTATAGGATGTATGTTCGTAGACCCGATTGTTGTCATCCTGATTTTAACACCAATCTTCTGGCGCCCGGCAATGGAGGCTGGAATTGACCCTGTTCATCTGGGGGTTGTCATTACCTATCAGGCAGCTCTGGGGTCGGCAACACCGCCGTTTGGAGTTGATATCTTCACAGCGAGTGCGGTTTTTAATAAATCCTACCTTGATGTCATAAAAGGGACACCGCCGTATATTATCATTTTGCTCTTTATAGGAATTCTGGTGATTTTATTTGAAGAAATTTCGCTCTTCTTTCTTTACTTGTTGTAAGGGTGAATTTCACATAAAAAAACAATGGGGGTAATTTTACATGTCAATGAAAAGAGGTTTACTTGCGAGTGGTGTGTTATCACTCGGGTTTGTACTGGCTGCCTGCGGTTCTGATGAAGACGCTGGTACAGATAATGGTGCAGCAGACGGGGATGGAGATGAAACATACGAACTGCGGTTTGCCACAGAAGAGTACGAAGGACAGCTGCAATATGAGTATGCACGCGAATTTGCTGAGCTTCTGGAAGAAAAAACAGATGGCCGGATCACAACGAGCGTATATGAGTTCGGCGGTCTTGGAAGTGAAGTTGACCAGTTTGAAATGATTCAGAACGGAGGCGTTGAATTTGCCATTGTGTCACCGGGTTTCACAGGAACTACCGTTCGTGAAGGGCAGCTCTTCGCCTTGCAGTTTCTGTTCTCCGATGATGAAGACGTAAACTACCAGGTGTTAAATGAAAGTGAAGCGTTAAATGAGGATCTGGCAGCGAAATACGAAGAACGTAATGTAAAACCACTCGCCTTCTGGTCTGAAGGCGGCATGCAGTGGACAGGAAACCGAGAGCTTCGTGAACCATCTGACTTTGAAGGATTCAGAATGCGAACGCAGGAATCTTCTTTGATCCTCCGCTCCTATGAAGCATATGGTGCCGATCCTACACCTTTGAGCTGGGCAGAGCTTTATTCCAGTCTGCAGTTAGGTAACGTTGACGGTCAGGAAAATCCGATCTTCTTTATTGAGGATGCGAATTTCCATGAAGTACAAGATCACATGACGATTTCTGATCACAACATTTACGTGGCTATGACTACGGTAAATGCGGATTTTTATAATGACCTTCCGGATGATCTCCGTCAGGCGGTAGATGAAACAGTCGATGAAATGCGTCCGGCCGCACAGGAAATGCAGCTTGAAATGAATGAAGAATTGTTAACGGCTATCGAAGAAGATGATGCCAATCCAACTGAAATTTATACACTTTCTGAAGAAGAAAGAAACGCATTCAGAGAGCTGGCCATTCCAATGCAGGACTATTTCCGTGACGATGTAGGAGAAGATGGAGCGGCAATTCTGGATAAGCTCCTTGAAGAAATTGAAGAAGCTGAAGGCAATTAATCACATAATAATGAACCCGGAGCAGCGATACATGCTCCGGGTTTTCGTATGCATACTGCCCTTATGGAAAATGTTAATCTTTAATTGACAGAAGTGTGGTCCGGTGTTAAAGTAATTGATGTTTTCATACATTATCGTTTTAGCGAGATAAAGAAATAAAGCATTAAAGGGGATTTTGCAAATGAATGCGGTAGTAATTGCTGTTCTGGTTATGATTTTACTTAGTTTAATGCGGATTCATGTCGTTGTTGCATTGATTGGAGGTGCAATGGTGGGGGGGCTTGTTGCCGGGTTCTCTGTTATGGAGACAGTTGATATCTTTACATCAGGCCTTGGTACCAACGCCACTGTGGCGTTAAGTTATGCTATGCTCGGTGCCTTTGCTGTAGCGATTAATTATACCGGCCTTCCTAACCTTCTTATTAAATGGGCAATCCGGATCGTAGGGAAAGACGGAGAAACAAAAAGAAAAACATATTCAAAAGTTCTGTTGTTGTTTATCATTGTGATTATTTCGTGTATGTCCCAAAACGTTGTAATGGTCCACATTGCTTTTATTCCATTATTGATTCCTCCGCTTTTAAAGGTATTTAACGAATTGACAATGGACCGTCGTGCAGCTGCAACAGCTCTGACATTCGGTTTGAAAGCACCTTACATTCTCATCCCTGCGGGGTATGGATTAATCTTTCATGAGATCGTGTTTGAGAACATGAGAGACAGTGGAATGGACGTTGAGATGTCGATGATACCCCAAGCGTTGATTTTACCTGTTCTGGGGATGGTTATCGGTCTGTTTACAGCTATTTTTATCACGTACCGAAAACCACGAGAGTACGAAAACCGGGAAATCAGACGCACTGATGATGATGTAAAAGAAACAAGCTATTCTGCCGGATCGGTTGTGATCGGACTTGCAGCAATTGTGACCACGCTCGTTACGCAGGTCCTTACAGAATCAATGATCTTCAGTGCCCTTTTAGGATTAGGTGTATTGTATATTTACTTTGCTGTTCTTCATTTTGCCGGCAGGTTATCACTGAATGAATCTGAGAATCTGATGACAGACGGAATGAAAATGCTTGCGTTCATCGGATTTGTGATGATTACCGCAGGAGGCTTTGCTGAAGTAATCCGCGAAACCGGCCATGTGGATGCACTCGTTGATACTGTCGCAGGATGGGTAGGAGACAGTAAAAGTCTCGCTGCGTTACTAATGCTTGTTGTCGGTCTGTTTATTACAATGGGGATCGGTTCTTCATTTGCTACAATCCCGATTATTGCTGCCATTTTCGTTCCTTTGGCAGCAGCAGTTGGATTGAGCCCGATGGCAACAATTGCTCTTATTGGTACAGCTGGGGCATTAGGGGATGCGGGATCCCCTGCATCCGACAGTACGCTCGGTCCGACGGCAGGGTTAAACGCAGATGGACAGCACCATCATATTTGGGATACCTGTGTACCAACGTTCCTTCACTTTAATATCCCTCTTATCCTTTTCGGATGGCTGGCAGCGGTTATTCTGTAAAAGTTTATACTATTAACCTAAGGTACTGTGGAGTTGACTTCTTCACAGTACCTTTTTTAATTCTAATTAATTGGAAGAAAATGAATAGATTTGAAACTTTTGCGGTGCACGATTCGTCTATATTTGTAGAAGAGTGAAACTTGAGGGGGGATAGGTTGCGAGAAGAGACAAGAAACAGGATCGCTGCAGCGGTCATATTAATTGTTATTGCATGTCTGCCCTTTGTAACGGAATTGCCAAAGTCGGAGGGGATTGATGAGGATGAGGTTCATTACCATTATGTAAAAACGGTAACAGAAGCCCAAAGTTTATTCGAAGCTCATGAAAGAATGGACGGGAAGTATTACAATGAGAGGTTTCCACAGAAGGATGCGGTTTTTACATATATGGAGGATACATTTACTTCAGCAGGAATCGAGCTCGCTTTATCAACGATCTTTACAGAAGCAGATAACGGACTGGTCTACAAAGAGCCCTTTCAGCACTATCTCAGAGAAGGCTATTACAGGACAAGTGAATCTTCAGATCAAAATTATTACGATGCTGTAAAAAACACTATCTTAAACCCGGGACTCTCTGTTATCTCACTTGATGATTTCGAGTTTAGGAGGGATGGAGGCAATGTTATTCTGGAAACAAAACATGCAAGTGTCCTCTATTACAACAGCGAAAAAGATTCCGGAGGTCACTTCGAGAGGTACGGATATCCCCCTGAAGATAAACTGACTGTCAGGTTTACATTTAAGGAGGGAGAAGATGGTAACCTGAAAGTGCAAGACTACTCTGTAAAAAGCGGCAGATCGTAACCTCATTTTCAACTTGATTTGTCTTATTGAAAATGGCATTAAAAGATATAAAAACGGCCAATGAAAAAGAGCATCCGTCAGCGGGATGCTCTTTTGTCTTTCTCTATATTAATTATGGGAGAAACCTGACTCAGGATACTGCTCTTTCTGGCTGTACGGGACGCCGGCGGTTAACGGCGCTGGCAATCTGCGGGCAAATCGATGCTGCAAAGCCTGTTAAAATAAAGTCTTTAATAAAGAATGGGCCCATGCTGGCGTAAGTAGCTAAATAGGTTACATCTCCCAGCCCCAGTACATAGACCATATGCAAGTATAGATATGTCACGCCGAATACATAGTTTACAGCAAGTCCGGCGAAGCAAGCAGCCATGTAAGAAGAAAGTGAACCTTTTGATTTTTCGACGATCTTTCCGGTAACATAAGCCATTAGAATAAATGAAAGGATAAATCCGAAGGTAGGTGAAACAAACGTTTGCGGGCCTCCTGAAAATTGAGCAAAAACCGGAGCTCCGATTAAGCCGAGTACAGTGTAGCCAATTATGGAGAAGGATCCTAACCGACTGCCGAGCAATGCCCCTGCAAGAATAGCAACTACTGGCTGGAAAGTCATCGGGACCGTTCCGATTGTTATGAATGCAGTAGCATTTGCACCGATTGCCATCAATGCAATAAACATGGCAGCTTTTGTGATATCAGAAGCTGCAAATCGAGACTTGGATGAGTGAGTGTTCATTATGTACACCTCGTTAATATGTTATTGTTCACCGATGTGTTATATCGGTTAACAATAGAATATCTTTTGTTTGTGTGGAATGTCAACGGGAAAATGAAAATGGTTAACGTAAACATTCTTTGGATAAACATTCATATAATCTACAAGAAATGTGAAGGAATAGCTGTCTCCGTTATGATAAAGTTAACGGGAATATAATGAACAAGGCAGGGGATAGAATGAATCGTACGCGTACGTTATTGAGATTTGCTGCACTTTTTGCGCTTGTTGGTACATTTATAGGATCGCACATGGCCGGTGCAGGAAGTTATGCGTTAAGACCGATGCACGCCCACATTCTGGTGGTAGGGTGGCTGTCGCTGTTTGCCTTTGCGGTTTTTTATCGTCTCTTCCCAATACCGAAAGACTCAAAGCTTGCCAAGGTCCAGGTATGGTCAGCTATCATTGGCAGCATTACACTGCCGACAGGGATGTACTGGGAACAAGTAATTACCGGTGGCCCGCTCGCAACATTTGCACTCATTTATTACATTGTTGGTGGCAGTATTTTGCTCATTAGTTTTGTGTTGTTCTTTGTAATGACGTTTACCTTTTCCAGCTATATAGATGAAAAAAAGATCGATTAACGGGTCGTTCGAAGACACAGGTGGATTTATGCCTGTGTCTTTTCTGTTGAGTCAGTCGTTTATGATTGAATTTGGTATGCTGCTTCAAAAGACTTCCGATGCAATTATGTAGATACAGAATAGAGACCCTGATGGTTTAATTCCTGCTACATTGGATATAAAGGATAGGCAGGGGCATTTCAAGGATATAAATAGATATGCAGAAGTGAAGAATGAAAATATATCCTTGACCGGCCTGAGATAAAACTCTATAATAAATCAGGCCCCCGGTAAAAGGGACAGGAAACAGCACACGATGACAAAAAATAAAAAACTTTTTCACAAAAAGTTATTGCACTGCTTACGTTATCGTGATATATTATTACTTGTCGCCGCGAGAGACGCGGACGGCAAAACAAAAGACAGTGACCTTTGAAAACTAAACAAAAAGCCAAGCGAAACGTGGGATAATGATAAATTATCCCGTCAATGAATGAATTAAATGATGTCAGAGACATCAAACTTTCTATGGAGAGTTTGATCCTGGCTCAGGACGAACGCTGGCGGCGTGCCTAATACATGCAAGTCGAGCGGACTGATGGGGAGCTTGCTCCCCTGACGTCAG